>NZ_SISB01000022.1 GCF_004310295.1 Pseudomonas sp. BGI-2 | reverse complement strand
TATTGGTCTGAATGAAATCCGACGGACCGTCGATGGAACGGTCGACGTGGGATTCCGCCGCCAGGTGCATGATCGCGTGAGGCTGAAAACGTGCCAGTACCGCGCTCACGGCTGCCTGGTCGACGATATCGGCCTGGACGAACTCGTAGCGGGTGTCGGTGGCAATGCTGGTCAGCGACTCGAGATTGCCGGCGTAGGTCAGTTTGTCCAGATTGAGCACTTCATGCTCAGTATGCCGAATCAGGTGGCGAATCAGGGCAGAGCCAATGAAACCGGCACCGCCGGTGATGAGAATACGCATGTTGGCCAGCCTTTTTCTGTAAGACGATAAAGCGAATGAGCATAGCTTGTCGGCAGGAGCAGGGCGGTGCAAGAGGGTTGTTGGTCGTATTTGGCTTTTGCCGCGCCGACGGGGGTTGATTATCGGTCGATGCAGTGGCGATATAAGTGCCTAATAAAATTTCAGGGGTCGTTGTATGCCACTTGCCACGTTGATTCACCGCGCCAGTTTGCCCAGCCCGCAAGTGTCTGCGGAGCAAGCACTAGAGCTGCTGGAGGGGCATTACGGGCTGAGTGGAAAATTACACGCTCTGGGCAGCCAGCAGGACCTCAACTTTCGGGTCGACAGCGACCGGGGGCGTTTCGTCCTGAAAATCTGCCGGGGCGACTATTCGGCGCTGGAGCTGCAAGCCCAGCATGCCGGGATCAAGCAGTTGGGGGAACACTCCGGCGTGCATGTGCCGCGAGTGATTCCCTCCAAGAGTGGTGCAGACCTGCTCACGCTGGAAGTCGGTGGGCAGGCCCTGCATGTGCGCCTGCTCGATTACATCGAAGGCCAGTCGCTGACGCACCTCGATCATCTGCCCGGTTCGGTGGTGGCCGGTTTCGGTCGGCTCTGCGGCGAAATGGACCTGGCGCTGGCCGCATTCGAGCATCCGGGCCTTGAGCGCACACTGCAATGGGACGCCCGCCACGCCAACGCGCTGATTGGCCATTTGCTGCCAGTCATCAAGGATGACGCGCAACGCCGGTCGATCGCCGAGGCGGCCGAACGGGCCGAGCGGCATTTGCAGCCGCTGGTGGATAAATTGCCGGTGCAGGCGATTCACATGGACATCACCGACGACAACGTGGTCTGGCAGCGGGACTCGCAGCGCGAGTGGCAGTTGCAGGGCGTGATCGACTTCGGCGACTTGATCCGCACCTGGCGCATTACCGATCTTTCGGTCACCTGTGCGGCGTTGCTGCATCACGCCGGTGGCGATCCGTTCTATATCTTGCCGGCGGTCCAGGCTTATCACGCCGTCAATCCGCTAACCCACGAAGAGCTGCTGGCGCTGTGGCCGCTGATCGTCGCGCGTGCGGCGGTGCTGGTGCTCAGTGGCGAACAGCAAGTCAGCATTGATCCGGGTAATGAATACAGCCGCGACAACCTGACCCACGAGTGGGAGATCTTCCGCGTTGCTACGTCGCTGCCGCTGGAATTGATGGAAGCGGCGATTTTGACGTGCGTCGGCCAGACACTGCCGAGCATTGGTAGCGAAGGTTTCGCGCCGTTGCTGCCGAGCCTGGTGGGGCGTGAATTTGCCTTGATCGATCTGGGCGTGCTGAGCCCGCATTTTGAAGCCGGTAACTGGGAGCAGGAGGGCGTTGATCAGCGCTTGCTGACTGAAGCAGCGGCGGCTCACGGTCTGGCGGCCAGTCGGTATGGCCAATATCGTTTGTCCCGCACCCGACCGGACCGCGCCGCCGAGCCCGACACGTGCCCGTTGCACGTGGAGTTGCGCGTGCCAAACGGCACGGCGGTCGAATCGCCGTTTGCCGGTGTGGTTCATCAGCCGGCGGTGGGGGTTCTGCAACTGGACGGTCCGCAATTGAGCGTGCGGTTGTGGGGCGTGACGCCGTCGCTGCACACCGGCGCAGCGTTGGTCAAAGGTCAGGTGCTGGGTGCGGTCAGCGGGCCGTTGATTGTGCAGTTGTGCCGAGGCGCTTCGTTCAATGCGCCGTTGTTTTGCACGCCGTCTCGCGCACTGGCCTGGCAAGCGTTGTGCCCATCACCGGCGGCGTTGCTGGGGCTGGCCTGCGATGCTGAAGCAGAACTCGATTCGCAGACATTGCTGGCGCGCCGCGACGCCAGTTTCGCGCGGACCCAGAAGCACTATTACGTCGACCCGCCGCGCATCGAGCGCGGCTGGCGCAATCACCTGATCGACATGCAGGGCCGTTCCTACCTCGACATGCTCAACAACGTCGCGGTGCTTGGCCACGGTCATCCGCGCATGTCGGCGGTGGCCAGCCGTCAGTGGTCGTTGCTCAACACCAACTCGCGTTTCAACTACGCCGCGGTGGCCGAGTTTTCCGAGCGCTTGCTGAAGTTGTCGCCGAAGGGCATGGACCGGGTGTTCCTGGTCAACAGCGGCAGCGAGGCCAATGACTTGGCGATTCGTCTGGCATGGGCTTACAGCGGCGGTCGCGACATGCTCAGCGTGCTGGAGGCCTATCACGGCTGGACGGTGGGCGCGGACGCGGTCTCGACGTCGATTGCCGATAATCCGAAAGCCTTGAGCAGCCGTCCCGATTGGGTGCATCCGGTGACCGCGCCGAATATCTATCGCGGCGAATTCCGTGGGCTCGACAGCGCGCCGGACTACGTGCGCAGCGTCGAACACAACCTGGCGAAAATCGCTGAACAGAAACGCCAGTTGGCCGGTTTCATCTGCGAACCGGTGTACGGCAATGCCGGCGGGATCTCGCTGCCACCGGGTTATCTGAAACAGGTCTATGCGCTGGTTCGCGCGCAGGGCGGCGTGTGTATCGCCGACGAAGTTCAGGTCGGTTACGGGCGCATGGGCAACTTTTTCTGGGGTTTCGAAGAGCAGGGCGTGGTGCCGGACATCATCACCATGGCCAAAGGCATGGGCAACGGCCAGCCGCTGGGCGCGGTGATCACCCGCCGGGAAATCGCCGAAGCGCTGGAGGCCGAGGGCTATTTCTTCTCGTCGGCGGGGGGCAGTCCGGTGAGTTGCCAGATCGGCATGGCGGTGCTGGATGTGATGGAAGAAGAAAAGCTCTGGGAAAACGCCCAGGTCGTGGGTGGCTATTTCAAGGAGCGGCTTGAAGCGCTGATCGATATTCATCCGCTGTTGGGCGCGGTGCATGGTTCCGGCTTCTACCTGGGTGTCGAGCTGATCCGCAACCGGGACACCCTTGAACCGGCGACCGAAGAAACCACGGCGCTGTGTGATCGGTTGCGGGAGTTGGGGATTTTCATGCAGCCGACGGGGGATTATTTGAACGTGCTCAAGATCAAACCGCCGATGGTGACCTCGCGGCGGAGTGTGGATTTCTTTGTCGACATGCTGGCGAAGGTGTTGGATGAAGGGTTGTAAGGCTTGAGATCGCCTTCGCGGGCAAGCCTCGCTCCTACAGAAATTGCGCGATTTCAAATTGACGCATGACCTGTAGGAGCGAGGCTTGCCCGCGGAGACGTCCTCAAAAACACCGATTGTTATCGGGTTTAAGTGCTTTAAATTAGACGTACGGAAGAATAATCGTTTTGAAAGCCGATTTTTATCGGCTATAAAGTCGCCATTGCTCACGGCGTGACTCATCACGCCCGTGCTTCCCGTTTCTGTCATCGGTCGATGCCACCCTCGACCCACAGCACTTGCCCCGGAGATGATTCATGAGTCGTATCGTTACCGTCGCCGCCACCCAGATGGCCTGTTCCTGGGACCTTGAAGCCAACCTCGAGACCGCTGAGAAACTGGTCCGTGAGGCCGCGGCCAAAGGCGCGCAGATCATCCTGATCCAGGAACTGTTCGAGGCACCGTACTTCTGCCAGAAGCCGAACGCTGATTACCTGCAACTGGCCACGACGGTCGAAGACAACGTCGCCATCAAGCACTTCCAGAAAGTCGCCAAGGAACTGCAAGTGGTGCTGCCGATCAGCTTCTATGAGCTGGCCGGCCGCGCGCGTTTCAACAGCATCGCGATCATCGATGCCGACGGCAGCAACCTCGGGATTTATCGTAAAAGCCACATCCCGGACGGCCCTGGCTACCACGAAAAGTATTACTTCAACCCGGGCGACACCGGCTTCAAAGTCTGGAACACCCGCTACGCGAAAATCGGCGTGGGCATCTGCTGGGACCAGTGGTTCCCGGAGTGCGCCCGCAGCATGGCGTTGCTGGGTGCGGAAATCCTGTTCTACCCGACCGCCATCGGCAGCGAGCCGCACGACAAAACCATTTCGTCCCGTGACCACTGGCAACGTGTGCAACAAGGCCATGCCGGCGCCAACCTGATGCCGCTGATTGCCAGCAACCGCATCGGCAACGAAGAACAGGACGGCTACGACATCACGTTCTACGGCTCGTCGTTCATCGCCAACCAGTTCGGCGAGAAGGTCCAGGAACTCGATAAAACCGAAGAAGGTGTGCTGGTGCAGAGCTTCGACCTCGACGAACTGGAGCACATTCGCAGCGCGTGGGGTTCGTTCCGCGATCGTCGCCCGAACCTATACAATGCGATCAAAACCCTCGACGGTTCCCTGGAGTCCTGATCGCATGACCACTTTAAACAGCACCCCGCGCGCCGACGGCTTCTACATGCCCGCCGAGTGGGCGCCACAAACCCAAACCTGGATGATCTGGCCAGAGCGCCCGGACAACTGGCGCCTGGGCGGCAAACCCGCGCAAGCCGCGCACGTGGCCGTGGCCAAAGCCATCGCCCGTTTTGAACCGGTTACCGTGGCGGTCTCCGCCGGCCAATACGAAAACGCCCGCGCCCGCCTCGACGTGCCGAATATTCGTGTGGTCGAGATGTCTAGCGATGACGCTTGGGTTCGCGACACCGGCCCGACATTCGTCATCAATAACAGTGGCGAAGTCCGTGGTGTGAATTGGGACTTCAACTCGTGGGGCGGTTTTGATGGTGGCTTGTATTCGCCGTGGAATCGCGATTCGCAAGTGGGTGGCAAGATCCTCGAGATCGAGCGCAGCCAGCGTTATCGCACCGAAGGCTTCGTGCTTGAGGGCGGCTCGATCCACGTCGATGGCGAAGGCACCCTGATCACCACCGAAGAATGCCTGCTCAACCGCAATCGCAACCCGCACATGAACCGTGCAGAAATCGAAGCGGTACTCAGCGCCCATCTGGCTGTGGATAAAATCATCTGGCTGCCGGACGGTCTGTTCAACGACGAAACCGACGGCCATGTGGATAACTTCTGCTGCTACGTGCGTCCGGGCGAAGTGTTGCTGGCCTGGACCGATGATCCGCAGGACCCGAACTACCCGCGCTGCCAGGCGGCAATGAAGGTGCTGGAAATCAGCACCGATGCCAAGGGTCGCCCATTCACGGTGCACAAGATGCCGATCCCGGGGCCGCTGTATGCGACCGAGGAAGAGTGCGCTGGCGTGGATCCGGTGGACGGTACTCAGGAGCGTAATCCGACCGTTCGTCTGGCCGGCTCCTACGTGAACTTCCTGATCGTCAATGGCGGCATTATCGCGCCGAGTTTCGACGACCCGCTGGACGGTCCGGCGAAAGAGATTTTGCAGGGTCTGTTCCCGCAGCACGAAGTGGTGATGGTGCCGGGCCGCGAACTGTTACTGGGAGGCGGCAACATCCACTGCCTTACCCAACAGCAACCGGCGCCGCACAAGGAGTGAGTGGGGTTGTAACAGCCTGAACCGGTTGAAAAATCACTGAGGCTCAAGTTTATCCCCGCCGTTAATCAAGAAGCCCGCAGCCCCAAAGGACTGCGGGCTTCTTTGTATCCGCTTGTCGACACTTGAGAAACATTGGCACAGCTCTTGTATCTCTCAAGGTGTAAAACAGGGAGGGGGAGGACTGCGATGTTCTGTCATAAACCTTGGATAAGTTAGCCGCTCACGAACCAGGAGAGAGCGCTGAAATGATCGCCGAAGTGAACGTAGTGAGCGAGCGGGCGTTGCATCCCCTGGCAGTCAATAGCGAATCGCTCCAGGTCCTGGCGCACTGGTTGAAGTCCAATGGAACGCGTCAGATCAGAGAACCTGATCCGCGCCGGATGATGATCGAGCGTTACCCCGCTGGTTTGTTCAGCGAGGCGGAACTGGAAGCGTTGTGGGATGTGATGGAAGGATAAGAAGAAAAAACAAAGGATTGATAAAAGCGCTGCCGGGATGGCGGCGCTTTTTTATGGGTGATGGTTTTTGTGTGGAATACGGGCTCATCATCACGATTGAACCCTGTGGGAGCGGGCTTGCTCGCGAAGGCGGTGGATCATTCAGCATCGATGTCGACTGAACTACCGCTTTCGCGAGCAAGCCCGCTCCCACAGGTGATCGGTGTGGACACATTGTTTGTGGTCCACACCGGTGAATTGATACTTAGAAGCTGTAGGTCCCAGTCACCACGAGGCTGCGCGGTTCGCCGGGTTGAATCTGTGCTGCGCTGGTGGCCGACGAGTAATAGGTCTTGTCGCTGATGTTGTTCAGTGCCGCGCGCAAGTCCCAATCCTTCTGCCGGAACCCGGCCAGTGCATCCCAACGGCCATAACCCGGCAGCACAACGGTGTTGAGGTTATCGGCATAACGCTGGCCCACCAGGGTCAACCCGGTTTCCGCATACCAGCCCATTTCCGGTTTCCAAGTCAGGAACAGGCTGCCGTTGTGCTTGGCTACGTTGCTGATGCGTTTGCCTTCAAAGCCGTTGTTGTCCTTCTCGACCGTCGCGTCCTGCACGCCCACGCCGCCACGCACGTACCAGTTACCGGCGATTTTGCCGGTGCCGGTCAGCTCGATGCCACGGGAACGTTGCAGGCCCGAGAGCAACGTGATGGTCGGGTTGAGCGGATCGCTGGTGCGGCGGTTGTAGAGTTCCAGTTCGTAGATCGCCAGGGTGGTGCTCAGACGGTCGTCGAGCCAGTCGCTCTTCACGCCGATTTCCTTTTGCTTGGTCAGCTCCGGGCTCAAATCGTTGCTGTTGCCGGCAACGCCCGGCGTGATGCCGATCAAACCGCCACCCACCGGCGAGAACGTCTTGGTCCAGGACGCATAGAAGGAGTGATTCTGCAGCGGCGTCCAGACCAGGCCTACACGCGGGCTGGTGCTGTGGCTGTCACGATCTTCGGAAATGTTGCGCAGCTTGTTGGTCGATTCGATGTCGAAGGTGTCGTAGCGCAAACCGGCCAGCAGTTGCCATTGATCGTTCAGGCGCAATTGATCCTGTACATACACCGCACGGCTTTCGACTTCGGTGTGGTTGTCGCTGGACACCTGCATGCGCCCGGTATGGCGCAAATCGCGATTCGGGTTGTACAAGTCCAGCGCCGGCACTGGTGAGCTGCCCGGTCCGGAAGTGGCCGCGTTGTACAAGGTCGGATCGCGGCGCTGGCTGCCAGTCTCGATGCCGGTCAGCAGGCGATGCTCCAGGCCGAAGGTATTGAAACCCCCTTCCAGTTCGACGTTGTTATAGACATTGCGGGTGGTCAGATCCTGCTGCCAGTGCTGACGCGTGACCTTGGTGGCCGGGGTGTAACCGGTCAGGTAAGTGTTGTCGAAATCGCTGTCGAGCTTGAACACGCCCAGGGTGTGGCGCAGCTGCCAGTTGTCGCTGAGTTCATAGCTGAGTTTGGAGCGCAGGGATTGCGACTTGTCGTCGATGAAGTCGTGCTCGCTGCCGTAGGTCGTATCGCGTCCTACGTCTGCCGGGCGCCCGTTGACCCTAGGGATGCCGCGATCCGGCGTACGGTTGTAGCGGCTGTATTCGTACTGCACCAGCCAGTTCAGGTCCGGCGTCAGTTGCCAGGTCATCGACGGCGCGAACAGTTGGCGGTTGCCGCTGACGCCATCGCGGAAGCTGTTCTGATCCATGTTGCCCATGTTCAAGCGCAGGCTGATGTTCTCCGACGGATCGGTGCTGAGGTCGGCATAAAGGCTGCGCAAATCATCGCTGCCGCCTTGGGCTTCGACGGTCGAACGACGGCCGAACTCGGGCAGTTTGCTGACCCGGTTGACGATCCCGCCCTGGCTGCCACGGCCGTACAACACGGCGGCCGGGCCCTTGAGGACTTCGATACGCTCGATGTTGTGCAAGTCGCGCACGTATTGGCTGTCGTCACGAATGCCATCGAGATAGAAGTCGTTGCTGGCGTCGAAACCCCGGATGCGCAGGCTGTCGAAACGGGTGTCGGCGCCGCTGCTGACGTTGGGGATGCCGCTCAATGCAGTGCCCAGATCATTGGTGCCGTAATCCACGACGTTCGCGGTTTTAATCGAATCGATGGCTTGAGGCACGTAGCGTACCGGTGTTGCGGTGCGGGTCGCGGTGCTGGTTTCCTTCACACGCGGGTCTTCGGCTTCAGCTTCGGCACTGATCGAGGTTTCGGGTAAAACGGTGGTCGCGGCGCAGGTGAAACCGGCAGACAGGAAGGCAGAAAGCCCAAGGGTTACGGGCGTAAGGCGGAAGGGGGCAGGCATCTGAAGCGCATCCGAAAGGGTGGAAGAATTCGAGGGCGCGAATGGTAATGCTTGTTATTTGCTTTAGTTAATTATTCTTGAAAAGTTCCGTTGTTTGATTGTTTCGAGTTGTGTCGAGATTTCTACAGAATCTCGGTGAGATCATTCGCCCGATTCCTGAAACAGTCTGAAAGCTATTTCAGCGTTTTTCCGCAACGGTCCGAGGATTAGTCTGCCGGCACTGAGTTTTCCTGATGGTTGCCGGAGTCTCCTATGACCCTTCACTACATTTACGACCCTTTATGCGGCTGGTGCTACGGCGCCAAACCGCTGGTACAAGCCGCCCAAGGCGTGCTGGCGGTAATCGCCCACGGTGGCGGGATGATGAGCGGCGCCAGCCGCCAAACCGTTTCCCCAAAACTGCGCAACTACGTGATGCCCCACGACCGACGTATCGCCGAGTACACCGGCCAGCCATTTGGCGAAGCGTATTTCGAAGGTCTGTTACGCGATGAGACGGCCGTGTTCGATTCCACGCCGCCGATTGCTGCGGTGTTGGCAGCCGAACAGATTGCGGGCCGTGGACTTGAGTTGCTGGGGCGTTTGCAGACGGCTCATTACGTGGAAGGTAGGCGCATCGCCGATGAAGCGGTGTTGTTGGAGCTTGCCAACGATATCGGCCTCGAATCTCAAGCCTTCCAGATGGCATTCAAAGAAGCCGAAACCGATCGCCATATAAAAGAGAGCCGCGCACTCTTGGCCAAGGTCGGCGGACAGGGTTTTCCGACCTTCGCCCTTGAACAGGATGGCCAATTCACCCTGGTCGATATCGGACCCTGGCTCGGCAAGCCTCAAGCGTTCGCGCAATGGTTATGCCAATCGCTTCCCGCACAAACCTCGTCAGCCCCCGTACCAGCTTGTGGCATCGACGGCTGTGCCCCTTGAATTCATCCGGAGTCACCATGGACAATCTGAGCCTGATCAAAAGCACCTACGAAGGCGCCAACGCCCAGGAAAACGCACGCAACACCGCTGCGGCCCTGGCCGCTGATGCCCGCTGGACCGAGGCGGCAGGCTTTCCTTACGCCGGCACCTACGTCGGTTTCGATGCCATCGTCGAGAACGTGTTCAAGCGTCTGGCCACTGAATGGGACGATTTTCAGTTGAAGATCGAGGACTACGTAGCACAGGGCGACAAGGTGTTTGCGTACGGCAATTACAGCGGAATCTACAAGGCAACCGGCCTTCCGATGAACGCTCGCGTTGCGCATTTGTGGACCCTGGCCGATGGCAAAGTCACGCACTTCGAACAGTTCGTCGACAGCCATACGGTACAACTGGCGATCGCTGGCAAGTAATTGCTTAGACGATTGTCAGCTTTTCATAGACGATTCATGAAATTGACACGTCGTTAAGGGCGCGGCTAGCATTCGCCCAACGCCTGTGGCTAACCGCCATGACTCACAAAATAATAAAAAGGCCCGCCACGATTTTCTCGTGGGCGGGCCTTTTTGTTTTGGGGTGAAAAAAGAGTGCGATAGCGCCATTTCAGCCGTTCGACACAGCGCGTATCAACCGGTAATAAGGAAAAGAACAAAATGTTGAATAAGCGAATCAGCCTGATCGCTCTGGGGATGTTGAGCGCTACACAGGCCATGGCTAACGACCAGGCCGAATCCAAGGGATTTGTTGAAGACAGCAGCCTCAAAGTGCTGATGCGCAACGCCTACATCAATCGTGATTACAAAGATGGCAACCCGGACAAAGCCGAGTGGGGCCAAGCGGCCATCGGTACGTTCTCGTCCGGCTTTACCCAAGGCACCGTCGGTGTCGGGGTGGATGCTTTCGGTCTATACGCATTGCGTCTGGATGGCGGCAAGGGTCGCACCGGCGCTCAAGGCATCGACTTCTTTAAAAAGGGCGACAGCGGCAACGCGGCTGACGACCTGTCCAAGGGCGGCGCAGCGGTCAAATTCCGTCTCTCCAGCACCACGCTGACCTACGGTGACCAGATGCCGGCCCTGCCGGTTCTGAGCTACGACAACGGGCGCCTGCTGCCAGAAAGCTACACCGGCACCTTGATCACCTCCAAGGAGATCAAAGGCCTGGAGCTGAACGCCGGTCGCTTCACCGCCGAATCGCGCAAAAGCGCTGAAGGCCGTGACAGTGGTGGCCTGAAGTCGATCAACGTGTTGGGTGGTAGCTACCAGTTCACCGAACAATTCAAGGCTGCGGTCTACGCATCCGACGTCGAAGACGTGCTGAAGAAGCAATACGTGAACGCCAACTACGTGTTCCCGATCGACAAGGATCAGTCCCTGACCCTGGACTTCAACGGCTATCGCACCAAGCTGGATGATTCCTACGTCCGCGAAAACGGTCTCACCGGCGACGACAACAAGATCTGGAGCCTGGCAGCGACCTTCGCCACCGGCCCGCACTCGTTCACCCTCGCTCACCAGCGCAGCACCGGCGACAGCAACCTGGGCTACGCCTACGGCGGTTACCAGAAAGATCAAGGTCGTGTCGGCGACGGTGGCAATACCATCTACCTGGCAAACTCCTACTGGTCCGACTTTAACGCCGAAGACGAACGCAGCTGGCAGTTGGGCTACGGCCTGGACTTCAGCACCTTCGGTATTCCAGGGTTGAGCTACAACTTCGCCTACGTGCGCGGTGACAACATCACCACATCCACCAGCGAAGGCGGCACCGAGCGCGAAATCTTCAACCAGTTCAAGTACGTCGTGCAAAGCGGTCCGGCCAAAGACCTGAGCGTGAAACTGCGCAGCTCGATCCTGCGTGTCTCGCAGAAATCCAGCGAGTACAACGTCAGCGGTAACGAAGTGCGAGTGTTTGTGGATTATCCGATCAACATCTTCTGATGATCGATTGAGTGTTCAACACTCGATAAAAACCCCGACTGGTTCGGGGTTTTTTTTCGCCTGACAATCATTGAAAAAAGCATGAAACGGCCATTTTCGATCATAAAAAGTCGAATTAAAGCAACGTCATGCTTCGTTTCAAGCAGCGCTTGATATGCCTCAAATTCTTTCTCATGGACGTAAATCCTGTGCTCTCTAGATTAGGCTGCTAATTGCACGGAGATTTTTAAAATGATCGTTTTGAACAGAGAAGTGGGCGAATCGCTACGGCGCGACAAATATGTCAACGTGCAGGGTGGTGACTTCAATCTCTACGGTCATTTCGCCGACTTCGTCAGACTGACTAAAAGTTGGGAAAACATGGAACCGGACAGTTACTACGGTCAGGCCGAGGCGGGCATGCGTTATCGTCGCTACAGCGATTTCGAGTACAACCCGGTCACGCGCGACCTGAAACAGCTGGAACACCGCGCCTATGTTCAGTCCAAGGCCAACAACAGCTACGTCGGCGGAATGGTGCGGCACTTTCAGGACTTCTCTGACGAGATCATTAATTCACCGGTGATGCGCAGCCTGATCGACACCGACTTCGAAGTGTACAAAAACGTTTTGCCACCCGAATTGCACGAGGAAATCTGGCAATGCCAGATTCATCAGATCCGCATCGAGATCAAGCCTGGCAAACAACTGGAAATCACCCCGGAAGGGATTCACTGCGACGGTTATCCGTTCAGCGGCGTGCACTTCTGGGGACGCAATAACGTTGAAGGGGCGGAGAGCCGTTTGTACGAAGCTCAAAATCAAGAGCAAGTGGCATCGACGACCTACGAGGAAATCCTCGACACCACCTTCTTTCTCGATCGCGACATGCGTCACTACGTGACACCGGCACGCAATACCCATTCTCACGCCATGGCGTACCGGCAGATTCTGGCGATCTCTTTCTCGCGGCCCGGGACCGCTTTCGACATTGTTCGCTGAACAGTACAACACCGTGGACAGCCTCGCCGAGTGCCCTGCACCGGTGATGCTGCGGCGCACCACGGCCAAGGATGCACAGCGCCTGGAACGCTTCTTTCGGCAATTCGAAGAAGTGTCTTTCTGTGAATGGCAGGACGCCAAATGCCTGCGCGGTGTGCTGGTGCAGAAGACCACCACCGCGTTTATCGCACTGGATGCCAGCGGCGAAATCGTCGGCGCGGTGTTGGGCGGAATGCTCGGCAGTCGCGGCACGATCAACCATTTGGCAGTGAGCCCGTTGTATCGCAGCCAGGGTGTCGGTCAACGACTGGTTGAATCCGCGTCGGCCGATATGAAACGCGTGGGCGTGCTGCGGATGTTCCTGTTTGTCGACGATGCTAACCTTGCCGGCCAACGCTTTTGGAGTGCCCAGGGTTTTTGCGAACCGCGCGGCGAAAGAACATTTGAGAGGGACCTATGAATGAGACCTCCAGCAGCCAGCCGCTGATGGTTGAACCGCACGCGTCGCGCACCTTCGCCGAGGCCAGTCCGGTAGTTGCGGGTTACTTCACGGTGTCGTTTGTGTTCGGATTGATGGCGGTGAACGCCGGGTTGCCCGTGTGGCTGCCGGTCGCCATGTGCCTGTTCGTCTATGCCGGCGCTTCACAGTTTGCCGCCCTGGCGCTGATTTCCAGCGGCGCTTCGCTGACCACCATCATCCTCACCACGTTTCTGATCAATGCGCGGCACATGCTGATGTCGGTCTATATGGCCAAAGCGTTGCAGGCGATGGGGCTCAGTCGGTTTGAGCGTTGGTGTTACGCGGGCGGGCTGACCGATGAGTCGTTCGCCTTTCACAGCGTCAAGTTGGGCAAGGGCTCGCCCGTCAACGTGCGTTACCTGATCGGTTTCAATCTGTATTGCCACACCTCGTGGGTGCTCGGCGGTTTGCTGGGGGCGATTTGTGCGCAGTACGCGGCGCACTTGATCAAGTATCAGCTCGACTACGCGCTGACCGCGATGATGCTCTACGTGCTGGTGTCGCTGTGCAACACACGTAACAAGCTCATCGCCGCACTGGCCGCCGTCGCCTGCATGGGCGCGCTGAGCCTGGTCGGCAGCTCGCCTTTCAACGTATTTATCGCCACATTCGTGGGCTGCGGGGTGGGCGTATGCCTGACCAAACGTTCCTGATTCTGGTCGTCGCGCTGATGATGGCCGTGACCTTCCTGCCGCGCGCGTTGCCGCTGCAAGTGAACACCGACCATTGGCCGCCCTTCGTCGCCCGAGCGCTGGAATACCTGCCGGTGGCGATCGTCGCTGCAATCAGCCTTACGCCGTTGTTGATCAAGGATCAGCACGTGCAGCTCGATCGCCCGGAATTTTATGCCGCGATTCCGACGTTGTTATGTGCGTATTTCAGCAAAAACCTCTTTCTCTCCGTTGCGGTGGGAACGGCTGCGTACATTGCGCTCGGCTCGTTCATATAGCGGGAGGTCGACCACATCGTGCAAGGCCTGACCCGACAACTCCGGATTGTTGATCGCCAACCGCACTTCGAGGGCATCCTCGAAACCGGGGAAAATGGTCAGGCCGTTACGCTGGGCCGCATCCCGCGAGACCATGCCGAGGCCGTCCATTTGTGTGATCAACGACAACGTCAGGGTTTCGCTGCACGAGTAAACCATCCGATTGCCCGACTCGTAATTGCCCAGACCGGCATCGAGAAAGCGCAGGAAGCTGTGGGAATACGGACAATCGTCCGCCGGACGCACCTGAAACTTGTTGCCGAGCAACACCAGCGGATCATGTTCCTGACCGCAATGCGCACCGACCACCTGTACCTGGACCTCCGGCAGGATGATGCTGGGCAACCCCGGCTTCTGCGGGCCGATCAGCACCGCCAGGTCGAAGTCTTCATTCTTCAGCTTGCTGAGGTTTTCCATCGACTCGGCGTAGCTGAACTCCAGCTGATAGTCGGGAAACACCTCAATCAGGCGTCCGATCATTCGCCGATTGAAGTCAGCCGACAGCGTCGTGTTCAGCGCCACCTTTAGCGTACGCTGCCCAGGCACCTTCAGCGCGGCCACTTTTTCTTCCAGTTGCCGCGTGGCGACCAACACCTTGTCCATGTAAGGCGTGAGTTCCGTGCCTTGCGGGGTCAGGGTCAACCCCTTGTTGGAGCGACGAAACAACCGAAAACCGAACTGCTCTTCGACCTTGTTCAACTGCGCGGCCAACGCCTGCACCGTTAAACAGGAATGCTCTGCCGCCGCCGACAAAGAGCCGGTCTGCACAATGCGCATCAGGTTGCGTAAGGTTCTGCTATCCATTGGGTAATGCCCTCTAAAGTGGGCTGGCTATTGTTGAGTACCTGGCCGGTTGGGCGATACGTGCTGGCTATAATCCTGCACATGAACACGCTTGTCCCGAGTTTAGTAGCGAAATGATGCTGCGTCCGATGGCTGGAGGCTTACATAGAGTCGAGGTTTTTGGGGAGGAATGGGTGATCAGGGTCAAAAAAATGCTCGGACCGAGAGGTTTGGGCATTTTTTTGGTTGGAAGGGACGGCATTGCGGGGGTTCAGTTGTGAGGGCTCAGTGAGATTGTCCGGTTTCGAAACGTTTTTGTGCAAAAAGCCAGATTTATGATCGTTTTTGAGCAAGTAAAATCGTTTTTATGCGTTTGGGGTCAGTTCGACGGTGCCCCAATTCAACGGCGGCAGCATTTTTCAAGGTAGTTGTCGCGTCAACCGTTCAACTATGCCGCTCTTTTCTCGTCCTGCTGCTCCCGATCCGGATTCAGCATCACCGCTCCTATCGGCTCCCAGTTCCGCGTCTGGCCTGACCAACGTTCCGGGCTTTTCTTGCGCGCTCGCTGGTACAGTTCATGCTGCCGCGCCAGGATCTGGTGGTCCAGCCCTCGATGCCGCTCAGCCGGTGTCACGAAGCGGATCCGGCTATGCCGGTGCTCGTTGTTGTACCAACGCATAAAATCTCTCACCCAAGCGCGTGCGGCGTCCAAGCTGGCAAAACCCTCCTGCGGCCATTGCGGGCAATATTTCAGTGTTCTAAACAGCGACTCCGAGTACGGATTGTCGTTGCTCACTCGCGGTCGGCCACGGGACGGCGTGATGCCCAGGTCGTACATCTTGCTCAACAGCGTCAGCGATTTCATCGGCGCACCATTGTCCGAGTGCAGCACCAGCGGCTCGTGTAAACACTGCTCGCCGATCACGCTGCGTTGCAGCAGCGCAGCCGCTTTTTCGCCGCTTTCTTCTTCGTAAACTTCCCAGCCCACGGCCTTGCGGCTGTAAATATCTTCGATCAAATACAGGTAGTAGTACTTGCCGCGTATCGGCGACGGCAAATACGTGATGTCCCACGACCACACCTGATTGGGCGCTTTGGCGACATGCGTTGTCGGTGCCGCATGCCGTCTGGGTCGCTGACTACGGCCCCGATGATGTTGCTGACCGGCTGCACGCAGGATGCGATAAAACGTCGCTTCCGACGCCAGATAACGCCCCTCGTCAGCCAGCCTCGGTACGATCTGACTCGGCGGCAAATGGGCATACGCCGGGCTGTTACACAGCGTCACGATCGCTTGTCGTTCGATCTCGCTCAACGCATTACGCGGCGTGGGCCGCACGGTGGTTGTGCGGGCATCGGCTTGAACATCCTCACTCTGCGTCCATCGCTGCAAGGTTCTGAGCGACAGCCCCACCTCCTGGCACGCTCTGATTTTTCGAGCACCGGCCACGATGGCTTCGATCAACCAAGCCACCAACAACTGCCGTTCCGGCAAAGAGGTCAGGTGTCCTCGTTGTCGATCCCCCAGTAATCGTTGAGCTTTTTTCGCAGCACCAACAACGCGGCGGTCTCGGCCAGCGCCTTGTCTTTACGCAGCAGTTCGCGCTCAAGTTGCTGAATACGTTTCTTGTCCTTGCGAGACTGTTCGCGGTCGACCTTTTGTTGGTTCTGAACACTCTGCTGCCCCGTGATACAGGCTTGGCGCCAGGCGCTGACGTGTTCGGGGTACAGACCTTTTCGTCGGCAGTACTCACCCAGTTCGAGCTGCGACAGACCGGCGGTTTCAAGGACGACAGCGAACCGGGCTTCAGCAGACCAGTTCTCGGGGAGTGGCTTGTCTTCAGGCACTGCGCTTCCTTCAGAACTGACCTTCTTGCGCCAGTTGGACAAAGACATTTCGCTAACCCCTTCACGCCGGGAAACCTCGGCCATCGTCAGGTTCAGCGGGGGAAGCAGCATCTTGAGTAATGCGGCTTTGCGTTCAGGTGAATAGTACGGCACGACCAGTCTCTTTCCGCCCCCGATATGCTTTTTCAGGAAAATTCGGAGAGGCGACAACTATCCTGACACCGGGGGCTACATCGAATTCGAGTTCTCAGGCCCGGTCGCTGAATTGGCAGCGACGGTTTGAAGTTGGCTTGAGGGGGAAGGATGCGCAATCGTGGCTAGGTGGTGGCGTGGGCGTGAAACCACCTGGTCTTCAAGCAACGGTATCGGCGCTCCAATCGGCTAGCTAGCTTCAATCAACGCTCGTTCTTCCAACCAAATCTCCTGAACAAACTGGTCCGTAATCGCATAAATTCCATGCCCGCGCCGCATGATGATGTTCTCAGCAACCAGCGCAATCACCACCGGCTGAATCTCTTCTACACGCACCTCCCGGCCCACAGTCTTCGAATACTCAGCTGCAGCATCGATGGAGAAAATACCCCGAGCATCGCCTTGCGTAGACGCGATTTTGTTGAAAATAGCCTGAGCCAGGCTGCCTAACAGCTCCACTTTTTCAAGTTCGATGCTGGCCGCCGCCGAGCGCAATGTGCTGGCAATAACCGGTAGGAAAAGATCAGGGTCACCTTCTTGCTGCATGAGTTGTCGCAACGCTTTGAGCATTTCCTCGGGCCGGTTTCCCAAGGTATTGAATGCTTCGATGGCGACTTCGAGTGAAGGTAGCTTTTCTTTCTTCACCGTCGCAGCGAGCCGGTTAAGCAAGTATTCAACGTAATCCCCTTTCAGTACCGGATACGCTGTCGATGTCGCACCAGAAAACGCTTGGTTCCTCTTTGCCGTGAGTTCGCTGACTTGCGCCCTGTGCGATCCCGTTCCAATAAATAGAAAGTAACCTGGTGTACCTGGTCGAGGATTGATCGCATCGCGTGCAGCTTTGAGTGCCAGAAGCAGCTGATTACCATCCTCGGAAGAAATGGCGTGCTGCACTTCGTCGATGATCAGCACCAAGTCGGTTTTTGCCTGATCAACAACCTCTGTCAGCGCCTGCGCCAGTGTTGGCCCACCTGGGTTTCCGATGCTGTCGAGTTTGAAACCAAACTTGAATCCAGCAACGCCTACATCAGCACCGCTGACGCGCTTGAGCATTTCGAGCAAACCGGAGCCGGGT
The DNA here is from genome assembly GCF_004310295.1 of Pseudomonas sp. BGI-2. GTDB lineage: Bacteria > Pseudomonadota > Gammaproteobacteria > Pseudomonadales > Pseudomonadaceae > Aquipseudomonas. The sequence continues at coordinate 89,742 of NZ_SISB01000022.1, read as the reverse complement.
GTTTGGAGCTCCTGCAGGGTTTTACGGATGGCGTCATGCACCAGTGTCGCTGGATTGGCCAGCGTGTCACTCCATAGGTCGACGTAAATGACCAGAGCACCCGCATCTTCCAGCGCAGGGATCAGGTCGCTCCTCAGGAATGTCGTTTTACCAGTTCTGCGCAGGCCGGATAAAAACAGACCTGAGCGCAAACCTTCATCGAGAACGCCTGGATTGAGAAGCTGGTTCGCCATCTCTTCGGCCAATTCAGGGCGCTGAAAAATACTGCTCATGCAATTACCTCTTTTTATGGATACGCCATAATTATTGGCCAACCATAATTTAGCATAAAGGTTCAAATACAGCCTGAAGCCAGTGTGATCGCTGTTTCTGAGGGTTTTTTGAGCGGAGAAGGAATGCTGACTGACATGTCGCTTGGCAACGACATACGAATGATTGAGCTGAAAGGGAGTTTCGACGCCTAGCAGGCGTGAAATCGCGCACCTATTACACTACGTAATTAATGATGTTCCCGTCCCCACCTTTATCCCCTCCAGCTAACTCCATACATTGAGCTCCAACGCCTACCCATTCATTCCGAAGGGAAGGTCACTGGAGAGTCTTCATGCCTTTCGTAAGCGTACGCATCACCCGCGATGGCGTTACCTCTGAGCAGAAAGCTCAGGTGATCGCCCAAATCACTGAAACCCTGGAACGCGTCCTGAAGAAGGATCCGCACCTGACCCACATCGTGATCGAAGAAGTCGACACCGATAACTGGGGCTACGCCGGCATCACCACCACCCAGTACCGAAAGCAACTGGCTGAGGCGGAGGGCCAGTCATGACCGCGTCCGTCTCCATCGATTTCATCTCCGACGTGGTGTGCCCGTGGTGTGCGTTGGGTGCGACGGCGCTGGAGCAAGCGATAGAGAACGTGGCCGGTGAGATTTCGGTGGAGCTGACCTACAAGCCCTTCGAGTTGAACCCAGACATGCCGGCAGTCGGCGAAAAAGCGGTCGAGCATTTGATGCGCAAATATGGAAGGACTGCCGAAGACGTCGCCGCCGGCAAAGCGATGCAAATCGAACGTGGCGCGGCCCTGGGTTTCAAGTTTGATCTGGAGAAGCGCACTCACTTCTACAACACGTTTGATGCGCATCGGCTGCTGTTGTGGGCGTTGCAGGAAGGGCGGCAGGTCGCACTGAAGAAGATCCTGCTGCGCGCCTATTTCGCCGACGGCGAGAACCCGAGTAATCGCGAGACGCTGGTTCGTCTGGCGGCTGAAGCGGGACTGGAGGCGGCGGCTGCTCAAGAGGTGTTGGCGTCCGGCGCGTTTGCCGAAGAAGTGCGTGAGCTTGAAGCGTTTTACCGCCAGCACGGCATCAACTCGGTCCCGGCCATGGTGCATAACGGTCGACACCTGGTGTCCGGCTCGCAGTCGGTCGAGTACTACGAACAGATGTTGAGACAAATGGCCAAGGCCCCCGCCGAAGCCTGATTACTTACTTTTTCAAACCATCATTTATTTGTAGAGGTTCATCATGAGCAATTCGAAAAAAGTCATCGTTATTACCGGCGCATCCCAAGGCCTCGGCGCCGGCATGGTCAAGGCGTTCCGTGATCTGGATTACAAAGTTGTCGCCACATCGCGTTCGATCAAACCGTCCACCGACCCGGATATCCTCACCGTGGCGGGTGACATCGGCGACCCGGCGGTCGCCCAGCAAGTGATCCGCGAAGCCATCGCACGTTTTGGCCGCATCGATACCTTGATCAACAACGCCGGGATCTTCGTTGCCAAGCCGTTCACCGCTTACACCCCTGAAGACTACGCGGCGGTGTTGTCGGTGAACCTGAATGGTTTCTTCTACATCACCCAACTCGCGATCACCGAGATGGAGAAACAAGGCCAAGGCCACGTCGTCAACATTACCACCAGCCTGGTCGACCACGCGATTGATGGTGTGCCGTCGGTGCTGGCTTCACTGACTAAAGGTGGTTTGAACGCTGCGACCAAGTCCCTGGCTATCGAGTACGCCAAGCGTGGGATTCGGGTGAACGCGGTTTCACCTGGCATCATCAAGACGCCGATGCATGGTGAAGAAACTCATGAGGCGCTGGGGAATCTGCATCCGGTTGGGCATATGGGTGAGATCAGTGACATTGCGCAGGCTGTTGTTTATCTGGATAGCGCGAACTTTGTTACTGGTGAGATTCTGCATGTGGATGGTGGGCAGAGCGCGGGGCACTAAGACCGCTTTTCCAAACGCCAAAAACAACAAAGCCCTCGTATTTCTCCGAGGGCTTTGTTTTGTATGGTGCGGCATCAGGAGTCGAATGGATATTTAACGATTTGCCATTAATGATTTTATGAAGGTGAAGGTGAGCTGCGTCGGCAAGCAGATAAAGGAGCTATCCATGCAGGTCGCTAGTGAATAGATGACTGTGCATAAAATCTATGAAGGCCCGTAGTCTTAGAGAAAGATGTTTGCTCGATGGCCATAGAAGCCTGAACACCCCAGTGTGAACCGTATAGTCTGCTAACACCCGAACCAGTTCGCCGTTTTTGATGGACTTGGAAGTCATGAAGTCAGGTAGGCAAGCAATTCCCAAACCTGAACGTGCCACATCGACAATCACTTCAGTCGTGTTGCACACCATGGTCTGAGGTAGCTCGAAATCCGGCTCTCCGGTCTCAACGCGTAGCGGCCATGGTTCAATCTTCCCTGTCGAAGGAAACTTGTGTAACAAACATGAATGCGTAGCAAGATCCGCTGGCCGTTGGGGTACACCGTACTGTGCGAGATAGTCCGCAGACGCCACAATCTGGAGCTGAAACCCCCCCAGTCTTTTAGAAATCAACCGAGAGTCACTAGGCTCGCCTGTCCGCAATACAGCATCAAAGCCCTCCTCGATAACGTCGACCATTCGATCAGTAAAATCGATGTCGAGTTCTATTTCGGGGTATGTGCGCATGAATTGAATGATTGCTGGCATCACAAGATCGCAGACTAGAGGCAAGCTGATTCGCAATTTGCCCCTCGGTTGTTCACGCGCATTGCTTAGCTCCATTTCTGCGGCTTCAAGCTCCGACAGTATCCGTCGGCACCGCTCGAGAAACAGTGACCCTTCTAACGTCAGGGCAATACTGCGGGTGTTGCGCTGGAATAGGCGTACACCGAGTTTGTCCTCCAGCCGACCAATACTTTTGCCGACGCCAGAGGATGAAATACCTAGTCGTTTCCCTGCCTCTGTAAAGCTTCGAGTCTCAGCCACCAATACGAATAGTGAAATGCTGCCAAGCGATTCCAAGGGCTGTCCTCACTACGGACACCAATGTCCGATATGTTCGGATTATAGGCCTGTTTTTGTTTGCGGACGCAAGCCCTAACCTCTTGGTGGGCCGATCACCGCAGACAACCGTGCGCCGAGGACCAACACCTCCGCACACCAATCAGGGAAACATTCAGATGAATTCAACACGCAGCGTTCAGACGGCTCCCCCGTTATTGAAGTGGATACAGCTATTCGCAGCTTGCCTGACAGGCGTTCTCATCCCGCTTTGCTTCACAGGGCCCGCAGTTGTCCTCTCTTCCATCAGCGCTGCCATGGGAGGATCTGCCGTCGAGCTCAGTTGGGTTGTCAACGCCTATATCCTGACTTATGGCAGCGCCATGATGGCGGCAGGGAGTCTGACGGATATCTATGGACGCAAGCGGGTATGGCTGATTGGTCTAGTCATCTTTGTGTTGTCTACCATCGCTATTCCCTTCTCTTCCACTGTCTTGCAGATCGATATCCTGAGGCTTGTACAGGGGTTGGGCGGAGCAGCTGCTTTCGCTGGCGCCATGTCGTCTCTAGCTCAGGTCTTCCACGGTGCTGAGCGCACCAAGGTTTTCAGTCTACTTGGGACGACTTTCGGCATTGGATTAGCCTTCGGCCCATTGGCAGCGGGGCTACTGGTCGACTCCGCAGGCTGGAAATGGACGTTCCACGCTACGGCATTGATAGGCGTAGCGGGCTTCATACTTGTCTGCGTGAGCGCGACTGATTCTAAAGACCCGGCTAACAATGGTATGGACTGGCCTGGTGCTCTCAGCTTCACGGCCGCACTGACCTTGTTCACCTATGGCATTCTCCTCGCGCCTGAGGACGGTTGGGCCAGCCCAATCGTTTTGGGGAGTGTGGCCGGCGCGATCCTGCTGTTTATCATCTTCGTGATGATAGAGCGCCGAACCAGTAGTCCTATGCTTGACCTGTCGCTGTTCAAGCAATCCAAGTTTGTAGGTGTGCAGATTCTTGCAGCGAGCCCTGCATTCTTTTTTGTCGTCCTCATCATCATGCTCCCGGCGCGATTCATCGGAGTCGATGGGCTGAGTGCTTTGCAGACCGGACAGATGATGATCGCGCTGGCCGCACCGTTGCTGCTCGTGCCGTTTCTGGCTGCTCAGCTCGCGCGACACTACACCTCAGGGATGCTCTCGGCGGTCGGGCTGATGCTGGTGGCTGTCGGGCTGTTTTGGCTCGGCGTCGTGCTAGATAGCGGAGTAAGTAATGCGGTAATGCCTATGGCGCTGATCGGCATCGGCATTGGCCTGCCTTGGGGTTTGATGGATGGCATGGCCGTTAGCGTGGTGGAAAAAGAACGCGCTGGCATGGCCACAGGGATTTTTAACGCTGTTCGCGTTTCCGCCGACGGTATAGCCATCGCCGTCGCCGGGGCGTTGCTGGCGACCTTCATTCAATGGGGGTTATTCGACGCCGCCACGAATTTTGCACCGCATCAGATAATGGAGGCATCCAGCCGGGCTGCGCTCGGCGATCTGCAGAACGCCGGCAATCAACTGCCAGGGCAGTCAGAGCTTTTGCGCCACGAGTACGCGAACGCGTTTCGTCATCTGCTTTTCATCTTGGGTGCTGGCAGCGTGCTCACGGCAGTTGCTGTGTTCGCAACGCTCGGTCGAGTTAGCGCGCATGATCATCAACCAGTAGAAGCAGTCCGTCCCGTGATCGTGGGTGACCGCGAGTGATCGGGCGGATACGAACGAGCGGCGAATCCAATGAGGCTCACCCTGCGTTTTCCCGTGTGTTCGCACCAGGCCATCTTACGTTTGGCCTAATCGCGCCGCTGGAGGGATATCCCAACCTCATGGCTCCGACTATGCAAGATCATGTTGATCTGGCCCGACAAGCTGACGTCGCTGGTTTCTCAGCGATCTGGCTACGCGACGTGCCTCTGCTGGATCCGGAGTTTGGAGACGCGGGCCAGATGTTTGATCCCTTGGTGTACGCAGCTCACTTAGGGGCGGTCACTCAAAGAATCTGTATCGGTACTGCCGGGGTGGTACTGACGCTACGCGATCCCTTGATGGTCGCCAAGCAAGCCGCAACCCTTGATGTGCTACTGCAGGGCCGCTTTCTACTCGGACTCTCAACGGGAGATCGGCCCAGCGAGTATCCAGCATTCGGCCAGGACTTCGACAACCGAGCGGAGCGATTCAGAGAAGGTTGCGAAATTTTGCGTATCGCTACCCAACAGTCTTTTCCCAAGTATGAGTTTTGTCACTATGGCAGGCTCGACGGGACGCTGGATTTGCTTCCAAAGCCATGGTCCACGCAAATGCCAATGCTCGCTGTTGGCCGTTGCGGGCAAGACATGAAGTGGTTGGCATCGCATATGGATGGATGGCTTTGGCACCAAAGCGACTTTGGCAGCCTGCCCAACTTGATTGAGCAATGGCAGTCCTGTACTGAGCCTGACACGTTCAAACCCTACGGCTATGCGACATTCTTCAACCTGGAAGAAAACCCCGACGCCCCCTTGAAGGTTGGACGAGGGATAAGCACCGGCCGCAATGCGCTCATTGACTTGTGGCAGCGACAACAAGCGCAAGGTGTTTCACATGTCGCATTGAACCTGAAGCCATTACGACGGCCTGCAAGGGACGTATTGCAGGAACTTGCAGAATACGTGCTGCCGTTTTTTCCGGCACAGGGAGTGAGCCTTGTCTAATCGAAACGCTCCGTCTGCTCAAGATTTGTTGAACCAAAGTACCGACCTGCCCCGGAGCCCCATACGTATGTGGCTCGCTGGTTGGATGGTAGTGTCGGTGTTTATCTTGTCCAATACTGCGACCCCGCTATACGTTTTGTGGCAGGGGCAACTCGGTTTCGCATCGTCAACCCTCACGTTGATATTCGCGGCTTATATCTTGGGGCTGTTGCTCAGTTTGCTGATTGCTGGACAAGTATCTGATCGCTACGGTCGCAGGGTGGTACTGCTGCCCGGTCTAGTCTGCGCTATGTCGGCTGCATTGCTGTTCAGGTCCGCCGAATCGGTTGAAGGCTTGCTTTTCGCACGCCTACTGACAGGCATTGCCGTGGGGATTATCGTCTCCGCGGGGATGGCAAGTGTTGTTGATCAGGGGGGTGTGCAGAGGCGAAGACTATCTTCGTTAGTGGCCTCAATGTCGATGGTGCTGGGTGCAGGCCTCGGGCCTTTGCTGGCTGGAAGCCTCGCCACGTTTGCCAGCCGGCCGATCGAAAAAGTGTTTACCCTGGAGTTGGGGATACTTGCACTCGCTTTTCTGATCGCCTGGACGATGCCAAACGGAGCGAATGACACCCAACGAACAGGCAGCGCCAGATGGAGGTTCCCTTCGGTAGAGCGACATCATCGCCTTCACATACTGCTAGGTGTCGCGCTGTTCGGTCCGGGAATCACAGCTACTTCCTTTGTCTTGTCGTTGGGACCGTCTCTACTGGCAAGTCTGCTCCACATTAAAACTCCGCTGATGGCAGGTGCCACTGCGTTTCTAATGTTTATCTCGGCTTTCGCCGTACAGATTGTGCTGCGTCGGCGAACCGTTGAACACATTTTCTATTTCAGTGCTGCCGCGACCTTCGCCTCGATGCTGGGTATCTCCACTGCGATAGCGATCTCCTCTCCCGCGGTTCTGATTATCGCCGCGTTGCTGGCCGGTGCCGGTCAGGGATTGGGGCAACTGGGGGGGCTGACGTTAATAGCCTTGAGGGTATCGGACAACAAGCGGGCGCAGGCAAATGCATTGCTCAACATGGGCGGCTATGTTCCCGCTGGCCTACTGCCTGTAGCCACTGGTTTCTTGATCGACCGAACTAACTTGGCCGTCGGTGCTTACACATTGGCAGGTCTGCTCGCTAGCTGTGCGCTACTCGCAGCCTGGTTCGTCGCAAGAAACAAGGAAGAAGTTCACTACTACTGACGACCTAGGAGGTCATCATGCGCTCTACAAAGTCCAACCCTGCTAAACCTAATCCAATGCGTGTCAGCCGCAACAAGATGCAATTAGGGGTTTTTTCCACTAACACGGAGGGTGGTTGTACGGTGACGAATGCGCCAGAGCGGATTCGAGGGGATGACTGGGCAGGCAATCTGGAGATCGCGAAGGATGCGGACCGGGCAGGTTTTGAAGCGTTCATCCCGGTCGGCCGTTGGAAGGGATTTGGTGGCGCCAATAACACCGGTGGTGTGTGTTACGAGACCTACACGTGGGCGGCGGGTATCGCTGCACTGACTGATCAAATCGCGGTGTTCACGACGTCGCATTTGCCGACTGTGCACCCTCTGTTCGCCGCTAAACAGGCGGTTACAATCGATCACATCAGCGGCGGGCGTTTCGGTCTGAACATTTTGTGTGGCTGGTATGGCGCTGAGATGAGGATGTTCAGCGGCGAGATGATGGAACACGACAAGCGATATGACTACGCTGAGGAGTGGTTGCACATCGCGCAAAACGCCTGGCAGCAGCAGACCCCTTTTAACTTCAAAGGGGAGTATTTCACGATCTGCGACGCGATCTCTCAACCGCAGCCAATCAACAAGCCTTACCTTATCAACGCTGGCGGCTCCCCTCGCGGGAAGCGGTTCTGCGCAGAGCATTGTGATGCGGCGTTCTTAATCATCAAGCACTTGGATGGCGAAGCGGCTGTGCGTGAACAGATCGCCTCCTACAAGGATCTCGCCAAGAACGAGTTCGGCAGAGACCTCAAAATTTGGTGCTATGGCTACGTTGTTCAGAAAGACACGCAGGAAGAAGCCGAAGCGTACCTTGATTATTACGCAAACCAAGTGGGCGACGACGAAGGGTGCGACATCATCACGACCGAACTGGGCATTCAGACCGGAATCTTCACGCCGGAAGATGCGGTCCGGTTCCGTTTTCACTTCAAGGCTGGCTTTGCTGGCGTACCGTTGGTAGGAACGCCAGAACAGATTGTAGAGCTCTTCCGGAAATATTCAGACTGGGGAATCGACGGCATCGCGCTTACATGGTTGGACTACCACCAAGGGATCAAGGACTTCGTGGCGGGCGTTCAACCACTCATGGAGGCTGCAGGTTTGCGCGAGCCATTCCTTAAAGATGCTCTACCAGCGCCAAAAGAGGAGCGGGCGGCTGTGGAAGTGGCATAACTGTTGGGGCCCCGGCGAATTAGCCTAGGGGCCCAACTCTAACTTAGATTTCCAACATCTTTTGCGGATTAGAAAGGGTCACTTCCGCGCGGCGAGAGACATCGAGTTCAAACGTATCAAACCACTGTTGGCTTCGCTCGAGCCAGCCGTTGACGTCCATCTGGCTCGTTTGCCCCAAGTCTGAGCTATAGACAACATTGGGGACAGACGACAACACCTCGCGAAAATCCTCTTCTTGTTGATACCCTAAAAGATAGGTCAGCGCTGTCTGCTCGATATACACATTTGGCGCCGCGGCGATCTCTAAAAGTTCGGCAGCCTTCAAATCAGTCAGCGGATTAGCGGGTTGGTTGAGCATCAAACGTGGCACGCCCAACCGAACGGATTCATCAACTAAAGCACGAACCTCGCGCGCGTCAGCGTGGCCGGTTGATATCACAAGAGGGTAGTCACACGCCATCTTGAGTACATCCAACGCCTGGGGCGTTAGTCGCCCTGCGTCTGTTGTCACGCGGAGGGGCTTGATCGGTTTGCTTAGCAAGAGCGGATGGCTGACATTACGCGCGAGGGTGCTGGTGTGCTTGCGTCCTGTCACTGTAGGAAAGTGGACAATGAAGCGTCCCGGTTCGTCGCCGCGCACACACAGGCTTCGCTCCACGACCCTGAAGTCCACACCTCCTGCAATCTCGTTTAAAACCAAAGAGCCGCTGACGGGAAAACCCTGCGAGCGCGCCTCCCAGGCTTGCCCGGCAGTGCACCCCATGTGATTTTTCAGTACGACCCAGCCTTTTGCTGCTGCGTACAGCTTCCCGGCATCTATCGCTCCGTGGCGGCGAATGAACGCGTCCGGATTCGCGTGGTAGTGCAGGTCTATAAACCTTGGGGAGTGGCTATTACCTTTGAGATCGTTCATGCCGCGCGTTCCGACAGGGGTATTAGAAAAGTGTCGACGTCGCTCAGCACCGAATCGAGGTCGTCAGCCAAAGGTCGCATACCTCCCCCCTTGATGCAGAGTGTGCGTTGATTGTTTCCGGTGGTTTCTATCGCGTGCGTCTGCGTAACAAGTTGAGATCGCTCGCCAAAAATACTCAGGACCCTTCCTTGATATTTCTGCAGGCTGTGACTGAGATCGATACCGGCCAAAAATCCAAAACCACGCACTAGCCGTTGCCCCTGTACCACGAGGGGAACGTTACTTTGACTCTCTGCGGTCTGCTGAGGAACCCCGCCCTCGGGTAAAACGAGCGCATCCAATAGGCGCTTGGCTTCTTCAACTTGGCCAAGCTTTGCAAGCTCTGCCATTCGCCCGAGTCTGGCATCCAGTAACGCGTTGGCTTTGGCCGGGGATGAGAGCAGCAGCAGAGCCGCCGTGGACGCAAGAGAAGAGGAGCTAACCAGTTCCAGGGCAAGCGCGCCGCCTAACGCGACGCCGACAAGTACGTTGGGTACGCCCCAAGGTTGCAGTACCTCAGCCCAACGCTCGCTAAAGGCTTTCAAAGTCTCACCTGCGACAACCGGTATCGAGAGCGAATCAAACACCACCACCCGATAGCCTGCGCTGAGAAAGTGGCCTATCAGGGGCTGGATAAATGCTCCTTCATCCCACACAGGCATGACCGGGGAAAGAACAAAAACGGACAATTTCCCTTCCCCATACTCTTTGAATTGCACGTCCTGGTTCATCGCTTTGCTCCTGCAGAAATAACGAAGCCCACTTTTACAAGCGGGCCGATTGTGATCAGTGGAGCCGGTTAGAGGGTGAGACCGAGCTTTGCTACGACGTCGGCATAGCCTTTCATAGTGGCCTCGACTATTGAGTGCGCTGGCTGTACGTCTTTGATTAGATCTGCCACCTCGCCTGCCCAAATAGCCTTAGTACCGATGTCATCCTCTGCCAGGGCCTGTTCGTACTGAGGCCGCAACTGATCAATTGCGGCCGAGAACGCCTTTTCATTGCCTACCCATGACTCGGAAAAGTGGTTCGCAATTGCTCGCCCGCTGTACTCCGCGGGCCAGGATATTCCGCGCACGTCATCAAAGATGCGGGTTCTGACGGTATCGCTTGCGACGGCGTGGACCAGTCTGCTTTTCACCCGTTCTGAGGGGAGCGCTTCGTCGGACGCCAAGAACCGCGTTCCCATCATGACCCCGTCCATTCCGAGCGCCATCGCCGCGGCCATTCCCCGGCCGTCAGCTATCCCACCGGTTCCGATCAGGATTACATCCTCGCCCACAGCATCCCGGACTGCCGGGAATAAAGGCATGGAGGATCTGCGCAAGCTATGCCCCCCTGCTTCCGCACCCTGCACTATCAATGCATCGGCGCCGGCGTCGAGGGCGTAGAGCGCCTGGTCAACGTCATGCACCTGAACGATCACTTTCGCGTTCGCTTGATGAATGGGTTCGATAAATGGACGGACATCGCCAAAGGACAGGGCTACCACGTCCGGGCCATAATCCAACGCCAAATGCAGTAACTCGAAACGTTTCGCGACAGTGAACATGACAAGCCCGATGCCCCACGGCTTGTCCAAATTTTGCATGAGCGGCAACTGCTGAGCCATCCAGTCAGGGTCCCCGTAGCTTGCTCCCACCAGGCCAAGGCCACCTGCGTTTGAAACTGCTGCCGCCAACCGTCCTCCGGACGCTCCCCCCATGGGTGCGAGAACCAGTGGGTGCTGGATGCCCAGGAATGTTGTTAACGCTGAATGAATTGCGACCATAACTTCTTCCTTGATCGAATATTGATAGGCTTGGGCGGTACGCAGCGCCAAGCGCTGCGCACGCGGTTGCAGCTAGCCAACAGTTTCGAGGGCGGTGGCGGTGGCGGGGGTGATGTAGGTGGCGACGGTGTACAGGTGGTATTCCCAAGTACCCGTTTCTTTCAAGCGCGAGTAACGCGATAGAAATTCCTCGTCGGTGAAGAGCGATTCGAACTGCCCGCGATCACTCCACTGAGCTTGGTTGATGACCGTCTTACCGTCCGTACTCTTCATCAAACGGCTCCACTGGAAAGCGCTGTACGTTCTTGCGACGTAGTTGACCGTGTCTTCCAGAATTTTCACGGCGAGGTCCTGCGCGCCTTCTTGGACATGCACCACATTCACGAGGTAAACCGCGGTGTCGTCCGAAACAGATTGAGGGTCAAACAATTCCATTTTCATGGTTATCTTCCAATAGTGAGTTACGAGCGTTTTAAGAGAAGACGGGAACTGATCCCGTTGGCATTCCGTCCTGCCAAAGCAATGGCGTGATGGCTTCGGCCACCACAACGTCGTCAACTTGACCGATGATTATTTCGTGGGTCCCGTAGCTCATGCGTTGAGCAACGGTGCAAAAAAGTGAGGCTTGTGCACTTCGCAGAAACGGCAGGCCGTTGGAATGCTGCCAGTCGGCAGTTTCGAATCGGGCCGGGCCGTTGACTGCCCCACCGAAGACTTTCACCAGATCCTCTTGGCCAACCCGCAACAGATTCACCGAGAACCTTCCATGGTCAATGAGAGGCCAGTACATGCTTGCGCCGTGGTTGATACAGACAAGGATGGACGAAGGGTCGGTGCATACCGACGTTACGGCGGTTGCAGCCATTCCAAAAGGAACGCCCTGATGTTCAGTCGCAATGAGGGTGACCGTGGAGGTCAGGCGACGCATCGCTTTCTTGAAGGCGTCAGTGATCGAACCCTTATCTGTGAAGGAATGCTGTTGCAGGGGCGCGCTTAAGGCGCTGGCACTGGCTAAGTACTCACTTGAAAGGTTCATTGGCTCAGCTCCGTTTCAACCTTTTCAGCAGCACCCAGCCAAGGCTGGTCATAGCGGTAGGTCTTCCGAGCGTCCTCAAGTGAAGACCCGGTTGTTATCGCCCCGATGATCTGCCGTTCGGTGTGCTCTACGGCGCACGCACGGCGAATGACCTCGGCAGCTATCTGCTGCGGAATAACAAGACAGCCGCTGCCATCGCAGACCATCAGGTCTCCTGGATTGACAGTGACGTCACCGATCTCAATCGGGACCTGCACTGCTTTTAGCTGTGTTCGGTTTTTTGCTGACTGCATGAACCGTCCGCGACTGAACAGGGGATAACCGAGCTTGACGACCGTATCGATATCCCTGGCCACTCCATCGATCACCGTCCCTTTGATGCCTCTCGCCACCGCGAAATGCGTCATGATATCGCCCCAGACAGTGCAGTCCTGGCGCCCCGCGTTGGAGCTAACGATCACTGCTCCGCGCGGGACCTGATCGATGTAATTAGCAGCATTTTTGAACCCGTGTGAATTCCCGACCGGTTCATACTGCACGGTAAAAGCGATGCCCACGCAGCGAGTTCCAGGCACTTGCGTGCCGATACCCAGCAGGCCACCAGGAACCTCCAGGCTATCCAAAGCGTCGGACAGAGACGCGGTGTCCAATCTTTCGCATTCGTCCAGCAAGGTTTGAGAGATTTCGGTCGACTCAAAGGGCTTCAACATGTGTTGCTCCCAGGTGTGAATTTGAGATGGGACGTTCCGTCGAGGTTAGCGCGGCCATAGAAACGCACTCGCCGATAATTGCCTCGCCAACCTGTGCCGTGGTGTGTGAGCCACCCATGTCATAGGTGCGCACAGTTGAACGCGAGACCCGGCTGACCGCAGCCGTGACGTACCGGGCTTCCTGCGGATAACCCAAATGCTCAAGCATGAGCGCGATGGCCATGAACATCGCGCTAGGATTGGCCTTGTTGAGCCCTGCATGCGCAGGGGCGCTCCCGTGAACCGGCTCGAAATATGCCCCCAGCTTTCCGAAGTTCCCACTCGGTGCGAAACCCAGACCACCCATAACGCCTGCACCGAGATCGGAGAGGATGTCTCCGAACATATTCTCGGCCACTACAACGGAGAAACGCTCTGGGCGCTGCACCATCCACAGCGCTACGGCATCCACATTTTCGATCACACCCTCAATGCCGGGATATCTCTGAGCTACACCTTCAAATACACGTCGCGCGAAGGCACTGCTGTGACGAAGTACCATGGGTTTGTCTACGAACGTGACCCGCTCGAATCCTTGGTTAGCCGCATATTCGAAAGCGTATTCGAAGATGCGCTCAAGCCCGCTGCGTGTCTGTAAACGCACTGAAATCGTCGCGTCCTCCTGGCCATCCCGGTGCCATGGCGCGCCCAATGCCTCCCGTTCTTCCAGTAATGGCAAGAACGCATCAGGTATCCGGCCAAAATCCAGGCCGGCGTACAGCCCCTCAGTGTTTTCCCGGATGACGACGAAGCGGAATCGGTTTTCGCCTGTCATATCAGTCACTGGCCGCACGTTTGCGTAAAGGTCCAGGTTCTGCCTGAGTTGGATCACAGGGCTGACATAACGGCGGTTTTGCCCCTGAAGGTGAGGGGGCAGCTCGGCTTCCGTTTCGGCAAGGGGTTTGCTCGTGATAGCGCCCAACAATGTGGCGTCACAATCACTGATTTTCTTCCAGGTTTCATCCGGGACGGTATTGCCTTCTCGCTTCCAGCATTCCCAACCAATGTCCCCAAACTCTAGATCGAAGGGCAGATTCAAAGCCTGAAGGACGGGCAGTGCGGCATTCATGACTTCAATGCCGATACCGTCACCGGGAAGGACACAAATGCGCTTGCGAGTGTGGAAGTCGCTCATCCCGCTATCTCCTGTGCAATCTTGGTAGCGCTGCCGTAGATGTTCGCGATGGCTCTCGGAGCAAGGCGTGCGACCTGATCCTGCTGATGCATGATCTCAAGGGCACGATACTCGGACGTTAGCTGAAAGCGCTCGAGCGTTTCCTGCATACGTTTTGCACTGTCGAACGGGAAGTTGTACGCCCCCATAATGATGTCCAGGAGAGGACTTGGAATGTTATTGAATGGGATCGAAGCCGCTGTCAGGTTTGACAGTTCTAGAATTTTGACGAGGTCAAACCCATGGCTAGTGCCGATGCGTTCGAGATAAGCGACCAGCATACTTAGATGTAAGTTGCCGGCACCTTTCCCCATTCCACAAATGGAGGTGTCGATATATTCGGCACCTGATTCGATGGCGGCGGCAGCATTGGCCAAGGCCATCGAAAGATTGTTATGAGCGTGGAAACCCAATGGCACTGCAAGTCGATTAGAGAGGCGACTGATCAATCGCTCGACATCGCTCGGGAGCATATGCCCGTTAGAGTCAGCAAAACAAATGATGTCTGCTCCAGCACCTTCGGCTCGGACGGAAGTGTCAATCACGGCGCTGAGAGTCTGTGTCGTCACATGAGTGACATTGGCGCTGACACTGAAGCCGTAATCGCGAGCGAGTGAAAGAGTGGCAAGCCCTTCAGCCAACTGCTCTCGGCGCAAGCAGACTCGAATCATAGAGACGCCTTGCTCCTTTAGCATGGCGAAATCCTGATCACCAACGTTCTTTGGGTGGACCATCACCGCAAGCTCAATTCGACCACCTCCAGCATGGCGAACTTTCTCGATAAACTCAGCGCTTATATTGCTAGTGAGTCCATGCTCCGCTTTGGGCGCGAACGACCCTCTGCAGTAACCAACTTCACACAAATCAACGCCGGCCTCTGCCAAGCTTGATGTTATTACCAGGGCCTGTTCATCCGTGAAGTTGAAATTATTGCGATACCCACCGTCACGTAGCGTGACGTCGAGAACTTTTACTTTCCCCATGATAATCTCCTGCTTTTGATGGCAGTAACGAGGTGTGCACAATTTGAAGAAAGGCCACGAAATCCTAGTTGTTGTTTTTGTAAGCGATGGCCTTCATCAGCGTGTCCGAGCGGATCTGATTGCGCTTCGGTTTTTCGAAACACCTTTTAAGGTGCTCTCCATTGATCCTCGTCAATACAAGCAGGTTTGTAAATTCGCGATAATCACCGGTACCTGTGAATTTTTTCCCATGCCGGAGCCGATTCACCTGCAAATTTGCGCGCCTTCAGGTGATTGCTTTCAGTCACGGCTGAGGAAGCAGGTCTCAACGTAATCCATGGCGGCCTGGATTGAAGGGATCGCACGGAAGTCCTCGTGAACACCTAGCCAAACATCCACCATCAGCGGGTCCGCAAGCTCAAGCTTGC
The DNA here is from genome assembly GCF_004310295.1 of Pseudomonas sp. BGI-2. Taxonomy (GTDB): domain Bacteria; phylum Pseudomonadota; class Gammaproteobacteria; order Pseudomonadales; family Pseudomonadaceae; genus Aquipseudomonas. The sequence continues at coordinate 74,237 of NZ_SISB01000022.1, read as the reverse complement.
ACAGCTGTGAGTGATGTCCTACTGCGAAGCTGGGCAGCAGCGCAATCCCTACACCCGCCTCTGCTGCCCGAACCTGCAGATCAACCGTTTTCGCCTTGAGGACGCATGGGCGATGTCCGACAATTTTTTTGAGCCAGTCGTTCTGAGGAAGTGTCATAGCTTCGGTTTCATAACCGATAAACTCGTATTGCTCTGGACGGCGGTCCTGAAGATAGGTCTTTGCACCGTAGAATGAAAATGATGCAGAACCTATTCGCCGGGCAACAATGCCTATCTGGCGGGGCTTCGCAAAGCGGATGCACAAATGTGTTTGGCAAGTTGATAGCGACGAATACTGATTATCCCCTAGCAGGCGCAAAACTATGCTCGGGTGTTTAGCTCGGAAGCGCCCAAGGTTTGGTATAAGCTTTTCAGACGTCACGGACGGTGGGGCACTAATCGTAACTTCGGCAATTTGTAGGGTCTGGGCGGCGGCGGCGGCCAGTCGCTCAATAGCTTCCGTCTGAGTTTCTATTTGTGATCCGATTTCTGCGAGTTTGCGTCCGTCGGCCGTAAGTTCGTAGAGTCGCTTCCGTCGATCAACTAATTTTACGTTCAGGGATTTCTCAAGGGACGCGATACGTCGAGACACTGTTGCGTGCTCAACGCCCAAAATTCGCGCCGCACCGCTCAAGGAGCTAACTTGTGAAAACGTCACGAAGTAGCGAAGATCTTCCCAGTTAAAATGGGGTGCGCTCTGGCTAAAGATGGCAGGCTCAGCATTCGAAGCAGTTCTATTCCTGGTTGCCAGCGACATTTAGTATTCCCTATTTAAATAGCAACGGTAAAAACCCTAGACCGCTGAAAGCAGCCGACCCATAGTAATTATCCAATGAAGCTCAGCGATATCTAAGCATCGATTCGCATCCAATGAGCAGGCTGGAGTCCGTCGTGATCTTAGGTCTTTGCGCGTGGTCGATGTGTACCGGGAATGTCGGATCATACAGGACAGAAACGTCCGGTATTCTGCCTCTTGCGGCATATTTTTGGGTTGTATATTCGACCGAGATCCACGCTAGCGTAGTGTGACGTGGGCTTTGCTTCCCCTGGTGAGGCGGCTATGTCATTGCGTAATCTGAATGGTCCCCAGAATGGCGCGATCAGAATATAAACATGAATCGAGAGGCTTTGAGCCATTGACCTTAAGACGAATAAGTTAAGGGTATACGATGTTCCAAGTGTGTTGTTTTACTTGTTCGTTGATCCTGCTATTGAAGGTACGATTCTTGACTGAGTTGTTCATAAGGCTCCTGTGGACGATCGGAAAGGCGGATTGATGTGATGGGTTGAAAGTAATTGCTTATAGTTAGAATTGGGGGGGGCACTGCTAAATCGAATGAAAGAGTTTATTAGGTACTGATAATTATTTACTTATTGGATTTTTTATCGTTGTGCTGTGCGAGTGTTGAGTCGCACCGAACGCGGGATTATCCCATTGCAGTGCACCCCATACACTGTTGGCTGAGTCGCGACCGAAACCCCGCACTTGAGATTTTCCAGAGGATTACCTTAGGCGAAACTCATTTCTCTCATTCAAAGATAGAAGCTTTTAAACTTTCTGTTCAGATCCAGACTTAATCAAAAAAGAGTACGGCTTCAAAAAATTTATAGAAGTGCCCCGCACGATACAACCTCCATCTGCATTTGCTTGATCTCCAAGCGCTTGCGGCGCGCATCGGCGAGGCCAATGACGGGGTAGCTGCCGAACGAGGTCGGTCCTTCCCGTCCGTCAGGTTCGACGTAACGGAGCCGCCAGCCTTTGCGGCCATTGGGTTGGACTAGAAGGTAGAGGCCGTCGCCGTCGAAAAGCTTTCAGGCGCGGTCGGTGGGCTTGGTTGAGCGGCAAGCCGAATCAGAGAGTGGGGCAGTGGTGCGCGACATAAGGGTACTCCCTTTTATCGAAGTGACCTTTACCCCAAACTCTACCCTTAAACCGGTTGGAATCCACCAGGATTCACCGGAGTCTGACGGAGCGCTAAAACGAAAAAACCCGCCAGAAGGCGGGTTTTTCGGGGTTCCAGAGATTTTGAAAGCCTTCTCTGAAACCTTGTATGGTGCCGGCACCAGGAGTCGAACCCGGGACCTACTGATTACAAGTCAGTTGCTCTACCAACTGAGCTATACCGGCGTGTTAGGGCGACGATTATAGCGATTGGGATGGTTCTGTAAACCCCTGAATTCAGACTATTTTTACGCAGGCTTCAAGTCAGGCGCGAAGGAGGGTTTTCTTGAGTTTCTGAAGGGCTTTCCAGGTGCGGCTGTTTTGCATCGCGCGCAACTGCGCTTCGGCCTGTTCGGCGCGTTGCAGGGCGGCGGCGAGCTGGTGTTCGGCGTCGCTGACGGGGTGGCTGAAGTTGTGGCCTTTGCAGAACTGGAACTCGTCCAGGTTGCAGGGTGGGATGTCGAAGGCGGGTTTGAGGTTCAAATGTTCGTTGGCGAGGTAATAGGTGTTGATGCCGTCGAACAGGATGGAGTGGTAGCTGGCGTCGGTGACGAGGGTTTCCCAGGCCTGGTCGCGGTCCCATGGGGTTTCGATGAGGATCACCCACGGCCGCCATTGGGTGAAGTCCATGGCGCGCAGGACGGTTTCTTCGTGGCCTTCGACGTCGATTTTCAGAAAGTGAATCTCGCGGCCCTGGGCGTGTTCTTCGCAGATGGAGGTCAGGGTGCGGGATTTGACGGTTTGGCTGCGCACGTCCATGCCGGCGTCTTTGTGCATTTGCGCCATGGCGGGGTCGAGGGTGGAGAGGCCGGTGCCGGCGATGCCATAGAAGGTCAGGTCGTCGGCGCTTTCACCGGCCACGCATTGCAGGTTGGTGTCTTTGGGGCGCTCTAGGGACAAGGCGTCGTAATAATTGGGCATCGGTTCGACGTTGATGCCGGTCCAGCCAAGGTCATAGAAGGCTTTGGTCACGGAGTCGTGTGAGGGGTGGTTGGCGCCGACGTCGATGTAAAAGCCGTTTTCAACGGTTTTGAGGGCGCGCCACAGGCGTATGTCTTCGAAATTCTGTGCGTAAGAAATGAACGTCACTGTGGCTTCCTGTCTGTCGGAGATTTCTTGTTCGTGGGCGCACTGTCGGCGCTCTTGTCTGCCTGTATATCAAGGGTGATCGCAACGCGCAATTTTCCGCCGAACGCGACCGGGATTCGGCGGTTATGTCTTTTGATCGAATGCTTATGCACAACGGGCGTACTCGGAAGTGACGCTCATGACTTTTTTGCGGACCCGTTCTCATTTGTACGCAAATGCCTGTTTTTCTCGGTTTTTTATCATGTGTACGAAAATCGAACAGTAGCCTTTCACCCCTGAAACAGGCGCTTATATTGGATCCACGATAATTTCATCAACAGAGTTATCCACAGGCTGAGGGTTTTTAGGGGCGTTCCGCCAGGAGCAGCAAATTGCGCGGCGTGAGCGGGGTTTCGCAGAAGGTGCCTAGGCGAACGCTGTAGCCCTGATCGGCAAGGAAAAGTGCCCGATCGAGTACCAGCCAAAGCTCCAGCGGGCGTCGGAAAAGGCCGCGCAGCAGCTCCAGATTGCGTACTTCGGCGAGTCGCTGCCAGCTGGCGGCTTCGAGTGCGGACCAATCTTGCGGGCCTATTGTGGATAACTCTTTCAGTGCGGCCAAATGATGGCAGTAATCGGCGAAGGATTTGTCCAGCCAGGCACTCGGCAGGGAAGGAGTTGGCAGGTAGTCGTCAACACCGCGCAGTTGCCGTTGCAGCAAATCGAAACCAAGACGCCGGGCCATCGAGGTGTCACGCTGACGCCGGACGCGAGCACCGGCGGTGACGGTTTCGCTCATTGGCAGCGAGAGATCATCGAGTGAGAGTTGTAGGTCGGATCGCATACCGTCGGAGGAAAGCGGCTGATACGCAGGAAGGCTGGTCCGGTTATAGCAGCACGGTGCAATGGCCAGTTGTTCACAGCCTGCCGCACTGGCGAGCTGCATCAACCGCACATGTAAATCACCGCAAGCATGCAGCGCGACGGGTGTGTGATCGGCGTTCAATAAAGAAGCTGCGTCAGGCGCAAGCACATCCTGTTCGACATACAGTGCATGCATGTGATGACGCTGGCTGAGCGCCTGGCCGCTGGCAACCAGCGCCGGGTCGTATTCCAGGCACATCAGTTGTTGTCCGTGTTGCAGCAAACGCCGACCCAAGTGGCCTTTGCCTGAGCACCAATCCAGCCAATGCTTGGGCGGCGAGGCAAACGACAAGCAACTGGCGAACGCTTCAATCTGCTGCCACTTGCGCCCGGGCACGTCGACATTCAAACGATGCCCTGCCGCTTCCAGCGCATGCACGGGCAACTCACCCACCGAACTCAGCTCAAAGGACAGCGCCGCCAACGAAGCAAACGGCTCCGGCGCATCCAGCAAACCAGGTTGGTTATGACTGCTTTCCGCTTCCTCTAGCGACCGTCCGCGTAGCCAAATCGCCAGTTCCGGGTAGGACGCTTCCCAAGGAAGCTGCAGATGAGTAAACGGACGAGGTTTCCACAACGCCTGATGCTCAATCAGAAAAGCATCCAGCGTCGCGAAACGGGCGAGCAAGGCGTCGCCCGTCAACACGCAGGAATCAGCGTCCTTGGCAGGCATCGACGCGCAGCCAGCGCTCCAGCAGCTTGAAGCCACGAACCAGCACGTAAGCCATCAGCAGGTAGAACATGCCCGCGGCGAAGAAGATCTCCACCGGCAGGTAGGTCCGGGCAATGATGGTGCGAGCCATGCCGGTCAGTTCCAGCAGGGTCACGGTGCTGGCCAGGGCACTGGCCTTGAGCATCAGGATCACTTCGTTGCTGTAGGCCGGCAGGCCGATTCGCGCAGCACGGGGCAGGATGATGTAGAACAGCGCTTTTGGCTTGGACATGCCCAGCGCGCGCGCCGCTTCGATCTCGCCCGGCGGAATCGCCTGAATCGCGCCGCGCAGGATCTCGGCGATGTAGGCCGCTGTGTGCAACGTCATGGTCGCCGTGGCACACCAGAACGGATCGCGCAGGTACGGCCACATCGCGCTGTTACGGACCGCGTCGAACTGCGCCAGGCCGTAGTAGACCAGGAACAGCTGAACCAGCAACGGCGTGCCACGGAAAAAGAAGATGTAGCCGTAGGGGAATGCCCGCACGTACCAGAGGCGCGACGAGCGAGCGATGCCCAGCGGAATTGCCAGCAGCAACCCGGCGATGACGGCGATGGCCACCAGCTCAAGGGTCAGTGTTGCGCCCTGAGCCAGTTTCGGCAGCCACTTGATGATGACTTCCCAGTTCATTGCGTGCTCCTCGCGAAGCCGCGAGCGGCGCGTTTTTCCATGAAGTACATGCCGGTCATGGCGAGAATCGTCAGGCCCAGGTACATGAACGCGGCCACCATATAGAAGGTGAACGGCTGTTTGGACACGGTCACGCCGATTTGCGCGTGACGCATGATTTCTTCCAGGCCGATCACCGACACCAAGGCCGTGTCCTTCATCAGGATCATGAACAGGTTGCCCAGGCCGGGCAGGGCGATGCGCCACATCTGCGGCATGATCAGCCGGGTGAAGATGCGAAACTTCGACAGGCCCAGCGCCACGCCGGCTTCACGATGACCTTTGGGGATCGCCAGAATCGCACCACGAAACACTTCCGTGGCGTAGGCGCCGAAGCACAACCCCAGCGCGATCACGCCGGCGGCGAAGGCATTCAGTTCGAGGTCGGGATTGCCGAAGAACTCACCCAGGGCACGCATCAGGTTGACCGTACCGAAGTAGATCAACAGCACCCAGAGCAATTCCGGGATGCCGCGAACCAGCGTCGAATAAGTGCCGCCAAGCCATTGCAACGGCTTGTACGGGGAAGTCTTGGCCAAGGCGCCGAGCAGACCGAGCACCAGCCCCAGGCACAGGGCCGAGAGTGCCAGTTTCACAGTCATCAGCGCGCCAGCGGCGAGCGCCGGGCCGAATCCGTAGAGATCGATAGTCATGGATTTCTTTTCAATTTGCAGCAGGCAATGCCAGGGACTGGCGCCATCAGGGAACGGCGCCAGTCAGGCAAGTCAGAATCAATAGATGCTGAACGGGAAGTACTTGTCGTTGATCTTCTTGTAAGTACCGTCCTCGACGATTTCCTTCAGGGCAAGGTTCAGCTTCGCGCGCAGGGTGTCGCCTTTACGTACAGCGATACCGATCTTGTCGCTTTCTTCCACCGGGTCGCCCTTGAATTCATACGAACGACCGGCGTCGCTTTTCAGCCACTCGTAGTTGACGTACTTGTCCGCCAGGATGCCGTCCAGACGACCGGAGGTCAGGTCCAGATAAGCGTTTTCCTGGGTGTCGTAGAGTTTGACTTCAACGCCTTCCATGTTGTCTTCCATCCAGGTGCCGGCGAGGGTCGCACGTTGTGCGCCGATCACTTTGCCTTGCAGGGAAGCCTTGTCGGTTTTGAAGTCGACGTCTTTCTTGGCGATGAATTGCAGTTTGTTGGAGTAGTACGGGTCGGTGAAGTCCACCGCTTGCTTGCGCTCGTCGGTGATCGACATTGAGGAGATCAGGAAGTCGAATTTCTTGGCGTTCAGGGCCGGGATGATACCGTCCCAGTCGGACGTGACCACGGTGCAGTCGACTTTCATCTTGGCGCACAGGGCATCGCCGATTTCCTTGTCGAAGCCGACGACATTGCCACTGGCATCTTTGTTGTTGAACGGCGGGTAGGCCGCTTCGATGCCCATCTTCAGGGTTTCGGCCATGGCACCGGCGCTGAAGGCCAGGGTGACGGCGGCTGCCAGGAAGACCTTTTTGTAGTTCTGCATGCGGGTAGCTCCGTTAGCGGTTGCTGGACATGAATTGTTTGCAGCGCGCCGAAAGCGGGTTTTCGAACACCTGCTGTGGCGATCCTTGCTCTTCTACCAGACCCTGGTGGAGGAACACCACTTCGCTGGAAACCTGACGGGCAAAACCCATTTCATGGGTGACCAGCAGCATGGTGCGGCCTTCTTCGGCCAGTGCGCGGATGACATTAAGTACTTCCTGGACCATTTCCGGGTCAAGGGCGGAGGTGGGTTCGTCGAACAGGATCACCTTGGGCTGCATCGCCAACGTGCGAGCGATGGCCGCGCGCTGTTGCTGACCGCCGGAGAGTTGCGCGGGGTAGGCGTGGCGTTTGTCAGCGATGCCGACCTTGGCCAGCAGGGCTTCGGCGACTTCGATGGCTTCGGCTTTGCTTTGACCGAGCACCCGGCGCGGGGCCTCGATGATGTTGTCGAGCACGCTCATGTGCGGCCACAGATTAAAGTTTTGAAACACAAAACCGATCTCGCTGCGCAGGCGATTGATCTGCTTGCCGTCGGCTGCGACCAGTTCGCCGTTTTTCGCGGCTTTGAGCTTGAGTTCTTCGCCGGCCACCAGGATCTGACCCTGATGCGGGTTTTCCAACAGGTTGATGCAACGAAGGAATGTGGACTTGCCGGAACCGGAAGAACCCAGGATCGAGATCACGTCGCCGTCGCGGGCGGTCAGCGAGATGCCTTTGAGCACCTCAAGCTGGCCGTAGCGTTTGTGCAAGTTGCGGATTTCAAGCGCGGGCGTGGCCTCAGCCATGTGCATTCCTCATAGTATTTCGCTCCTGCTGTTGGCGGCCTTCCTGGCGAGGCGGCCAAGCTAGCATAGCGTTCGAACGGCAGCCAACAGCACTACGGGCGGTAAACGGGTGGCATGTGGCAGGTTGTCGCATCGGAACAGCAGACTGTCGCGCTGCTATCAACCGAACAGCCGTTTGAACCAGCTGCCCCGCGGGTGTCGTGTAAAAAAGGGCGCGATGTTGCCAGCTTTGACGGGGTGTTGGAAGCGCTAACCGGCCAAACGTTCCTGATCTGCACTTTTATTGTGCATCGGCTCATTTATGGGGGTGTTTCCGCTGCGCTGTTTCGTTCCTGAAGTGGGTCGCAGGGTAACGCTCTGGCGAATTGCCATTAATCTCAATGACTTGCGATGACTGTCCGGTCACGCCACAGGCCCCGTGCTTGAGGAGGCTGAAACATTTTGGCGCAATTATTGCGTGCAGAATTCGGAACGCCCTGTTGGTTTCTTTTTACGAGAAGGAACGCCAGACGGGATGGATGCAAATCGCTTTCCCTTACAAAGGTAGTTTCAATGAGCAGTACCCCAAGCTCCAATGGCCTCGAACAGGGGCTCAAACCGCGTCATGTGACCATGTTGTCGATCGCCGGGGTTATCGGCGCCGGCCTGTTCGTCGGCTCCGGCCACGCCATCGCCGCCGCAGGTCCGGCTGTTCTGCTGGCTTACGCCGCCGCCGGTGCTCTGGTGGTGCTGGTCATGCGCATGCTTGGCGAGATGGCCGTCGCGTCGCCAGATACAGGTTCCTTCTCGACATACGCCGATCGCGCGATCGGTCACTGGGCCGGTTTCACCATCGGCTGGTTGTACTGGTTGTACTGGTGGTTCTGGGTGTTGGTGATCCCGCTGGAGGCCAACGCCGCCGCGACCATCCTGCATGCCTGGTTTCCCAACATCGCTATCTGGGCCTTCACCCTGGTCATTACTTTGCTGCTGACAGTGACCAACCTGTTCAGCGTAAAGAACTACGGTGAGTTCGAGTTCTGGTTCGCCCTGGTCAAAGTCATCGCGATCATCGGCTTCATTGGCCTCGGCATCATGGCGATCTTCGGCTTTCTGCCGAACAGCCAGGTCAGCGGCGTTTCGCATCTGTTCGACACCCAGGGCTTCCTGCCAAACGGCATGGGCGCGGTACTGGGCGCCATTCTGACTACCATGTTTTCCTTCATGGGCACCGAGATCGTGACCATCGCGGCCGCCGAATCGAAGAACCCAGGCCAGCAAATCTCCAAGGCCACCAACTCGGTGATCTGGCGGATTGGCTTGTTCTACCTCGTGTCGATCTTCATCGTTGTGGCCCTGGTGCCATGGAACGACCCGGTATTGGCCGCAGTCGGCTCCTACCAGACCGTGCTTGAGCGCATGGGCATCCCGAATGCCAAGCTGATCGTCGACATCGTGGTACTCGTTGCTGTGACCAGTTGCTTGAACTCGGCGCTGTACACCGCATCGCGCATGATGTTCTCCCTGGGCAAACGCGGCGATGCACCGGCCGTTTCCCAGCGCACCAACAAAAGCGGCACGCCGTACTGGGCCGTCATGTTGTCCACTGGCGCAGCCTTCCTCGCCGTGTTCGCCAACTACGTGGCTCCGGCCGCGGTGTTCGACTTCCTGCTGGCCAGCTCCGGCGCCATCGCGCTGCTGGTGTACCTGGTGATCGCAATTTCGCAACTGCGTATGCGCAAACAGCGTATGGCTCGCGGTGAAAAAATCGCCTTCAGCATGTGGCTGTTTCCGGGCCTGACCTACGCGGTGATCATCTTCATCGTCGTGGCCCTGACCATCATGCTGTTCCAGGACGCCCATCGCGTGGAAATCCTCGCGACCGGTCTGCTGAGCTTGTTGGTCGTGGCTGCTGGCTTGTTTGTGGCGCGCCGTCGTCGCAACGAGAAGTTGATCGCAGCCGCAGCGCGCTGAGTCTTCTGACTTCAGCTCAAACGCTGTTGAAACACAGAAACGACCGCCATCAGAAATGATCGCGGTCGTTTTTGCTTTCATTCAGGCGAGTGATCGAGCCGCTATCTGATGGACACGATGATGGCGAGATAGTAGCCTTCTTGTCGAATATGTATCTCGCTGTTGCGAGATGCGATGGAGTTTCAGGACATGGATTGTTCGACGCCCCCAGCCTTCCTGGCTAAAGCCCCCCGACCCTTTCTTGCCTGTTCCCTCATCTGACGTCAGTCACGGATGCGTTTGCGTGTGCTTGCCGTTTAAAAGAGCTGCATGGAGATAGCCCGGCCATTCAGCCAACCCATTGGGGCATCAAGGAGACAGGCATGGCGTTTACATCGGTTGTGTTCAAAAACCCTAACACCGGTGCCATGAAAGAAGCGCCGATCGGCTTCTCGTGGACCGTGTTTTTCTTTGGCTTTTTCCCGGCATTGTTCCGTGGTGATTTCAAGTGGGCTGCGATCATGTTCGTCGTGGCCTGCTTCACGTTCAGCCTCAGCAACCTGGTCTTCATGTTCATCTACAACAAGCTGTACGTGCAGGACCTGATCGCTGCCGGTTACAAGGCTCAATCCATCGCCAAAGGCGAACTGAGCTATGCCAGCGCCAAGATCGGCTTTGAAATTCCGCGTCTGGAAGGTGCTGCTGCCTGATTGTTGTTTTTCAGGCTTGCAAAAAACGGCCGCTGTCAGTGATGACAAGCGGCCGTTTTTGCATTCGAGGGCGAGTGGTTATTCGCCCTTTTCTTCCTGCGCATCCAGCGACTGACGATAGCTATCCAGCGCATCGCCAAAATCAGTGATGAACTGCGGATCGGTCAGCCAGGCCTGTGCGGCATCGCGGTCCATGCCGTCGGCCCACATGCGGTAGTCGATCAGCATGTCGGCGGCCAGGTGAGTAGCGGCCATGGCTTCGTTGTCGGCGTTTTCCATGTCCAGCAGTTCTGGATGGTCGCTGATGATTTCGGCGAGGTTCGACAGCAGGGTCAGCAGCATGTCGTTACGGCTGGTGGCTTCCGCGTCGCGCATTTTGCTAAACATCGCCAGGGTGTACTCAGGGATCGGCTCGCCGATTTCGCCCAAGTCATCGTCCAGCGCGGCGGGTTTTCGGCCGTGAATGTTGATTTGCTTGGCTTTGATCTTGGCGCGTTTGGCGCGTTTTTGCTGCTTGTTCAGGGATGCCATGGGAACTCAGTTCGGTTTCTGTTGGTTTTGGGCTGCGATGGCTTCGGAAGCCGCCACGTAATCAACCTGGAAGGCTGGGGACTCGATCCAGGCCAAGGCGCCGGCTTCGTCGACTTCGGTGGACCATTGGCGATACTCGATCAGCGCGCCAATGATGAAGTCTGTAGCTGTTTCTTCGCCTTCTTGCACCAGCACCAGCGCGAGCAGCGGGTGTTCGAGGAAAGCTGCACACATGGCTTGTTGGCTGATTTTTTCGGCATCGATCATTTCTTTGAACAGGTCGGTGAGGTCAACCGATTCAAAATCGATGCGATCGTCGTTCGGGTCCAGCTCGACCGGCGCGGCGGCCCGCTGGGTGCGGTTCTGCTTGGCCTTGGCTTTCGCGCGGGTGGCGCGTTTGTTCTGCTTGTTGGCGGATGCCATGGGTGTCGTTCCGTAATTCGATGAGAGGGGCGGGTCGATCAGTTGCGTGGCACTCGCCACCCGGGTGTATCGGGGGCCAGTTCGCCGGTCTGCAACCAGGACAATGCAATGGGCCATAGTGTGGCTTGGTATGCGCTGCGAAAAAAGGCGAAATGTCCGACTTCTTCTTCGCCGATGTCTTCGGGGGCGATTCGCAGATGGGTGTTTGTGCTGCCGGTGAAGTAGCCAAGCAGGCGTTCAATGGCCGCGATCGTACCGTAAGGATCATCGCTGATGCTGATGGCCAGGGTTTTTGCGGTGACTGAGGAAAAGGGAAGCTGACCGTTTTTTGCGTGCATGAGGCGACCGCTGGGCCGTGTTTCGTAGCGCGCAGTGGGCGTGCTCCAGTCGCGAACCACACCGGCGGGAGTGTCCTCCAGCCAGCCGAGACGTTTCCCGGGGAAGTAGCCGTACAGCAGGGTCATCAACGGCATCACCACATGCCATTTGCCAAACATCCGCCAGCGATGGGCGGGCGCATAGTCGCGCCAGTAAGCGAATTGCGCGCCGACCGTCACCAAGTGCCGAATCAAATGCCCCGACGCTCCCAGGCCCGCTGCACAGCCTCCAAAGCTATGGCCGACTACGTCGATGGGTTGGCCGGGGAATTCGCGCTGCGCGCGCTTGAGCATCGCCTCGAAATCCAGCGCGCCCCAATCGGACCATGACGCCTCCAACCCTTTCAGCGACGTCGGGCGCGACTCACCGATGCCGCGGTAGTCATAGGTGATGACATCGAAATCGTTGGCGAACAGGTAGTCGGCGAAGCGCGAATAGTGTCGGCAACGAACAGAGGTGGCCGCGTTGATGATAACCACCGAGCGCGCGATGTCCTGAGCGGCGTGCTGCCAGGTGAAACCGCCGAGGATGAAGCCGTCTGCGGCAGGCTCCTTGAATGGCTCGCCAGCAGTGTCGGTGCTCAGCGACAATTCGATTTGAGTCGGTGCCAGTGAAGGCATGTCCTGCAAATTCATCGACGTTTGGCCTTTTCGGGTAGTTGCCGACGATAGTCTTCGTGCGGCCAGTGGACAATCCATCTGTGTTTATAGGCGGATTTGATCGAGCAGGCGCTCTTCTATTGCCGCCCGTTCCCGGTCCAGTTCAGCGCGAAGTTCGTCTTCGCTTGGCAGCACTAGTTTGTATTTGCTGGCGAACAGTTGTTCGTTCCCCTGTAATACTGAGTAACGCACCACTGACTCGTTTTTTTGAGCGCAAAGAATGATGCCAACGGTCGGACCGTCTGTGTCTTTGCGCTTAAGGTCGTCGTACATGCGTACATACATGTCCATCTGTCCGACATCCTGATGGGTTAATTCGCCGCGCTTCAGGTCGAAGATGACAAAGCAATTCAGCAAGTAGTTGTAGAACACCAGATCAATATAGAAGTCTCTGCCCTTCGGTGCTTATTCGCTGTTGTCGAGCGATAAAGGCAAAACCCTTTCCCAGCTCAAGCAGGAAGCCCTGAAGTTGCTCGATGAGTGCTTGTTCAAGCTCGGTCTCCAGTATCACCCCGGTATCGGGCAAACCAAGAAACTCCAGCATCACGGGATCTCTGACGAACTCTCTGGGATTGTCGTTCATCGCCTGGATATTCGTAATGGCTTCCGTCATGACGGCAGATTTGTCCTGACTCATAAGCAGGCGTTCGTAGTAGAGAGTGCTGATCTGGCGTTCCAGAGCGCGGCTTGACCAGTTTTGGTTGGCAGCTTCGTCCATGTACCACTTGCGTGCCATGTCACTGTCGACTCGTAGCAACTTGCGATAGTGGGTCCAGCTCAATTCGAGACGCAGTGCGTCTCGAATTGGAAACGCCTGATAAAACAGTCGCATTTTCCGTAAGTTGGTTTCATCGAACCCCTCCCCAAACTCCGATGTCAGCACCATCGCCAGCGTTGCGAGCAATTGCTTCCCATATGCCGCCCGTCGTGCCCCCTCCTGCTCAAACTCGACAATGTGCCGTCCAATCTGCCAGCACGTTTGCACCTGAACGGTATCGACCGCTCGCAGCACCTTCTGGCGCGCCTGACGAATCAGTTCGCCAAGGTTGCCTACGAGAGAGGCGAGTTGTGGGTCTTGAGTGTTTTCGGTTTTGACAATGCTCATGAAGTCTTCCGCGGCTGGAGGAACAGGCGAAAGAGAATGACAAGAGAGGGCAGGGCGAAGATGCAGGGCGCGTCTGGGAAGCCAGAAGGAAATGCCGGATTCGTTTTGCAGGAGCATGCCGACGGCAGCACAGACAGGAGAATACAAGGCGTAGTCCATTTCGCGGTGAGCTCAAGACCGAATCAATCTAAAACTTGGCCGTCGCCCGGGAAATCAAAAGTGAAGGACCAGGAGGGCGCTGTGGAGCCCAGGAGTCGTCATCATGAAGTCCATCCATTTCCTAATGTTGCCCATCGCCACCGTCGGTGTGCTGATGTTTTCTGCAATGTCAGTTGCCGCCAGCCTCGAGCCCGTCGACAGTTCAGGCGTGCAGATTCAGCGGCAGGAACAGAACGGGATTTCCTACTTGTCCGGCGGTATTGGCGAGGATGAGGCGAAGGCCATTCAGCAAACGACCGGCTACAACCTGCACATGACCTTTTCCATTGGGCCGGAGGGCAAATATGTACCGGATGTTGAATTGGTGATTCAGAGTGTTCAAGGTCGATCAGTGCTGACACTCAGTCAGGCCGGGCCTCTGGTGTATGTCCAGTTACCGGCTGGCAAGTACACCGTGGTCGCCACTCGTAATGGTGAGGAAAAGCGCGACACGACAGATGTCGGCAGCGCTGGCGTGCGTAATCTGGTGTTCAACTGGAAGGGTGATGAGTGACGGTGGCAGTCTGTCGAGACTGCCCCTCGCCAGTTGATCAGGCTTGCGTCGTCTGGCCGCGCAGGATCAGTTGTTTGCGCTGCTCTTCAGGCAAGTCGTTGATGCAGTAATTTACGTAGAAAATGTTCAGGAAGAAGGTATAGAACCCGTTCATGCGCAGGTCGATTTTGTGCTCGTTGAGGGCGTATTCCGACAGCGCATTTTTTGCCTTGAAGGCCCATACGACGTACAGCGCGTTCAATGCGATCAGCAGAATGCCGGAAAGTGAGTCGAACAACACGTCGCCCAGGTTCGACAACATGCCGCTCCAGCCAAGGCAGACGGCGATCCAAACAACGTAAGTGTCGTCGACCACTTTGATTTTCGTCGTTTCGTTGATCTTCTGGTTGCTCTTGTACAACCACAACAGCAAGTAGATGCCGGCGGTCGCAATCGACAGCAGGACCATGTTCAAGGTTTTGGTGTTGATCTTGTCTTTCAGTTCATTGATGTCGGACATAACTGTTCCATGTTCAGGGCTTTCGAGAAGGGGGCGTGCCTGGAAAGCTGTCGTCGAGCAGGGGGAGGGCAGTGTTTTGCGGGGAGGGGTAAAAAGCACGCACTCCTTGCGCTGTCTCTATCCTGTATCGACTGATTCGGATGCGGGAGCATCGGGATCAATGTTGGCTTTATTCCATGCGCGCGCAAAATCATAGCACGGTGCCATCATCGTGCCCGAGTAGTAAAGCGTGATTGTTTTTCGGCATCTGCGCTGCGGTGGGCTGTCGTTATCAAATCCCAGGCATAAAAAAACCCTGAATCTTGCGATTCAGGGTTTTCGGTATTTGGTGCCCAGAGACGGAATCGAACCGCCGACACGGGGATTTTCAATCCCCTGCTCTACCGACTGAGCTATCTGGGCAACGGGGCGCATTAAACGGGTTTTTCAGGGGGTCGTCAAGCAAGTCTTCAAAAAATATTTAATTATTACCGTCGCTTACGATCCGGCCCCCGAGAAAGCAGGATTATTCAGCTGGCGGAACGTAGCCGTCAGCCTTGGCGTATTCCTCGCCGGAAAAGAACTTGTCCATCTCGCCCTGAAGGTATTTGCGGTCTTCGGCGTTCATCATGTTCAGGCGTTTTTCGTTGATCAGCAGGGTCTGGTGTTTTTGCCAGTCGGCCCAGGCCTTGGCCGAGACGTGGTCAAAAATGTCCTGACCTTTTGCGCCCGGGAATGGAGCGCGCTCCAGGGCGGGCAATTCTTCTTTGTACTTGCGGCACATGATGGTGCGGGTCATGACAACTCTCCTGCGTTCAATACGGCGGCCGCGCGTTCGAGCAAGGTTTTGACCGGGGCGGCAAGGCCCAGGCGCGGCGGGGTGGCGAGGTTATACCAGAGCCAGTCGGCCTCG
This sequence comes from Pseudomonas sp. BGI-2, assembly GCF_004310295.1. GTDB lineage: Bacteria > Pseudomonadota > Gammaproteobacteria > Pseudomonadales > Pseudomonadaceae > Aquipseudomonas. The sequence continues at coordinate 58,779 of NZ_SISB01000022.1, read as the reverse complement.
GCCACGTGATGGCCGGCCTCCTGGACCTGAACCAGCCAGGGTTCGATGGACAACTGAAAATGGCTGAAGGTGTGCACCAAGCTCGGCAGCGCTTGTTGCGTGCCCAGTTCCAGGGAGTGCTGCGTGGCCAGGTGTTGCAGGTCGTCGAGGTCGTCGAGTTCCGGCAGGCTCCAGAGACCGCCCCACAAGCCCGTGGAAGGGCGGCGGTAAAGCAGAATCGCGCCTTCGCCGTTGGCGAGCATCGGCATCAACGTGCGCTTCTGTGGCACGGCTTTGCGCGGCTTTGGGATCGGGTAGCGGGTTTCCAGGCCGAGCATGTGGGCTTCGCAGTCCTTTTCCAGCGGACACAGCAGGCAGCTCGGTTTGCTGCGGGTACAAAGTGTGGCGCCCAGATCCATCATCGCCTGGGTGTAGGCGTTGACCCGATCATGGGGCGTAAAGCGCTCAGCGTTCGCCCACAGCTGTTTGGCGACTTTCGGCTCCCCCGGATAACCCTCTTGCGCAGTAAAGCGCGCCAGGACCCGTTTGACGTTGCCGTCGAGGATCGGCGCCCGCAGGCCCATGCTCAGGCTGGCGATGGCGCCGGCCGTGGACAGGCCGATGCCCGGTAAGTCGACAAGCTTCTCGACATCCCGCGGAAACTCGCCGCCGTACTCGGCCACGACAATCTTCGCGGTCTTCTGCAGATTGCGCGCGCGGGTGTAGTAACCGAGGCCGGTCCACAGGTGCAGCACTTCGTCTTCCGGCGCAGCGGCCAGGGCTTCGACCGTCGGTAGCGAGGCCATAAAGCGGTCGAAGTAATTCAGCACGGTGCTGACCTGGGTTTGCTGCAACATGATTTCCGAGACCCACACCCGATACGGCGTGATGCCTTGTTGCCAAGGCAAATCGTGGCGGCCGTGGCGGTCGTACCAGTCCAGCACCGCCGATGAAAACTGCTCGGCTCTCATCGCTTGAACAGCCCCTTCAGCGCGTTTTTCAGTTCAGGGCTGACCTTGTCGCCAAGCTTCTCGTCGATTTTTTCACTGATTTTTTCGCCCGCCAGCTTGCTCGCGACCTGGCCCATGCGTTCGTTATCGAGGCGGCAAGCCTTGGCGCCCAGTTCCAGCGGGCCGCGGCAGCGCAGCGGCCACTCAATGCCGATGAACTTCTCGCCAACCTGGCAGGCCGGGTCCGGCATGTCGCTCTTGTCGCCTTCGACGATCACGCCCACGCGGTAATCCATGCCCAGCACCCGCAGGTCGACGTCGCCGTCACCGTTGACGGTCATGCCCGGGATACGCACTTTCAGGTCCGGGTTGCTGGCCACGCCGTTACGGAAGGTCAGGTTGCCCTTGAGCTCCTGGAATGGCGTGTCCTTGCCCCGTGGCTCGCCGCTAAGGGATTTGCGGTTCAGGGTGGCGATGCCTTTGCACAGCTGTTGCTCGAGATTGGCATTTAGCAGCACGCCGTTGTTGATGACGAAACTGGCGTTGCCATTGAGGCTATCGATCAGTGCTTGCTGGCTATTGCCGCTGCCGGTCAACGCGCTGTTGAGCGTCACCAGGCCTTTGACCGGCGGATTTTTCCCTTGTCTTTCGAGAATTTTTTCCACAGGCACTTTGGTGATGCTCGTCTGCATGCTCAGCGCCGGCACTTCCTGGCGCACGTCCAGGATGCCCTTGGCTTCGAAGTTGCCGCCGTAGAGGTCGCCGCGCAGGTTCTGGAGGGTCAGCAGGCCGCCCTGGCCGTTGGCCTTGAGTGCTGCGTTCTGGATCGGCAGTTTGTCGAGGGTCAGCAGGCCGAAGGTCAGGTCCGCGTCCACGTCGAGTTTGCTCAGGCGTTCTACCGGCAACAGGCGTTCAGTGCTCCACGCGGTTTTGGTCGGTGCGTTCGGCAGCGGTGTACTGCCGGCGCCCGCCATGGCATCGGCTTCGGTGCTGGCGACTTCGGCCTGACGCACTTGTGTCGCGCTATTGGCCTCGGCGGATTTTGGTGGCAGATAACGATCGGCGTTGAAGGTGTCAGCCTTGAGGGTCGCGCGCAGCGATTGCTTGGCGAAGTCCTCTACGGCGATGCGGCCGCTGAAGCTGCTGTCATCGACTTTCAGGTTGATGTTGTCGAACGACACGCTGGTCGGCGTGCCCGCTAGACGGCTGACCAGCTCGACTTTGCTCAGGCTGCCTTCCGCCATGGCCGGGAGTTTCTGGCCGATGCTGTCGACGAATTTCGCCAGGTCAAACTGAGCAATCGAAATACCGCCGCTGATTTGCGGCGTCTTGTCGAGGTCGTTGACCTTCAGTTCGCCCAGTGCGCGCAGTTGGTTGGCGGAGATCTTGATGCCGGTCCATTCGGCGACGTTCGCGGCTTTATCCAGCAGCAACTGGCCTTGGGCGGCGAAGGTCATGGTTTTGCCTTGCAGCGGATCGCCGGCGACTTCGCCGGAGAGTTTCATGTCTTCGAATTTGTAGCGCTGCAATGCGCGTTCAAAACGCAACTCGCCATTCAGCTCGGTGCGCACCCGCAGGACCGGTTGGTTGGTGCCGAGGAACGCAGTGAGTTTGACCGGAATGTTGGTCGAATCGTGGACCGGGCCGGTGCTCAGCTGGATGCTTTCGGCGCTGAACTGCTTGCCGGTCTTCTCGTCGCTGTATTCAACGCGGGCGTTGTTGACGGTCAGGCTGTCGATGTCCAGGCGAATCGGCTGGGCCGGTTTTTCCACCTGAGCGGTGGTTTCCGGCGCGGGTGCAGGTTCGCCAGGAGTGGCTGGAGGGGTGGCCGGGGTGGCTGGCGCCGGGACTTTGCCAATGTCTTCCCAGTTGCCGTGGCCATCCTTGTCGCGGTTCAGGCGCAGGTTCAGGCCTTCGACGCGCACATCACTCATCTGCACTTCGCGGCGCAGCAGCGGCAGCACGCGCACTGACAGGCCGAGCATCTGCAAGTCGGCGAACGGCTCGGTGGGCTTGGCCAGGGTCGCGACACTGGCATCGTGCAATTCCAGGCCCAGCCACGGGAACAGGCTCCAGCCGATATCGCCATTGAGCGTCAGCTCGATGTGGGCCTTGTCGCGGGCAATCTGGCGAATCTCGTTTTTATAGTCGTTGGGATCAAAGAGGTGGGTCAGGGCAAAGCCCAGCGCCACAATGATCAGCAACAGCCCGAGAAGTACCAGACCCAGGATTTTGCCGAACGCTTTCATGGGCGAGTCCTTGTAGTTAGTCGAATTCGAAATTTAGCCGGGGAGTATAGCGCTCCGAAGCGGACGACCGGTCAGCGATCACGCCGGCAGTACATCCAGCGGCACTTTCAGCTTGGCGGCCAGGGCCTGTGCTTGGAGATGCCCGGCAGGCGCCAGCAAGCGCAATGTCGCGCCCGACTGCGACGCCATTTTCTGCGCTTCGTTCACCAGGCGCTCGGCAACGCCACGACGACGGGTAATTTTTCGTACGCATATTTGGGACAAGTGCCAAATATCAGACTGGCGCTGCAAGCGAGCCGCCCCAAGCAGCCGATCATTGAAGCGTCCGGCGATCATAGTGCCATCGCCCAGGCAGCCTTCAATCAGCTGTACATCCCCTGAATACGGGGCGAACAGCCAGTCCGGGGCGTCGCGGTAAATTTTTTGCAGGTCTTGCTGATCCTGGTAAGTGGCTTCGTGCAGCAGCTCGACAATGATCGGCATGGCGGTTCCTTCAGTGGTACGAGAACGGACGACTTACATAAAGGTGATATCACTTTGGTTTTTCTGTCACGTACAGATGGTAACCTCTGCCAGTTCGTCCGTCCTTCTGCGACGTGATGTCGCACCAAAATGGAGCTTCACCTGAAAAAGACAGTCATGCGTGCGCATAAGGCTGGGGTCGAAGAGTGGCTGGCGAACCATACTAATAATTGGGGGATACACAATGACCACGAGCATCACGGCGGACGGTCTCAACGCCGATCAGCCCGCGTTCCTGTCAAAGGAACGCATCATCGCCAAGCCCGGTTTCAACCGTTGGCTGGTACCACCGGCCGCTTTGGCCATCCACCTTTGCATCGGCATGGCCTACGGCTTCTCGGTGTTCTGGTTGCCGCTGTCCAAAGCCTTGGGCGTGACCAAGGCAGTGGCTTGCGCGCCGGACATGAGCTTCATCTCGCAAGTGTTCTCGTCGCAATGTGACTGGCCGATCTCTATGCTCGGCTGGATCTACACCCTGTTCTTCATCTTCCTCGGTTGCTCGGCAGCGATCTGGGGCGGCTGGCTGGAACACGCCGGGCCGCGCAAGGCTGGCGTCGTATCGGCGCTGTGCTGGTGTGGTGGTCTGCTGATTTCAGCGCTGGGGGTCTATACCCACCAGATCTGGCTGATGTGGATCGGCTCCGGGGTCATTGGTGGTATCGGCCTGGGGTTGGGTTACATCTCGCCGGTGTCGACCTTGATCAAGTGGTTCCCGGACAAGCGCGGCATGGCGACCGGCATGGCGATCATGGGTTTCGGTGGTGGCGCGATGGTCGGTGCTCCGCTGGCCGCAGCCTTGATGGGGCATTTCGCTTCGGCAGACAGCGTCGGCGTATGGCAGAGCTTCCTGGTGATGGCCGCGATCTACTTCGTGTTCATGATCGGTGGCGCACTGTCCTACCGCGTGCCGCCAACCGGCTGGAAGCCTGAAGGCTGGACCGCTCCGGCGAAGAAAGCGTCGAACGCGATGATCACTCACCGTCACGTTCACGTGAATGTGGCGTGGAAAACTCCGCAATTCCGTCTGGTGTGGCTGGTGCTGTGCCTGAACGTGTCGGCCGGTATCGGCATCTTGGGCATGGCCTCGCCGCTGTTGCAGGAAGTGTTTGGCGGTAAATTGATCGGTGTTGACTTGCCATTCGGTCAACTGGACGCCGGGCAACTGGCTTCGATCGCGGCAATTGCGGCCGGTTTCACCGGTTTGCTGAGTCTGTTCAACATTGGTGGCCGGTTCTTCTGGGCGTCGTTCTCCGACTACCTGGGTCGCAAAAACACCTACTTCGTGTTCTTCGCCCTGGGCTTTGCTCTGTACGCGTTGATTCCAAACCTCGGTCACTTGGGCAACGTTGCGCTGTTCGTGGCGGCCTTCTGCATCATCCTGTCGATGTACGGCGGTGGTTTTGCGACGGTGCCGGCTTACCTGGCGGACCTGTTCGGCACGCAAATGGTCGGCGCGATCCACGGTCGTCTGCTGACGGCGTGGGCGGCGGCTGGTGTGTTGGGGCCGGTGTTGGTGAACTACCTGCGTGAATATCAGCTGAGCATCGGCGTTGAACGCGCCGCGGCTTACGACATCACCCTGTACATCCTCGCGGGCCTGCTGGTGCTGGGCTTCCTGTGCAACCTCATGGTTCGACCGGTGGCCGACAAGTACTTCATGACCGACGCTGAACTGGCCGCCGAACAGGCGCTGGGCCACGACAAGGGTGCTGATGCCAGCACCGTGCTGGAGTGGAAAGCGGATGCAGGCACCAAGCCATTGGCGGCGGCTGCGTGGCTGGTGGTGGGTATTCCGTTGGCGTGGGGTGTTTGGGTGACGCTGCAGAAAACTGCAGTCCTCTTCCACTAAGTAAGCGCAACACCCTGTGGGAGCGGGCTTGCTCGCGAAAGCGGAGTGTCAGTCGACATCAATGTTGCCTGACACTCCGCTTTCGCGAGCAAGCCCGCTCCCACATTATTTGATCTTCATGAACACGAATTTTTGTGTTCGTCCGCTTGTACTGACATGTATATCCCCGAAAACACGGGGTCCTGTCCGTCAGGGATATCACCTCTCGTGTTTCTGTTTCCGGCCCGCGCCCCTATAATGGTTGCCTTTTTCGCCCAATGATTTTGCGGAGCTGGTGATGGCCGAACGTAAGGCGTCAGTCGAGCGCGACACTCTGGAAACCCAGATCAAAGCCTCGATCAACCTGGATGGCACCGGAAAGGCCCGATTTGATATCGGTGTTCCTTTTCTTGAGCACATGCTGGACCAGATCGCCCGTCACGGGCTGATCGACATGGATATTGTCAGCAAGGGCGACCTGCATATCGACGACCACCACACGGTGGAAGACGTCGGTATCACCCTGGGTCAGGCCTTCGCCAAAGCCATCGGCGACAAGAAAGGCATCCGTCGCTACGGCCATGCCTACGTGCCGCTCGATGAAGCGCTGTCGCGCGTGGTGATCGACTTCTCCGGCCGTCCGGGCCTGCAGATGCATGTTCCCTATACTCGCGCCACCGTTGGCGGCTTCGACGTTGACCTGTTCCAGGAGTTCTTCCAGGGCTTCGTCAACCATGCCCTCGTCAGCCTGCACATCGACAACCTGCGTGGCACCAACACCCACCACCAGATCGAAACCGTGTTCAAGGCTTTCGGCCGCGCCCTGCGCATGGCCGTAGAGCTGGATGACCGCATGGCCGGTCAGATGCCGTCGACCAAGGGCGTTCTGTAATGCAGACGGTCGCGGTTATCGATTACGGCATGGGCAACCTGCACTCGGTGGCCAAGGCCCTCGAGCACGTCGGTGCCGGCAAGGTTCTGATCACCAGCGATGCCGAGGTGATTCGCGAAGCCGACCGGGTGGTATTTCCCGGCGTCGGCGCGATTCGCGATTGCATGGCGGAGATCCGTCGCCTGGGCTTCGATTCGCTGGTGCGTGAAGTCAGCCAGGACCGTCCGTTCCTCGGCATCTGCGTTGGCATGCAAGCCTTGCTCGACAGCAGTGAAGAGAACGACGGCGTCGACTGCATCGGCCTGTTCCCGGGCGCGGTGAGGTTCTTTGGCAAAGACCTGCACGAAGACGGCGAACACCTGAAAGTCCCGCACATGGGCTGGAACGAAGTGAAGCAGACGGTGAGTCACCCGCTGTGGCACAACATTCCGGACCTGGCGCGGTTCTACTTCGTGCACAGCTACTACATCGCTGCCGGCAATGCGCGGCAGGTGGTGGGTGGCGGTCACTACGGTGTCGATTTCGCTGCGGCGCTGGCCGACGGCTCGCGTTTCGCCGTGCAGTTCCACCCGGAGAAGAGCCATACCCATGGCCTGCAATTGCTGCAGAACTTCGCTGCGTGGGACGGTCGCTGGTAAATGGCCGTCAAGAAGAAGCCGCCGATCCTGACCCTCACTCCCGAGCAGGAGAACGAGGCCAATCACAAGATCAAACGCTTCATGGAGGATCGCTTCGAACTGGACCTGGGTTCGTTCGAAGCGGCTGAAATCCTTGAGCTGTTTACCCGTGAAATTGCGCCGCACTATTACAACAGGGCGATTTTCGATGTGCAGACGCACCTCAAAGAGAGGTTCGAAAGCATCGAAAGCGACTTGTGGGCGCTCGAGAAAAACTGATTTCCGAGCGAAGCTGAACACTCGAATTTGAAGGTTTGCCAGATGCTGATTATTCCCGCTATCGATCTCAAGGACGGTGCCTGTGTTCGTCTGCGCCAGGGCCGCATGGAAGATTCCACAGTGTTCTCCGATGATCCGGTGAGCATGGCTGCCAAGTGGGTGGAGGGCGGTTGCCGCCGTCTGCATCTGGTCGACCTGAACGGCGCTTTTGAAGGCCAGCCGGTCAACGGCGAAGTGGTTACCGCCATCGCCAAGCGCTACCCGAACCTGCCGATCCAGATCGGCGGCGGTATCCGTTCCCTGGAAACCATCGAACACTACGTGAAAGCGGGCGTGAGCTACGTGATCATCGGCACCAAAGCCGTGAAAGATCCGGCCTTCGTTGCTGAAGCTTGCCGCGCGTTCCCGGGCAAAGTGATCGTCGGTCTGGATGCCAAAGACGGTTTTGTCGCCACTGACGGTTGGGCTGAAATCAGCACCATTCAGGTGATTGACCTGGCCAAGCAATTCGAAGCTGATGGCGTGTCCGCGATCGTTTATACCGACATCGCCAAAGACGGCATGATGCAGGGCTGCAACGTACCGTTCACCGCTGCGCTGGCCGCTGCTACGCGCATTCCGGTCATCGCTTCCGGCGGTATTCACAACCTCGGTGACATCAAGTCGCTGCTCGACGCCAAGGCGCCCGGCATCATCGGCGCGATCACCGGCCGGGCGATCTACGAAGGCACCCTCGACGTCGCTGAAGCGCAAGCTTTCTGCGATTCGTACAAAGGCTGAGGACTGACCATGGCGCTGGCCAAACGCATCATCCCTTGCCTGGACGTGGATAACGGCCGGGTCGTCAAAGGTGTGAAGTTCGAGAACATTCGTGATGCCGGCGACCCGGTGGAGATCGCCCGTCGCTACGACGAACAAGGCGCCGACGAGATTACCTTTCTCGACATCACCGCCAGCGTCGACGGCCGCGACACCACGCTGCATACCGTTGAGCGCATGGCCAGCCAGGTGTTTATCCCGCTGACCGTGGGCGGCGGCGTGCGCACTGTGCAGGACATTCGCAACCTGCTGAATGCCGGTGCGGACAAGGTCTCGATCAACACCGCAGCGGTGTTCAACCCGGAGTTTGTTGGCGAAGCGGCGCAGCATTTCGGTTCGCAGTGCATCGTCGTCGCCATCGACGCGAAGAAGGTTTCTTTGCCGGGTGAAACCCCGCGCTGGGAAATCTTCACTCACGGCGGACGCAAACCCACCGGTCTCGACGCCGTTGAGTGGGCGAAGAAAATGGAAGGCCTCGGTGCCGGCGAAATCCTGCTGACCAGCATGGACCAGGACGGCATGAAAAACGGCTTCGACCTGGGCGTCACCCGCGCCATCAGCGATGCACTGGGTATCCCGGTGATTGCCTCCGGCGGCGTCGGCAACTTGCAGCATTTGGCCGACGGCATCATCGAAGGCCACGCCAGCGCAGTGTTGGCGGCGAGTATTTTCCACTTCGGCGAATACACCGTGCAGGAAGCCAAGGCTTACATGGCGCATCGCGGGATCGTAATGCGCTAAACAAATCAATGCAGGCCAGTGGACAGCATGGCGGGCTCAAGGCACTCTTGGGCACGCCATGGATTTCGGTAGCCCGACATGATCAAACGCCTTCTTCTTGTCCTCGCCAGCGCTTCTCTGTTGCTCATCAATGGAGTCCACGCTGAAGAAAGTCCCGACACCGACCTGGTGCTGCTGACGGAAAATTTCCCGCCGTACAACATGGCGAAGAACGGCAAGAACTTCGCTCAGGACGAGAACATCAACGGTATCGCCGTGGACATCGTCCGCGAGATGTTCAAGCGTGCGGACGTCACCTACAGCCTGACGCTGCGCTTCCCTTGGGAGCGAATCTACAAACTCGCCCTCGAGAAACCCGGTTACGGCGTATTCGTGATGGCGCGCTTGCCGGACCGCGAGAAGCTGTTCAAATGGGTCGGTCCGATTGGCCCGGATGACTGGATCATGCTGGCCAAGGCGGACAGCAAGATCAGCCTTGAGTCGCTGGAACAGGCGCGCAAATACAAGATTGGTGCGTACAAGGGCGATGCGATTGCCGAGACGCTGGCCAAGCAGGGGTTGAAGCCGATTGTTGTGCTGCGCGATCAGGACAATGCGAAGAAGCTGGTCAGCGGTCAGATTGATTTGTGGGCGACGGGTGATCCGGCCGGACGGTATCTGGCGCGGCAAGAGGGCGTTAACGGCCTCAAAACGGTACTGCGCTTCAACAGCGCCGAGCTCTATCTGGCGTTGAACAAAGATGTACCGGATGAAGTGGTGGCCAAGCTTCAGGCCGCGCTGGATCAGCTGCGCAAGGAAGGCGTGGTGGACGACATCATGGCGCGGTATCTCTAAAGCCCAACACTGAATCCTGTGCCCTGCACAATCTAATGTGGTGTTTGGCGGTTAACGGTACACGCCGTCCTTTCCATGCGCAGCCGTCGCTCGATTGCTGCGCACACTGATCATCTGCTTGATATCAATCCACTCAATCCCCTGAGCCTTGAGCTTCGGCAACTCCCGCTCCAGCACCGCCAACGTCTGCGGATACGGATGCCCGATCATCACCGCCGAGCCCTGCTTTCTCGCCAAGCTGATCGCCGTCTGCAGCTGCGTAAAAATCGCCGCCTCAGTACGCTCATCATCCAGAAACACATCCCGCGAAACGCTCGCCAACCCGATCTTCTGCGCCTCGGCCGCCGCAACCGTCTGCGCGCTGGTGCGGCTATCGACGAAGAGCTTGTGCCGGCGCTGCAAGTCCGCCATCAACCAGGCCATGGCCGGTTGTTGAGCGGTCATGCGGCTGCCCATATGGTTGTTGATGCCGGCGGTATAAGGCACGACCTTGAACGCCGCGTTCAGGCGTTTCTCAAGTTCGTCGATGGGCAAATCGGGATGCCAGGCGAACGGGCCGGTGGCCGGGTCCATGGGCATGTGCAGGATGACGATCTTGCCGGCGCGATGAGCCTCGCGGGCGAATTCGGTGGCGTGGGGCGTGTCGGGCATGATCGCCGCGGTCACCGGGCCGGGCAGGGCGAGCACGCGACGATCCCGGGGCAGGTTCTGCCCCAGGTCATCGATGATCAGAGTGATGTAGGCCTTTTGAGGGGCGGGCGCTGCATGAGCAACACCCGCCAGACAGCACAGCAGGCCGATCAAGAACCGCAGGCGCACCTCAGCGACCAGAGGTGATGCTCAGCCCTTTAAGCAGGCTCAGCGCCTGGGCCAGTTGGTAATCGTCATCTTGTGGCATGGCCTTGGCTTTGCCGCCGGAACGGGTCGGTTTGTCGGCGCCGCCATTGCCATTGCCCAGGTGACCCTGAAGATCGGCTTCCTTGAAGTACTCGCCGTCCTGCTCGTTGGTGATCTTGGCCTTGCGCACTTCGATGTCCGGGACGATGCCCTGGGCCTGGATCGAGCGGCCGTTCGGCGTGTAGTACAGCGCCGTGGTGATCTTCAGTGCGCGTTCGTTGTTCAGCGGCAGCACGGTTTGTACCGAGCCTTTGCCGAAACTGGTGGTGCCCATGACCACAGCGCGTTTCTGATCCTGCAAGGCGCCGGCGACAATTTCCGAAGCCGAGGCGCTGCCGCCGTTGATCAGAGCAACCATTGGCACGGCTTCGCTTTCGTCTTTGCCGGTGGCGGAGAAGCGCAGCTCAGAGTTGGCGATGCGGCCCTTGGTGTAAACGATCAGGCCCTTGGTGATGAAGTGGTCGACCACTTCCACCGCCGATTGCAGCACGCCGCCCGGGTTGTTGCGCAGGTCGAGAATGATGCCGTTGAGCTTCTTGCCGTTGTCCTTGCGCAGCTTGGCCAGAGCCTTGGAAACTTCTTCGCCGGTCTTGACCTGGAACTGGGTGATGCGGATGTAGCCGTAGCCCGACTCAAGCAGCTGCGCCTTGACGCTCTTCACTTGAATGATCGCGCGGGACAGGGTCACGTCGAACGGCGTACCGCCGTCGCGCACCAGGGTCAGGGTGATTTTCTGGCCGATCTTGCCGCGCATCTTGTCCACGGCTTCGGTCATGCTCTGGCCGCGAGTCGGCTGGCCGTTGATCTTGACGATGAAATCGCCCGCTTGAATGCCAGCCTTGGACGCCGGCGTGTCATCGATGGGCGAAACCACTTTGATGAATCCGTCTTCGGCGCCGACTTCGATGCCCAGGCCGCCGAATTCGCCGCTGGTGCTTTCCTGCAACTCAGCGAAGTCTTCCGGCCCCAGGTAGGCGGAATGCGGATCGAGGTTGCTGAGCATGCCTTTGATGGCATTTTCCAGCAGGGTCTTGTCGTCCACCGGCTCGACATAGGCTGCCTTGATCCGATCCATGACCTCGGCAAAGGTGCGCAACTCTTCCAGAGGCAACGGCGCCTTGGTGGTCGCAGCAGTGCCCGCAGGCGCGACAGCCGGGGCAGGTTGAGCGGCGAACGCCAGAGGCGCGCCGATCACCAGGGCGATCGTCAGAGCCAGCGAGGTAAGGCGGGACAAATGCAGCATGTCGAACGAACTCCTAATGTAGGTGACTCAACGCCTATCCTTGCGCGCGGCACCATTGCGCCGGATCACTCGGGTGACCCTGCTGACGAATAGCGAAATACAGCGCTGGTGTGTCCTGCCCGCCACTGCTACCGACAGTGGAGATGGACTCACCGGCTTTTACCACGTCACCCGCAGACTTGAGCAGCGTCTGGTTGTGACCGTAAAGACTCAAAAAACCGTTGCCGTGGTCGAGAATCACCAGCAGCCCGGCGCCACGCAGCCAGTCGGCAAACACCACGCGACCGCCATGCACGGCGTGCACCTGGCTGCCGGAGGAGGCGCTGATCATCACGCCGTCCCACTTGGTACGGGCGTCGTCGCCACGGGATTCACCGAAGCGCGCAAGCAGTCGACCATCGACGGGCCATGGAAGTTTGCCGCGAGTTGAAGCAAAAGCACCGCCGAAGGTCTCGCCTGAACTTGAAACCATTGCGCCGGGTGTCGATTTAACGGGTTTGCGTGGGGCATCAGTCGTGGCATCGGCCTGTTCCTGAGCCTCACGTAATCGCTTTTTTTCGGCTTCCTGCTGGGCGATGAGCGCTTTTTGGCGCACTTCTTCAGCCTCTCGAGCCTGGCGGGCCAGGGTTTCTTCGATGGTTTTAAGGACTTTAGACAGGTCGGCCTGATCCTGCTCGCGGGCAGCCAGCTTCTGATCGCGAGCCTTCACGTCGTCGCTCAGCTTGGCCAGGACCTGCTGGCGCTCCTTGCGAACCTTGTCGAGTTCATCGCGCTGGCTGTCGAGGCTGCTTTTCTGCACCAGCAACTGCGCCTGCTGCAAGGCGATGTCTTTTTCGACATTGGCCAGTTGGCGCAGGGTTTCGTTGAAATTCTTCAGCTGCTCCAGGCGGGCCTGGCTCAGGTAGTCGTAATAGGTGAGGGTGCGGGCGAATTTTTCCGGATTCTGCTGGTTCAGCAGGAGCTTCAAGTACTCCTGACGGCCGTTCTGATAGGCCGCACGAGCCTGAATGGCGATCAGTCGTTGCTGTTCAGTGCGCGCGCTCTGGAGTTTTTTTTTCTCACCATCGAGACGCTGCAGCTCGGATTCGCTTTTCTTCAGCTCTTTTTGCAGGGCATCGACCTGCTTCTCGAGCTTGCCCATCTCGGTCTCGGTGCCTTTGAGGTCTTTCTGCACACCGGATTTTTCTTCCTGCAGCTTGCCCAGCAGTTTTTTCAGCTCGGCAATGTCCTGACGCGTGGCGTCCAGCTGTTGTTGGGTTTGCGCGCGCTCGTCAGCGAAGGCCGGTTGGAGCAGGCAAGTCAGAGCAAGGGCTATCAGGACGCGAAGCATAGAGGCGGGCGACACCAAGGAAAGGGACGGCCTAGTATGCCCGCCAAGCGCCGCAAAAAAAACGCCCAATTGGGGCTGTGTGATGACTGGAGTAGGTTCGGGGGTGAAAACACCGCCAAACCAATGTGGGAGCGGGCTTGCTCGCGAATGCGGAGTGTCAGTCGACATCAACGTTGACTGATACTCCGCATTCGCGAGCAAGCCCGCTCCCACAGGGTTTAGTGGTGTCTGAGATACCGATTACACCAGAATCGAAGTGCCAGTCATTTCCGCCGGTTTTTCCAGGCCCATCAACATCAGCATGGTCGGGGCCACATCCGCCAGCACGCCGCCGTCGCGAATCTTGAAGTCACGCTTGCCGACATAGATAAACGGCACCGGTTCGGTGGTGTGGGCGGTATGCGCCTGGCCGGTGGACTCGTCGGCCATCTGCTCTACGTTACCGTGGTCGGCCGTGATCAGTGCTTCGCCACCCACCTTGTCCAGCGCATCAACAATACGGCCAACGCACAGGTCCAGGCATTCAACGGCTTTCACCGCCGCATCAAACACGCCGCTGTGGCCGACCATGTCGCCGTTGGCATAGTTGACGACGATCACGTCGTAACGCTGGTTTTCGATAGCATCGACGATACGGTCCGTGACTTCCGGGGCGCTCATCTCGGGCTGCAAGTCATAGGTGGCGACTTTTGGCGACGGGATCAGGATGCGCTCTTCGCCCGGGAACGGTTCTTCGCGACCGCCGGAGAAGAAGAAGGTCACGTGGGCGTACTTCTCGGTTTCAGCGATGCGCAGCTGCGTCTTGCCGTTTTTCGCCAGGTAATCGCCCAGCACGTTGTCCAGGCTGCCGGCGGCGAAGGCCGAGGGTGCAGGAATGCTGGCGGCGTATTGGGTCAGCATCACGAAGCCGGCCAATTTCGGCTGGCGCGCACGTTCAAACTCCTTGAAACCGTCTTCGACGAACACGCGGGTCAGTTCACGGGCGCGGTCGGCCCGGAAGTTCATGAAGACTACGGCGTCGCCGTCTTCGACTTTCACCGGCTCGCCGATGGAGGTGGCTTTGACGAATTCGTCGCTCTCGCCACGCTCGTAAGCGGCTTGCAGACCTTCCTGTGCGGTGGCAGCGTTGAATTCGCCGTTGCCATCGACAATCAGGTTGTAGGCTTGGGACACGCGGTCCCAGCGGTTGTCGCGGTCCATGGCGAAGTAACGGCCGACAATACTGGCGATCCGGCCTTTGCCCAACGCCTGGAAGGTCGCGTCGAGCAGTTCGATGGACGACTGGGCGCTTTTCGGTGGCGTGTCGCGGCCATCAAGGAACGCGTGCAGGTAGATTTTTTCGGCGCCGCGCTTGAAGGCCAGTTCGGCCATGGCAACCAGGTGATCCTGGTGGCTGTGAACGCCGCCATCGGACAGCAGGCCCATGAAGTGCACGGCTTTGCCGGCAGCAACGGCTTTATCCACAGCGGCGCAAATAGTCGGGTTTTCGAAAAACTCGCCATCGCGGATCGATTTGGTCACGCGCGTGAAGTCTTGATACACCACGCGGCCGGCCCCGAGGTTCATGTGGCCGACTTCGGAGTTGCCCATCTGGCCATCCGGCAGGCCGACGTCCATGCCGCTGCCCGAGATCAGGCCGTTCGGCACAGTGGCCCACAAACGGTCCAGTACGGGCTTCTTCGCCGCAAACACGGCGTTGGATTCAGGGCTCTCACTGTGACCGAAGCCGTCGAGAATAATCAGGACCAAAGGTTTAGGCGTGGTAGTCATGGATTCCACTCGTGGCTGAGTTAAAAGAGGGCGATGGAAAAGGGAGTGGCAAGTTTAGGACGTGTTGACCCTCAATTGCGAGTCGCGTTTGCCCTGTGAGCGTGCCAGGCAAGGCGCGGGACGTGGGTAAGGGTCGTTTCCTTGCCGAGTCCCGCAACGCAGCATGGCGCGCTCACAGGGCAAACCCGGAGGGCCACGCCCCGTAAAGCGCAATCCGTCGTTATTCGTCGTTCATTTGAAACGCCAAACCTCACTCATCATGCCTAGTCTTGCGATTTACGGGGCGCGGCGCGACTCGCAATTGAGGGTCAACACGTCCTACAGCTAAGTTCCGACGGCGTCACCGCCGGACGGGGTTTGGCCCGCCATAGTGGCTGTGTATACTGGCCGACATTTTAACGCCCTGGAACCTCCTTCGATGGTTGCTCACCTGATTGAATTTGCCACTAACCACTATCTGCTCGTCGGTATCTTCGTCGTACTGCTGGCGTTGCTGATCGCTTATCAGATGCAAGGCGGCGGCCGCAGCCTGAGCACCGGTGAACTGACCGGGCTGGTCAACAAGGACGCCGGCGTTGTGATCGATATTCGTTCGGTCAAGGATTTCGCCGCCGGTCACATTGTTGGCGCGTTGAATATTCCCCACGACAAATTGGCTGCTCGCGTTGCCGAACTGGAAAAGCACAAGGCCAAGACCATCATTCTGGTCGACGCCATGGGCCAGACCGCCGGCACCCATGCCCGCGAACTGATGAAATCCGGCTTCACCGCCGCCAAGCTGTCCGGCGGTATTTCCAGCTGGAAAGGCGACAACCTGCCGCTGGTGAAGTGATATGAGCAACGTCGTCGTCTATTCCAGCGATTACTGCCCTTACTGTTCGCGAGCCAAGTACCTGCTCGAGAACAAAGGCGTGGCCTTCGAAGAGATCAAGGTCGATGGCAAGCCACAGGTGCGTGCCGCCATGGCCCAGAAGGCCGGACGTACGTCCGTGCCGCAGATCTGGATCGGCGAGCGCCACATCGGTGGCTGTGATGATTTGTTTGCCCTTGAGCGCGCCGGCAAGCTCGACGCCATGCTCCAGGCCTGAACGCCTTCCCTGTAAGACCCCAAGATCAGAAAGGATCTGAGATGACTGACCAACAGAACACTGCAGCTAGCGAAGAAGACACCGCACCGCAATTCTCCTTGCAGCGCATCTACGTACGTGACTTGTCGTTCGAAGCCCCGAAAAGCCCGGCGATCTTCCGCCAGCAGTGGGAACCGAGCGTCGGTCTGGATCTGAACACTCGTCAAAAGGCGCTGGAAGGCGACTTCCACGAAGTCGTGCTGACCTTGTCCGTCACCGTGAAAAACGGCGACGAAGTGGCGTTCATCGCTGAAGTGCAACAGGCCGGGATCTTCCTGATCAAGAACCTGGACGACGCTTCGATGAGCCACACCCTCGGCGCGTTCTGCCCGAACATCCTGTTCCCGTACGCTCGCGAAACCCTGGACAGCCTGGTGACCCGCGGCTCGTTCCCGGCCCTGATGCTGGCTCCGGTGAACTTCGACGCGCTGTACGCACAAGAACTGCAACGCATGCAGGCGGCTGGCGAGACTCCGACCGTTCAGTAAGCGGTCCTGAGTCAAAGCAAGTCCAATGTGGGAGCGGGCTTGCTCGCGAATGCGGTGTAACAGTCAACGATGATGTTGAATGTTATGACCCCTTCGCGAGCAAGCCCGCTCCCACATTTGTTATGCGGTGTTATTTGAAACCGAGCTGGCGCCAGCCTTCGTAGACGGCAACCGCCACGGTGTTCGACAGGTTCAGGCTGCGGCAGCCTTCACGCATCGGCAAGCGCAGGCGTTGTTCGCCGGGCAGTGCATCGAGCACCTCGGCCGGCAAGCCACGGCTTTCCGGGCCGAACAGGAACGCGTCGCCCTCCGCAAAACTGGCATCGTGAAACGGTCGCGAGCCCTTGGTGGTAAAGGCGAACAGCCGTGGATGACCGAGACTCTCCAGGCAACTGGCGAGGTCCGCGTGGCGTTGCAGGGTGGCATACTCGTGGTAGTCGAGGCCGGCCCGGCGCAGGCGCTTGTCGTCCATCTCGAAGCCCAGCGGTTCGATCAAATGCAGGTGGCAGCCACTGTTGGCGCACAGCCTGATAACGTTGCCGGTATTCGGCGGAATTTCTGGTTGAAAGAGGATGACGTGAAACATGCACGGCTCCGAAGGTAATGATGGCGGGCATTCTACGCCGCCCGTCGATCCACGTTCGAAACTATTACCGCGCGTAATGGCTTCGCTGGCGATTGTCGGACTGATGGTGGGGCTGATGATCGGTCGCCTGACCACGCCTGACCCCAGCGAATTGCAACAGGTCGAGGTGACGAACGATGGGCTGGTGGTGTGGTTCAACAACGAACCCAAGACCCATGGCGAGTTCGTCGACGGCAGCCTCGCGTTGCTGTTCGAGGCGCAAGGCAAGGCGCAGAAAGGTCAGCTCAAGCTCAACGACAAGGTCGTGAACTGGCGGACGCGCTTGAGTGATGGAGGGTTGTTGCTGACGGTAGTGGCGGCCCGGCCACTGCAGGGCGAGTGGACCGGTAGCGAGGTCGATGACCGCTGGCGGCTGGAGATCCATCTCCGGGAGCAATAAAAGAGGGAATCCCCGGCCTGCCTGTACCAAGGTTCCCAAAACGGCAGGGCTCGCGCATTGCGTCGAGCCCGGTGTAAAGAAGGAACCCCTGACCTGCCTGTATCAAGGGCCCCAAAACTGCGTGGGCTCGTCGCAAGTGCGGTGTGAGCCCGATGTAAAGAGGGGAATCCCCGGCCTGCCTGTACCAAGGTCCCCGAAACCGGGTGGTGAACTGAATCACTGAATGGACTATTGCAGGGGGCGTGCCAGGTTTTAACAAGTTGAAACAGAATGTCGCGCTGAAACGTCGAAAGCCCCGTATTCCGGGGCTTTCGTGTTTTTAAAGAATGGGTTCTATTGCAGAAGCAGGCGGGGTTTCGAATCAGTTGTCGTGCGCGATTGCGGGTCACGGTGCATTGGTGCGGTGCACTGAGCCCTAAATGTGGGAGCGGGCTTGCTCGCGAAAGCGGTGTTTCATTCAACATCGATGTTGAGTGTGATGACGCCTTCGCGAGCAAGCCCGCTCCCACATTAGACCGAGTGCTTAACCCTCATCTGCCTCATCATCATCCCCACCATCAACCTTCATCCCCAACTCCTTGATCTTGCGCGTCAGGGTGTTACGCCCCCAGCCCAGCAACACCGCGGCATCGCGACGCCGGCCGGCGGTGTGTTTCAGGGCGGTCTCGATCATGATTCGTTCGAAGGCCGGCACGGCGCTGTCGAGCAGGCTCGACTGACCACGCGCCAACGCCTGATCAGCCCATTGACGCAACGCTTGCTCCCAGTTGGTCACCGGTGCCGAGTCCTGCGGCAGGCTCAGCAGCTCTGGCGGCAGGTCGCTGATGTGCACTTCGCGACCCGAAGCCATCACCGTGATCCAGCGGCAGGTGTTTTCCAGCTGACGCACGTTCCCGCCCCACGGCAGGTTTTTCAGGTATTCCTCGGTTTCGCTTTTCAGTAGCTTCGGCTCCACCGCCAGTTCTTGCGCGGCGCGGGCGAGGAAGTGCTTGGCCAGGGTCGGGATGTCTTCGCGACGGTCCGACAGCCGTGGAATATGGATGCGGATGACGTTGAGGCGGTGGAACAAGTCCTCACGGAACTTCCCGGCGTGCACCAGGGTTTCCAGATTCTGGTGAGTCGCGGCGATGATTCGCACATCGACCTTCACCGGCACATGGCCGCCGACACGGTAGAACTCGCCGTCGGCCAATACCCGCAGCAAACGGGTCTGGGTATCTGCCGGCATGTCACCGATTTCATCGAGAAACAGCGTGCCGCCGTCAGCCTGTTCAAAGCGCCCGCGACGCAGGTTGGCCGCGCCGGTGAACGCGCCTTTCTCATGGCCGAACAGCTCGGATTCCATCAGGTCTTTCGGGATCGCCGCCATGTTCAGCGCAATGAACGGCGAAGCCGCGCGCGGGCTGTGACGGTGCAGAGCGTGGGCCACCAGTTCTTTACCGGTCCCGGATTCGCCGTTGATCAGCACGGTGATGTTGGAGTGGCTCAAGCGCCCGATGGCGCGAAACACTTCCTGCATCGCCGGCGCTTCGCCGATGATTTCCGGGGTGCGGGTCAAGGCGACCGGTACTTCCAGGCCTTGCTGTTCCTGAGCGTGCTGGTTGGCGCGCTTGACCAGCGATACCGCTTCGTCGACGTCGAACGGTTTTGGGAGGTACTCAAACGCACCACCCTGATAGGACGCGACAGCGCTGTCCAGATCGGAGTGCGCAGTCATGATGATCACTGGCAACCGTGGGTGTTGCTCGCGAATCCGCGCCAGAAGGTCCAGACCGCTGGCACCCGGCATGCGGATGTCGGAGATGATCACGTCCGGTTGCTGGCGCGCCAGGCGGCTCATCACTCCATCGGCGCTGTCGAAGCTTTGCGTGGTCATGCCTTCCTGTTGCAAGGCTTTTTCCAGGACCCAACGGATAGAACGGTCGTCATCGACGATCCACACGGTTTCACTACGGCTCATGTCGATGTGGCTCCTTGTTCCAGGGGCAGAAAGATCGAGAACGTGGTGTGGCCTGGGTGGCTGTCACATTCGATCAGGCCCTGGTGCTGGCTGATGATGTTCTGGGTTATGGCCAGGCCCAGCCCGGTACCGTCCGGGCGGCCGCTGACCATGGGAAAGAAGATGGTTTCCTGCAACTCCGCGGGAATACCCGGGCCGTTGTCGATGATTTCGATCTTGGTCACCAGGCGATGACGCACGTGACCGATGGTGAACTGGCGCATGGCGCGGGTACGCAGGCTGATACGGCCAAGGCGCAGCTCGTTCTGGCTGCTGATGGCCTGCATCGCATTGCGCACAATGTTCAGCACCGCCTGAATCATTTGTTCGCGGTCGATCAACACGTCGGGAATGCTGGGGTCGTAGTCGCGTACCAACGTGATGCAGCCCTGACTTTCGGCTTCCACCAGATGACAGACGCGTTCGAGCACTTCGTGGACGTTGCACATCGCCAGCGACGGCAGTTTGTTGGAGCCGAGCATGCGATCGACCAGGTTGCGCAGGCGGTCGGCCTCTTCAATGATTACGTTGGTGTAGTCGCGCAGGCTTTCCTCCGGCAGCTCGCGAGCCAGCAATTGCGCCGCGCCGCGTATCCCGCCGAGAGGATTCTTGATTTCGTGAGCGAGGCCGCGCACCAGCATCTTGCTGGTTTCCTGCTTCGACAGCTGCGCTTCTTCCTTGGTGATGCGCAGCAAGCGGTCGCGAGGGTGGACTTCCAACAGCAGCATGGTGGCGCCGTTGGCGAGGATCGGCGTGACCGCGTAGTCGACGGTCAGGGTCTGGCCGGTGAGGGCGGTGAGCATCGCTTCGCGTTTGGTAAACGGATGCGCCTGCTCGACCGCCTGGCGCAGGGAGTTCAGCGCCTCGGTGGATTCGGTGAACAACTCGCTGATGAACTGCCCATGGCTACGCTGACCGCTGATGGCCAGGAGCATCTCCGCCGCCGGGTTCATGTACTCGAGGCGCAGTTCGGCGTCGAGCAGAATGGTGGCGGTGGTCAGATTGTCGAGAAGCAGACGATGCAGTGCGTCACTGATGGTCATTAGGACCTCTTTTGGAGCAGGGCATGCGCGTGGATAACGCGCCGATACGAGGAAAATGCAAAAACCAAACCAAGGCTCCGAAAAGAAGCGTTTAAAGCCTGAAACGGGCGTTTGACGCTCGTTTGCGTGGCGTTCTGCCAGCTTTCGCGGGTACTTTCGAACCAAAATGGGTTGAGATGTGGGAACGGTGCAACCTATTGCACCAATATAGTGCGCAAACCTGAGCGAGGTTAGAAGAAACGCAGGAACGGATTTTTTTCTTCTGCGGGTTTGTCTTTGAGCGGACATTCCGGCCGTTGGCCGTAGTCGGTGAGGACGCAAGGTTTGACCTTGCGTTTCTGCGCGAGGGAAATGCGCAGCATCTGGAAAGGTTGATTGGCCGTGCGCTCAACGGTGCGGCCTTGTTCGTCGAGAATTTCCACGGACAGGTTGTGGCTGCCTCGATCGATGTTGCTCAGGGCAAATACCGGGCTGAGGCCGGGCTCAGCGGTGGGTTGGCCGTCGAGCAGCAATCGGTAGCGATGGCCCCGTTGCAGGCCGGGTTCGTTGGTAACGCTGACGATCAACTCGCCAGCATTGCTACGGACCGTAGCGTCCGGTTCCGGGACCAGCACGCGGAGCATGTCGTAATGGAACAGCGGCCGTTCTACATTCTTCTGCTCGGCAATAACGGGACGCGCGCCCGTCGGGTTGGCGGTCATGCGATTGCTCGTCGCCAGCGGCACGCGCTTGGCATTACCCGAGCCCGGCTGGTCGGTGTAGACCCGGTTGCCCTGAGCGTCGACGTAGGTAAAGACCTCGGCCGTTACCGGCAGCGCGATCAGGCAGACGATCAGCAGCCACAACCTCATGGTTTATGCACCCGTTGCACGGTGAGCGTCACCGCCGGACTCTGCTGAACGATGTTCTCGCCATCGATCACCTGCACCGCCAGGCTGTGTTCGCCACGGTCAATGTTCACCAGTTGCAGAATTGGTACGTTGCTCGACTGCCCATACGGCTGATCATCAAGCAGCAACCTGAACAGGTGCGGCGCTTGAAGGCGCGGTTTGATCTTGACGCTGACCGTGAACGTGCCGTTGTTGGCACGCAGGGCCTCTTCGGTGGGTAAACCGGACAACTCCAGCACCTCATAAGCGCTACGCAGTTGTTCACTGTTGCTGGCTTCGGCAGACGGAGCTGGAGGCGCCTGGCGCTCAACACTGTTGAGCGGTGGCAACTCGACCGGCTGAGCCTTGACGCCGTCGGGCGGTTGATTGCTGTAGGCGGTGTTGCCGGAGGCGTCGGTGTACTTATAGATCTGCGCTGCGGCGGGCAGGGCGATCAGCAGCAAGATGAATAGAAAACCACGACCCATAAAATCGACCAGAAACGAACGCGTTGGATTGCAGCATAGGTCAGAGGGGGCGGTTGGCCCAAGTTGTAAACATTTGGGCATGAACTGCCAAAAACCCTCAAACGCCACAAAACCCCCTGTGGGAGCGGGCTTGCTCGCGAATGCGGTGTATCAGTCAGCATTTATGTAACTGACACACCGCATTCGCGAGCAAGCCCGCTCCCACATTGGATTTTTGTCAGCCATAGAATCGCAGCCACAAAAAAGGCCTCCCGAAGGAGGCCTCTTTTTTGTCACGCCGCGTGCCGCAGCGCTACCGGATCAGCAGCTGTAGTACAGCTCATATTCCAGTGGGTGTACGAAGGTACGTACCTTGATTTCTTCTTCGCTTTTCAGAGCGATGTAAGCGTCGATGAAGTCATCGGAGAACACGCCGCCTTTGGTCAGGAACGCACGACCTTTGTCCAGCTCTTCCAGGGCTTCTTTCAGGCTGCCGCAAACTTGTGGGATCTCTTTCGCCTCTTCAGGCGGCAGGTCGTACAGGTTTTTGTCAGCTGCGTCGCCAGGGTGGATCTTGTTCTGGATGCCGTCCAGGCCAGCCATTACCAAGGCAGCGAAGGCCAGGTACGGGTTGGCTGCTGGATCCGGGAAGCGGGCTTCGATACGGCGAGCGCGAGGGCTGGACACGTAAGGAATACGGATCGAAGCGGAACGGTTGCGAGCCGAGTAGGCCAGCATTACCGGCGCTTCGAAACCTGGGACCAGACGCTTGTAGGAGTTGGTCGACGGGTTGGTGAAGCCGTTCAGGGCCTTACCGTGCTTGATGATGCCGCCGATGAAGTACAGAGCGGTGTCGGACAGGCCGGCATAGCCTTCGCCAGCGAAGGTGTTCTTGCCATCTTTGGCGATGGACAAGTGAACGTGCATACCCGAGCCGTTATCGCCGTACAGAGGCTTAGGCATGAAGGTCGCGGTGCGGCCGTAAGCGACAGCAACGTTGTGCACGCAGTACTTCAAGGTTTGAACTTCGTCAGCCTTGGCGACCAGGGTGTTGAACTTCACACCGATTTCGTTCTGGCCGGCAGTTGCCACTTCGTGGTGGTGAACTTCGATGACCAGACCCATTTCTTCCATGGCGTTGCACATGGAGGTACGGATTTCGTGGTCGTGGTCGAACGGTGGAACCGGGAAGTAACCGCCTTTGATACCTGGACGGTGGCCATGGTTGCCGCCTTCGATGTCCTGGTCGG
The DNA here is from genome assembly GCF_004310295.1 of Pseudomonas sp. BGI-2. Classification (GTDB taxonomy): domain Bacteria; phylum Pseudomonadota; class Gammaproteobacteria; order Pseudomonadales; family Pseudomonadaceae; genus Aquipseudomonas. The sequence goes on along the minus strand of NZ_SISB01000022.1, from coordinate 35,561 downwards.
ACATCCAGGAACCTTGTTCGGAGAAAATCTTAAACATCGAGCCGGAGATGTCGGACTTGAACTTCACCTGATCGAAGATGAAGAACTCAGGCTCCGGGCCAACGAATACGGTATCGCCGATACCGGTCGACTTCAGGTATTCCTCGGCACGCTTGGCGATCGCACGTGGGTCGCGATCGTAACCTTGCATGGTCGACGGCTCGATGACGTCGCACACGATGATCAGCGTTGGGTCTTCGGTGAACGGGTCGAGAACGGCAGTGCTGTCGTCCGGCAGCAGGATCATGTCGGAAGCTTCGATGCCTTTCCAGCCAGCGATGGAGGAACCGTCGAACATTTTGCCTTCTTCGAAGAAAGCTTCATCCAGCGCGTCGCGAGCCGGCATGGTCACGTGGTGCTGAGTGCCTTTGGTGTCCGTGAAGCGCAGATCAATCCACTTGACGTCATGATCTTTGATGAGTTGAACCGACTTCGACATAGTGTCCTCCGGGTGGCTTCGGGCTTAGTAGTGGATGCCCTTGGAATATGGGTGATGCCGGCGCGAATACTCTGCCAAGGCAACCTGCCTCACAAGGGAGCAAATTGCATGCCAGTGCCCCACCATGGGTTTTTTGCCCCAATAACACGCTTATAAAGGTACAAAGCGCCTGTAAGCTGAAAATCTCGCCCTACAATGTAGCGTCAAAATCAATAAATGACCCGTTTTGGTGCGCGCAAAACCTTCTGCACATTAACTGGTTAAACCTTGAGCAATTTCCGCTATAATCCGCGCCCCCCTTTTTCGGCTGGCCCAGCGCGCGCTGTTTTCATGAAACTAATCGTAAAAGTCTTCCCCGAGATCACCATCAAGAGCCGCCCGGTACGGATGCGTTTCATCCGCCAGTTGGCCAAAAACATCCGTACCGTGCTCCGCGACCTGGACCCGGCTGTGGTGGTGAACGGTGTGTGGGACAATCTCGAGCTGGAAACGCGCGTCAGCGAGCCCAAAGCCCTGAAGGAGATGACCGAGCGCCTGAGCTGCATGCCGGGCATTGCGCATTTCCTGCAGGTCGACGAATACCCGCTGGGCGATTTCGACGACATCGTCGCCAAGTGTAAACAGCACTTCGGTGATGCGCTGGCCGGGAAGATTTTTTCGGTGCGCTGCAAGCGTGCCGGCAAGCATGAATTCAGTTCGATGGACGTCGAGAAATACGTCGGCAGCCAACTGCGCCGTCAGTGCGGCGCCGCCGGAATTTCGCTGAAAGAGCCGGAAATCGAAGTTCGCCTCGAAATTCGCGACAAACGGTTGTTTGTGATCCACAGCCAGCACAACAGCATCGGCGGTTATCCGCTGGGTGCACTGGAACAGACGCTTGTGCTGATGTCCGGCGGTTTCGATTCGACCGTTGCCTCTTACCAGATCATGCGCCGCGGCCTGATGAGCCATTTCTGCTTCTTCAATCTGGGCGGACGGGCCCATGAACTGGGCGTCATGGAAGTCGCGCACTTCATCTGGAAGAAGTACGGCAGCTCCCAGCGCGTGTTATTTGTGAGTGTGCCGTTCGAGGAAGTACTGGGAGAAATTCTCGGTAAAGTCGATAACAGTCATATGGGTGTAGTTTTGAAGCGTATGATGTTGCGCGCTGCTTCCCGTATTGCCGATCGGCTGGACATCGATGCGCTGGTTACCGGCGAGGCGATTTCCCAAGTGTCGAGCCAGACACTGCCGAACCTGTCCGTGATCGACTGCGTGACCGACAAGCTGGTCTTGCGTCCGCTGATCGCCAGTCACAAGCAGGACATCATCGACCTGGCCAACGAAATCGGTACTGCCGACTTCGCCAAGCACATGCCGGAATACTGCGGGGTCATCTCGGTGAACCCCAAGACCCACGCCAAGCGACCGCGCGTGGAGTACGAAGAACAACAGTTCGACATGGCAGTACTTGAGCGTGCGCTCGAGAACGCCAAACTGGTGCCGATCGATCGCGTGATCGACGAATTGGGCCAGGATGTGCAGATTGAAGAAGTCAGCGAAGCGCTGGCCGGTCAGATCGTCATCGACATCCGTCACCCGGACGCCGCTGAAGACGACCCGCTGGACTTGGCTGGCATCGACATACAAACGATGCCGTTTTATGCATTGAACGCTCGTTTCAAGGAACTGGACCCTACTCGCCAGTACCTGCTGTATTGCGACAAAGGCGTGATGAGTCGCCTGCATGCCCACCATTTGCTCAGTGAGGGGCATGCCAATGTGCGCGTTTATCGACCGAGCTAAGAGCCCGGGGCTGTTTGCCTGTGGCCTGCGTCACCGGCCCCCCGACTCTGCCGTCAAGCTGTAACGGCAAGGCCTGACTCTACTGTTAATCGCTGCCACGACCTGTCAGCACACCGAATCCTCTGATCGAGATACACAAGTGATCGAAAATCTACGCAACATCGCCATCATTGCTCACGTTGACCATGGTAAGACCACCCTGGTAGACAAACTCTTGCGTCAATCCGGCACCCTGGAGCGCAACGAGCTCAACGACGAGCGCGTGATGGACTCCAACGACCAGGAGAAAGAGCGCGGTATTACCATTCTGGCGAAAAACACCGCCATCAACTGGAACGGCTACCACATCAACATCGTGGACACCCCGGGCCACGCCGACTTCGGCGGCGAAGTTGAACGCGTAATGTCGATGGTCGACTCCGTTCTGCTGCTGGTTGACGCTCAAGACGGCCCTATGCCGCAAACCCGTTTCGTGACCAAGAAGGCTTTCGAAGCCGGCCTGCGTCCAATCGTGGTCATCAACAAGGTTGACCGTCCAGGCGCACGTCCGGACTGGGTTCTGGACCAGATCTTCGACCTGTTCGACAACCTGGGTGCTACCGAAGAACAACTGGACTTCCAGGTTGTTTACGCTTCGGCCCTGAACGGTATTGCCGGTCTGGAACACACCGCCATGGCGGAAGACATGACCCCGCTGTACCAGGCGATCGTTGACCACGTTCCAGCTCCAAAAGTTGACCGTGACGGTCCGTTCCAGATGCAAATCTCGGCACTGGACTACAACAGCTTCCTGGGTGTTATCGGCGTTGGCCGTATCGCTCGTGGTCGCGTCAAGCCGAACACTCAAGTTGTGGCTATCGACATTGACGGCAAGAAGCGCAACGGTCGTATCCTGAAGTTGATGGGTCACCACGGTCTGCACCGCATCGACGTTGACGAAGCAGCTGCCGGCGACATCGTCTGCATCAGCGGCTTTGACCAGCTGTTCATCTCCGACACTCTGTGCGACCCACTGAACGTCGAAGCGATGAAGCCGCTGACCGTTGACGAACCAACCGTTTCCATGACGTTCCAGGTAAACGACTCGCCTTTCTGCGGTAAAGAAGGCAAGTTCGTCACCAGCCGTAACATCAAGGAACGTCTGGACAAGGAACTGCTGTTCAACGTTGCTCTGCGCGTTGAAGAAGGCGACACCGCCGACAAGTTCAAAGTCTCCGGCCGTGGTGAGCTGCACCTCTCGGTACTGATCGAAACCATGCGTCGCGAAGGCTTCGAAATGGGTGTTGGTCGTCCGGAAGTGATCATCCGTCTGGTTGACGGCGTCAAGCACGAACCGTACGAAAACGTGACCATCGACCTGCCGGAAGAATCCCAGGGCGCGATCATGGAACAGATCGGTATCCGTAAAGGCGACCTGACCAACATGGTTCCGGATGGCAAGGGCCGTGTGCGCCTTGAGTACAACATCCCGGCTCGTGGCCTGATCGGCTTCCGTAACGAGTTCCTGACCCTGACCTCCGGTGCAGGCATCCTGACCTCGATCTTCGACCGTTACGACGTGATGAAGTCCGGCGACATGTCCGGCCGTCAGAACGGCGTACTGGTTTCGGTGGCTACCGGTAAGGCGCTGACTTACTCGCTGGAAACCCTGCAGGCTCGTGGCAAGCTGTTCCTGGGCCACGGCGAAGACGTGTACGAAGGTCAAATCGTCGGCATCAACAGCCGCGACAACGACCTGGGCGTCAACCCAACCAAAGGCAAGAAGCTCGACAACATGCGTGCTTCGGGTAAAGACGAAACCATCGCTCTGGTTCCGCCTATCCGCTTCACCCTGGAGCAGGCTCTGGAATTCGTTCAAGAAGACGAATTGTGCGAAGTCACTCCTAAGTCCATCCGTCTTCGCAAGAAGATCCTGGGCGAAAGCGAGCGTACCCGCGCTGCCAAGAAAGCCGGTAACTGAGTCTCGACTTAGTTAGCGCTTAAAAAAACGCCCCCGACCGCAAGGTCGGGGGCGTTTTTGTTTGTCTGGGGTTTGTGCGGTGTTTGTTGATCGTTCCCACGCTCTGCGTGGGAATGCCTCAATGGACGCTCTGCGTCCGCTTTGGGGCGCGGAGCGTCCCGGGCTGCATTCCCACGCGGAGCGTGGGAACGATCATGTAGGGGGCTTTAGAATTTTTCGAGGGTGCGACGGCTTTCGCTGGTCTCACGCGCCACTTCTTTCGGCTTGTAAGCGCAATACCCCGGCCGTGGCCCGATTTTCGGGTGATTGCGGCAGGTGTCCGGACGCTTTTCATAAATAGTGCACAGACGGCTCTTACGATCCAGGTACAGGCAATCGTTGTTGCTCATGCGCTGGAGGGTGAAGATCTCGGTTTTCTGGCTGTAGCGCTCGACGATCCCTTCCTTCTGCAGGCGCTTGGCAATGTTCTTCGCTGGCTCGCCGCGCTCGAACTCGTCGACGATGCCGATGCGGATCAGGTCCTTGATCTTGACCTCGACCGGCAGCGTGCAGCAGCTGGATACACACGAGCCGCACATCGGCGCAGAATATTTGGCCCAGGTATCGAGGCGATCGATCTCTGCGGCAGCGATCAGGTTGGACTTCATCATCGGTTGTTACCAGCGTGTGCATCAGGGCGCGCGATCATACCGGGACTGGTGGATTTTTGAACAACCTTTCGCCAGATTTTTTCTCTGTCACCCAAATAACACCGTTAATCCGGCACGGCCCCTGCATTGATTCAAGTACATGACAATGTAATGCCGGCCTATCTCGCACTATCAGGAAAAACTGCCGAACCAGAGCCCCGACCGCCTGTCAGACCGTCTAGGCTCAGACAACTCAACGCTCGCTCGAGGTCCTATCGATGACTCAAGAACCACTTGTTCGCGAAGCAGAGGTGGCCGCATTTCGCGATGCCGTCTTGACCAAACTCACCTACGCGGTGGGCAAAGACCCGGATCACGCCTTCGACCACGACTGGTTCGAAGCCATCGCCCTGGCAGCGCGCGATCACATGGTCGAGCACTGGATGGATCACACCCGGCAGATTTACCGCAAAGGTCAGAAACGGGTTTACTACCTCTCCCTGGAATTTCTCATCGGCCGGCTGCTCTACGACAGCCTGAGCAACCTCGGCCTGCTCGACGTCGCCCGCGAAGCCATGACCGAACTCGGCGTCGATATTGAGCGCATCCGCCTGCTGGAGCCCGACGCGGCCTTGGGCAACGGTGGCCTTGGTCGTCTGGCGGCGTGTTTCATGGAAAGCATGTCGACCCTTGGCATCGCAGGCCATGGCTACGGCATTCGTTATGAACACGGCTTGTTCCGTCAGGCCATCGTCGACGGCTGGCAGCAGGAGCAGACCGAACACTGGCTGGATTTCGGCAACCCGTGGGAATTTGAGCGGCCTGAAGTTGTTTACCCGATCGGCTTTGGCGGCAGTGTCGAAACCGTGACCGATGAGGCCGGCAAGTCCAAGCAAGTCTGGTCCCCGGGGGAAACCGTACGGGCGATTGCTTACGACACGCCGGTGGTCGGCTGGCGCGGGGCGAGCGTCAATACGCTGCGCCTGTGGCGTGCCCGTGCCATGGAAGATTTGCACCTGGAACGCTTCAACGCCGGTGACCACTTGGGCGCCGTGGCAGAAGTCGCCCGGGCGGAAAGTATCTCCCGCGTGCTCTACCCGGCGGACAGCACCGAAGCCGGTCAGGAATTGCGTCTGCGCCAGGAATACTTCTTTGTCGCCGCGTCCTTGCAGGATTTGCTGCGCCGCCATCGCAACATGCACACCTCGGTCCTGACCCTGGGTGACCACGCGGCGATCCAGCTCAACGACACGCACCCTTCTATTGCCGTGGCTGAGCTGATGCGGCAATTGGTCGACGTCTACGACGTGGCGTGGGACGCCGCGTGGCAGGTCACCGTCGACACGCTCTCGTACACCAACCACACGCTGTTGCCGGAAGCGCTGGAAACCTGGCCAGTCGGTTTGATGGAGCGGATGTTGCCTCGGCACATGCAGATCATTTACCTGATCAACGCTCAGCACATCGACTCGTTGCGCGCCAAAGGCATTCACGACTTCGACGTGCTGCGCGCGGTGTCGCTGATCGAAGAAGACAACGGCCGCCGCGTGCGCATGGGCAACCTGGCGTTCCTCGGTTCCCACAGCGTCAACGGCGTGTCCGGTCTGCACACGCAACTGATGCGCAAAACTGTGTTCTCCGAACTGCACAAGCTCTACCCGGAGCGGATCAACAACAAGACCAACGGCATCACCTTCCGCCGCTGGCTCTATCAGGCCAACCCTGAACTGACGTCGATGATGGTCGATGCCCTCGGCCCGGATCTGTTGGACAACGCAGAAGAACGCCTGCTGGAACTGGAGCCCTTCGCCGAGAAAAGTGCGTTCCGCAAAGCCTTCGCCGAGCAGCGTCTGCACAGCAAAAAAGCCTTGGCCTACCTGATTCATGAACGATTGGGGATCGCGGTCAACCCGGCGGCGATGTTCGACGTGCAGGTCAAACGGATCCACGAATACAAGCGTCAGCTGCTCAACCTGATGCATACCGTCGCCTTGTATCAGGCGATTCGTGCCGAGCCGGAAATCGACTGGGTGCCGCGGGTGAAGATCTTCGCCGGCAAGGCCGCAGCCAGTTATCACCAGGCGAAGTTGATCATCAAGTTGACCAACGACATCGCCCGGGTGGTGAACAACGACCCCACGGTGCGCGGCCTGCTCAAAGTGGTGTTCCTGCCCAACTACAACGTCAGCCTGGCGGAGAGCATTATTCCGGCGGCGGATTTGTCGGAGCAGATTTCCACTGCAGGCTTCGAGGCCTCGGGCACCAGCAACATGAAATTCGGCCTCAACGGCGCGCTGACCATCGGTACGCTGGACGGTGCCAATGTCGAAATGAGCGAGCGCATCGGCGTCGAGCACATGTTCATCTTCGGCCTCAGCGCCCAGCAGGTTGAAGCGCGCAAGCAGAACCATGAGTTCAATGCGACGCCGGACATTGCCGCGTCCCATCGGCTTAACGACGTGCTGCAAGCGATTCGCGGCGGGGTGTTCTCGCCGGATGATCCGTCCCGTTACGCAGGTTTGATCGATTCGTTGATCGACTACGACCGCTTCCTGGTCTGCGCCGATTTCGATTCCTACTGGGACGCGCAGATGCGCGTGGAAGCCCATTGGCACGATTCTGAAGCCTGGTGGCGGTCGGCGGTGTTGAGCACTTCCCGGATGGGCTGGTTCTCGTCCGACCGGACCATTCGCGAGTACGCCACGGAGATTTGGAAGGCGTTGGAGTAACTTTTAGCGACAAATGTGCGCAAGGCCCAACGTCCGTTGGGCCTGATCGATATACTAGGCGCCAACTTGACCCTTGTGGGAGCGGGCTTGCTCGCGAAGGGGCCATCACATTCAACATCAATATTGAATGTGATGGCCCCTTCGCGAGCAAGCCCGCTCCCACATTGGATTTGTGGTGCAGATGCAATCTGCTTTCACACTGGATTCCGGGTGTCTGGTCACTAGACTGGAGCAGAGGCTGCTTCGCCCGGATTCGCCCCGCAGCGGGGCTGCTTAGGGATATCGACCATGCAATGGATGTTCATGCTGATTGGGCTGGTGCTGGGCTGGACACTCGATGAGTCGTTCAGCGATGCGCTGTTGGGCGCGTTGCTCGGGCTGGTTATTGGCCAGGCCATTCGCCTCGGCCGCCTGGATTCAGAAGCGGCCGAGCAGCGCCGCCTGCTGGAGCAGGCGCAGGTTGCGCTGAATGGGGTGCAGCAACGCCTGGCATTGCTGGTGGTGTCTGGCGTCACAGCGCCGCAAATAAGCGAACCGATTGCCAGCGAAGCCGCCCCGTCTCCAGAATTCACACTGGATGAAATTCCTCTCGAATCCCCGGAGATGATCTGGGAGCTCCCACCCGAACTTGAACCGATGGCCGCAACGGCGTCGCAACCCAGCCGTCCGCTGCCCGACGATGTCTGGAAACCCGAACCGGTCGCCCGCGAACCGCAACAACCTGCGATCCCTCGCGGCCCGAATTTCATCGAGCGGGCCATCAGTGGCGCGCGCAACTGGCTGTTCGGTGGCAACACCGTGCTGCGGGTCGGCGTGGTGCTGTTGTTCATCGGTCTGGCGTTCCTGCTGCGTTATGCCACCGAAGGCATGGTGGTGCCGATCGAACTGCGTTACGCCGGGGTTGCGGCGGCTGCATTGGGCTTGCTTGGTCTGGGTTGGTGGCTCAGAACACGCAACAGCAATTACGCGCTGATGCTGCAAGGCACCGGGATTGCCGTGTTGTACCTGACGGTGTTTGCCGCGATGCGCCTGCATCCATTGCTCGATCCTACAGCCGCGCTGGGTCTGCTGGTCGCGGTGACAGTGTTCTCGGCGATTCTCGCCATCACTCAGGATGCGTTGGGCCTGGCGGTTGCCGCGGCACTCGGCGGTTTCGCCGCACCGATCCTGACATCGACCGGCGCCGGCAACCACGTCGCGCTGTTCAGTTATTTCGCCTTGCTCAACGCCGGCATCCTCGCCATCGCCTGGTTCAAGGCCTGGCGACTGCTGAACCTGATCGGTTTCGTCGGCACCTTCGGCATCGGTTTCGCCTGGGGCCTGCGCTCCTACACACCGGAATTGCTGTGGAGCACCGAGCCCTTCCTGATCCTGTTCTTCCTGATGTACCTGGCCATCGGCCTGCTGTTCGCCCGACGCAAGCTGCTGGAGATGAGCGACGCCCCCGAGGACGGCAGTCGCGAGGCACTGCTGCGCTGGTCCGCGCGTAAGGGTGATTACGTCGACGGCACGATGCTGTTCGGCCCGCCGCTGGTGGGTTTCGGTTTGCAGTTTGCGTTGGTCCAACACCTGGAGTTTGCCGCGGCGTTCAGCGCATTGGCGTTGGGCATGATCTACATGGGACTGGCCCGGTTGCTGATGGGCGGCCGTGCATTGCTGCTCGCGGAAACCTGCCTGGCGCTGGGCGTAATCTTCGCCAGCCTCGCGATTCCGTTGGGGCTCGATGCTCGCTGGACGGCTGCCGCTTGGGCCGTCGAAGGCGCTGGTATTTTCTGGCATGGCCTGCGTCAGCAACGACCGCTGGCTCGCGCGTTTGCCTTGCTGCTGCAACTGGGCTCGGCGCTGGCGTTTGTCAGCGAATTGCGGATCGGCGACGGCAGTTTGCTCGACGGCGCTCCACTGGGCGCGTTGATGCTCGGCGCAGCCTTGTTGTTCAGCTTCTATCAATTGCGCAAAGCTTTGCCCGAACAAACATCGGCATGGGAACGCAAAGGGCTGCCGGTATTGGCCTGCCTCGGCCTGATCTTCCTCTATCTGCTGGCTCCGTTGTTCTTCCTGACTCACGGCACCGCGATCAGTTGGGCGCTGGCGGGGTTGGCGACGTTGTTTGTCGGCCTGCGTCTGCAATCGCGCACGTTCCTGTTCACCGCGTTCGCCGTGCAGTTGCTCGGTGGTGCGTTGTTCCTGCTGCGCTTGCAAGGTTCCAGTGGTGAGTCGGCTGCCGTGTTCAGCGCGGGCTGGAGCGGTTTGCTCAGCGCGTCGTTAATTGGCCTGGCGTTGATCGCCGGCATGTTGCTCGCTGCTCGCGATGAGATGGTGCGCAACGACATTCGACTGCTGCGCGGCTTGTCGGTGGTGTTGCTGGCCGGACTGGTGCTGATCAATCTGGCGGTGCTGTTCGTGCTGCCATGGCAAACCGCGAGTGCGGTGTGGGCGGCCAGTGGCCTGTTTATCATTTGGCTCAGTCTGTACCTCAAGCAGCGTGTGAGTTTTGTCTTCGGCCTGCTGTTGCAGGTGATTGGCGGCGCGGCATTCCTGTTCGCCGGGCCGGACCTGCTCGGGCCGCTGGCCAGCGAAGGTTTGAAACCGCTGGCCCATAGCGGCTTCTGGACACCGCTGGTATTGGGCCTGGCCGCCATGGTCGGGGCGTGGCGCTTGCAGCTTGGCAACCATGTCTCGGCGTTCGATGTGCTGAGCTTGAAGCGTTTGTCCGAAGTGTTGCTGGTGTGGGGCGCGGGTTGGTGGGCGGTGGCGTGGATCAGCGAAGTGTTGCGCTTTGCACCGCTGAATCTGCAAGCGACCTTGCTGCTGGCTGTTGCCGCGGTGAGCGTGGCGCTGTGGACGGTGTTGGCGTTGCGTTTGAAATGGTCAGCGCTGGGCCTGCTCTGCACATTGCTGATTCCTGCTGCCGGTCTGGTACTGCTGGCTGCGTGGCACTCGCGTTATCACCCCGCCGCCAACTTCGGCTGGCTGGTGTGGACGGCGGTGGTCGTCGTGCACTTCATCTCCCTGCGCCGCTTGGCGCCGATGTTGCCGGCACGCGCCCTGAGCACCGCCCATGTGCTCGGCTGCTGGCTGTTGATCGGCGTGCTGGCGCTGGAGCTGCGTTACGGTTTGCTGCTGTTGTCCGAGCAGTACAACGCCTGGCGCTGGCTGGGTTGGGCGATCCTGCCGAGCCTGTATCTGGTGCTTATGGCGGTGCCGCGCAATTGGCCTTGGCCAGTGGCGGCCTATCCTCGCGAATACCGCTTCTACGCGGCGGCTCCGTTGGCAGTGCTGATGCTCGGCTGGTTCTGGTTGGCGAATATAGTCAGCGACGGCACGGCCGAGCCTCTGCCGTATGTGCCGCTGATCAATCCGTTGGAACTGGGCCTGCTGTTTGCGCTGTTCGGCGTCTACGTCTGGTCCCGCAGCGCCGTGGCGCAACTGACGATTCGCAAGGACTACGTGGATCACGCCACCCAACTGATCGCCGGGGGTTCGCTGTTTGTTTTCTTCACTGCGTTGGTGATGCGCACCGCGCACCATTGGGGCGGTGTGCCGTTCGAGATGGATGCGTTGCTTGAGTCGATGCTGGTGCAGGCCGGTCTGTCCATCGTCTGGACGTTGATGGCGCTGAGTCTGATGATCGGCGGCCATCTGCGCCATCGCCGCGAAGTGTGGCTGATCGGTGCCGCGCTGATCGGCGTGGTGGTGGCAAAACTGTTCTTTGTCGAATTGAGTAACCGCGGCGGACTTGCGCGGATCGTGTCGTTTATCGGCGTCGGCGTGTTGCTGCTGGTGGTGGGGTATTTCGCTCCGCTGCCACCCAAGCGTGCCGAGGCTGCGCCGGATGCTGATAGGCCGGCCCCAGAAACCGAAGGAGTGTCGTCTTGAGTCAGAAGCTGAACCTGGGCTGGTTGGGCGCTGTTGCGCTGGGTGTGGCGCTGTCCGCCAGCGCTCAGGAAAAACCGGCGGACTTCGCCACACAGGTGCCGTTGTCGCTGAGCGGCGAGGGACCTTGGTATCGTCTCGAATTGCCCTTGGCCGTGCAACTGAATGCGCGGCAAACGGATCTCAGCGATGTTCGGGTCTTCAACGCTGTCGGCGAAGCGCAGGCCTACGCCTTGGCTCGCGAAGCAGCGTCAACCCGTGAAAATCGAACGTTGACCGATGTGAAATGGTTCCCGCTGTACACCTCGGCGGACGCCACGGAACGCGTGCCGGGCATACGCGTGCAATCGAGCGCGAACGGCACGTTGGTCGAAGTGCAGCCTTCCAGTCAGCTGGAGGCGGGTGAAGAAGTGCTGCGCGGCTGGTTGCTCGACGCCAGCGGCATCAAGGCGCCGTTGCAGCAGTTGATCCTTGACTGGACCAGCGAGCGCGATGGCTTTCAGCGTTTCACCATCGAGGCCAGCGACGACTTACAGCATTGGCAGTCGTGGGGCGAAGGGCAGGTGGCGCGGCTTACGTTTGCTGACGAGCGGGTCGAGCAGCATGAAGTTGGCTTGCCCGGGCAATCGGCGCGTTACCTGCGCTTGCTGTGGAATTCACCGCAATCGGCGCCGGCGCTGACGTCCGCGCAGTTGCAAAGCGCGAGCCCCCGCAGCCTGCCGCTGCCGTTGGTCTGGTCGCAACCGCTGGCGGGCAACAGCGTGAAGGCGGGGGAGTACACGTGGCAGTTGCCGATGGGGCTGAATGTCGAACGGGTGCAGATTGAGCTGAGTCAGCCCAACAGCCTGGCGCCGGTGACGTTGTCCGGTCGTCGCGAAAGCAGTCTGCCGTGGCAGCCGCTGACCAGCGGTTTGCTCTATCGCCTGACCCAGAGTGGCCAGGACGTGGTGCAAAACGAATTGCAGCTGTCGGGGCAGACCGTGCAGCAGTTGAAGCTTGTCGTGGATGAGCGCGGCGGTGGCTTGGGCGCTGAAGCGCCGACGGTGAAGTTTGCCGTGCGCTCGACGCAATTGGTGTTCCTGGCGCGCGGGGCGGGGCCTTATACGCTGGCGCTCGGGAGTGCGACGGTGAAGGCGGCGAACCTGTCGTTGTCGACGCTGATTCCGGATTACAGCGCGGCGAAGTGGGCGGCGCTGGGCAAGGCTTCGGTGGAAGGTGCGGCGGTGGTGAGCAGCACATCCACGGTGACCGCAGCAGCGGCAACGGACGCGAACTGGAAGAAGTTCGGGTTGTGGGCGGTGTTGTTGTTGAGCGTTTTATTCCTGGCGGCGATGGCGTTCAGCTTGCTGCGTAAACCGCCGGTCAAATCCTGAGAATGGCTGGCGCTGCGCGCCATTCGCGGGCAAGCCTCGCTCCTACAGTGGAATGCGCAAACCTGTGGGAGCGAACTTGCTCGCGAATGCGGTTCTTCGGTCGGTAAAAATGTCCGTTTCGAACTACGCTCAACCCGGTGCATGAACTCTCTTGGGCGTATCACGTCTGATAGGAGGAAATGCGCCTCGACTCGCGTTAAACTGCGCGGGTTTTTAGCCCCCCATTCCACCGGAGCCTTCCATGTCTCGCGTTACCCTGAGTCGCTATTTGATTGAGCAGACCCGTAGCAACAACACCCCTGCCGATCTGCGTTTCCTGATCGAAGTGGTGGCGCGTGCTTGCAAGGAAATCAGCCACGCCGTGTCCAAAGGCGCCCTGGGTGGCGTTCTGGGCAGCATGGGCACTGAAAACGTCCAAGGCGAAGTGCAGAAGAAACTCGACGTGATCTCAAACGAGATCCTGCTCGAAGCCAACGAATGGGGCGGTCACCTGGCCGGCATGGCGTCCGAAGAAATGGACAATGCCTACCAGATCCCGGGCAAATACCCGAAAGGCGCGTACCTGCTGGTATTCGACCCGCTGGACGGCTCGTCGAACATCGACATCAACGCACCGGTCGGCACGATCTTCTCGGTGCTGCGTTGCCCGAGCGAATACCTGAGCCAGAACGAAGCCTTGAACGAAAAGGCCTTCTTGCAGCCAGGCACCCAGCAGGTCGCTGCCGGTTATGCGATCTACGGCCCGCAGACCATGCTGGTGCTGACCCTGGGTGATGGCGTGAAAGGCTTTACGCTGGACCGTGAAATGGGCAGCTTCGTACTGACCCATGAAGACATCACGATCCCGGAGTCCACTCAGGAATTCGCGATCAACGCGTCCAACCAGCGTCACTGGGAAGCACCGGTACAACGCTATGTCGGCGAATTGCTGGCGGGCGATGAAGGCCCGCTGAAAAAGAACTACAACATGCGTTGGGTCGCGGCGATGGTCGCGGACGTGCACCGCATCCTGACCCGTGGTGGTCTGTTCATGTACCCACGCGACAGCCGCGAGCCGTCGAAGCCGGGCAAGCTGCGTCTGATGTACGAAGCCAACCCGATGTCGTTCCTGGTTGAGCAGGCCGGCGGCGCCTCCACCGACGGTCACCAGCGCATCCTCGACATTCAGCCTGAAGGCCTGCACCAACGCGTAGCGGTGTACCTCGGCTCGAAAGAAGAAGTCGCACGCGTCACGGCTTACCACAAGGAATAAACCATGACCGCGCCCTGGCAGCCGTTGCTCGAATGGTGGTTCGGAACGCTCGAATCCCCCAACGAAATAGCGGCTGACAAGGGCAAGTTATGGTTCGGCAAGCGCGACAGCCAGGACCTCGAAGCGCAGACGCGTTTCGGGGACTGGGTCGAGCAGGCACTGGCCGGCGGATTGACCGACTGGGCGCAACGCCCCGAAGGTTGGCTGGCCCTGGTGCTGCTGCTCGATCAACTCCCGCGAATGATCTATCGCGACTCTCCAAAATCCTTTTCAGGCGATTTCAGGGCTCAGGCACTGGTGGCGCAAGGCATTGCTGCGGATTTCGATCGGCAGTTGCGGCCGATCCAGCGGGTGTTTATCTACTTGGTGTTTGAGCACTGCGAGAATCTGGCGATGCAGAACGAGGCGATTTCCCGCTATATCGATCTGGTAGCGCAGCAGCCGGAGGCGGATCAGAAGCTGTTTACCGATTACCTAAGTTATGCCGAGAAGCATCAGCGGGTGATTGCGCGGTTTGGACGGTTTCCGCACAGGAATGCGGTGTTGGGAAGGGAGTCGACAGCTGAGGAAATGGAGTTTCTGAGCGGGCCTGGGTCTCGGTTCTAACTCTTCGTTGTTGCAGACGCCGCCTTCGCGGGCAAGCCTCGCTCCTACAGGTTATGCACAGTCTCAAATGCTGCACCAATCCTGTAGGAGCGAGGCTTGCCCGCGAAAGGGCCAGTGAGAGCGCCTTAGATTCTGAAGCTGCCCACCAACTGCTTCAACCGCGCCGCCTGCTGCTCAAGATCCGCACACGCACGCAAGGTCGACTGCAAGTTCTCCACACCTTCCTGGTTCAGCGTGTTGATCTCGGTAATGTCGACGTTGATCGACTCCACCACAGCGGTCTGCTCTTCAGTCGCTGTCGCCACGGACTGGTTCATCCCGTCGATCTCACCAATGCGCTGGGTTACGCTGCCCAGGCGTTCGCCTGCCTGGTTGGCGATGCCGACGCTGCTTTCGCTCTGGCGCTGGCTGTCGGTCATGGTGCTCACCGCTTCACGGGCGCCGACTTGCAGTTCCTCGATCATCTTCTGCACTTGCTGCGCCGAATCCTGAGTGCGGTGGGCGAGGTTGCGCACTTCGTCCGCGACCACGGCAAAACCACGGCCGGCTTCACCGGCACGCGCTGCTTCGATCGCTGCGTTCAATGCCAGCAAATTGGTCTGTTGCGAGATGCTGGTGATCACTTCCAGAATCTGCCCGATGTTCACGGTGTTGCTGTTGAGCGTTTCGATGTTGCCGCACGAATCGCTGATCTTCGCCGAGAGCTGTTGCATCGCTGCGATGGTTTTATCTACCACTTGCTGACCGTCTTCGGCCAACGCTCGGGCATCGCTCGAGTGCTGGGAGGCGAGGGCGGCGTTCTGGGCGATTTCCTGGGCGGCGGCGCCCAGTTCGTTGATCGCTGCAGCGACGCTGCTGGTGCGCGAGGCTTGCTGGTCGGAGTTGAACATCGATGAGTTAGAGGCCGCCACCACACGCAGCGCCACTTCGTTGACCTGGCCGGTGGCCGAGGACACTTCGCGAATCGACGTGTGAATACGTTCCACGAAGCGGTTGAACGAGGTGCCCAGCGCACCGAACTCGTCCTGGCCATGAATGGTCAGGCGTTTGGTCAGGTCACCTTCGCCTTCGGCGATGTCATGCATGGCGCGGCCCATGGTCAGCAGCGGTTGCATCAAGAAGCTGATCAGCATGCCCAGCAGCGCGATGATGATCACCACGGCGATGACCATGGCAATGATCGCCGAAGTGCGGAATTCGTTGAGCATCGAGAACGCGGTTTCCTTGTCCAGCACCAGCGCCACGTACCAGTCTGCCGACGGCACACCGTTGACGTGGGTAAAGGAGATGAACTGGGTCTTGCCGTCGAGATCGACTTCTTTCATGCCTGGGCTGACTTTCGGCGCGCCGTTCGGGTAGGCCTCGGCGAGACTCTTGAGCACCAGTTTGCTGTCCGGGTGGATCAGGATCTTGCCGTCGGCGCTGACGATGAACGCGTGGCCGTGACCGCCGAAGTTGAGCGAGTTGATGATCGCGCTGACGCTCGACAGGTCGATGTCCGCACCGGCGACGCCGATCATTTGATTCTGATGTTTGACCGGCGTGGCGACGGTGATCACCAGTTTGCCCGACGATGCGGCGATATACGGTTCGGTGACGATGGTCTGCTGCGCGCTGTTGGCCGCCTTGTACCAGCCGCGGGCGCGGGGGTCGTAATCCGCCGCACGATTGCCGGCCGGGACCGAGAACATCACGCCGTCAGTGCCACCGAAGTAGCTCAACTGGAAGTTGCCGGTGTAGGCCGGCAAGTCGATGGCGCGCTTGAGGTTGGCCGGGACGCTGCCGTCCACGGCGATCTGCTGGGACAACGATTGCAGCAACTGGATGCGGCTTTCCAGCCAGGTCTGGATGTTACTGGTGGTCAGGCTGCCGAGTTCCTGCATCGATGATTCGGTACTGCTGCGCAATGTCTGGCGCTGGCGGTAGTCGTTGAACAGGATAAAGCAGGCGAACGCAACGGCGACCACGAGGGCGGCTGCCAGCAGGATCTTGTGGCTGAATTTCATGTTTCTGGTCATTAAATGCACTACCGCGGAGGGGCTGGTCAGCGAGGGGCGTCAATTTGCCACAGTCGTGGGCTTGCGCTGCTTATATGTCGACTGAGCGGCGGCAAAGATTAGGCGGCTTTTACGAAAACCGACGAAACACTCAACAACCAACGAAAGTTCCTGATATTTCACGAAAGACAGACGAGCGGCCCACAAATAGCCGGCCAGCCACGGAACCAGACAGGGGTTTTCTCTTCTAAGCTTCAGCTTGGCAGTCATGCCATTCCCCTTCGCCCCAGGAGCTACACAATGTCGCTGCGTTCTATCGCCCTGCTTTCGTTCTGCGTGTTGTTGGCCGCGTGCAGCAAGGTCAATCAGGAAAACTACTCGAAGCTGTCGTCAGGCATGCCAAAGGCCGAGGTAGAAACCTTGCTGGGCAAACCCACCGACTGCTCGGGCGCGCTCGGCATGTCCAGTTGTACCTGGGGTGACAAGAACAGTTTTATCAGCGTGCAGTACGCCGGTGACCAAGTGCTGATGTTTTCCGGCCAAGGCCTGAAGTAATCCGGGGCTAAGCGCCCACGGGAGAAAAACAATGAAACGGTTACTGATAGTCCTTTTAGCCGGCCTGGTTTTGGCTGGCTGCGCCACTTCCGGCGTAGATCCGTTGGCACCGAAAACTGACAACAGCGTCAATCTTAAGAAGTACCAAGGGACCTGGTACGAGTTGGCCCGTCTGCCGATGTATTTCCAGCGCAACTGCGCGCAATCTGAAGCCCATTACACGCTCAAGCCTGACGGCAACGTGTTGGTGCTGAACCGCTGCCTGACGGCGGATTGGCAATGGGAAGAAGCCAAGGGCGTGGCTTATCCGCAAGTGCCGGGCAAGACCGACAAATTGTGGGTCGAGTTCGATACCTGGTTCTCGCGATTGCTGCCGGGTGTGGCGAAGGGGGAATACTGGGTGTTGTACGTCAGCGAAGATTACAAGACCGCCATCGTCGGCGACCCGAGCCGCAAGTATCTGTGGCTGCTGTCGCGAACTCCGTCGGTTAACGGTGTAGTGCGTGAAGAACTGCTGAGCAAGGCGCGTCAGCAGGGCTACGACACCACGCGGCTGATCTGGCGCGCGTCGGATACGCAGATGGCCAAGACCTCGAACTGATTACTCCGCTAATGATCGTTCCCACGCTCCGCGTGGGAATGCAGCCCGGGACGCTCCGCGTCCCAAAGCGGACGCAGAGCGTCCATTGAGGCATTCCCACGCAGAGCGTGGGAACGATCAGTGGGGGAGTTAGCTCAGAAGGTCGCGCAGGACTTGGGTGAACGCGCGGTTACTTTCTTCTTCCCCGGCATGATGCCCGTCACGCACAACCCACTGGCCATTGACCAGCACATCCCGTACCTGGCGATCGCCACCGGCGAACAGCCAACGATTGAGAATCCCGTCACCACTGGCTGTTGCCAAGTACGGATCGTTGCCGTCCAGCACCAGCCAGTCCGCACGCTTGCCGACTTCCAATGCACCAATCGGCTGGCCCAGCGCCTGAGCGCCGCCATCCAGTGCTGCGTCATACAGTGTGCGGCCAACCATCGGCTGATCCGCGCCATACAAGCGATTGCGCCGCTGATCGCGCAGGCGCTGGCCGTATTCCAGCCAACGCAATTCTTCCACCACACTTAATGACACATGGCTGTCGGACCCGATACCCATGCGTCCGCCCTGCGCGAGGAAATCCACCGCCGGAAAAATTCCGTCGCCAAGGTTCGCTTCGGTGGTCAGGCACAGACCGGCGATGGCGCGACTCTTGGCCATCAGCGCGACTTCTTCCGGGTTGGCGTGGGTCGCGTGGACCAGGCACCAGCGCTGGTCGACCTCGGTGTTTTCGTACAGCCATTGCAGCGGGCGACGACCGCTCCAGCTCAGGCAGTCATCGACTTCTTTCTGCTGCTCGGCGATATGAATGTGCACCGGGCACTGCTTGTCGCTGGCCGCCAGCACTTCGCTGATCTGCTGCGGTGTTACCGCGCGCAACGAGTGGAAACACAAACCCAACGACTGCGCCGGTTGCTGCGCCAGGATCGGCTGCAAGCGCGACTGAAGCTTGAGGTAGTTTTCGGTGCTGTTGATAAAGCGACGCTGACCTTCGTTCGGGACCTGGCCGCCGAAACCGGAATGGCTGTAGAGCACCGGTAGCAACGTCAGGCCGATGCCGGCAGAACTGGCGGCCTGGCTGATGCGCAGTGCCAGTTCGGCTGGGTCCGCGTAAGGCTGGCCGTTGGTGTCGTGATGTACGTAGTGAAATTCCGCGACCGAGGTGTAACCGGCCTTGAGCATTTCGATGTACAGCTGACGAGCGATGACGCCGAGCTGTTCCGGGCTGATTTTTCCGACGAGGCGATACATCAAGTCGCGCCAGGTCCAGAAACTGTCATTAGGATTGCCCGCCACTTCCGCCAGCCCGGCCATGGCCCGCTGGAAGGCGTGGGAGTGCAGATTCGGCATGCCCGGCAGCAGCGGACCGCTCAGCCGTTCGGCGCCATCTGCGTGGGAATCGGCCTGGATATGGGTCAACACGCCATCGGCGCTGACCTCAAGACGTACATTATTGGCCCATCCACTAGGCAGCAGCGCGCGTTCGGCAAAGAAGGCGGACATGGTTCAGCACCCCATCGTGTGTTATTTGTATATACATATACAGACGTTTGCCTGCTCGGTAAACTCCGGCAAGCTAGCAACCTTTACTAAACGAACAAGGATTAACCGTGCCGACTCCGCCTGCAGTCTCTCCGTTGGCCGCACACATGGGCGACAGCCCGGCGCCCTTGTACGCCCGCGTCAAACAGATGATCACCCAGCAAATCGACAGTGGAAACTGGCCGCCGCACTACCGCGTTCCGTCGGAAAGCGAGCTGGTCAACCAGCTGGGCTTCAGCCGCATGACCATCAACCGTGCCCTGCGCGAGATGACCGCCGACGGTCTGTTGGTGCGCATGCAAGGTGTCGGGACTTTTGTCGCCGAGCCGAAAAGTCAATCCGCGCTGTTTGAAGTGCACAACATCGCCGACGAAATCGCCTCCCGTGGCCATCGTCATACCTGCAAGGTCATCACCCTCGAAGAAGAGGCCGCCGGTTCCGAGCGCGCCTTGGCGCTGGACATGCGCGAAGGCCAGAAAGTTTTCCACTCGCTGATCGTGCATTTCGAAAACGATATCCCGGTACAAATCGAAGACCGTTTCGTCAACGCGCTGGTGGCGCCGGACTACCTCAAGCAGGACTTCACCCTGCAAACGCCATACGCCTATCTGAACCAGGTCGCGCCGCTGACTGAAGGCGAGCATGTGGTCGAGGCGATTCTGGCCGAGGCCAGCGAATGCAAGTTGCTGCAGATTGAGAAAGGCGAGCCGTGCCTGCTGATTCGTCGCCGCACCTGGTCCGGTCGTCAGCCGGTGACCGCCGCCCGTTTGATCCACCCTGGTTCCCGTCATCGTCTGGAAGGACGCTTTCATAAATGAGTCAAGTAAAGGTTCTACGCGCAAAAGATTACCCGCGCATGCCGTGGAAAAACGGCGGCGGCAGCACTGAAGAAATCACCCGTGATGCAGGTACAGGCCTCGACGGTTTCGGCTGGCGCCTGTCGATTGCCGATATTGGTGAGTCGGGCGGCTTTTCAATGTTCGCCGGTTACGAGCGGATCATCACCGTGCTGCAAGGCGACGGTATGACCTTATCGGTTGATGGTCAGATCACGCGTTCATTGTTACCGCTCGATCCATTTGCCTTTAGTGGCGAGAGCCAGGTGTCCTGCACATTGCTCGGCGGGCCGATCCGCGATTTCAACCTGATTTATGCGCCGCAGCGTTACAACGCGCGGTTGCAGAGGCTGGACGGCGAGCAGCGGTTTTTCACCTCGGCGGGCACTGTGCTCGTGTTCAGTGTCACCGACGAGCTTGAAGTGAAGGTCGGTAACAGCGCCTCACATCTTGGCCGCCATGATTGCCTGCAACTTGACGGTAATACCGGGCTTTTGGAAGTCTCCATTAACGGCTCGTGCTGTGTGATTGAGCTGATCACACGCTGATTCAAAATCCCTTTCGCGGGCAAGCCTCGCTCCTACAGGATTGATGTCGATCCAACTATTGGTGATCGACGCAAAACCTGGAGCGAGGCTTGCCCGCGAAGCTTTTTCACCGAGCAAATCCGTTCCCAAATGCGCACCAACTTGTTACCGAACGCCCCAGCGTGGCGCAAACCCCCGCTCAAGTAACAGCTGTAATCCCTCTCGCAAAATCCCCCCGAAAAATTTCATCTTTGCCAAAACCCTTGATCCATGCGCTTTCCAGCCCTTTCAAAACTTTTCTTGAACAGCCTTCCAGCAAGTTGGCCGCTTGATTGCATATGCTTGTATGTACAAGTAAAGACGTATGCGTATGAGTCGACTGAGACTCTCCGCAGCGTCCACTGATTCGCTTGTGGCGCAACGATGCGCACAAGCTGGCTTACCCACCGCCAGGGTTGGTTTGGATTGATCGCTGAGGAGTCTTTTTCGTGACTGACAATACCCAGAAACCTACTAAATACCGCAATGTCGAAATCCGCGCTGCCCGTGGCAACAAGCTGACCGCCAAGAGCTGGCTGACCGAAGCGCCGCTGCGCATGTTGATGAACAACCTCGACCCGGAAGTCGCCGAGAACCCTAAAGAACTGGTGGTTTACGGTGGTATCGGTCGTGCGGCGCGTAACTGGGAATGCTACGACAAGATCGTCGAAAGCCTGACCAACCTGAACGACGACGAGACCCTGCTGGTGCAATCCGGCAAGCCGGTCGGCGTGTTCAAGACTCACAGCAACGCCCCGCGCGTACTGATTGCCAACTCCAACCTGGTGCCACACTGGGCAAGCTGGGAACACTTCAACGAACTCGACGCCAAAGGCCTGGCCATGTACGGCCAGATGACCGCCGGCAGCTGGATCTACATCGGCAGCCAGGGCATCGTTCAAGGCACCTACGAAACCTTCGTCGAAGCCGGTCGCCAACACTACAACGATGACCTGAAAGGTCGTTGGGTCCTGACCGCAGGTCTAGGCGGAATGGGCGGCGCTCAGCCACTGGCCGCGACCCTGGCCGGCGCTTGCTCGCTGAACATCGAATGCCAGCAGGTCAGTATCGATTTCCGTTTGAACAGCCGTTATGTCGATGAGCAAGCCACCGACCTCGACGACGCGCTGGCCCGCATCGAAAAATACACCAAAGAAGGCAAGGCGATTTCCATCGCGCTGCTGGGCAACGCGGCTGAAATTCTGCCGGAACTGGTCAAGCGCGGCGTGCGCCCGGACATGGTTACCGACCAGACCAGCGCCCACGACCCGCTCAACGGTTACCTGCCAGCCGGCTGGACCTGGGACGAGTACCGCGCTCGCGCCAAGACCGAGCCTGCTGCCGTGGTCAAAGCCGCCAAGCAATCGATGGCCGTGCACGTTAAAGCGATGCTCGACTTCCAGAAAATGGGTATTCCGACCTTCGACTACGGCAACAACATCCGTCAGATGGCGCAAGAAGAAGGCGTGGAAAACGCATTCGACTTCCCAGGCTTCGTACCGGCTTACATCCGTCCGCTGTTCTGCCGCGGCATCGGTCCATTCCGTTGGGCTGCACTGTCGGGCGATCCGCAGGACATCTACAAAACCGACGCCAAAGTAAAAGAACTGATCCCGGACGACGCCCACCTGCACAACTGGCTGGACATGGCGCGCGAGCGCATCAGCTTCCAGGGTCTGCCGGCACGTATCTGCTGGGTTGGCCTGGGCCTGCGCGCCAAGCTCGGTCTGGCGTTCAACGAAATGGTTCGCAGCGGTGAATTGTCCGCGCCAATCGTGATTGGTCGCGACCACCTGGACTCCGGTTCTGTCGCCAGCCCGAACCGCGAAACCGAATCCATGCAGGACGGTTCCGATGCCGTGTCCGACTGGCCACTGCTCAACGCTCTGCTCAACACCGCGAGCGGCGCGACCTGGGTTTCCCTGCACCACGGCGGCGGCGTCGGCATGGGCTTCTCCCAGCACTCGGGCATGGTGATTGTCTGCGACGGTACTGACGAAGCGGCCGAGCGTATCGCTCGCGTACTGCACAACGATCCGGCTACCGGTGTCATGCGTCACGCCGATGCGGGTTACCAGATCGCGATCGACTGCGCCAAGGAACAAGGGCTGAACCTGCCGATGATCACCGGCAAATAACGCAGTACCTGTGGAGCTGCTTTATGTGGGAGCGGGCTTGCTCGCGAAGAGGCCGGCACATTCAACATCTGTGCTGGCTGACCCACCGCTTTCGCGAGCAAGCCCGCTCCCACATAAAGCGGTTTCCACGTTGAACCCCTAATAACAATCCACAGAGGTTGAACAATGGCTGTTAATGACGATCGTGCAGGCAGTAAACCGTTGATCGAGAAACGTTCGATCGACTACATCCCGGAAGCGGAGAGACACGGTCGTCTGTTGAGCCAATTCACCCTGTGGTTGGGTGCCAACCTGCAAATCACTGCGATTGTTACCGGTGCATTGGCGGTGGTACTCGGTGGCGATGTGTTCTGGTCGTTGATCGGTTTGCTGATCGGCCAATTGCTCGGCGGCGGTGTCATGGCGCTGCACGCAGCGCAAGGGCCCAAGCTTGGCCTGCCGCAGATGATCTCCAGCCGGGTACAGTTCGGGGTTTATGGCGCGGCCATCCCGATCGTGCTGGTCTGTTTGATGTACCTCGGCTTCACGGCAACGGGAACCGTGCTTTCCGGTCAGGCGCTGGGCCAGTTGTTTGGCGTCAGCGACAGCGTCGGCATCCTGATTTTCGCCAGTGTCATCGTGCTGGTCACGGTGCTCGGTTATCGGGTGATCCATTGGATTGGCCGTGTTGCCAGTGTCATTGGTGTGATCGCCTTCGTTTACCTGTTCAGCCGTCTGATGAGCCAGACCGACGTTGGCGCACTCCTGCAAATCCGTCACTTCAGCTGGAGCAGTTTCCTGCTGGCGGTGTCGCTTGCGGCGTCCTGGCAGATCGCCTTCGGTCCTTATGTGGCTGACTATTCACGCTACCTGCCGAGCAAGACGTCCTCGGTGAAAACCTTTTTCGCCGCTGGCGCCGGTTCGGTGATTGGCGCACAAGTGGCGATGATCCTCGGCGTGTTTGCCGCCGCCACGGCCAATGGGCAATTCGCCGGCCACGAAGTAGCCTACATCGTTGGTTTGGGCGGTACCGGTGCCACCGCTGCGCTGCTGTACTTCAGCATCGCGTTCGGCAAGGTCACCATCTCCACGCTGAATTCCTACGGCAGCTTCATGTGCATCGCGACCATCATCAGCGGTTTCCGTGGTCACCTGCAGGTCACGCGCTTGCAGCGTCTGGTCTTCGTGCTGGTCATCGTCGGTACTGCGACCCTGATCGCGCTGCTCGGTCAGCACTCGTTCCTCGGTGCGTTCAAGTCGTTCATCCTGTTCCTGCTGGCGTTCTTTACGCCATGGAGCGCGATCAACCTGGTGGACTACTACTGCATCACCCGCGAGCGCTATGACGTGCCGGCGTTGGTCGATCCGAACGGTCGCTACGGCCGTTGGAACCCCCTCGGTATCAGCGTCTATGTCTTCGGTGTACTGGTGCAACTGCCGTTCATCTCCACCAAGTTCTATACCGGTCCGCTGGTAGACGCCCTGGGTGGTGTGGATATTTCCTGGATCATCGGTCTGGTGCTTCCCGCAGCCCTGTATTACGTGTGCGCAAAAAAATGGCATGGCGCCGTACCCAATCAACTGATTCTGCCGGTCGAGCAGGACAGCGTTGTACAACCTAAAAAAAGCGGGGCCGGTCGCGCTGCGGCGCAGGCCTGATTGGACGTGGACAGGGCTGGATGCCTCTTGACTGCCGTAAGCCAATTCATGATTAGGAGCGTCACACAATGAAATCGAATCAGACCCTGCTGACCACATTGCTTTCCATGGGCCTGCTGGCCAGTGCCGGCGCTACTCAGGCAGCCGGTTGGTGCGAGTCGGGCAAACCGGTGAAATTCGCCGGCCTGAACTGGGAAAGCGGCATGCTGTTGACCGACGTGATGCAGGTCGTGCTGGAGAAAGGTTACGACTGCAAGGTCGACAGCCTGCCAGGGAACTCCATCACCATGGAAAACGCCCTGAGCAGCAACGACATTCAAGTGTTCGCCGAAGAATGGGTCGGCCGTAGCGAGGTTTGGAACAAGGCCGAGAAGGCCGGCAAAGTGGTCGGTGTCGGCGCTCCGGTCGTTGGTGCGATCGAAGGTTGGTACGTGCCGCGTTACGTGATCGAAGGCGACGCCAAGCGCAAGCTGGAACCCAAGGCGCCGGACCTGAAAAACATCGCCGACCTGGCCAAGTACGCCGCCGTGTTCAAGGATCAGGAAGAGCCATCCAAGGGCCGTTTCTACAACTGCCCGGCCGGCTGGACCTGTGAACTGGACAACAGCGAAATGCTCAAAAGCTACGGCCTGGAAAGCACCTACACCAACTTCCGCCCAGGCACCGGCCCGGCGCTGGATGCCGCCGTGCTGTCGAGCTACAAGCGTGGCGAGCCGATCCTGTTCTACTACTGGTCGCCAACCCCGCTGATGGGCCAGGTGGACCTGGTTAAACTCGAAGAGAAGCCAGGCGTGGACAAGCGCGTGACCATCAAGGTCGGCCTGTCCAAGACCTTCCACGAGCAAGCCCCGGAACTGGTGGCTGTGCTGGAAAAGGTCAACCTGCCAATCGACCTGCTCAACCAGAATCTCGGGCGTATGGCCAAAGAGCGGATCGAGTCACCAAAACTGGCGAAAATCTTCCTCAAGGAACATCCTGAAGTCTGGCATGCATGGGTGAGCGAAGACGCAGCCAAAAAGATCGACGCGGCCTTGTAGGTTGAGCCTCTCCGACTGCCCTGAGCGGCAGTCGGACGCTTGATCGCAACCCCTTGATTGAGAGTCTCTTATGTTTCCCGAAAGCTTTACCTTTTCCATCGCCGACTGGGTCAACGGTTGGGTCGATTCGCTGGTCACCAACTACGGCGACGTGTTCCGCAGCATCTCCGACACCCTCTTGTGGGCCATCGTCAATCTTGAAGGCCTGCTGCGTGCGGCGCCCTGGTGGCTGATGCTGGCGATCGTGGCGGGCGTTGCCTGGCACGCGACCCGCAAGGTCGTGACCACCGCTGTCATCGTCGGTCTGCTGTTTTTGGTAGGCGCTGTCGGCCTCTGGGACAAGCTGATGCAGACGCTGGCGCTGATGATGGTCGCGACGGTCATTTCGGTGCTGATCGGCATCCCGTTGGGCATCCTTTCGGCACGTAGCAATCGCTTGCGTTCGGTGCTGATGCCGCTGCTGGACATCATGCAGACCATGCCGAGTTTCGTGTACCTGATCCCGGTGCTGATGCTGTTCGGTCTGGGCAAGGTTCCGGCGATTTTCGCCACCGTGATCTACGCCGCGCCACCACTGATCCGCTTGACCGATCTGGGTATTCGCCAGGTCGACGGTGAAGTGATGGAAGCGATCAATGCCTTCGGTGCCAACCGTTGGCAGCAACTGTTTGGCGTGCAACTTCCGCTGGCCCTGCCGAGCATCATGGCCGGGATCAACCAGACGACCATGATGGCCCTGTCGATGGTGGTGATTGCCTCGATGATCGGTGCCCGTGGCCTGGGTGAAGACGTGTTGGTGGGGATTCAGACCCTCAACGTCGGACGTGGTCTTGAAGCCGGTCTGGCGATCGTGATTCTGGCAGTGGTTATAGACCGCATTACTCAGGCGTATGGTCGGCCACGGCATGAGGTGAGCAAATGAGCAACGAAGCCATCAGCAAGATCGAAGTCAAAAACGTCTTCAAGATTTTCGGCAACCGTTCCAAGGATGCGCTGGCCATGATTGGTCAGGGCAAAACCAAAGATCAGGTGCTGTTCGAAACCGGCTGCGTGGTCGGCGTGAACGACTTGTCGTTGAGCATCGCTACCGGCGAGATCTTCGTGATCATGGGCCTGTCGGGTTCCGGCAAATCGACGCTGGTACGCCACTTCAATCGCCTGATCGACCCGACCAGCGGCGCGATCCTGGTGGACGGCGTGGACATCCTGCAATACGACATGGAAGCCCTGCGCGAATTTCGTCGGCACAAGATCAGCATGGTGTTCCAGAGCTTCGGCCTGCTGCCGCACAAGACCGTGGTGGATAACGTTGCCTACGGCCTGAAAGTGCGTGGCGAGAGCAAGCAAATGTGCTCCGAACGCGCGCTGCACTGGATCAACACCGTGGGCCTCAAGGGCTACGAAAACAAATACCCGCACCAGCTTTCGGGCGGCATGCGTCAGCGTGTGGGCCTGGCCCGTGCCCTGGCGGCAGACACCGACATCATCCTGATGGACGAAGCGTTCAGTGCGCTCGATCCGCTGATCCGCGCCGAGATGCAGGACCAGTTGCTGGAGCTGCAAAAGACCCTGCACAAGACCATCGTCTTCATCACCCACGACCTTGATGAGGCGGTGCGGATTGGTAACCGGATTGCGATTCTCAAGGACGGGCGCCTGATTCAGGTGGGTACGCCAAGAGAGATCCTGCATTCGCCGGCGGATGAGTATGTCGACCGCTTTGTCCAGCGGCGGACTGCGGTGGTTTAAAGGTTTGCGGAGGCTGTTCGGACGCCTTCGCGGGCAAGCCTCGCTCCTACAGGTTTCTTATTTGCCACAGAAATGTGGGAGCGACACAAAACCTGTAGGAGCGAGGCTTGCCCGCGAAGAGGCTGGTGAAGCTGTATCAATTTTAAGGTTGTACGCACGAGGTCAATGATGTCCCAGGCTGAAAAAATCGTTATCGCAGGCGACCACCTGCGTTGGCAGGATGTGGTTGCCGTAGCCCGCCATGGCGCACAGCTTGAGCTGTCTGCCCAAGCCTGGGCGCGGATCGAGAATGCCCAAGCCATCGTCCAGCGCATCGTCGCCAGCGGCGAGCGCGCCTATGGCGTCAACACCGGTCTTGGCGCGTTGTGCAATGTCTCGCTCAAAGACGAGCAACTCAGCCAACTGTCGCGTAACACGTTGCTCAGTCACGCCTGTGGCGTTGGCGCTCCATTGGCCGACGAGCAGACCCGCGCGATCATGTGTGCGGCAATCCTCAATTACAGCCAAGGCAAATCCGGCATTCATCGTCGAGTGGTCGAAGCGCTGCTGGCGCTGCTCAATCGCGGCATCACCCCGCAAGTGCCGTCCCAGGGTTCGGTGGGTTACCTGACCCACATGGCGCACGTCGGCATCGCGCTGCTGGGCGTTGGCAATGTGAGCTATCGCGGGCAGATCGTTTCCGCGCAGCAAGCCCTGGCCGAAGAATGTCTGCAGCCGGTCCAGCTCGGCGCCAAAGATGGTTTGTGCCTGGTCAACGGCACGCCGTGCATGACCGGCCTCAGTTGCCTGACAATCGCCGACGCGACGCGTTTGGTGCAATGGGCTGATGTGATTGGTGCCATGAGCTTCGAAGCCCAGCGCGGTCAGATTGCTGCGTTCGATGCCGAGATCATCGCGCTCAAGCCTCACCCGGGCATGCAGCAAGTCGGCATCAACCTGCGGGCGTTGCTCGACGGCAGTGAAGTGATTGCCAGCAGCAAAGGTATTCGCACTCAAGATGCGTTGAGCATCCGTTCGATCCCGCAAGTCCACGGCGCCGCTCGCGATCAGCTTGAGCACGCGAAAAAGCAGATCGAAACCGAACTCAACTCTGTCACCGACAACCCGATGCTGCTGGGTACGCCGGACGACTTCCGAGTGGTGTCCCAGGCCAACCCGCATGGCCAGTCGGTCGCGATGGCGGCAGATTTGCTGGCGATTGCCATGGCGGAAATCGGCTCTATCGCCGAACGTCGCCTGGACCGCTTGATCAACCCGCATGTCAGCGGTTTGCCGGCATTCCTCGTGGCTAACCCGGGGGTTAATTCCGGAATGATGATCGTCCAGTACGTCGCCGCTTCCCTGTGCGCGGAAAACCGCCAATTGGCGCAACCGGCGGTGCTCGACAACTACGTCACCTCGGGCCTGCAGGAAGACCACTTGAGCATGGGCACCAACGCCGCGCTGAAGCTGCATCGCGCCCTGGAAAACTGCACGCAGATTCTTGCGATCGAATATTTGCTGGCGGCTCAGGCATTTGAATTTTTGAAAGAACAACGTTTTGGCGCAGGCACAGATGCCGCGTGGCGTCTGCTGCGTGAACGCGTCCCGGCCTACGATCAGGACCGTTGGTTGGCTCCAGATATTGCGGCGGCTGCCAGCGTGTTGAAAGACCCGATTTTGCTGCACAAGGCTTTACCGAACCTGAACTGATTTCCACAAAACACCAGCGTGCCAAGGCGCAGCCCCCCAAAAGGTGGGAAGCGACGGACAACGGACATCTCCGGAGCGTCTGGTGAGTACTCTTCACCTAAGAAGAAGACAAACTCTCAAAAGGAGCACGAAAATGACTGCGTTAAACCTTATTCCCGGCCAACTGAGCCTTGCCCAACTGCGTGATATCTATCAGCAGCCGGTCAAAATCACCCTCGACAACAGCGCTTCGCAACAGATTGAAGCCAGCGTTGCCTGCGTGGAACAGATCCTCGCCGAGAACCGCACCGCTTATGGCATCAACACCGGTTTCGGCCTGCTGGCTTCGACCCGTATCGCCAGTGAAGACCTGGAAAACCTGCAGCGCTCGCTGGTGCTGTCCCACGCCGCCGGTGTCGGCGAGCCGATCAGCGACGCGCTGGTTCGGCTGGTCATGGTACTGAAGGTCAACAGCCTGAGCCGTGGTTTCTCGGGCATTCGTCGTAAGGTCATTGACGCGCTGATCGCCCTGATCAACGCCGAGGTTTACCCACACATCCCATTGAAAGGTTCGGTCGGTGCATCCGGCGACCTGGCGCCTTTGGCCCACATGTCGCTGGTGCTGCTGGGTGAGGGCAAGGCTCGCTACAAAGGCGAATGGCTGGAAGCGACCGAAGCGCTGAAAGTCGCCGGTCTGACCCCGCTGACCCTGGCGGCGAAAGAAGGTCTGGCGCTGCTCAACGGCACTCAGGTTTCCACCGCTTACGCGCTGCGTGGTCTGTTCGAAGGTGAAGACCTGTTCGCTGGCGCTGTGGCGCTTGGCGCCCTGACCGTCGAAGCCGTGCTGGGCTCGCGCTCGCCGTTCGACGCACGGATCCATGCCGCTCGCGGTCAGAAAGGCCAAATCGACGCCGCTGCCGCTTACCGCGATTTTTTGGGTGAGCGCAGCGAAGTGTCCGACTCGCACCAGAACTGCGAAAAGGTTCAGGACCCGTACTCCCTGCGCTGCCAGCCGCAAGTCATGGGCGCCTGCCTGACTCAGTTCCGTCAAGCCGCCGAAGTGTTGGTCGTCGAAGCTAACGCGGTTTCTGACAACCCGCTGGTCTTCGCTGCTGAAGGCGACGTGATCTCCGGCGGTAACTTCCACGCCGAACCAGTGGCCATGGCCGCTGACAACATGGCCCTGGCCATCGCTGAAATCGGCTCCCTGAGCGAGCGTCGTATCTCGCTGATGATGGACAAGCACATGTCGCAACTGCCG
The DNA here is from genome assembly GCF_004310295.1 of Pseudomonas sp. BGI-2. GTDB lineage: Bacteria > Pseudomonadota > Gammaproteobacteria > Pseudomonadales > Pseudomonadaceae > Aquipseudomonas. Next base: position 5,294 of record NZ_SISB01000022.1, on the reverse strand, counting down.
CCGTTCCTGGTGGCCAATGGCGGCGTGAACTCCGGCTTCATGATCGCCCAGGTGACAGCGGCGGCACTGGCCAGCGAGAACAAGGCGTTGTCCCATCCGCATTCGGTGGACAGCCTGCCGACGTCGGCGAACCAGGAAGACCACGTGTCGATGGCCCCGGCTGCCGGCAAGCGTCTGTGGGAAATGGCCGAAAACACTCGCGGCGTTTTGGCGGTTGAGTGGCTGGCGGCGTGCCAGGGTCTGGATCTGCGTGATGGTTTGAAGACTTCTTCGAAGCTGGAAGAGGCCCGGGCGATTCTCCGTAAAGAAGTGCCGTTCTATGAGAAGGACCGGTTCTTTGCGCCGGACATCAACGCGGCGAGCGAGTTGTTGGCGACCCGTTGCCTGAACGCGCTGGTACCGGCGAAATTGCTGCCTAGCCTGTAAGTCTGCTGATCGTTCCCACGCGGGAGCGTGGGAACGATCATTTCCGCCAATAAGAATAATTAGGGACGAGCAATGCAACAGCCAGAAAAGGGTTTGAAACGCGGGCTCTCTGCCCGACATATTCGCTTCATGGCACTGGGGTCGGCGATCGGCACCGGGCTGTTTTACGGTTCTGCCTCGGCCATTCAAATGGCCGGGCCTGCGGTACTGCTGGCTTACCTGATCGGTGGCGCGGCGGTGTTCATGGTCATGCGCGCCCTCGGCGAGATGGCGGTGCACAATCCGGTGACCGGGTCTTTCGGCCAGTACGCCAGCACTTACCTTGGACCGATGGCGGGCTTCATCCTCGGTTGGACCTACGCGTTTGAAATGGTCATCGTCGGTATGGCCGACGTCACCGCGTTCGGTATTTACATGGGCTTCTGGTTTCCGGAAGTCGACCGCTGGATCTGGGTACTGGGCATCGTTTCGGTGGTCGGCGGCTTGAACCTGTGCAACGTCAAAGTCTTCGGTGAAATGGAGTTCTGGCTGTCGCTGCTCAAGGTCGCGGCCATCGTCGCGATGATCCTGGGTGGCTTCGGTATCATGCTGTTCGGCATCAGCACTGCGCCCGGCGCCCAGGCGACCGACATCAGCAATCTCTGGAGCCATGGCGGCTTCATGCCCAATGGCGTGGGCGGCCTGATTGCTTCGTTCGCGGTGGTGATGTTTGCATTTGGCGGCATTGAAATCATCGGCGTGACGGCCGGTGAAGCCAAAGACCCGCAGCACGTGCTGCCCCGGGCGATCAATGCCGTACCGCTGCGTATTTTGCTGTTCTACGTGCTGACCATGTTCGTGCTGATGTCGATCTTCCCATGGCAGCAGATCGGCAGCCAGGGCAGCCCGTTTGTGCAGATTTTCGACAATCTGGGGATCAGTTCGGCGGCGACTGTTCTTAATATCGTGGTGATTTCGGCGGCGATATCGGCGATCAACAGCGACATCTTCGGCGCTGGCCGCATGATGTACGGCCTGGCCCTGCAAGGGCACGCGCCCAAGGGCTTCGCCCGGTTGTCGCGCAATGGCGTGCCGTGGCTGACGGTAGTGGTGATGAGCAGTGCGCTGCTGCTGGGCGTGTTGCTGAACTACCTGATTCCGGAAAACGTATTTCTGTTGATCGCCTCCATCGCAACTTTTGCGACGGTGTGGGTCTGGTTGATGATTCTGTTCACCCAAGTGGCCATGCGTCGTTCCATGAGCGCGGAGCAGGTCGCACAGTTGAAATTCCCGGTGCCGTTCTGGCCCTATGCACCGATGGCGGCGATTGCCTTCATGCTGTTCATCTTCGGCGTGCTGGGCTATTTCCCGGACACCCAGGCAGCTCTGATCGTCGGCGTGGTCTGGATTGTGTTGCTGGTGCTGGCCTACCTGACGTGGGTGAAACCGGCGGCAGGGAAGGCAGTACCGGTGGAGCGGGAACCTTCTTTTTCTCATCGATAACCTAACGGAGGCCACGGATGAAAACTCTCTGGCAACACTGCCACGTCGCAACCATGGCGCAAGGCGTCTACTCGATCATCGAGGATGCGGCCATCGTGACGTCAGGAGCGCACATTGAGTGGGTGGGCCCGCGCAGTGAGCTGCCGGCGGGCGAATACCCGGCGGTCTATGACCTAAAAGGGGCCTGGGTGACGCCGGGTCTGATCGATTGCCACACCCACACGGTGTTCGGCGGTAACCGCAGCGGTGAATTCGAACAGCGTCTGCAAGGCGTCAGCTATGCCGAAATCGCAGCGGCCGGTGGTGGCATTGCCAGCACCGTACGCGCCACCCGCGCGGCCACTGAAGACGAACTGTTCGCCAGCGCCGCCAAACGCCTGAAGAGCCTGATGCGTGACGGCGTGACCACGGTCGAGATGAAATCCGGCTACGGTCTCGACCTGGCCAGCGAACGCAAGATCTTGCGGGTCATTCGCCGTCTCGGCGCCGAACTGCCGGTCAGCGTGCGCAGCACCTGCCTGGCTGCTCACGCCTTGCCGCCGGAATACGCGGACCGTGCCGACGACTACATCGATCACATCTGTGCCGAGATGCTCCCGGCCCTGGCCGCCGAAGGTCTGGTGGATGCGGTGGATGCGTTCTGCGAGTACCTGGCGTTTTCGCCGGCCCAGGTCGAGCGCGTATTCGTCACCGCACAACAACTCGGGTTGCCGGTGAAGCTGCACGCCGAACAGTTGTCGTCCCTGCACGGTTCGAGTCTGGCGGCGCGTTACCACGCATTGTCGGCCGATCACCTGGAATTCATGACCGAAGACGACGCCATCGCCATGGCCAAGTCCGGCACCGTCGCGGTGTTGCTACCCGGCGCCTTCTACTTCCTGCGCGAGACCCAGTTGCCGCCGATGGACGCCTTGCGCAAACACGGGGTGAAAATCGCCATCGCCAGCGACCTCAATCCTGGAACCTCACCGGGGCTGTCGTTGCGCTTGATGCTGAACATGGCGTGCACCTGTTTCCGCATGACCCCGGAGGAAGCGCTGGCCGGTGCAACGATTCATGCTGCCACCGCGTTGGGCATGGCCGAGACTCACGGCTCGCTGGAAGTCGGCAAGGTCGCGGATTTCGTCGCCTGGCAAATCGATCGTCCGGCCGATCTGTCGTACTGGCTGGGCGGTGACCTGGAAAAACGCGTCGTGCGTCACGGCGTCGAAACGAGCGTTTAGGAGAGCAGTTGTGGATAAGGTTCTGAACTTCAAACAAGGCCGCGTGCCGCTGCTGATCAGCATGCCCCACGCCGGTCTGCGCCTGACTCCGGCGGTGGAAGCGGGGTTGATCCCCGACGCGAAAAGCCTGCCGGACACTGATTGGCACATCCCGCAGCTATACGAATTTGCTGCCGAGCTGGGCGCCAGCACCTTGGCCGCCGAGTACTCGCGGTTTGTCATCGACCTGAACCGACCGTCTGACGACAAGCCTTTGTATGTCGGCGCCACCACCGGCCTGTACCCGGCGACGCTGTTCGACGGTATTCCGTTGTTCCGCGAAGGGCATGAGCCATCGGCCGCAGAACGCGCGACTTATCTGGAGCAGATCTGGACGCCGTACCACACCACCTTGCAGCAGGAACTGGCAAGACTGAAAGCCGAGTTTGGTTACGCATTGCTATTCGATGCGCACTCGATCCGTTCGGTGATCCCGCACCTGTTCGACGGCAAGCTGCCGGACTTCAACCTCGGCACCTTTAACGGCGCCAGTTGCGATCCACAGTTGGCCACTCAGCTGGCAGCCATCTGCGCGCGCCACGGCGACTACAGCCATGTGCTGAACGGTCGTTTCAAGGGCGGTCACATCACTCGCCATTACGGCAATCCGGCCGAGAACATCCATGCGGTACAACTGGAGTTGGGCCAGTGCACGTACATGGAAGAGTTCGAGCCGTTCCGTTACCGCCCGGATCTGGCGGCACCGACCCAGGTGGTGCTCAAGGAATTGCTGCAAGGGCTGCTGGCCTGGGGCCAGAAGCACTACCGGTGACTGATCGTTCCCACGCTCCCGCGTGGGAATGCCTCAAGGGACGCTCCGCGTCCAGTGACGCGGAGCGTCACGGGCTGCATTCCCACGCAGAGCGTGGGAACGATCATCGTGCAAAAAACTGTCGCCACCGTGCAAAACACGGTCGCTACAGGTCGCTTTTACCCTCTCGACGCTGCGTATTGTTCTGGGCACGGTGCATGAAGACACCGGGCCCATAATAATCCGCTGCCGCACGAGACCCTCCCAATGAAAAGACTGTTCACCCGCTGTCTCTCAATCCTCTGCGGCACCGCTCTTCTGAGCACCAGCGTCTTGGCCCGTGACGACGCTTCCTGCAAGGCCGTGCGCATGGGCGTGGTCAACTGGACCGACGTCATCGCCACCAGTGGCATGGCCGATGTGTTGCTCAACGGCCTCGGCTACGAAAGCAAGCAAACCAGCGCCGTGCAGCAAATCATCTTCGCCGGCATCCGCGACAAGCGTCTGGACATCTACCTCGGTTACTGGAAACCGGCGATGGACAAAAACATCGCGCCGTTCGTGGCCGCCAATCAAGTGAAGGTCATGGACAAGCCGAGCCTGGCCGACGCTCAGGCAACCCTCGCCGTACCTGAGTACGTCGCCGAAGCGGGCCTGAAAACCTTCGCCGACATTGCCAAATTCAAGGATCAGCTCGGCGGCAAGATCTACGGCATCGAGCCGGGCAGTGGCGCCAACACCACCCTCAAAACCATGATCGAGACCAATCGCTTTGGCCTGAAGGACTTCAAGTTGATCGAGTCCGGGGAGGCCGGGATGCTCGCCGCCGTACAACGGGCGGTGAATCGCAAGGAATTCGTGGTGTTCGTCGGCTGGACCCCGCACCCGATGAACATCAACATGAAGATCGCCTACCTGATCGGCAGCGAAGACGTTTACGGCCCGAACGAAGGCGCCGCCACCGTCTCCACCGTGACCTCCCCGGACTACGCCCAGCGCTGCCCGAATGTGAATCGCCTGCTGGAAAACCTGACCTTCACCGCCGCCCAGGAAAGCCAGTTGATGGTGCCGATCATGGAGCGTAAAACGCCTCAGGACGTTGCCAAGCAATGGCTGCGTGATCATCCCGAGGATCTGCAGCGCTGGCTCGCCGGTGTCACCGGTTTTGATGGCAAGGATGGAGTGGCGACCGTTCAGGCCAGTTTGAAAAACTGACCGTAACCGCAAAACCCTGTGGGAGCGAGCCTGCTCGCGATATAGGTAGTCCGTTCCTTTCTCTTCCATACTGATATCGCTGGAAGTCAGTTGTCGGCGAGGAAGGAACATGCACCTGTGGGCTACGAATATGCTCGCGCAGCACTCGATGATTACGC
>NZ_SISB01000021.1 GCF_004310295.1 Pseudomonas sp. BGI-2 | reverse complement strand
AGATCGGATTGAGTTTGGTAACTTCTTGAAGGGCGTTTTGTAGGGACATGAAGCGGGCTCATAAAAACATAAGCCCGTTTCTATTACTGCTGGGCGGGCAAGTCAATTTCTTAACTGACTGGCATTAAGGCTTGCCCGCGAAAGCGGTCTACCAGACGGCAGAGGGGTTGGTGGCTTATCATTAGCCCCCTAACGACGCTCACCCAAGGTTACCCCCGGCATGCTGGCTATCTTCCTCGAAACCCTGAACATCACCGCGCCGGTGTTTGCCATGCTGTTTCTGGGTGTGGTGCTCAAACGCATCAACTGGATCAACGACAACTTCATCCACACCGCCTCGGCCCTGGTGTTCAACGTCACCATGCCGGCGTTGCTGTTTCTGGGCATCCTGCATGCCGACCTGCACGCCGCGCTGCAACCGGCGCTGCTGATCTATTTCTCGCTCGCCACCCTGGTGGGTTTCGCCATCGCCTGGGGCTGGGCGATCTGGAAGTGCCCGCGCGAAGACCGGGGGATCTACACCCAGGGTGCATTTCGCGGCAACAACGGCGTCATTGGCCTCGCATTGGCGGCGAGCATGTACGGCGACTACGGGATTTCCCTCGGGGCGATTCTCGCGGCGCTGGTGATCCTGTTTTACAACACGCTCTCGACCATCGTGCTGGCGGTGTACAGCCCGGTGATCAAGTCCGATCCGTGGAGCATCTGCAAAAGCGTGATGGTCAACCCGCTGATCATTAGCGTGTTTGCGGCGGCACCGTTTGCCTATTTCAAGATCGGCTTGCCGGGATGGCTGGAGACATCCGGTCAGTACCTGGCACAAACCACGTTGCCATTGGCGCTGATCTGCATCGGCGGCACATTGTCGCTGGCGGTGATGCGCAAGAGCGGCTCGATGGCGCTGAGCTCAAGCCTGGTGAAGATGATCGGCCTGCCGGTACTGGCGACGCTGGGGGCGTGGCTCTGGGGTTTTCGCGGCGCGGAGTTGGGGATTTTGTTTCTGTACTTCGGCAGCCCGACGGCGGCGGCCAGTTTTGTCATGGCCCGTCAGGCGGATGGCAATCATGAACTGGCGGCGGCGATCATCGTCATCACCACGTTGATGGCGGCGGTCACCACCAACATCGGGATTTTTTTGTTGCAGTGGGGTGGGTGGATTTAACGTCAGATTTTTTTGTGTTCTTTAAATCGCCTTCGCGGGCAAGCCTCGCTCCTACAGGTCCGTGTCGTGCGGGGGAAATATTTACGACTCGGACTTGTAGGAGCGAGGCTTGCCCGCGAAGGCGATAGACCCTCTTACTCAGGCTTCTGATAGGTGTCGATCACTTCCTGCGCCGCGCGAAACGCATCGATCGCCGCCGGCACACCGGCATACACCGCGCAATGCAGCAGCGCCTCACGAATCTCTTCCACGGTGCAGCCGTTGTTCAGCGCACCGCGCACGTGACCTTTCAGTTCCTGCGGGCACTTCAACGCGGTCAGCGCGGCGAGGGTGATCAGGCTGCGGGTTTTCAGCGGCAGACCTTCGCGATTCCACACACCGCCCCACGCGTGTTCATTGACGAAGTCCTGCAACGGCTGGGTGAACTCGGTGGCATTGCCCAGCGCGCGGTCGACGAACGCATCGCCCATCACTTGGCGGCGGACTTCAACGCCAGGCTTCTTATTGTCGGTCATGGCATTTCCCTCTTGTGGTGTTGGCGACGCCAGGCGCGCAGTGATGTGAACAGCAGATAGGCCACCAGCGCCGGCAGGACGAAAAACAGCATCAGGTGTTCAAGCTTGCCGGCCAGTGGCATGCCGGTAGTGAACGACACCACGTGCAGACCGTAAGCGAGATACAGTCCCAAAAACAGCAGACCTTCGGCGCGGGTCACCCGGTAACCGGTGTAGAACAGCGGCAGGCACAGCATCGCGACACCGAGCATCACCGGCAAGTCGAAATCCAGTGCATTGGGCGAGACCGACAGCGGCGAGGGTGCGACGAGCGCGGTCAGGCCAAGCACGCCCAAAAGGTTGAACAGGTTGCTGCCGATCACGTTGCCCACGGCAATGTCCCGTTGACCGCGCAATGCGGCGATCAATGAAGTGGCCAGTTCCGGCAGGGACGTGCTGATGGCGACGATGGTCAGGCCGATGATCCGCTCCGACAGCCCCAGATCGGTCGCGACCGCCACGGCGGCGCCCAGCAACAAGTGGCCGGCGTAGACCAGCATCGCCAGTCCGGCGACGATCATCAGCAAGCTGCTGAACCACGGCACCTGGTGTGTTTCATCATGGGAGGGCGGACGGGTCGAGTTCCGCGACTGGCGCAGCAGCAAGCCCAGATACAGCGCCAGTGCGGCCAGCAGAATCATGCCGTCCACGCGGTTCAGCTCTTCATTCCACGCCAATACAAACACCAGCAGGCTGGCGCCGATCATCAGCGGAATATCCAGGCGCACCAGTTGGCGGGAAACCCGCAATGGAATGATCAGCGCCGAGAGCCCGAGGGTGACGAGGATGTTGAAGATGCTGCTGCCGATCACGCTGCCGACGGCGATGTCGGCGTTTTGCGCCAGGGTGGCTTGCAGGCTGACCGCCATTTGCGGTGCGCTGCTGCCCAAGGCGACGATGGTCAGGCCGATGATCAGCGGCCGCACTTGCAAGCGCGCAGCCAAGCGCACGGCGCCACGGACCATCAGCTCGGCACCGGCGATCAGCAACAGCAGGCCGCCGAGCAACTCAATCACGCTGATCAGGGGTAAATCGGCAAGTCCGAAAATGGTCGGGGCTCCGTCTGTTAATCGTCGATGGCTTGCACGCGAACCCGCGCAGTACCGCTACGGAGCATACCCAATTGTTCGGCGGCCTCGTGTGAAAGATCAATCAGGCGTCCACGGGTGTGCGGCCCGCGATCGTTGATACGGACCACGCAGGACTTGTCGTTGTTCAGATTGGTGACCTTCACCCGCGTGCCGAACGGCAACTGGCGGTGGGCGGCGGTCAGGGAATTCTTGTTGAAAACCTCGCCACTGGCGGTGCGTTTACCTTGGTGTTTGGCGCCGTAATACGAGGCAACGCCGGTCTTGTCATAGCCGTGTGGATCGATGGCATCGGTGCTGGCGCAACCGGCCAGCAAAGAGAGCAGGGCGCAGGCACCCAGTAGACGCTTCATTCAAAGGTTCCCACATACGAATGTGGGAGCGGGCTTGCTCGCGAAGAGGCCATCACATTCAACTTAACTGTTGGCTGTAATACCGCCTTCGCGAGCAAGCCCGCTCCCACAGGGGTTTGAGCCAGGCTTGGGATCTGGCTCAACGCTCATCAGCCTTCGAGCTTGCTTTTCAGCAGTTCGTTGACCTGTTGCGGGTTGGCCTTGCCTTTGGAGGCTTTCATGGCCTGTCCGACGAAGAAGCCGAACATCTTGCCGCGTTTGGCTTCGTCTGCCGCGCGGTATTGCTCGACCTGCTCGGCGTTGGCCGCCAGCATGTCGTCCAGCACCGCGGAGATCGCGCCGCTGTCGGTCACTTGCTTCAGGCCGCGCTTGTCGATGATCTCGTCCGCGCTACCTTCGCCGTTGGCCATCGCTTCGAACACGACCTTGGCGATTTTGCCGGAGATGGTGTTGTCCTTGATGCGAAGCAGCATGCCGCCCAGTTGCTCGGCCGAGACCGGCGACTGGTCGATTTCCACGCCTTGCTTGTTCAGCAGGCTGCCCAATTCAACCATGACCCAGTTGGCCGCCAGCTTGGCGTCGCCGCTGATGCTCACGACTTTCTCGAAGTAATCGGCTTGCTCGCGGCTGGTGGCCAAGACGCTGGCGTCATACACCGACAGGCCGAATTGCGCCTGGAAGCGCTCGCGTTTCTGCGGTGGCAATTCCGGCAGGGTGGCGCGCACGTCGTCGAGGAACGAGTCCTCGATGACCACTGGCAGCAGGTCCGGATCGGGGAAGTAACGGTAGTCGTTGGCTTCCTCTTTGCTGCGCATCGGACGGGTTTCGTCCTTGTTCGGATCGTACAGGCGAGTCTGCTGGATCACCTTGCCGCCGTCTTCGATCAGCTCGATCTGACGGCGCACTTCGCTGTTGATCGCCTTCTCGATGAAGCGGAACGAGTTGACGTTCTTGATCTCGCAGCGGGTGCCATATTCAGCCTGGCCCTTCGGACGGATCGACACGTTGCAGTCGCAACGTAGCGAGCCTTCGGCCATGTTGCCGTCGCAGATGCCCAGGTAACGCACCAGCGCGTGGATGGTCTTGACGTAGGCCACGGCTTCCTTGGCGCTGCGCATGTCCGGCTCGGAAACGATTTCCAGCAGCGGCGTACCGGCACGGTTCAGGTCGATGCCGGTGGCACCGTTGAATTCTTCGTGCAGGCTTTTGCCGGCGTCTTCTTCCAGGTGCGCACGGGTGACGCCGACACGTTTGATCGTGCCGTCTTCCATGGCGATGTCCAGGTGGCCCTTGCCGACGATCGGCAATTCCATCTGGCTGATCTGGTAGCCCTTCGGCAGGTCCGGGTAAAAATAGTTCTTACGGGCGAACACGTTGTGCTGGCCGATTTCGGCATCGATGGCCAGGCCGAACATCACCGCCATGCGCACCGCTTCCTGGTTCAGCACCGGCAATACGCCGGGCATGCCGAGGTCAACCAGACTGGCCTGAGTGTTCGGCTCGGAACCAAACGTGGTGGAACTACCGGAAAAGATTTTCGACCGGGTGGTGAGCTGGGTGTGAATCTCCAGCCCGATCACGACTTCCCATTGCATGTGTTTCTCCTCAGAAGCCTAAACAGGGGATTTTGAAACGTCGCGAGCGAAGGTAAGGCAAGGCGAAAACTGGCGAGTAAGCGGAGTTGACTTTAGTCAATGAGCATTACGAGCCAGTTTTCAACGCTGCATTACCGAGCGCAGCAGTTTCAAAACCCCTGTGGGGTGCGGGTGTGCCAGTCAGTGTGTAACTGATACTGATGGGCAACGTTCAACAGGCGGCCTTCCTGGAAATACGGGGCGAGCAGTTGCACGCCGACCGGCAGACCATCGACAAAACCGGCTGGCATGGACAAGCCCGGCAGGCCCGCGAGGTTGGCGGTGATGGTGTAGACGTCTTCCAGGTACGCAGCAACCGGGTCGCTGTTCTTGGCGCCGAGCTTCCAGGCCGGGTTCGGCGTGGTTGGGCCGAGGATGATGTCGACCTCATTGAAGGCCGCCATGAAGTCGTTCTTGATCAAGCGACGAATCTTCTGCGCCTTCAGGTAATAAGCATCGTAGTAACCGGCCGACAGCGCGTAGGCACCGACCATGATCCGACGCTGCACTTCCGGGCCGAAACCTTCGCCACGGGAACGCTTGTACAGGTCTTCCAGATTCTTCGGATCTTCGCAGCGATGGCCGAAGCGCACGCCGTCGAAACGCGACAGATTGGACGAGGCTTCCGCCGGGGCGATCACGTAGTACGCAGGAATCGCATGCTGCATGTTCGGCAGGCTGATTTCCTTGATTACGGCGCCAAGCTTTTTCAGCTCTTCGACACTGGCCATGACCAGGTCGGCGATGCGCGGGTCCAGGCCGGCGCTGAAGTATTCCTTCGGCACGCCGATGCGCAGACCTTGCAGCGAACCGTTGAGGCCGGCGCTGTAATCAGGCACGGGCTCGTCGATGCTGGTGGAATCCTGCGGGTCGAAACCGGCCATGCCTTGCAGCAGGATCGCGCAGTCTTCGGCGGTGCGGGCCAGAGGGCCGCCCTGATCGAGGCTGGAGGCGTAGGCGATCATGCCCCAGCGCGAAACGCGACCGTACGTCGGTTTCAGGCCGGTGAGGTTGGTCAGTGCGGCGGGCTGTCGGATCGAGCCGCCCGTGTCGGTGCCGGTGGCCGCAGGCAGCAGGCGTGCGGCAACCGCAGCCGCCGAACCGCCGGACGAACCGCCCGGTACGTGTTCCAGGTTCCACGGGTTTTTCACCGGGCCGTAGTAGCTCGATTCGTTGGCCGAACCCATGGCGAATTCGTCCATGTTGGTCTTGCCCAGGGTCACGGCCCCGGCGGTGGCCAGCTTGGCAACGACAGTGGCGTCGTACGGTGCTTTAAAGTTGTCGAGCATCTTCGAACCGCAGCTGGTGCGGATGCCCTGAGTGCAGAACAAGTCTTTGTGCGCGATCGGCGCGCCGAGCAGGGCGCCGCTCTCACCCTTGGCACGGCGTGCGTCAGCGGCTTTCGCCTGCTGGAGCGCCAGGTCTTCGGTGAGGCTGATGAAGCTGTTGAGCTGAGGATCGAGCTGGGCGATACGCGCCAGCAGAGTTTTGGTCAGCTCTTCGGAAGAAAACTTTTTATCGGCGAGTCCGCGGGCGATCTCGGCCAGAGTCAATTGATGCATTGCAGGCTCTTTCCCTTTAGTCGATGACTTTCGGAACCAGGTACAGGCCGTTTTCGACCGCTGGTGCGATGGACTGATAGGCCTCGCGATGATTGGTCTCGGTCACGACGTCTGCACGCAGGCGCTGGCTGGCTTCCAGTGGGTGGGCGAGCGGCTCGATACCGTCGGTATTGACCGCCTGCATTTCGTCAACCAGCCCCAGAATGCTGTTCAGGGCCGAAGTGATGTGTGGAAGATCGGCATCATTGAGGCCAAGACAGGCCAAATGAGCGATTTTTTCCACGTCGGAGCGTTCAAGCGCCATGGGAATCTCCAGTGGAAAACAGAACGGACGGCGTCCGTGTGTTAGATTGTCGGAACACTACCGCATTTCTACGGTCATAAGGCCGCGATTGTGGGGGTTGGTGCACAGAAAAGCGGCCAATTTAACATATTGGCGCCTTGCCCAAAATCCCTGTCGTTGTTAGAGTTTGCCGCACTTTTTTACCCACGCGTTGCCTAGGGTCCCTTTCCCATGTTCAAGAAACTGCGTGGCATGTTTTCCAGCGATCTTTCCATTGACCTGGGCACTGCCAACACCCTTATTTACGTGCGCGAGCGCGGTATCGTCCTGAATGAGCCATCGGTTGTGGCTATTCGGACACACGGTAACCAGAAAAGTGTCGTTGCTGTCGGCACCGAGGCGAAGCGCATGCTCGGCCGTACGCCGGGCAACATTGCTGCCATTCGTCCGATGAAGGACGGCGTCATTGCCGACTTCAGCGTCTGCGAAAAGATGCTGCAATACTTTATCAACAAGGTTCACGAAAACAGCTTCCTGCAGCCTAGCCCGCGGGTGCTGATCTGCGTTCCGTGCAAATCCACCCAGGTTGAGCGTCGTGCCATCCGTGAATCGGCCCTTGGCGCCGGTGCTCGCGAAGTGTTCCTGATCGAAGAGCCAATGGCTGCTGCGATCGGTGCCGGCCTGCCGGTTGAAGAAGCACGCGGTTCGATGGTCGTCGATATCGGTGGCGGTACCACTGAAATCGCACTGATCTCCCTGAACGGTGTGGTTTACGCCGAATCCGTACGGGTTGGCGGCGACCGCTTCGACGAAGCGATCATCACCTACGTGCGTCGCAACTACGGCAGCCTGATCGGTGAATCCACCGCTGAGCGCATCAAGCAGGAAATCGGTACGGCCTACCCGGGCGGCGAAGTTCGTGAAGTCGACGTTCGTGGCCGTAACCTGGCCGAAGGCGTTCCACGTGCCTTCACCCTGAACTCCAATGAAGTGCTGGAAGCTCTGCAAGAGTCCCTGGCCACCATCGTTCAGGCCGTGAAAAGTGCGCTGGAGCAATCGCCTCCGGAACTGGCTTCCGATATCGCCGAACGTGGCCTGGTACTGACCGGTGGTGGCGCCTTGCTGCGTGACCTCGACAAGTTGCTGGCCCAGGAAACAGGTCTGCCGGTGATCGTTGCCGAAGATCCGCTGACCTGCGTTGCTCGCGGCGGTGGCCGTGCATTGGAAATGATGGATAAACACACCATGGACCTGCTTTCAAGCGAGTGATCTCGCAGGTTGCATCTATGCTGTGGCGCGCAGGCAGCACTTTGCAGTGCTGCCTGTTGGCGTTTATCTTCTGTCACTCTGCATCCAGGCCGGTTTGATGCCGTATGAATAAAGAAAACAATTGCCTGGGAGGAGCGGCTTATTAAACCGCTTTTCACCAAAGGGCCTTCACTGGGCGTGCGCTTGTTGGTGCTGGTCGTGCTATCGGTCGCGCTGATGGTGGTCGATGCCCGCTTCACACTGCTCAAGCCAGTGCGTAGCCAGATGTCGCTGGTGCTGATGCAGTCTTACTGGATCACCGACCTGCCGCAGCGGCTATGGCAGGGTGTGGCCAGCCAATTCGGCAGCCGTACCGAGCTTGTCGCCGAAAACGAAAAACTCAAGACCGAAAACCTGCTGTTGCAGGGCCGCATGCAAAAGCTTGCCGCCCTCACCGAGCAGAACGTTCGGCTGCGCGAGTTGCTCAATTCCTCTGCGCTGGTCAACGAGAAGGTCGAAGTGGCCGAGTTGATCGGCATGGACCCCAACCCGTTCACCCATCGCATCATCATCAACAAAGGTGAGCGCGACGGTGTGGTCCTCGGTCAGCCGGTGCTCGATGCCCGCGGCCTGATGGGCCAGGTGGTCGAGTTGATGCCGTACACCTCCCGCGTGCTGCTGTTGACTGACACCACCCACAGCATTCCGGTGCAGGTAAACCGCAACGGGCTGCGGGCGATTGCCAGTGGCACAGGCAACCCGGAACGCCTGGAATTGCGTCACGTCGCTGATACGGCTGATATCAAGGAAGGTGATCTGCTGGTCAGTTCCGGCCTCGGTCAGCGGTTCCCGGCCGGGTATCCGGTGGCGACGGTCAAGGAAGTGATCCACGATTCCGGCCAGCCGTTTGCCATTGTGCGTGCTGTGCCGACCGCCGCGTTGAACCGCAGCCGTTACTTGCTGCTGGTGTTCACTGACGGCCGCACCGCCGAAGAGCGGGCCAACGACGCTGCCCAGGCGCAAGAAGCGCTGGACCAGCACGGTGGTGGGCCGATCATTCCGGCGACCGTTCCAAAACCAGTGCCTGCCACCGTCGTGGTGCCCGCCGCAGCCGCAGCCGCAGCGCCCGCTGCAACTCCAGCGGCACCTGCACCGGCACCGGCGACTACCCCGGCCAAACCTGCACATCCCGCAGCCGCCAAGCCGCCAGCATCGCAACCTGCCGCAACCAAACCGCCAGCCGCTCAACCGGCTGCGGTGAAGCCTGCCGCCAAACCGCCTGTCTCCGCACCGGCTTCCACTGGGGGACGAGAATAATGGTCGGTGCTACCGCATCCCGAAATGGCTGGATGATCTGGCTGACGTTTGCCATTGGCCTGCTGCTCAGCGTTTCGCCGCTGCCGCAATTCATGGAAATCCTCCGTCCGCTGTGGCTGGCCTTGCTGCTGGCTTTCTGGGCGTTGTACTTGCCGCAGAAAGTCGGGATGGTCACCGCCTGGTGCCTGGGCCTGGCCGAAGACGTGCTCTACGGCACATTACTGGGCCAGAACGCGTTGATTCTGTGCCTGATCACCTTTCTGGTGCTGTCGTTGCAACAGCGCCTGCGCATGTTCCCGATGTGGCAACAGAGCCTGGTGATCCTGGTGATCTTCGGCCTCGCGCAGCTTGTTCAACTCTGGCTGAGCGCCTTGACCGGCAACCGTCAGCCAACCCTGGCGCTAGTGCTGCCGGCCTTGGTCAGCGCCTTGCTCTGGCCTTGGATCAGCTACGGTTTGCGCGGTTTGCGTCGACGCTACAAGATCAATTAATTCGGTCAGGCATCTGCCAATACCTCGACAGGGAGATGTCTAGATGAAAGTGCTTTACCTCGCCTCAGGCTCACCGCGTCGGCGTGAACTGCTCACGCAGATCGGCGTGCCGTTCTGCGCCATCAGCGCGGACATCGATGAAACCCCTTTAGCTCAAGAATCCCCGTCGGCCTATGTCGAGCGCCTCGCGCGCGGCAAGGCCGAGGCCGGGCGCGGCACGGTCGTGTCCGCCGCCGATTTTTGCGTGCTGGGCGCCGACACCGCTGTGGTACTCAACGGGAAAATTCTCGGCAAACCGGTGGACGAAGCTGGCGCGTGCGCCATGCTTATGATGTTGGCGGGGCAAGAGCATGAAGTGCTGACCGCCATTGCAGTGCTTGACGGCGAGCGTTGTGAGTCCCGGGTGGTGCGCAGTCTGGTGCGCTTTCGCAACATCGCTCGCGATGAAGCGGCGGCTTACTGGGCCAGTGGCGAACCCCGGGACAAGGCGGGTGGCTATGGCATTCAAGGACTGGGCGCGGTGTTTGTCGCCCAGCTGATTGGAAGCTACTCGGCGGTGGTCGGACTGCCGCTGTGCGAAACCGCTGAGCTGCTCGGCCATTTCGGCATACCCTGTTGGCAAACCCTTAACGCGCGCTGAGCGTCGTACTGACAAGATGCGGCCATTATCGTGAACATGCCTGAACGAGACCCTGCCATGAGTGAAGAGATCCTGATCAACATCACGCCGATGGAATCGCGCGTGGCGGTGGTCGAAAACGGTGTCCTGCAAGAGGTCCACGTCGAGCGCACGCAAAAACGCGGGATCGTCGGCAACATCTATAAAGGCAAGGTCGTGCGGGTATTGCCGGGCATGCAGGCGGCCTTCGTCGATATCGGTCTGGACCGCGCCGCGTTCATTCATGCCTCGGAAATTTCCCTGCGTGAAGGCCCTACGGTGGAGAGCATCAGCGCGCTGGTCCACGAAGGCCAGAGCCTGGTGGTCCAGGTCACCAAGGACCCGATCGGCTCCAAAGGAGCACGCCTGACCACTCAGTTGTCGATTCCTTCCCGCTATCTGGTGTACATGCCGCGTACGGCTCACGTCGGCATTTCGCTGAAGATTGAAGACGAAGCCGAACGCGAACGTCTCAAGCAAGTCGTCACCGATTGTGTGGCCAAAGAAGGCATCAAAGAGGCGGGCGGTTTCATTCTGCGTACCGCCGCCGAAGGGGCCGGTGCCGATGAAATCCTCATGGACATCCGCTACCTGCGCCGTCTCTGGGACCAGATCAACGAACAGATCAAAACCATCGGCGCACCGAGTGTGATCTATGAAGACCTCGGCCTTGCGCTGCGCACTTTGCGCGACCTGGTGAGCCCGAAGATCGAGAAGATCCGCATCGACTCCAGGGAAACCTTCCAGAAAACCACGCAGTTCGTCGCCGAACTGATGCCGGAAATCGCTGATCGTCTTGAGCATTATCCGGGCGAGCGGCCGATTTTCGACCTGTACGGCGTCGAAGACGAAATCCAGAAAGCCCTTGAGCGCAAAGTGCCGCTCAAGTCCGGCGGTTATCTGGTGGTCGATCCGGCGGAAGCCATGAGCACCATCGACGTCAACACCGGGGCGTTCGTCGGCCATCGCAACCTCGAAGAAACCATCTTCAAGACCAACCTCGAAGCCGCGACCGCCATCGCCCGCCAGCTGCGCCTGCGCAATCTGGGCGGGATCATCATTATCGACTTCATCGACATGGAAGACGAAGAGCACCAGCGCCAGGTCCTGCGCACGCTGGAAAAACAACTGGAGCGCGATCACGCCAAGACCAACATCATCGGCATCACCGAGTTGGGCCTGGTGCAGATGACGCGCAAGCGCACCCGAGAAAGCCTCGAACAAGTGCTGTGCGAGCCGTGCAGCAGCTGTCAGGGCCGCGGCAAGCTGAAGACGCCGGAAACGGTCTGCTACGAGATTTTCCGCGAAATCCTCCGCGAGGCGCGTGCCTATCAAGCGGAAGGCTATCGTGTATTGGCGAACCAGAAAGTCGTCGACCGTTTGCTTGATGAAGAGTCGGGTAATGTCGCCGAGCTTGAAGGATTTATCGGACGCACCATTCGGTTCCAGGTGGAAACCATGTATTCCCAGGAACAATACGACGTGGTGCTGCTCTGAATCGCGGTGTTTCACCCTTACTAGAACGGCTGGCCTCAGCTTTTTGCAGTATTTTCGCTATGGGAGCCAACTGACATGGAACGTCTGACACGCATTTTGGCCGCACTGACCCGCTGGGGTCTTGGCCTGTGCGCGTTGGTCTTGGTGTTGATGGCGTTGTACGTCAGCCTCGGCCGGGAGCTGACGCCTCTGGTGGCCGAATACCGTGCCGACGTCGAAACCAAAGCCAGCGCCGCCTTGGGCATGCCGCTGCTGATCGGCAAGTTGGAAGGTAACTGGAGCGGTTTCGCGCCGATTTTGCTGGCGCACGATGTGACAGTCGGCGAGGGCGCCAACGCCCTGCACCTGGATCAGGTACGAGCGGTGCCGGACCTTTGGGAAAGCCTGCTGGCTCGCGACGTTCGCATCGCTCACCTGGAGCTCAACGGCCTGAAGATCAGCCTCAAGGAAGGCGCGGACGGACATTGGGCGCTGGAAGGGTTGCCGGTGCAACAGGACCAGCCGCTGGATCCGGAGCAGCTACTCAATCGCATGCAAATGGTCCGGCAACTGTCGGTGATTGACAGCCAGGTGACCTTGCAGCCACTGGACCATCCACCGCTGACCCTGACCTACGTTGGCCTGAACCTGAAAACCGGCGTCTCCCGTCAACGCCTCGATGCCCGTTTGACCCTGCCCGACGGCCAGCCAGTGGCCATGACCCTGCGCACCCGTCTGCGCGCCAGCCAGTGGAAGGACGGCGAGGCCGAGGCCTACCTGAGCCTGCCGCAAAGCGACTGGTCGAAATGGCTGCCCGAGCGCGTGACCCGGCAGTGGAATTTCTCCGAGCTCAAGGCCGGAGGCGAACTCTGGGTGAATTGGGGCAAGGGCGTACTGCAAAGCGGCGCGATTCGCTTGAACGCGCCGCAACTCAAGGGTGCCTACGCCGAACGCAAGCCGATCCAGATCAACAATCTGGCGCTCAATGGCTATTTCCAGCGTAGCTCCGAAGGCATGCTGGTGACGCTGGACTCCTTGGCCATGAACTTTGGCGAGACCCGTTGGGAATCACACCTGCAACTCCGACAGACCGCCGCCACCGACAAGGCTGAAGAACTCTGGCACTTGCAAGCCGACCGCCTCGATCTCACACCGCTCACCCCGCTGATCAACGCTTTGGGGCCCCTGCCCGAAGGCGTTGCCACGGCGGTCGAGCGACTCAAGGTGACCGGCGGGCTGCGCAACGTGCTGATCGATCTGCGGCCCAATGCCACCGATGACAGCAAGTTCAGCTTTGCCGCCAACCTCGATCAGGTCGGCTTCGATGCCTATCACGGCGCTCCGGCAGCACGCAACGTCAGCGGCAGCATCAGCGGTGACCTCGGTCAAGGCGAATTGCGGATGGACAGCAAGGACTTCGTCCTGCACCTGGACCCGATTTTCGCCAAGCCATGGCAATACATCCAGGCCAACGCCCGGCTGACCTGGAAGCTCGACAAAGAAAGCTTCACCCTGATCGCGCCGTACCTGAAGGTGCTGGGCGAGGAGGGCAAGATTGCCGGTGACTTCCTGATCCGCCTGCATTTCGACCACACCCAGGAAGACTACATGGACCTGCGGGTCGGCCTAGTGGACGGCGACGGTCGCTACACCGCCAAGTACCTGCCGACCATGCTCAGCCCGGCGCTGGACGAATGGCTGCGCACGGCCATTCTCAAAGGCGCGGTGGACCAAGGCTTCTTCCAGTACCAGGGCTCGCTGAACCATGGCGCCGCCGACACTGCGCGCAGCATCAGCCTGTTCTTCAAGGTTCACGATGCCGAACTGGCGTTCCAGCCGGGTTGGCCGCATGTCAGCAAAGTTACCGGTGACGTGTTTGTTGAGGACAGCGGCGTGCGGGTCCTGGCGAGCAAAGGCCAGTTGCTCGATACTCAGGTTCGCGACATTTACGTCAATATTCCCCATGCGCCGGAAGGGCAGAGTGTTCACCTGTTCCTCGACGGCGGGTTCTCCGGTGGGTTAGGTGATGGCCTGAAGATTCTCCAGGAAGCGCCGATCGGCACCGCTGAAACTTTTGCCGGATGGGAAGGCGAGGGTGATTTGCAAGGCAAGCTGAAGCTGGATATTCCGCTGGTCAAAGGTGAGCAGCCGAAGATTCTTGTCGACTTCAAGACCTCCAAGGCGCGTTTGAAGCTGGCCGAGCCCTCCCTGGAGCTGACGCAACTCAAGGGTGACTTCCGCTTCGACAGCGCCAAGGGTTTGAGCGGAAAGAACATCACCGCGCGCGCCTTCGATAAACCGGTCACCGCGCAGATATTTGCCGATGGCAGCGCAGGCAACCTCAAGACCCGCGTCACTGCATCCGGTCAGGTCGAGGTCAAGAAACTCACGGATTGGTTGAGCGTCACCCAGTCACTGCCGGTGTCCGGCGTGATTCCGTATCAGCTGCAATTGAGCCTGGATGGCGCCGACAGCCAGTTGATGGTCAGTTCCAGCCTCAAAGGCGTGGCGATCGATTTGCCAGCGCCGTTCGGCATGACCGCAGATGCGGGCCGCGACACCACGTTCCGCATGACCCTACAGGGACCGGAACGACGCTACTGGGTCACCTATGGTGAGCTGGCAGACTTCACGTTTGCGGCGCCGGCCGGCAATTTTGCCGACGGTCGTGGCGAGTTGTTCCTGGGCGGCGGCAGTGCCGTGCTGCCCGGTGCCAAAGGGCTGCGAGTGCGCGGCGTGCTGTCGGAACTGGATGTCGGCCCGTGGAAGGATCTGTTGGACAAGTACGCCGGCCAGGATCCGGGTGGCAGTGCCAAGCAGTTGCTCAGCAGTGCGGACTTCAAGGTCGGCAAGCTCAGCGGTATCGGCACGACGCTCGATCAGGCATCGGTGCAGTTGAACCGCAAAGCCGCGGCGTGGGCCTTGCAACTCGACAGTCAGCAGGTCAAGGGCAGCGCGAGCATCCCTGATGCGAAAGGCGCGCCGATTGCGATCAATCTGCAATCCGTGCGGTTGCCGGCACCGGACCCTACGGTCCTGGCCGACGAGAACTCACCGGATCCGCTGGCTTCAGTCGATCCGACCAAGATTCCGGCGCTGGATATCACCATCAATCAGCTGTTCCAGGGGCAGGATCTCGTAGGCGCCTGGTACCTGAAAATCCGTCCGACCGCCAAGGGTATTGCGCTCAATACACTGGACCTGGGCCTCAAGGGCATTCTGTTGCAGGGCACTGGCGGCTGGGAAGGCATGCCCGGCAGCTCCAGCAGTTGGTACAAAGGGCGGATCAGCGGCAAGAACCTCGCTGACGTGCTGAAGGGCTGGGGCTTTGCGCCAAGCGTCACCAGTGAAGAGTTTCATATGGATGTCGACGGTCGCTGGCCGGGTTCACCCGCGTGGCTGGCCACCAAACGTTTCTCCGGTACGCTCGATGCCTCTTTGAATAAAGGCCAGTTCGTTGAAGTCGAGGGCAGCGCTCAGGCCCTGCGGGTATTCGGCCTGCTCAACTTCAATTCCATCGGTCGCCGTCTGCGCCTGGACTTCTCCGACCTGTTCGGCAAAGGCTTGAGTTATGACCGGGTCAAAGGTCTGCTGGCCGCGACCAACGGGGTTTATGTGACGAAAGAGCCGATCCTGCTGACTGGCCCGTCGAGCAACATTGAACTCAACGGTACCCTGAATCTGGTGGCCGATCAGGTTGACGCGAAACTGCTGGTGACGTTGCCGGTGACCAACAACCTGCCGATTGCCGCGCTGATTGTCGGCGCCCCGGCCATCGGCGGCGCGCTGTTCCTGATCGACAAGCTGATCGGTGACCGCGTGGCACGCTTCGCCAGCGTCAAATACACCGTCAAAGGCCCTTGGAAAGAGCCGAAAATCACCTTCGACAAGCCTTTTTGACCACGCCGATGGAGTAGCATGGTCCTGGGGTCTGATGCTTCGCCCCTGATTCCTGTAGGAGCGATCGCCGCACCGCTCGCTCCTACAGGGATGTGTTGATTCCCGATAAGGAAAAGGCCATGTCTTTTGCGGTGATTCAAATGGTCAGCCAGAGCGATGTGCTGGCCAACCTGGCCCAGGCCCGTCGTCTGCTTGAGCAGGCCGCGGCCGGTGGTGCGCAACTCGCCGTCCTGCCGGAAAACTTCGCCGCCATGGGCCGTCGCGACATTGCCGACATCGGCCGCGCCGAGGCGTCGGGCGAAGGCCCGATCCTGCCATGGTTGAAACAGACCGCCCGCGACCTTAAGTTATGGATAGTGGCCGGCACGTTGCCGTTGCCGCCAGTGGATCAGCCGACGGCCAAAGTGCATGCCTGTTCGCTGCTGGTGAATGACCACGGCGAAACCGTTGCGCGATATGACAAGCTGCACCTCTTCGACGTCGATGTGGCGGACAATCGCGGGCGTTATCGCGAATCCGATGACTATGCTTATGGCAGTGGGGTGGTGGTGGCGGACACGCCCGTCGGTCGAGTCGGGCTGACCGTGTGTTACGACCTGCGCTTCCCGGAGCTGTACAGCGAATTGCGCGCTGCCGGTGCGCAGTTGATTACCGCGCCGTCGGCCTTTACCGCGGTGACCGGCGCGGCGCATTGGGATGTATTGATTCGCGCGCGGGCCATCGAAACTCAATGTTATGTGCTCGCGGCCGCTCAGGGTGGAAACCATCCGGGGCCGCGAGAAACCTGGGGTCATGCGGCAATCATCGACCCGTGGGGGCGTGTGTTGGCGCAACAGGACCAAGGCGAGGCCGTGCTGCTGGCCGAACGCGATAGCAGCGAACAGGCGTCCATCAGGGCGCGGATGCCGGTGTCCAGTCACCGGCGCTTTTTCTCGCAGGGCGCACAGCGACCTGCCCGGAACGACGAATTTAAGGCGTAAAAATATGAGCGAGTTGTTGTCCTCTGTCAGTGAACACCTCCTGGCGCCCGGTGGCGTAACGATCGAGAGCCTGCAAGGTGTGCTCGGCGATCTGGCCGGTCCGGGCATCGATGCCGCGGATCTGTATTTCCAGGGGCAGATTTCCGAGTCCTGGGCGCTGGAAGACGGGATCGTCAAGGAAGGCAGCTTCAACCTCGACCAAGGTGTGGGTGTGCGTGCGCAATCGGGTGAAAAAACCGGTTTCGCCTACAGCAATGCCATCACCCTCGAAGCCCTTGGCGCAGCGGCTCGTGCGGCCCGTTCGATCTCCCGCGCCGGGCAGAACGGCACGGTGCAGGCCTTCACCACTGCGGATGTCGCCCAGTTGTACGGGCCGGACAACCCGCTGGAAGTGATGAGCCGCGCCGAAAAAGTCGAGCTGCTCAAGCGCATCGACGTCGCGACTCGCGCCCTCGACCCGCGTATCCAGCAAGTCACCGTCAGCATGGCCGGGGTCTGGGAACGCATTCTTGTCGCTTCGACCGACGGCAGCCTGGCCGCCGATGTGAGACCGCTGGTGCGCTTCAACGTCAGCGTGATCGTCGAGCAAAACGGTCGCCGCGAGCGCGGTGGTCATGGCGGCGGCGGGCGTACCGATTACCGGTACTTCCTCAGCGATGACCGCGCCATGGGCTACGCCCGTGAAGCGCTGCGCCAGGCGCTGGTCAACCTTGAAGCCATTCCCGCGCCGGCCGGTACGTTACCGGTGGTGTTGGGTTCGGGCTGGTCCGGCGTGCTGTTGCACGAAGCGGTCGGCCACGGTCTGGAAGGCGATTTCAACCGCAAGGGCAGTTCGGCCTACAGCGGACGCATGGGCGAGATGGTTGCCTCCAAGCTTTGCACCATCGTCGATGACGGCACGCTGGCCGGTCGTCGCGGTTCCCTGAGCGTCGACGACGAAGGCACCCCGACCGAGTGCACCACGCTGATCGAAAACGGCGTACTCAAGGGTTACATGCAGGACAAGCTCAACGCACGCCTGATGGGTGTCGCCCGCACCGGCAACGGTCGTCGCGAATCCTACGCGCACCTGCCGATGCCGCGGATGACCAACACCTACATGCTGGCGGGCGAAAGCGACCCGGCGGAAATCATCGCCTCGGTCAAGCGCGGTATCTACTGCGCCAACCTCGGCGGCGGGCAGGTGGACATCACCAGCGGCAAATTCGTGTTCTCCACCAGCGAGGCGTACCTGATCGAAGACGGCAAAATCACCGCCCCGGTCAAAGGCGCGACGTTGATCGGCAACGGCCCGGAAGCCATGAGCAAGGTGTCGATGGTCGGTAACGACCTGGCGCTGGACAGCGGCGTAGGGACGTGTGGCAAGGATGGGCAGTCGGTGCCGGTGGGTGTCGGCCAGCCAACGCTGAAAATTGATGCGATCACTGTGGGTGGCACAGGATCATAAAGGATGGAGCTTCGGGTGAATCGCTTGGCGATTCACCCGATTCGGGACTTAACGCAGACCGCGTTGAGTCTCGTCCAGCTCACGGATGTACTTGAAGATTTTACGGTTCGATGCCGGTGGCTTGTTGGTCGCCAGTTCGTGCTGGGCCTGACGGATCAGGGAGCGCAACTGCTGACGATCAGCCTCCGGGTAGTCGAGCACGAACTTCTCCAGGACTGCATCGTCGCCCGCGATCAAGCGATCGCGCCAGCGTTCCAGGCCATGGAAACGTTCGTTGTACTGCCGGGTGGAGGCATCGAGTTGGTCGAGCAAAGTCAGAATGGCGTCAGTGTCCTGATCGCGCATCAGTTTGCCGATGAACATGAGGTGCCGTTTACGCGCGATATTCGCGGTGTGCTTGGGCGCATCGGCCAGTGCCCGGCGCATAGCGTCGGTCAACGGCAGTTTTGCCAGCAAGTCAGGCTTGAGCGTTGTAAGGCGCTCGCCGAGGTCAACCAGAGCATGAAGCTCGCGTTTGACCTGGGATTTGCTTTTTTCTCCCGTATCGAGGGAGTCGTCGTAAGAATCAACCATGGTGGCCGTCCGCAAAGAAACGCCGCCATGATAACCAGTCGGGGGCCGCTTGTCCGGCCCGGTCGCTCGAAGGCCCCAGCCGAAAGCAGAATTTAAGTGGAGAACAGCATGAGTGCAGTTGAAAGCGTCGGCCCACAAGCGTTGCCGGCACTGCAAGAACAAGTCGAGCAGATCATCGCTGAAGCCAAGCGCCAGGGTGCCAGTGCCTGTGAAGTCGCCGTGTCCCTTGAGCAGGGCCTGTCCACTTCGGTGCGTCAGCGTGAAGTCGAAACCGTCGAATTCAACCGCGACCAGGGCTTTGGCATCACCTTGTACGTCGGTCAGCGCAAAGGCTCGGCCAGCACCTCGGCCAGTGGTCCTGAGGCGATTCGTGAAACCGTCGCTGCTGCGTTGGCCATCGCCAAGCACACCTCCGAAGACGAAGCTTCCGGCCTGGCAGATGCCGCGTTGATGGCCAGGGATCTGCAGGATTTCGACCTGTTCCATCAATGGGACATCACCCCGGAGCAAGCCATCGAGCAGGCCCTTGCCTGTGAAGCAGCGGCATTTGCTGCCGACAGCCGGATCAAGAATGCCGACGGCACCACCCTCAGCACCCATCAAGGCTGCCGTGTTTACGGCAACAGTCACGGCTTTATCGGTGGCTATGCGTCGACCCGTCACAGCCTGAGCTGCGTGATGATCGCCGAGGCCGACGGCCAGATGCAGCGCGATTACTGGTACGACGTGAACCGTCAGGGCAACTTGCTGGCCGACCCGGTGAGCATTGGCCAGCGTGCTGCGCAACGGGCCGCGAGCCGACTGGGTGCGCGTCCGGTGCCGACCTGCGAAGTGCCGGTGCTGTTTTCCGCGGAACTGGCCGGTGGCTTGTTCGGCAGTTTCCTCTCAGCGATTTCCGGCGGCAGCCTGTATCGCAAATCGTCGTTCCTTGAAGGCACGCTGGGTCAGAAACTGTTCCCGGAATGGCTGACCATCGATGAGCGTCCGCACTTGATGCGCGCCATGGGCAGTTCGGCGTTCGATGGCGATGGCCTGGCGACTTACGCCAAACCGTTCGTCGAAAAAGGCGAGTTGGTGTCCTACATCCTCGGCACCTATTCCGGCCGCAAACTCGGCATGCCGAGCACCGCGAACGCGGGTGGCGTGCACAACCTGTTCGTCACCCATGGTGATGAAGATCAGGCCGCCTTGCTGCGCCGCATGGGTCGCGGCTTGCTGGTCACCGAACTTATGGGCCAAGGGCTGAACATGGTCACCGGCGATTACTCCCGTGGCGCGGCGGGTTTCTGGGTCGAGAACGGTGAAATCCAGTTCGCGGTCCAGGAAGTGACCATCGCCGGCAACATGCGCGACATGTTCAAGCAGATCGTTGCAGTGGGTAATGATTTGGAGTTGCGCAGCAACATTCGTACAGGTTCGGTGTTGATTGAGCGGATGACAGTCGCGGGCAGCTAAACCCTTAGCGCTACACAAAAAGGCGCGCCACCCATTGGGTGGCGCGCCTTTTTTATGCGCCTTGCACCGGCCCCCTGTGGGAGCGGGCTTGCTCGCGAAGGCGGTGTATCAGTCAACGAAGAGGTTGAATGTGATGACCCCTTCGCGAGCAAGCCCGCTCCCACACTAAATCTCGCTAATGCTCTCGGGGTTGTGTTGGTTCTCATTATCATCTAATAATAAATCTCATTACCGAATGGGCCCGGATCATGAGTTCTGCCTTGCACGAGATGCCTTACCTCAAAAGCTGGCGCTGGATGAGTCGCCAGATCCGTTGCGCGATGGACCCCGATGAACCGCGCCTGATCGAACATTACCTGGCTGAAGGCCGGTATCTGGCGTGCTGCACGGCCACCTCTGCCTGGACCATCGCCGAAACATCTTTCCGTTTGTTGCTCGACACGGCCGCCGATGTCGCGCTGCCCTGGCATTGGCGGACTTACTGCCTGGACCAGGCCTGGCGTCCTTTGCGCGATCTGGAACGCCTCTCTCTGTGCAAATGCCGCCTCAAGCGCTGGCAAAGCTACACCTGGCAACTGGCGACCTGCGAGTTGCAACCCTCGATTCCTCTCATAGAACTGGTGCAAGGATTTTCTGATGAACAAGACTCGTATTGAGCGCGACAGCATGGGCGAGCTTCAGGTCCCGGTGGATGCGCTCTATGGCGCGCAGACCCAGCGCGCAGTGGATAACTTCCCGATCAGCGGCAAGCCGATGCCGGTGCAGTTCATCCGCGCGTTGATTCTGGCCAAGGCTGCCGCCGCCCAAGCCAACGTCGAGCTCAAGCAAATCAGCGAGTCGCAGGGCAAGGCCATCGTCGATGCGTCATTGGGTCTGCTTCAGGGCGACTTCATGCAGCATTTTCCTGTGGACATCTTCCAGACCGGATCCGGCACCAGTTCCAACATGAACGCCAATGAAGTGATTGCCACCCTGGCCAGCCGTCTGCTCGGCGAGCCGGTGAACCCGAACGACCACGTGAATTGCGGCCAAAGCAGCAACGACATCATCCCGACCACCATCCATGTCAGCGCCGCACTGGCGTTGCACGAGCAACTGCTGCCGGCGCTGGTGCGTCTGGTGCAGGTGATCGAGCACAAGGCTGAAGAGGTTCATCACCACGTCAAAACCGGTCGCACGCACTTGATGGACGCCATGCCCGTGCGCATGAGCCAGGTGCTCAATGGCTGGGCGCAACAGCTCAAGGCCAACATCGGCCATTTGCAGGACTTGCTGCCGAGCCTGCAATCCCTGGCTCAGGGCGGCACGGCGGTGGGCACCGGGGTCAATGCGCATCCGCAATTCGCTGCGCGTTTCAGCCAACAGTTGAGCGAGCTGACCCACGTTCAATTCACGCCGGGCAAGGATCTGTTTGCGCTGATCGGCTCCCAGGACACCGCAGTTGCGGTCTCCGGACAGCTTAAAGCGACAGCGGTTTCGTTGATGAAAATCGCCAACGATCTGCGCTGGATGAACTCCGGCCCGCTGGCCGGCCTCGGCGAAATCGAACTCGAAGCCTTGCAGCCGGGTTCTTCGATCATGCCCGGCAAGGTCAACCCGGTCATCCCGGAAGCCACCGCCATGGTCGCCGCCCAGGTGATCGGCAATGACACCGTCATCACCATCGCCGGTCAGTCGGGCAATTTCGAATTGAACGTGATGCTGCCGATCATCGCGCAGAACCTGCTGAGCAGCATCGAACTGCTGGCCAACGCCAGTCATCTGTTGGGTGAAAAGGCCATCGCCAGCTTCAAGGTCAATGAGGCGCGAATTAAAGAGGCGCTGTCGCGCAATCCGATTCTGGTGACCGCACTCAACCCGATCATTGGTTACCAAAAAGCCGCTGAAATCGCCAAGAAGGCCTATCAGCAGGGCCGACCGGTGATTGATGTCGCCCTGGAACACACGGACCTGACGCGCAGCCAACTGGAAGAATTACTCAACCCAGAGAAGCTCACCGCAGGTGGCGTGTAATCACCGCTACCGCTTTGGAGGCTCACCATGGAGCACTGGAAACGCACGATCGAAAGGGCTAATCGCCATTTCATGCTGGGCGAACTCGTCGATGCCCGCGAGGCTTACTTGCAGGCCCTGGCGTTGGCCCAGGTGTTGTTCGAGCGCTGGGCGGATGCCGACGAAGCGGTGGCGGCCTGCGTGATTTCCCACCACAACCTGGCAGACCTGCATTTGCGTCTTAACCAGCCGGAGGAGAGCGCCGAGTATTTGTGCGCGATCCATCAGCGGTTATTGCAGACCATGCAGGACCCGCGCCTGGCCCCGGCCCTGCGCGAAGCCGCGTTGCGTCAAAGCAGCAAAACCTATGTCGAGCTGCTGAATTTCATCAGCGAGCATGGCGAATACCCGCGCACACACCGTTTGCTGCACACCGATACCGCATCGCCTGCGCCTCTACATCATGGAGTCCATTGAAATGGCTTTTACCTTGCCCGCCTTGCCTTACGCTTACGATGCCCTGGAACCGCACATCGATGCGCAGACCATGGAGATCCACTACACCAAGCACCACCAGACCTACATCAATAATCTCAACGCCGCGGTCGAAGGCACCGAGTTTGCCGAGTGGTCGGTGGAAAAACTGGTCGCCAGCGTCCAGCAACTGCCGGAAAAACTCCGCGCGGCGGTGATCAATCAGGGCGGCGGCCATGCCAACCATTCGTTGTTCTGGGAAGTGATGGCGCCGCACGGCGGTGGCAAACCGGAAGGTGCGCTGGCCACGGCGATTGATGAGCAACTGGGTGGTCTGGACAGTTTCAAGGAAGCCTTCACCAAAGCCGCGCTGACCCGCTTCGGCAGTGGCTGGGCCTGGTTGAGTGTCACGCCGAAAAAGACCCTGATCGTGGAAAGTAGCGGTAACCAGGACAGCCCGTTGATGAATGGCAATACGCCAATTCTCGGCCTGGATGTCTGGGAGCACGCCTACTACCTGCAATACCAGAACCGCCGTCCGGAATACATCAACGCGTTCTACAACGTCATCAATTGGCCCGAAGTCGCTGCGCGTTATCAGGCTGCGCTGGTTTAAGTCCTCTATAAAAACAATCCAAGGCTGACTATGGGCACTGAAACACTGGCGAGCGGAAGCGGACGAATGTTTCGTTACGCGTTGGGATCGCTGTTGCTGCTGGCGGGCATGACGCTGTTGGTCGCCCATGGGCTGGCGTGGCTCGATCTCGAACCAAAACTGCTGCGCGCGCTGCAGGGCGGGGCGATTTGTGCCTTGGGTACTGCGTTGGGCGCGGTGCCGGTGCTGGTGATTCGGCGGATGCCGCAGGCGGTCAGCGATACGCTGCTCGGTTTCGGTGCCGGGGTCATGCTGGCGGCGACGGCATTTTCGCTGATCGTTCCGGGTATTTCCGCCGCTGAAAGCCTGGGGCTGACGCCTTGGGCGGCCAGCGGCCTGATCAGCTTTGGCATCATGCTCGGCGCGTTCGGGTTGTTTCTGGTGGACCGAAAGGTGTCTGGCGCTTCGCCTGAAATGCTCGTCGGAACGCTGGAGCGGCCGGTCATCCCGCCACGGATCTGGTTGTTTGTGTTTGCCATCATTGCCCACAACATTCCTGAAGGCATGGCCGTCGGCGTCTCGGCCGGTGGTGGAATGCCGGATGCTGACAGCCTGGCCATGGGCATTGCGTTGCAAGATGTACCGGAAGGTCTGGTGATCGCGCTGGTACTGGCAGGGGCGGGTATGTCGCGGGTGAAGGCGTTCCTGATCGGTGCCGCATCAGGTCTGGTCGAGCCGGTCTTCGCCCTGTTGTGCGCCTGGCTGGTAAGCCTGGCCGAATTGCTGTTGCCGTTGGGGTTGGCACTGGCGGCGGGAGCGATGCTGCTGGTGGTTACCCATGAAATCATCCCGGAGTCGCGGCGCAATGGTCACGACAAGCTGGCGAGCCTTGGGTTGCTGATCGGGTTTTGTTTGATGATGGTGATGGATACGGCGTTGGCCTAGGCGAGTGTTTAACCACCTTCGCCGAAGTAGTCATTGATCAAGTCGACCAAAGCCTGCAAGGCCTCGTCAGCCTGCTCACCTTCGGTGCTTAGGTGAATTATCGTTCCCTTGCCGGCGGCGAGCATCATCATGGCCATGATGCTTTTACCGTCTACCATGGCCTCGGGAGTACGTCCGACCCGGATCGTGCAGTCCTTGAACTCACCGGCAACGCCAACGAATTTTGCCGAAGCACGGGCATGCAGGCCCAGCTTGTTGATGATTTCGATTTCCAGAGCAGGCATCGCGATGTGAATCCTTTAGCTGAGGTCGCGGTGGCGAACCTGGACGTTCTTCAGGGATTGTTGCAGGACCTGGCCCAGACGTTCGGTCAGGTAGACGGAGCGGTGATGCCCGCCGGTGCAGCCAATGGCAATGGTGACATAAGCGCGGTTGCTGGCGGCAAAGCGCGGCAACCACTTGAGCAGGTACGTGGAAATATCCTGGAACATCTCTTCGACGTCCGGTTGTGCCGCCAGATACTCGGCCACCGGTTGATCAAGCCCGGACTGATCGCGCAGTTCCGGCTTCCAGTAAGGGTTGGGCAGGCAGCGCACATCGAACACCAGGTCCGCGTCCACCGGCATGCCACGCTTGAACCCGAATGACTCCACCAGGAATGCAGTGCCGGCTTCCGGCTGGTTCAGCAGACGCAGCTTGATGGTATCGCGCAGCTGATACAGGTTCAGGTTGGTGGTGTTGACCTTGAGGTCGGCCAGGTCGGCGATGGGGCCCAGCAACTGGGTCTCGTCCTGAATCGCCTCGGCCAGTGAGCGATTGGCGTTGCTCAGAGGGTGGCGACGACGGGTTTCCGAGAAGCGTTTGAGCAATGTTTCTTCATCGGCGTCCAGATACAGCACATCACATTTGATGTGCCGGCTGCGGACTTCTTCCAGCAGCTCCGGAAACCGCGATAGATGACTCGGCAGGTTGCGCGCATCGATGGATACAGCAACCAGCGGTTGCGCCAGCTCGGTATGAATCAGTGCGCGCTCGGCCAGTTCCGGCAGCAATCCGGCAGGCAGGTTGTCGATGCAGTAGTAGCCGTTGTCCTCGAGAACATCGAGTGCGGTACTTTTACCTGAGCCGGAACGGCCACTGACAATGATCAAGCGCATGATTACTGACCGTTTTGCTCGTCCAGGACAACCTGATACAAGGCTTCATTGCTCGGGGCGCTGCGCAGTTTTTCGCGCACTTCCTTGCGATCGAGCATGCTGGCGATCTGGCGCAGTAGCTCCAGGTGCGCATCGGTGGCGGCTTGCGGGACCAGCAGAACGAACAGCAGGTCAACCGGGGCGCCGTCGATGGCGTCGAAATCGATGGGGGCGTCCAGGTGCATCAAGGCACTGATGGGCGAGTTACAACCCTTGAGACGACAGTGGGGGATGGCGATGCCGTTTCCAAAACCGGTCGAGCCAAGTTTTTCACGGGCGATCAGAGCCTCGAAGACATCTTGCATCTCCAGATCCGGTACTTCTTTATGGATAAGGTTGGCAATTTGCTCGAGGGCTTTCTTTTTACTGCCGCCCGGCACGTTCACAAGAGAACGGCCGGGGGTCAGGATACTTTCAAGTCGGATCATGGGTGGGGAGTGTTAACGACCGGTTGCGCCCTGAAGGACACGCTGGGTCTTTTCCTTATGCTTTTTGAGTTGGCGATCCAGCTTGTCGGTCAACAGATCGATAGCCGCATACATGTCTGAGTGTTCGGCATTGGCGACCGCTTCTCCGCCGGGGAAATGCAACGTGGCTTCGATTTTCTGCAGCAGCTTTTCGACGGTCATCGTGACTTGCACGTTGGTGATCTTGTCGAAGTGCCTCTCTAATCGGTCGAGTTTTTCGCCGATGTAGGCGCGCAGGGGTTCGGTCACTTCCAGTTGGTGTCCACTGATGTTGACTTGCATACAGCTTCTCCTTCGTTGCCAGTGCATAAAGCGGCAGGCAGAAATGCCTGCCACTGGAACGCTGTGGCGTGGCTCTACATCAACCGCTTGCGTTCGCTCGAAGGCGCGATCCCGAGGGATTCGCGGTACTTGGCGACGGTGCGGCGAGCCACCTGAATGCCTTGTGCCTCCAGTAAACCAGCGATCTTGCTGTCACTCAACGGCTTTTTCTGATTTTCCGCGGCAACCAGTTTTTTGATGATCGCGCGGATCGCTGTGGACGAGCATTCACCGCCTTCGGAAGTGCTGACGTGGCTGGAGAAAAAGTATTTCAGTTCATATATGCCCCGAGGGGTATGCATGAATTTCTGCGTGGTCACCCGCGAAATCGTCGACTCATGCATCCCCACCGCTTCGGCGATGTCATGCAGCACCAGCGGTTTCATCGCTTCGTCGCCGTACTCCAGGAAGCCGCGCTGGTGCTCGACAATCTGGGTGGCCACTTTCATCAGTGTTTCGTTGCGGCTTTGCAGGCTCTTGATAAACCAGCGAGCCTCTTGCAACTGATTGCGCATGAAGGTGTTGTCGGCGCTGGTGTCGGCGCGGCGTACAAAACCGGCGTACTGGGCGTTGACCCGCAGCCGTGGCACCGATTCCTGGTTCAGTTCGACCAGCCAGCGCTCGTTATCCTTGCGCACGATCACGTCAGGGACAACGTACTCGGCTTCGCTGGACTCGATCTGCGAGCCCGGACGAGGGTTGAGGCTCTGCACCAGCTCGATCACCTGGCGCAGTTCATCTTCCTTGAGCTTCATGCGGCGCATCAGCTGGCTGTAGTCGCGGCTGCCGAGCAGGTCGATGTAGTCGGTGACCAGACGTTTGGCTTCGGCCAGCCAAGGTGTCTTGGCAGGCAGTTGGCGCAGTTGCAGCAGCAGGCATTCGCCCAGGTTGCGGGCGCCTATGCCGGCCGGTTCGAATTGCTGGATGCGGTGCAGGACGGCTTCGATTTCGTCCAGTTCGATGTCCAGTTCCGGATCGAAGGCCTCGAGAATTTCCTCGAGGGTTTCGTCCAGGTAGCCCTGATTGTTGATGCAGTCGATCAGGGTCACGGCGATCAGGCGATCGGTGTCGGACATCGGTGCCAGGTTCAGTTGCCATAGCAAATGACTTTGCAGGCTTTCGCCGGCCGATGTGCGGGTGGTGAAGTCCCACTCGTCGTCATCGTTGCTCGGCAGGCTGCTGGCACTGGTCTGGTAGACGTCTTCCCACGCGGTATCGACGGGCAGTTCGTTGGGAATGCGCTCGTTCCAGTCACCTTCCTCGAGGTTATCCACCGTCGGGGCGGTTTCCTGGTAGGAGGGTTCCGAAACATCGGCGTTGGGTAGTTGTTCGGCTTTGTCGGCCAAGGGGTCGGCGTTATCGAAGTCGTCGCCTTCTTCCTGGCGTTCGAGCATCGGATTGGACTCCAGGGCCTCCTGGATTTCCTGTTGCAGGTCCAGGGTCGACAATTGGAGCAGGCGGATGGCCTGTTGCAGCTGCGGTGTCATCGTCAGCTGCTGGCCCATTCTCAAGACTAGCGATGGTTTCATGGCAGGGGCTTAACACCTTATTCGCCGGCGCACATGCGCCATCCACTACAGGGCGCCGGAGCGCCAAACATAAGCAAATTATATGCCCGAAACTGCAGCGTTTGCCTAGAGCGCTGTAACAATAAAAAAGTATTGATTTTTTATCGAGACGAGCGCCCGGACAATCAGCCAGACACCTCAGTGCTTAAAGGCGGAACTCATGGCCCAGGTACACTTCCTTGACCAGTTCGTTGGCCAAGATGGTGGCGGAGTCACCTTCGGCGATCAGCTGGCCATCGTTGACGATGTAGGCGGTTTCGCAGATGTCCAGGGTTTCACGGACGTTGTGGTCGGTGATCAGCACGCCAATGCCTTTGGCCTTGAGGTGGTAGATGATCTGTTTGATGTCGCCCACCGAAATCGGGTCCACGCCGGCGAAAGGTTCGTCGAGCAGGATGAATTTCGGGTTGGTGGCCAATGCCCGTGCAATTTCCACGCGGCGGCGTTCACCACCGGACAGGCTCATGCCGAGGTTGTCGCGGATGTGGCTGATGTGGAATTCCTGCAGCAGGCTTTCCAGCTCCTTGCGACGATCGGCCTTGTCGAGTTCCTTGCGAGTCTCGAGGATGGCCATGATGTTGTCGGCCACCGACAGTTTGCGGAAGATCGACGCTTCCTGCGGAAGATAGCCGATGCCGGCCTTTGCTCGACCGTGCATCGGCTGGTGGCTGACGTCCAGGTCGTCGATCAATACGCGACCCTGATCGGCCTGCACCAGGCCGACGATCATGTAGAAACAGGTGGTCTTGCCGGCGCCGTTAGGGCCCAGCAGGCCGACGATCTGACCGCTGTCGATGGACAGGCTGACGTCACGCACGACCTGGCGGCTCTTGTAGCTCTTGGCCAGATGCTGAGCTTTCAGAGTTGCCATTACGGGGCCTTTTTCTCGTCGGTTTTCGGCTTGGGCTGGATCACCATGTCGATGCGCGGACGCGACTCAGTGACCTTGCTGCCCGTAGCACGCCCGGCGCTCGCAAGCTTTTTCTCGGTGTCGTAGACGATTTTCTCGCCTTGGGTGGTGTTGTTGTCCTTATCGATGACTTTCGCCTTGTCGATCAGCACAACGCGATTCTGCGAGGCGTGGTACTGGATAGTCACCCCCCAACCCTGGACAGGCTTGGTGTCACCGGCAGTTTGCAGTTGCTCGAAGTAGGCGAGGTTGCCCACCGAAGTCACCACGTCGATGTCGCCAGCCGCGGTGCGGGTGATGGTCACGGTGTTGCCGGTGACCTTCATCGAGCCCTGAGTAATGATCACGTCACCCTTATAGGTGGCAACGCCATTCTTGTCGTCCAGTTGGGCGTCGTCGGCCTGAATGCGGATAGGCTGCTCTTGATCGTTCGGCAGAGCCCAGGCGCTCACGCTTCCCAGTGCTGCGCCCAGACTGAGCAAAATAGGGAGAGTTTTAACGAGCCTCATACTGTCCTCTTACGTTCGATAGCAGGTGTATCCTGCTTTCTTTCAAATACGCTTTCATTCCGTTGCCTGTCGATACACCGCCAGCGCCGTCGATTCTAACGGGTTGATCGGTCTGCGCATATTGTTGCTGCGGGAACACTGTCATTCGGGTGGTGGTAATCAGGGTTTTGCGGTTTTTCTCGTCGAAACGCGTGATGCGTACCGAGTCGATCAGCTCGACCTGAGTGCCGTCCGGGTTGACTTCGCCGTGCTCGCTCTGGACGTGCCAGGGAAACTCGGTGCCACGAAACATGTTCAGGTCGGGATTGGTCAGCAACGTCACCTCGCTCACTTTCAGGTGTTCGACCTTGTCGGACGTCATTTCGTACTGCAATTTGCCGTCCGGCAGGTACTGCACGCTGTGGGCGTTGAGGGCGTAATAGTCGATCGCGCTTTCATCGACCTTGACCACCGGTTTGTCGAGGAAGCGTTCCGGGCTTATGTTCCAGTAGCCGACCGCGGCAAACAGCGCCGCGATGCAGCCGAACACCAGGATGTTACGAATCTTTTTGCTCAGCATAATGGGCTCACAGGTACGCGGCGTTGGCCGCATCGAGGCGGCCCTGGGCGCGCAGGATCAATTCACAGAATTCGCGAGCGGCACCCTCGCCACCACGGGCGTGGGTGATGCCATGGGCGTGTTCACGCACGAAGCTGGCGGCGTTTGCTACGGCCATGCCCAGGCCAACACGCCGAATCACCGGCAGGTCCGGCAAGTCGTCGCCCAGATAGGCGACCTGCTCATAGCTTAGGTTGAGCTGAGCCAGAAGTTCGTCGAGCACCACCAGTTTGTCTTCGCGCCCCTGGTAAAGATGAGGAATGCCGAGATTCTTCGCTCGACGTTCGACCACCGGGGTCTTGCGGCCGCTGATGATAGCTGTCTGCACGCCGGCTGCCATCAACATCTTGATGCCTTGGCCGTCGAGGGTGCTGAACGTCTTGAATTCGCTGCCGTCTTCGAGGAAGTACAGGCGCCCGTCGGTCAGCACGCCATCGACGTCGAACACCGCGAGTTTGATCTGTTTGCCGCGTTGCAGCAGGTCCGTGCTCATTACATTACTCCCGCACGCAGCAAGTCGTGCATGTTCAAGGCGCCGACCGGGCGGTCTTCGCTGTCGACCACGACCAGTGCGTTGATCTTGTGGTCTTCCATGATTTTCAGGGCTTCGGCGGCGAGCATCTCGGCGCGAGCGGTTTTGCCGTGCGCGGTCATGACCTGATCGATGGTGGCGCTGTGGATATCGATGCTGCGGTCCAGTGTGCGGCGCAAATCACCGTCGGTGAAGATTCCGGCCAGTTTGCCGTCGGCTTCCAGGATCACGGTCATGCCCAGGCCCTTGCGGGTCATTTCCATCAGCGCGTCCTTGAGCAGCGTGCCGCGCTGAACCTGCGGCAGCTCTTGACCAGCGTGCATGACGTTTTCGACTTTCAGCAGCAGGCGTCGGCCCAGCGCTCCGCCTGGATGGGAAAAGGCGAAATCTTCAGCGGTAAAGCCGCGGGCTTCCAGCAGTGCAACGGCCAGGGCATCGCCCATGACCAGCGCGGCGGTGGTCGACGAGGTCGGTGCCAGGTTCAGCGGGCAGGCTTCGTGCTCGACGTGGACGTTGAGATTGACCTCGGCAGCCTTGGCCAGCGCCGAGTCCGGATTGCCGGTCATGCTGATCAATTTGATGCCCAGACGCTTGATCAGGGGCAGCAGGGTGACGATTTCATTGGTGGAGCCGGAGTTCGACAGGGCCAGGATGATGTCGTCGCGAGTGATCATGCCCATGTCGCCGTGACTGGCT
This sequence comes from Pseudomonas sp. BGI-2, assembly GCF_004310295.1. GTDB lineage: Bacteria > Pseudomonadota > Gammaproteobacteria > Pseudomonadales > Pseudomonadaceae > Aquipseudomonas. The sequence goes on along the minus strand of NZ_SISB01000021.1, from coordinate 78,986 downwards.
TCGGCCGGGTGCACAAAAAACGCCGTGGTGCCGGTGCTGGCCAGGGTGGCGGCGATCTTGTTGCCGATGTGCCCCGATTTGCCCATGCCGACCACGACCACGCGGCCTTTGCTGTCCAGAATCATCTCGCAAGCGCGTACGAAATCTGCGTCGATATGGGGCAGCAAGCCTTGGACGGCTTCCAGTTCGAGGCGGATGGTGCGTTGTGCAGATTGAATCAGGTCGCTGGATTGGCTCATGTCAGAAATCGTATAGCCTGATGAAAAGGCGGCGATTATAGCGGTAATGATCAAAACCCTCACGCAAGTTCGTCACGCTTTGTCATTCCCTGTTACCTAATCCCCTCCGGACGAGGCTTTTTGCCTGTCATGTTGCTGAACATGGGCCGGCTTGGGCCTTGGGCGCTTGGCCTTTGCAGTGATATAGTTCGCCGCCAGTTCGGCCTGCCCGGGGAGGTATGTGCTTTCGTCAGGAAGCCAGGCGTCCGAGTGTGAGGCTGCATCGCAAGGAGTTTAGATGAGTGCCGATAACGCCTACGCGGTCGAGCTGAAGGGACTGTCCTTCAAGCGCGGTGCGCGCAGCATTTTCAATAACGTCGATATCCGTATCCCGCGCGGCAAGGTCACCGGCATCATGGGGCCTTCCGGGTGTGGCAAGACCACGCTGTTGCGGTTGATGGGCGCACAGTTGCGGCCCACCAAGGGCGAGGTCTGGGTCAATGGCCAGAACCTGCCGAAGCTGTCGCGCAGCGATTTGTTCGATGCGCGCAAGCACATGGGCGTGCTGTTCCAGAGCGGCGCGCTGTTTACCGACCTCGATGTGTTCGAGAACGTCGCCTTTCCGCTGCGCGTTCATACCGAGCTGCCGGAAGAAATGATCCGTGACATCGTCCTGCTCAAATTGCAGGCCGTGGGCTTGCGTGGCGCCATCGACCTGATGCCCGACGAACTGTCCGGTGGCATGAAGCGCCGTGTCGCGCTGGCGCGGGCGATTGCCCTCGATCCGCAGATCCTCATGTATGACGAACCCTTCGTCGGCCAGGACCCAATCGCCATGGGCGTGTTGGTGCGCCTGATCCGTTTGCTCAACGATGCGCTGGGCATCACCAGTATCGTGGTCTCCCATGATCTGGCCGAGACCGCCAGCATTGCCGATTACATTTATGTGGTGGGCGACGGGCAAGTGTTGGGGCAGGGCACTCCCGAGGAGCTGATGAACTCGCAGGAACCGCGTATTCGTCAATTCATGACCGGCGATCCCGACGGTCCGGTCGCATACCACTTTCCAGCGACGGATTACCGCGCAGATCTTCTGGGGAAGCGTTGATGCGCAAGATTTCACTATTGGAACGCGTGCGTCGATTCGGCCATGCCGGCATCGATGTGCTGGCGGTGTTCGGGCGTTCGGCGATTTTCCTGTTTCACGCCTTGCTCGGCCGCGGTGGTATCGGCGGCGGTTTTGGCCTGCTGATCAAGCAACTGCATTCGGTGGGCGTAATGTCCCTGGTGATCATTGTGGTCTCCGGGGTGTTCATCGGCATGGTGCTGGCGCTGCAAGGCTTCAACATTCTGTCCAGCTACGGTTCGGAGCAGGCGGTCGGGCAGATGGTTGCGCTGACGCTGTTGCGTGAACTCGGCCCCGTGGTCACGGCATTGCTGTTCGCCGGTCGCGCAGGTTCGGCGTTGACCGCCGAAATCGGCAACATGAAGTCCACCGAACAGTTGTCCAGTCTGGAAATGATTGGCGTCGACCCGCTCAAGTACATCATTGCTCCGCGCCTGTGGGCCGGCTTCATTTCGCTGCCGGTGCTGGCGATGATTTTCAGCGTGGTGGGTATCTGGGGCGGTTCGTGGGTGGCCGTCGACTGGCTGGGTGTCTATGAAGGTTCCTACTGGTCCAACATGCAGAACAGCGTGACCTTTGCTGACGATGTGCTCAACGGCATCATCAAAAGCATCGTTTTCGCCTTCGTCGTGACCTGGATCGCCGTATTCCAAGGCTATGACTGCGAGCCCACTTCCGAGGGGATCAGTCGTGCCACTACCAAGACCGTGGTGTATGCCTCTTTGGCTGTACTCGGCCTGGACTTTATTCTGACCGCCTTGATGTTTGGAGATTTCTGATGCAAAACCGCACCCTGGAAATTGGTGTCGGCCTTTTCTTGCTGGCTGGCATCCTGGCTTTGCTGTTGCTGGCGTTGCGGGTGAGTGGCCTGTCCCCGAGTGCAACCACCGATACTTATAAAACTTATGCGTATTTCGACAATATCGCTGGTTTGACTGTCAGAGCTAAAGTGACCATGGCCGGTGTGACCATCGGCAAGGTTACGGCGATCGATCTGGACCGCGACAGTTTCACCGGTCGAGTGACCATGCAGCTGGAAAAGCGCGTAGATAACCTGCCGACTGACTCCACTGCATCTATCCTGACCGCTGGCCTGTTGGGCGAGAAGTACATCGGTATCAGCGTGGGCGGGGAAGAAACCTTGCTCAAGGATGGTTCAACCATCCACGACACCCAGTCGTCGCTGGTGCTCGAGGACCTGATCGGTAAATTTCTGCTCAATACCGTTAGCAAAGACGCCAAATGAGGAGCTTTTGAATGATCTCTACCTTGCGACGTGGCCTGTTGGTATTACTCTCGGCCCTGCCGCTGATGGCTAACGCCGTGGCAGCGCCCTCAGCGCACGAAATCGTGCAGGACACCACCACTCGGTTGCTGGCCGACCTGGCGGCCAACAAAGAGAAGTACAAGCAGGACCCGCAAGACTTTTACACGGCGCTGAACACCATCGTCGGGCCGGTCGTGGATGCCGAGGGCATTTCCAAAAGCATCATGACGGTCAAGTACTCACGCAAAGCCACGCCTGCGCAGATGAAAACCTTTGAAGAAAACTTCAAAAAGGGTCTGTTCCAGTTCTATGGCAACGCCTTGCTCGAGTTCAACAACCAGGGCATCACCGTCGACCCTGCCAAGGATGAGTCGGGAGACCGTACCAGCGTTGCCATGACGGTCAAAGGCACCAACGGCTCGATCTATCCCGTGTCGTACACACTCGAGAAGATCAGTGGCGAGTGGAAACTGCGTAATGTGATCATCAACGGTATCAACATCGGCAAGCTGTTCCGCGATCAGTTCGCTGACGCGATGCAGCGCAATGGCAATGACCTGGACAAGACCATCAACGGTTGGGCCGGGGAAGTCGCCAAGGCCAAGGAAAAAACTGCAGACGCCACCGAGAAGTCGATCCAATGAGTGTGTCGGCCATTCGCATGAGCGATTCCGGCGAACTGCGGCTTAGCGGCATGCTGGATTACCGCACCGGCCCTGGTCTGCGCAAGCAGGGGCAGGCGTTGATCAAGTCCAGCCAGGCTGCCGAAGTGGTGGTCGATTGTTCGGCAGTGTTGAAGTCCAGCAGCGTGGGCTTGTCCCTGCTGCTGTGTTTCATGCGCGATGCTGAGGCGGCCGGTAAGGCGCTGACCATCCGCGGGATGCCAGAAGACATGCGCGAAATCGCTCAGGTCAGTGAATTGACCGAGCTGTTGGCGCATCCCTAACCGCATCTATAAAGAAGCCCCCCGTCAGAGTCCTGCTTCGCGGGGTTCGCAGGCGCGGGGCTTTTTTGTATGATGTCCGACCCGCGCGCACAGGGCGCCGATTGAGGTTGAGCATGCAGGCCGTAGAAGTGAAGAGCTTCCTTGAAGGAAAGCTGCCCGGAACGCACGTAGAAGTTGAGGGCGAAGGCTGCAACTTTCAGCTGAACGTGATTAGCGATGAACTGGCGGCGTTGAGCCCGGTGAAGCGTCAGCAGCAGATCTATGCCCATTTGAACCCATGGATCACCGATGGCAGCATCCATGCGGTCACTATGAAATTTTTCAGCAGCGCGGCCTGGGCCGAGCGCACCTGAGCCCAAGGGCGTCGAGATTCTTATGGATAAATTGATTATTACTGGCGGCGTTCGTCTTGATGGCGAAATCCGCATCTCCGGGGCAAAGAACTCTGCCCTGCCGATCCTGGCTGCAACCCTGCTGTGCGATGGCCCGGTAACCGTTGCCAACCTGCCGCACCTGCACGACATCACCACCATGATCGAGCTGTTCGGTCGCATGGGTATCGAGCCGGTGATCGACGAGAAGCTCAGCGTCGAAATCGACCCGCGCACCATCAAGACCCTGATCGCACCGTACGAACTGGTGAAAACCATGCGTGCGTCGATCCTGGTGCTGGGCCCGATGGTTGCCCGCTTCGGTGAAGCCGAAGTCGCACTGCCTGGCGGTTGCGCCATCGGCTCGCGTCCGGTTGACCTGCACATCCGCGGTCTCGAAGCCATGGGCGCGGTCATCGACGTCGAAGGCGGCTACATCAAGGCCAAGGCGCCAGAAGGCGGCTTGCGCGGTGCGCACTTCTTCTTCGACACCGTCAGCGTAACCGGTACCGAAAACATCATGATGGCCGCCGCTCTGGCCAAGGGCCGCAGCGTTCTGGCCAACGCCGCGCGCGAGCCTGAAGTCGTCGACCTGGCGAACTTCCTGATCGCCATGGGTGCCAAGATTACTGGCGCCGGCACCGACACCATCACCATCGATGGCGTTGAGCGTCTGCACCCGACCACTTACAAAGTGATGCCGGACCGTATCGAAACCGGAACTTACCTGGTCGCCGCTGCCGTGACCGGCGGTCGTGTGAAGGTCAAGGACACCGATCCGACGATCCTCGAAGCCGTTCTGGAAAAGCTCCGCGAGTCGGGTGCTGAAATCACCTGCGGCGAAGACTGGATCGAGCTGAACATGCACGGCAAGCGGCCAAAAGCCGTCAACGTGCGGACTGCTCCGTACCCGGCGTTCCCGACGGACATGCAAGCGCAGTTCATCTCCCTCAACGCCATTGCCGAAGGCACGGGCGCAGTGATCGAGACGATCTTCGAAAACCGCTTCATGCACGTTTACGAACTGCACCGCATGGGCGCTCACATTCAGGTCGAGGGCAACACGGCCATCGTCACCGGCATCGAGAAACTCAAGGGCGCGCCAGTCATGGCCACCGACCTGCGTGCCTCGGCCAGCCTGGTGATCTCGGCGCTGATCGCCGAAGGCGACACCCTGATCGACCGCATCTACCACATCGACCGTGGTTACGAGTGCATCGAAGAGAAACTGCAGATGCTCGGCGCCAAGATCCGCCGCGTACCGGGTTAGTTTCTGCTGTATGGGCACAGGGACGTGCCCGTTGGTTTCGTTTCAAGTCGAGGGTGTCTTTTCATTATTGAGAAAGCCCTCGAAGTGTGTCCGGCGCCGTTTGCGACCGGGCATCAGTAGCCTGATAAGGACTGACGTTTCCCATGTTGACCATCGCACTGTCCAAGGGCCGCATCCTTGACGACACCCTGCCGCTTCTGGCTGAAGCGGGCATTGTGCCGACCGAGAATCCGGACAAGAGCCGCAAGCTGATCATCCCCACGACTCAGGCCGACGTACGTCTGCTGATCGTGCGCGCCACCGATGTGCCGACCTACGTCGAGCATGGTGCCGCGGACCTGGGCGTCGCCGGTAAAGATGTGCTGATGGAATATGGTGGCCAGGGTCTGTACGAACCGCTGGACTTGCGAATTGCCCTCTGCAAGCTGATGACCGCCGGCCGTGTCGGCGACGTCGAGCCCAAGGGCCGTCTGCGCGTTGCGACCAAGTTCGTCAACGTTGCCAAGCGTTACTACGCCGAGCAGGGCCGTCAGGTCGACATTATCAAGCTTTACGGCTCGATGGAGCTGGCGCCGCTGATCGGTCTGGCGGACAAGATCATCGACGTGGTCGACACCGGTAACACCTTGCGTGCCAATGGCCTGGAACCCCAGGATTTCATTGCCGACATCAGCTCCCGGCTGATCGTCAACAAAGCTTCGATGAAAATGCAGCACGCCCGTATCCAGGCGTTGATCGACACCCTGCGCAAGGCAGTGGAGTCTCGACACCGCGGCTGATTCACCCGCGCGATGTTAAGTCGCGCCCGTCTATCCGCCTCATAGCCAGAATTCTCAGGTGCCCAAGCGGAAACGACTGCTAAGTTAGGGCGCCTGAGTTTTTGCCAATCCTATGAGGCTCTCGCTATGACTGCACCGACTGCAATTCGCCGACTCAACGCTGCTGACCCGGATTTCGCGCATCATCTGGATCATCTGCTGAGCTGGGAAAGTGTGTCTGACGACTCGGTCAATCAGCGAGTGCTGGACATCATCAAAGCCGTGCGCGAGCGTGGCGATGCGGCGCTGGTGGACTTCACCCGGCAGTTCGACGGCCTGGACGTTGCGTCCATGGCGGATCTGATCCTGCCGCGCGAACGCCTGGAACTGGCCCTGACCCGGATCACCGTGCCTCAGCGCGAAGCGCTGGAAAAAGCCGCGACCCGAGTCCGCAGCTACCACGAAAAACAGAAGCAGGATTCCTGGAGCTACACCGAAGCCGACGGCACGGTGCTGGGCCAGAAAGTCACGCCGCTGGATCGAGCCGGCCTATACGTCCCGGGCGGCAAGGCATCGTACCCATCCTCGGTGCTGATGAACGCGATTCCGGCAAAGGTCGCCGGTGTGACCGAAGTGGTCATGGTGGTGCCGACCCCGCGCGGTGAAATCAATGAACTGGTGCTGGCCGCGGCCTGCATCGCCGGTGTCGACCGCGTCTTCACCATTGGCGGCGCGCAAGCGGTTGCCGCGTTGGCTTACGGCACCGAAAGCGTGCCGAAGGTCGACAAGGTGGTCGGCCCTGGCAACATCTACGTCGCCACGGCCAAGCGCCACGTGTTCGGCCAGGTCGGCATCGACATGATCGCTGGCCCGTCGGAAATCCTCGTGGTGTGCGACGGCCATACCGATCCGGACTGGATCGCCATGGACCTGTTCTCTCAGGCCGAGCACGACGAAGACGCCCAGGCGATTCTGGTCAGCCCGGACGCCGAGTTCCTCGACAAGGTCGCCGCCAGCATCGCCAAACTGCTGCCGACCATGGAGCGTGCCGAGATCATCGAAACGTCGATCAATGGCCGTGGTGCGCTGATCAAGGTTCGTGACATGGACCAAGCCATCGAAGTGGCCAACCGCATCGCGCCGGAACACCTTGAGTTGTCCGTTGCTGATCCGCAGGCCTGGCTGCCGAAGATTCGCCACGCTGGCGCGATCTTCATGGGCCGTCACACCTCCGAAGCCTTGGGCGACTACTGCGCCGGTCCGAACCACGTGTTGCCAACTTCCGGCACCGCGCGCTTCTCCTCGCCGCTGGGCGTGTACGACTTCCAGAAACGTTCGTCGATCATCTTCTGCTCCGAGCAGGGTGCGTCGGAACTGGGTAAAACCGCTTCCGTGCTGGCCCGTGGCGAGTCGCTGACCGCGCACGCGCGCAGTGCCGAATACCGCATCGTTGACGAGCTCTTTAATGAAGGGCAGGGGAACTGAGATGAGTAAATTCTGGAGCCCGTTCGTCAAGGATCTGGTGCCTTACGTACCGGGCGAGCAGCCGAAGCTGGCGAAGCTGGTGAAGCTCAACACCAACGAAAACCCATACGGCCCATCGCCAAAAGCCTTGGCGGCGATGCAAACCGAATTGAACGACAACTTGCGTCTGTACCCGGACCCGAACAGCGACGTGCTCAAGCAAGCCGTTGCCAAGTATTACGGCGTGCAGGGCAATCAGGTGTTCCTCGGCAACGGTTCCGATGAAGTCCTGGCGCACATTTTTCATGGTTTGCTGCAACATGATCAGCCGCTGCTGTTCCCGGACATCAGCTACAGCTTCTATCCGGTCTATTGCGGGTTGTATGGCATCAAGTTCGACGCGGTGCCGCTGGACGAGCAGTTCCAGATCAACCCGGCGGACTACGCCAAGCCGAACGGCGGGATCATCTTCCCGAACCCGAACGCGCCAACCGGTTGCCTGCTGGCACTCGACGCAGTGGAGCAAATCCTCAAGGCCAGCCCGGATTCGGTGGTCGTGGTGGATGAGGCTTACATCGACTTTGGCGGCGAGACGGCGATCAGTCTCGTGGACCGTTATCCGAACCTGCTGGTGACTCAGACCTTGTCCAAGTCCCGTTCGCTGGCTGGGCTGCGAGTTGGATTGGCGGTTGGGCATCCCGACTTGATCGAGGCGCTGGAGCGGATCAAGAACAGCTTCAACTCCTATCCGCTGGATCGTCTGGCGAATGTCGGGGCTGCGGCGGCGTTCGAGGATCGCGAGTACTTCGACAAGACCTGCCGGTTGGTCATCGAGCATCGTGAGTGGGTTGTTGCGCAACTGGAAGGGAAGGGCTTTGAAGTGCTGCCTTCGGCGGCGAACTTCATTTTCGCTCGTCATCCGAAACATGACGCGGCCGGGTTGGCGGCGAAGTTGCGCGAGCAAGGTGTGATTGTTCGGCACTTCAAGCAGGAGCGGATTGCGCAGTTCTTGCGGATCTCGATTGGTACGCCTGAGCAGAATCAGGCGTTGATCGACGGTTTAGGCGACCTCTGATCCACCGTTGATCCCGTAGGAGCGAGGCTTGCCCGCGAAGAACGATGACACGGTTTACCTGTTACACCGAGTTATCGTTCTTCGCGGGCAAGTCGGATCGCCGCACCGCTCGCTCCTACAGGGGGTTGGTGGGTTACTCGTGATGCGGTTCGCCCAGGAACGTCAACGAACTGAACACCCCGCGCGTCGCCACATCCGGATTGCCCTTCAGCACAATCTCCATCTGCGCCGAAATCACATTCAACCCCTCATTACGCACCACCACCTGCGCCCGGCCTTCCTTATCCGTCTCGGTACTCAACGTATTCGGCGCGCTGCGATAGTCGCCAGTCAATTTCACCCCCGCCGCCGGTTTCCCATCCAGAAGCACCCGCACTGGCAGCAACTTGCCCGGCCCGACCGTCAGCGGATCAACCTCCGGAAGAATCAACAGTTTCATCTGATCAAGCTTCGGCAACTTCGCCCCGGGCTGATAAATCGCCAGACTGTATTTGAAGGTCTGGGTCGACTCGATGGCCCCCGGCACTTTGCTGCGTCCTTCGTTGATCCATTTTTTATCCGCCGTCTGCGACCACATGCCGTTGTCCAGCGCCACCGCCATCACGGCGGGCGGCTTCAGCGGTTGCAGACGTGCATGATCAGCCAGGCGTTGCACGGTCACCGGGATCATTTTGCCGTTGACGTCATACGCCCAGGCGCCGCTGATTTTCTGCGCCTTGAAGGCGTTGTCTTCGGCGCCGTGGCCGTAAATCACTTCGATGTTGCCGCGACGTTGTTCGGTCCAGAGGCCATGAGCCGAGACCTGGGTGGCGAATAGCAGGCCGAGCAGCGCCAGGGGTTTGAGTTGTTGCATGGGGAACTTCCTTTTATAGATTGAGTGTGAGGCTGACGGTGAAATTGCGCGGTTCGCCGGGGTTGACCCAGTAATTGCTGTACGAGCGCTCGTAGTATTTCTCGTCGAATAGGTTGTTCAGGTTCAGGCCGACAGTGACGTTTTCACTGGCCTTGTAATGCGCCAGCAAGTCGACGGTGTGGTAGGCCGGCAGCTCGAAATCGCTGCCGGATTCGCCCGAGCGATCACCGACGTAAGTGAACGCCGCGCCGACATCGGAGCCGCGCAACTGGCCATTCTGAAATTCATAAACGCCCAGCAGACTGCCGCTGCGTTTGGCGACGCCGAGGATTCGGCTACCGGTGGGGATCACCTTGTCGCCCTCGGTGACCTTCGCGTCGATGTAGGCGAAGGCACCGATTACCCGCACGGCGTCGGTCACTTGCCCGGTGACTTGCAGGTCGAAACCCTGGCTGCGGGCCTTGCCCATGGCGCGGCTGGTGTCCGTGCCCGGGTCGAGTGCGAGGACATTTTCCTTTTCGATATGAAAGGCGGCGAGGGTGGTGCTCAAGCGGTCCTCGAACAGCTCGCTCTTGATCCCGACTTCGTAACCGACGCCTTCTTCCGGGTCGAAGGATTTGCCGCCAGCGTCCAGACCGTTGTTCGGTTTGAACGAGGTGGAGGCGTTGGCGAACAGCCCGACTTCGGGTGTGAGCTGATAGAGCAGGCCGGCCCGCTGGGTCAACGCGTCGTGGCTCTGGCGGCTGGTGGCGCCGCGGCTGTGATCGTCGATGCTTTGCTCAAAGTGTTCGAAACGTGCACCGAGCATGCCGCGCAATTTTTCGGTGAAGACGATCTGATCCTGCAGGTTCAGTGCCTGGCTTTCGACGTGTTCAAAAAGGTCAGTGCCGGAACGCGCGCCGTTGGGTTTCGGCTGACCGTAGATTGGGTGATAAATGTCGATGGCGTAGGGGCCGCCGGCAATGGTCGTGACCCGTTCGTTTTTGCGGAAGTTCTCGTACTCGGTGCCAATCAGCAGTTCGTGCTGCCAGCTACCGAGGTCGAACAGACCGCGCAATTCGAGTTGGGTGATGCTGTCGTGCCAATCTGTATCGCGCTCGCGATAACGTCGATTGAGCGTGTGGCCGTCGGCGTTCAGCGGGCGATTTTCGGAGGCGTAGCCCCAGAGTTTGCCTTCCTTGTAGTGGCTGGCCAGGCGCAGTTTCCAGCTGTCGTTGAGATGGTGTTCGAGCGTGGCTTGCAGCAGGTTGTTGTGGTTATCGATGTTGCCATCGTTGGGTTCGCCTAGGAAAGTCGAGCGAGAAACGCCGCTCCATTCATTGTTAGGCGCGACGATGCCGCGATCGAACGTGGAGCTGTGACGGACGAACTCGCTTTCCACCAAGAGGCTGGTGTCCGGGTTCAGTTGCCAGCTGAAGGAGGGTGCGACGAACACTCGCTGGCTGTTCACATGATCGCGAAAGCTGTGGTTGTCTTCGACGGCCACGTTGATTCGAGACAGCACGTTGGCGTCGTCATCCAGCGGCGTGTTGACGTCCAGCGCGGTGCGATAACGGTCCCAACTGCCAGCGCTGGTCTGCAGAGTGGTGAAGGCTTCGGGTTGGGGTTTCTTGGTGACGATATTGACCGTGCCACCCGGATCGCCTCGTCCGTAGAGGCTGGCGGCGGGTCCTTTGAGCACTTCGATGCGCTCGATGTTGGCCACGTCCGGCGTACTCGGGTAACCACGGTTGGCACTGAAGCCATCCTTGTAGAACTCCGACGTAGTGAAGCCGCGCACGCTGTATTCGTAAAGTGTCAGGCCGCCGAAGTTGTTCTGCTTCGACACGCCGCCGGCAAAATCCAGGGCACGCTCGACGCTGGTGCTGCCCAGGTCGTTGAGCACGCTGACAGGAACGACGCTGATGGATTGTGGGATATCGCGAATGGCGGTGTCAGTTTTGGTTGCGCTGGAAGAACGCGTAGCGCGGTAGCCCTTGACCGGGCCGATGGGTGATTCGTAGTCGGAGGTGACGCTGATGGCGTCCAGTTCAAGGGTGCCGGACTCTTCGGCGAAGACCGGATCCCCCAGCAGGCCGAGGGCAAGACTTGCCACGAAAGCCATTGTTCGAGACGACATGTTATGTTGTTCCAATAGAGACATTGAAACAATATAACATGCCTAATGAGAATGTCTTCTATTAGCCCGAGAGCCTCGGGCTAGCGTCAGTTTTCTTCTTTCTCTTTAACCGGCGCCGGTGGCGGACGCAGGCCGATTTCAGCCGTGAGTTTCAGCTCCTTGCCGTTGCGCATCACCTGAATAGTGACCTTGTCGGTCGGTTTGATCCGCGCGACCTGGTTCATCGAACGACGACCATCGCCGGCCGGTTCGCCGTCGATGCTGAGAATAACGTCACCCAGTTGCAGGCCGGCCTTCTGCGCCGGACCGTCACGGAAAATCCCCGCGACCACAATGCCCGGGCGCCCCGACAGACCAAACGATTCCGCCAGTTCCTGGGTCAACGGCTGCACTTCAATGCCCAGCCAACCGCGAATCACCTGGCCGTGTTCGATAATAGACTTCATCACTTCCATGGCCAGTTTGACCGGGATCGCAAAACCGATGCCTTGCGAGCCGCCGGACTTGGAGAAGATCGCGGTGTTGATGCCGGTCAGGTTGCCGTTGGCATCCACCAGCGCACCGCCGGAGTTGCCGGGGTTGATTGCGGCGTCGGTCTGGATGAAGTCTTCGTAGTTGTTCAGCCCCAACTGGTTACGCCCGGTGGCGCTGATGATGCCCATGGTCACGGTCTGGCCGACGCCGAACGGGTTGCCGATGGCCAGGGCGACGTCGCCGATACGGATGTTGTCGGAGCGGCCGACGGTGATCGACGGCAGGTTTTTCAGATCGATCTTAAGGACGGCGAGGTCGGTTTCCGGGTCGCTGCCGATCACGCGGGCCAGGGTTTCGCGGCCATCCTTGAGCGCGACCACAATTTGGTCGGCGCCGCTGGTGACGTGGTTGTTGGTCAGCAAGTAGCCTTCCGGGCTCATGATCACGCCCGAACCCAGGCTCGACTCCATGCGCTTCTGCTTGGGCGAGTTGTCGCCGAAGAAGCGGCGGAACTGCGGGTCTTCGAACAATGGATGGTTTGGTTTGTTGATGACTTTGGTGGTGTACAGGTTCACCACCGACGGCGCAGCTATGGTCACTGCGTCGGCATAGGACACCGGACCCTGTTGCGCGGTGGTGCTTTGCGGCGCTTGCTGCAGGTTGACGTCGAGACTCGGCAGCCCGACCCACTCCGGAAAACGCTGGATGATCAGTAAAGCGATAAGCACGCCGGCCAACAACGGCCAGCCGGAAAAACGCAGCGCCTTGAGCATTAAGCACGTCCTGAAAGGTTGCAGGCGGTATGAGACCGCCCATAATGTCGCGCATTATACGAGGCGCAGCTCGCCTCTGAACGGGATATTTAGGAGTCTTTTATGGCCGTCGCCTTGAGTACCCTGGTCGAAGAAGCCGACCGTTACCTTAACAGTGCCAGGATTGCCGATTACTGCCCCAACGGCTTGCAGGTCGAAGGCCGGCCGCAGGTGATGCGCATCGTCAGTGGCGTCACCGCCAGCCAGGCATTGCTGGACGCCGCCGTCGAAGCCCAGGCCGATCTGGTGCTGGTGCACCACGGCTATTTCTGGAAGGGCGAGAACCCGTGCATCACCGGCATGAAGCAGCGCCGGTTGAAAACCCTGCTCAAGCACGACATCAGCCTGCTGTCCTATCACTTGCCACTGGATCTGCACCCGGACGTCGGCAACAACGTGCAGTTGGCGCGTCAGCTCGACATCACGGTCGAAGGCCCGCTGGATCCGGACAACCTCAAAGTGGTCGGCCTGGTCGGCTCGTTGAACGAACCGATGACGCCCCGTGATTTCGCCCGTCGTGTGCAGGAAGTCATGGGGCGCGAGCCCCTGCTGATTGAAGGCAGCGAGATGATTCGCCGCGTGGGCTGGTGCACCGGTGGCGGCCAGGGCTACATCGATCAGGCGGTGCTGGCCGGTGTCGATCTGTACCTCAGCGGCGAAGCGTCCGAGCAGACCTTCCACAGCGCTCGGGAAAACGACATCAGCTTCATCGCCGCCGGCCATCACGCCACCGAGCGTTACGGTGTGCAGGCATTGGGTGATTACCTGGCGCGGCGGTTTGCCGTTGAGCACATCTTCATCGATTGCCCGAATCCGATTTGATAACGGATTCGCGTGACATCCCCAATTCTGTAGGAGCGAGGCTTGCCCGCGAAGAACGATAACGCGGTGTGTCAGGTAGTCCGCGTTATCGTTCTTCGCGGGCAAGCCTCGCTCCTACAAGGTCCGTGCAACCCAAACGAGGGGGTATATTCATATACCCTTTCGATCTAGCCCGCGTCCTGATTAGAAGAGGTCGCTGTGCTAGGATTCCTCGCTCGAACACGGCCCGCTGGCCGTCCATAAGATCGTTTTCGTGAGTAGCCATGGTCGACAAACTGACGCATCTGAAACAGCTGGAGGCCGAAAGCATCCACATCATCCGCGAGGTCGCCGCCGAGTTCGATAACCCGGTGATGCTGTACTCCGTCGGTAAAGACTCCGCCGTGATGCTGCACCTTGCGCGCAAGGCATTCTTCCCCGGCAAATTGCCGTTCCCGGTGATGCACGTCGACACCCGGTGGAAGTTCAAGGAAATGTACGCGTTCCGCGACCGCATGGTCGAAGAACTCGGCCTGGACCTGATCGTGCACGTGAACCCCGATGGCGTTGCGCAGGGCATCAACCCGCTGACCCACGGCAGTGCCAAGCACACCGACATCATGAAAACCGAAGGCCTGAAACAAGCCCTCGACAAGTACGGTTTCGACGCCGCCTTCGGGGGCGCTCGCCGCGACGAAGAGAAGTCCCGCGCCAAAGAGCGCGTGTATTCCTTCCGCGACACCAAGCACCGCTGGGACCCGAAAAACCAGCGTCCCGAGTTGTGGAACGTCTACAACGGCAAGGTCAACAAGGGCGAATCGATCCGCGTATTCCCTTTGTCGAACTGGACCGAGCTGGACATCTGGCAGTACATCTACCTCGAAGGCATCCCGATCGTGCCGCTGTATTTCGCCGCCGAGCGCGACGTCATCGAGATGAATGGCACCTGGATCATGATCGACGACGAACGCCTGCTCAATCACCTGAGCGACGAAGACAAGGCGCGCATCGTCAAGAAGAAAGTCCGTTTCCGCACACTGGGTGACTACCCGCTGACCGGTGCGGTCGAATCCGAGGCCACCAGCCTGACCGACATCATTCAGGAAATGCTCCTGACGCGAACTTCCGAACGCCAGGGCCGGGTCATCGACCACGATGGCGCAGGCTCGATGGAAGAAAAGAAACGTCAGGGTTATTTCTAAGGGGTTGTCATGTCGCACGTATCTGATTTGATCAGCGAGGACATCCTCGCCTACCTGGGCCAGCACGAACGCAAGGAAATGCTGCGCTTTCTGACCTGTGGCAACGTCGACGACGGCAAGAGCACCCTGATCGGGCGCCTGCTGCACGACTCCAAAATGATCTACGAAGATCACCTGGAAGCCATTACCCGCGATTCGAAAAAAGTCGGCACCACCGGCGATGACATCGACCTGGCATTGCTGGTCGACGGCCTGCAGGCCGAGCGGGAGCAGGGCATCACCATCGATGTCGCTTACCGCTACTTTTCCACCTCCAAGCGTAAATTCATCATCGCCGACACCCCCGGCCATGAGCAGTACACCCGCAACATGGCCACCGGTGCGTCCACCTGTGACCTGGCGATCATCCTGGTCGACGCCCGTTACGGCGTGCAGACCCAGACCCGTCGCCACAGCTTCATTGCCTCGTTGCTGGGCATCAAGCACATCGTTGTCGCCATCAACAAGATGGACCTCAACGGCTTCGACGAAACAGTCTTCGAGTCGATCAAGGCCGATTACCTGAAGTTCGCCGAAGGTATCGCGTTCAAACCGACCACCATGGCCTTCGTGCCGATGTCGGCGCTGAAGGGCGACAACGTGGTGAACAAGTCCGAGCGCTCGCCGTGGTACACCGGCCAGTCGCTGATGGAAATTCTTGAAACCGTCGAAATTGCCAGCGACCGCAACTACAGCGACCTGCGTTTCCCGGTGCAGTACGTCAACCGTCCGAACCTGAACTTCCGTGGTTTCGCCGGTACCTTGGCCAGCGGCGTCGTGCACAAGGGAGATGAAGTCGTTGTGCTGCCGTCGGGCAAGAGCAGCCGGGTGAAATCCATTGTCACCTTCGAAGGTGAGCTGGAACACGCCGGTCCTGGTCAAGCGGTGACGCTGACCATGGAAGACGAGATCGACATCTCTCGCGGCGACTTGCTGGTGCACGCCGACAACCTGCCGCAAGTGACCGACGCTTTCGACGCCATGCTGGTGTGGATGGCCGAAGAACCGATGCTGCCGGGCAAGAAATACGACATCAAGCGCGCCACGAGTTACGTGCCGGGTTCGATCACCAGCATCGTCAACCGCGTTGACGTGAACACCCTGGAAGAGGGTCCTGCCAGCTCGTTGCAACTGAACGAGATCGGTCGGGTCAAGGTCAGCCTAGACGCCGCGATCGCGCTGGACGGTTACGCGAGCAACCGCACCACCGGTTCGTTCATCGTCATCGACCGTTTGACCAACGGCACCGTCGCCGCCGGCATGATCATCGCCCAGCCGTTGGCGCATGGAAGCAGCACGCACCACGGCAAACTCGCGCACGTTGCCACCGAAGAACGCGCCCAGCGTTTCGGCCAGCAGCCGGCCACCGTGTTGTTCAGCGGCTTGTCGGGCGCGGGCAAAAGCACGCTGGCCTACGCGGTTGAACGCAAGCTGTTCGACATGGGCCGTGCGGTGTTTGTACTCGATGGTCAGAACCTGCGTCACGACCTGAACAAAGGTCTGCCACAGGACCGCGCCGGGCGTACCGAGAACTGGCGCCGTGCCGCGCACGTTGCGCGTCAGTTCAACGAAGCTGGTCTGGTGACGTTGGCTGCGTTTGTTGCGCCGAGTGCTGAAGGGCGTGAGCAGGCCAAGGACTTGATCGGCAAAGAGCGTCTGCTGACGGTCTACGTCCAGGCCTCGCCGACGGTCTGTGCCGAGCGTGATCCGCAAGGTCTGTACGCGGCGGCCGGGGACAACATTCCGGGCGATTCCTTCCCGTACGACGTGCCGCTGGACGCCGACCTCGTGGTCGACACCCAGTCGCTGTCACTGGAAGAAAGCGTCAAGCAAGTGCTGGATCTGCTGCGCAAGCGTGGCGCGATCTAAGCGTTAGCCGTTAATAAAAAACCCGCCGATGAGTGATCATCGGCGGGTTTTTTGTGTCCGGGAAAATGCCTTCGCGGGCAAGCCTCGCTCCTACGGATTTGCGTCGTGCCACATGCCGCGATCCCCCCATCCTGTAGGAGCGAGGCTTGCCCGCGAAGAGGCCGGAACAGGCACCTGACTACTTGGACGGATACTCCCGATGCATCTGCGCAAGCAGCGCATCCTTGTCTTCCCACAACTGATTGATCCAGCCCTGAAACTGCAATCGATACTCCCCATCCTGGTCGTAGTTCTTGCCAATGAACAGCGGCGGAATCTTCAGCTCCTGAAAATGCACCACCACATCCGCAACGTTCCCACAGAGCAAATCCCAATACCCAGGACGCCCGGCCGGGTAGTGAATGGTCACGTTGACGATCGACTCAAGCTGTTCACCCATCGCATCCAGCACAAACGCAATGCCGCCGGCCTTGGGCTTGAGCAGGTACTTGAACGGTGATTTCTGCTGGGCATGCTTGCCTTCAGTGAAGCGCGTACCTTCGACAAAATTGAAAATCCCCACCGGGTTATTGCGGAACTTGTCGCACGTCTTGCGGGTGGTTTCCAGGTCCTTGCCTTTCTTCTCTGGGTGCTTTTCCAGGTAGGCCTTGGAGTAGCGCTTCATGAATGGAAAGCCGAGTGCCCACCAGGCCAGGCCAATCACCGGCACCCAGATCAGTTCCTGTTTGAGGAAGAACTTCAGCGGCTGGATGCGCCGGTTGAGCACGTACTGCAACACCATGATGTCGACCCAGCTCTGGTGGTTGCTGGTGATCAGGTAGGAGTGCTGATAATCCAGCCCTTGCAGACCGCTGAGGTGCCAGCGGGTGCGGCAGACCAGGTTCATCCAGGCCTTGTTGTTGCTGATCCAGGCTTCATGGGTATGGCTCATCAGCCAAAGCGTGAAACGCTGGGTGAGGGCAAAGGGCAACACCTTGAAAATCGCCACGCAGAACAGAAACGAGCACAGCGCAATGGTATTCAGTGCCAAAAGCAGCGAGGCAATTACGCCGCGCACGGGTGCAGGTAGAAAAGCCAGCATTTAAAGATCCATAGGTCGGTTGGCAGCTTGAATCGCGGTCAACGCGATGGTGTACACGATGTCATCGACTTGCGCGCCACGCGGCAGGTCGTTCACCGGTTTGCGCAGGCCTTGCAGCATCGGCCCGAGGCTGACGCAATCGGCACTGCGCTGCACGGCTTTGTGCGTGGTGTTGCCGGTGTTCAGGTCCGGGAAGACGAACACCGTGGCGCGACCGGCCACCTGGCTGTTCGGCGCCAGTTGCCTGGCCACGGTTTCGTTGGCGGCGGCATCGTACTGCAACGGGCCGTCGATCAGCAGCGAGTTCTGCTGTTCGTGGGCGAGCAGCGTTGCTTCGCGAACCTTCTCGACTTCTTCGCCGCTGGCCGATTCTCCGCTGGAATAACTGATCATCGCCACGCGCGGGATGATGCCGAATGCGGCAGCCGAGTCGGCGCTTTGCAGGGCGATCTCGGCCAATTCGCTGGCGCTCGGGTGCGGGTTCATCACGCAGTCGCCGTAAACCAGCACTTCTTCAGGAAACAGCATGAAGAACACCGACGACACCAGGGTGCAGCCCGGCGCCGTTTTAATCAGCTGCAAGGCCGGGCGGATGGTGTTGGCGGTGGAGTGGATGACCCCGGACACTAGGCCGTCGACCTCATCCAGCGCCAGCATCATGGTGCCGATCACCACGGTGTCCTCCAGTTGCTGCTCGGCCATGGGTGCGTTGAGGCTTTTGCTTTTGCGCAGCGCAACCATCGGTTCGACGTAGCGCTCGCGAATCAGGTCCGGGTCGAGAATCTCCAGCCCCGGCGGCAACTCGATGCCTTGGGCGCGGGCGACGGCTTCGACGTCCTCCGGCTTCGCCAGCAACACACAACGGGCGATACCGCGTGCCTGACAGATCGCTGCGGCTTGCACCGTCAGCGGCTCGCTGCCTTCGGGCAGAACGATGCGCTTGTTGGCGGCCTGGGCACGCTGAATCAATTGATAGCGGAACACCGCTGGCGACAAGCGCATTTCCCGTGGCGTACCGCAGCGCTGGTGCAGCCAGTTCGCGTCCAGATGGCTGGCAACGAAATCGGTGATGATCTCCGCGCGCTCGCGGTCGTCGATCGGTATTTCCTTGTTCAGCCCGTTCAACTGGTTGGCAGTGTCATAGGAGCCAGTGCTCACCGACAACACCGGCAGGCCAGCCTGCAACGCGCCACGGCACAGGTCCATGATGCGTGGGTCGGGCAGGGTGTCGCTGGTCAGCAACAGGCCGGCCAGGGGCACGCCGTTCATGGCGGCGAGGCTGACGGCGAGGATGATGTCGTCGCGATCGCCAGGCGTCACCACCAGCACGCCGGGCTTGAGCAGCTCCACGGTGTTGCGCATGGTGCGGGCGCAGATGATGATTTTGGTCATGCGCCGGGTTTCGTAATCGCCGGCATTGAGAATTTGCGCGCCCATCAGATCGGCGACATCGCGGGTGCGCGGGGCGTTCAGTTCCGGCTGGAAAGGAATGCAGCCAAGCAAACGGAAATCACCGCTGCGCAGCAACGGCGAGTGCTCTTTCAGTCGCGAAGCGAAGGCCTCCATGCTTTCTTCGGTCTTGACCTTGTTGAGGATCACGCCGAGGACTTTCGGGTCTTTCGGACCGCCAAACAATTGCGCCTGCAATTCCACCCGTCCAGACAGTTCGGTCAGCACTTCGTTTTCCGGCGCCGAGACTAGGATCACTTCGGCATCGAGGCTCTTGGCCAAATGCAGATTGACCCGTGCGGCGTAACTGGCGCTGCGGGTCGGGACCATGCCTTCGACGATCAGCACGTCCTTGCCGACGGCGGCTTGCTGATAAAGGGTGATGATTTCTTCGAGCAGCTCATCCAGCTGACCGTCGCCGAGCATGCGCTCGACGTGAGCCAGGCCGAGTGGCTGAGGCGGTTTCAAGCCGTGAGTGCGCGCCACCAGTTCGGTGGAGCGCTCCGGGCCGGTGTCACCTGGATGCGGCTGGGCAATCGGTTTGAAAAAGCCGACTTTGAGGCCGGCTCGCTCAAGGGTGCGTACCAGCCCGAGGCTGATGGAGGTCAGACCCACACCAAAATCGGTGGGCGCGATAAAAAAAGTTTGCATGCGGATTCTCTAAGGGAGCATGGCAGTGGTGATCATCTATATCTGACTGATCTACCGAAATTCAGTCGCCAAGGTTATCGCTAACCGAGCCTTGTGCGCACCAACCGCAATCAAAGGGCTGGCCTATTTTTTCAATGCGTTGCGCGGGGTCCAGGACCCAGGCGCGCGATTGCCAGGGCGGCTGGTGGCGCAGGTGCTGGGTGTGACCGCAGGAAAGCTCGGCCACCCAGTGCCCGTCCTCATCCTGATGGAAACCGGTGACCGTCGAGCCTTTCGCCGCGATCCGTCTGTCCGGGTTGTGTTCGCTTTCGGACGATTGCTTCGCTAAACTTGGCCTTTCTTCATTCTTATGCAAAAGGTCTCGCCCCATGCTGATCGCCGCCAATAAGGCTGTCTCCATCGACTATACCCTGACCAACGACGCTGGTGAGGTCATCGACAGTTCCGCCGGCGGCGCGCCGCTGGTCTACCTGCAAGGCGCAGGTAACATCATCCCGGGCCTGGAAAAGGCACTGGAAGGCAAAGCAGTCGGCGACGAGCTGACCGTAGCCGTTGAGCCTGAAGATGCTTACGGCGAATACGCTGCCGAACTGGTCAGCACCCTGAGCCGCAGCATGTTCGAAGGCGTCGACGAACTGGAAGTGGGCATGCAGTTCCACGCATCCGCTCCAGACGGCCAGATGCAGATCGTCACCATTCGCGATCTGGACGGCGACGATGTCACCGTCGACGGCAACCACCCGTTGGCCGGTCAGCGCCTGAATTTCCAGGTCAAGATCATCGACATCCGTGACGCCAGCCAGGAAGAAGTCGCTCATGGTCACGTCCATGGCGAAGGTGGCCATCACCACTGATTTTCTGCGCTAAGCTCAGAGAACTGGAGAGGCGCCCGAGGGGCGCCTTTTTAGTCCGCGGCTGTCCCTGGCGACATCGCCAAGTGGCTGTTTCGAGTAGAAAACGGGAATCTGGAGTTCGTCATGAGTGCTTTTCACGACCTTAAATTGACAGCCCTGGATGGACAGGAGCTACCGCTGGCGCCCTTTAAAGGGAACGTCGTGCTGGTGGTCAACGTCGCCTCCAAATGTGGCTTGACCCCACAATACGCGGCACTGGAAAACCTTTACCAGAAATACAAAGGCCAGGGTTTCAGTGTGCTGGGCTTGCCGTGCAACCAGTTTGCCGGGCAGGAACCGGGCACCGAGCAAGAGATCCAGGATTTCTGCCGCCTTAATTATGGCGTGACCTTTCCGTTGTCCAGCAAGCTGGAAGTCAACGGTCACGATCGTCATCAGTTGTACCGTCTGCTGGCGGGCGAGGGCGCGGAGTTTCCGGGGGACATTACCTGGAACTTCGAGAAATTCCTGCTCGGCAAAGACGGGCGTGTGTTGGCGCGGTTTTCGCCGCGTACGCCGCCGGATGATCCGACGGTCATCCATGCGATTGAAAAAGCGCTGAGCTGATTTCCCCTTCTGTAGGAGCGAGCGGTGCGGCGATCCGACTTGCCCGCGAAGACGTCGATCAGTCGAGATCATCGCTGACTGGCATGACGCATTCGCGAGCAAGCTTCGCTCCTACGATACATCTGCTTTTAATCCTTAATCACCCAGATCAATAGTGCTGTGCATCGTCTTCGACTGCGCATATTATCGTCGTCATAAAAGTTGTGTCCCGTCGATATCGTTTTCGTGGAGCGTCCCATGCCAGTCAAAGCCCTGTTCAAACCGTTCCACCTCGGCACCCTCGAACTGCCGACCCGCGTCGTCATGGCGCCGATGACCCGCTCGTTTTCGCCGGGCGGCGTTCCTAATTCCAAAGTGATCGAGTACTACCGCCGCCGCGCCGCCGCAGGCGTCGGCCTGATCATCACCGAAGGCACCACCGTCGGGCACAAGGCCTCCAATGGCTACCCGAACGTGCCACATTTCTACGGTGAAGCAGCGCTGGCCGGCTGGAAGAAAGTGGTCGACGCGGTCCACGCCGAAGGCGGCAAGATCGTTCCTCAGCTGTGGCATGTGGGCAGCGTGCGCCGTATCGGCACAGAGCCGGACGCCAGCGTGCCGGGTTACGGTCCGTCGGAGAAATTGAAGGACGGTCAGGTCGTGGTTCACGGCATGACCCAACAAGATATTCAGGACGTCATCGCCGCATTCGCCCAAGCCGCCAAAGACGCCCAAAGCATCGGCATGGACGGCGTGGAAATCCACGGTGCCCACGGCTACCTCGTGGACCAGTTCTTCTGGGAAGGCAGCAACCAGCGCACCGACGAATACGGTGGCGACCTGGCCAACCGTTCGCGTTTCGCCATTGAACTGATCCAGGCGGTGCGTGCAGCGGTCGGTGAAGGCTTCCCGATTATTTTTCGTTTCTCCCAATGGAAGCAGCAGGATTACACCGCGCGTCTGGTGCAAACAGCCGAAGCGTTGGGCGAATTCCTCAAACCGTTGTCCGACGCCGGCGTGGATATTTTCCACTGCTCGACGCGCCGTTTCTGGGAGCCTGAGTTCGACGGTTCCGAGCTGAACCTGGCAGGCTGGGCCCGCAAGCTCACTGGCAAGCCAACCATCACCGTGGGCAGCGTTGGCCTGGACGGCGAGTTCCTGCAGTTCATGGTCAACACTGACAAGATCGCGCAGCCGGCCAGTCTGGAAAAACTGCTGGAGCGGTTGAACAACGATGAGTTCGATCTGGTGGCGGTAGGGCGTGCGCTGCTGGTCGATCCGGACTGGGCGCAGAAAGTGCGTGACGGTCGCGAGGAAGACATCCTGCCGTTCAGCCGAGAGGCGTTGATGACGCTGGTTTAAGCGGCGACTGGAATGGACTCTTCGCGGGCAAGTCGGATCGCCGCACCGCTCGCTCCTACAGGATTGTGTTTCGGCGCAGAACCTGTAGGAGCGAGGCTTGCCCGCGAAGCTTTTAAGGCAACAACGCTGCATCTGGCAGGGCTTGTTCCTGCGAACAAGCCCCCCGCAACTGCCCCTCAAACTGCTCGATAATCGCCGCCCAGCCCTGCCGACTCGCATGCTGGCGCGCATTGAGCCGCACGCACCGCAAGGTTTCGCGCTCCTCCAGCAACCACGTTGCCGCATCGCAGAACGCCTCTTCATCCCCTGGCATCGCCAGCACGCCGTTGTAGCCATGGCGAATATGCTGAGCCGCTGCCGCCTGATCGTAGGCAACCACACCCAGTCCCGAAGCCAATGCCTCAAGCACAACGTTGCCAAACGTTTCGGTCAAACTCGGAAACAGAAACACATCCGCCGACGCATAGTGGCTGGCCAAAACCTCGCCGCGTTGTGCGCCACAGAAAATCGCTTCGGGAAGCTGCTGTTCCAAGGCCCCCCGCTGCGGGCCGTCGCCAACCACAATCAGCTTCATGTTGCGCTGGGGATAAGTGGCTTTCAGCGCGTCGAAGCAGCGCTTGAGCAAGCCAAGATTTTTCTCCTGCGCCAGACGTCCTACGTGGATGACCGCGATGTCCTTCTCACCCAGGCCCCACTGTTCGCGTAGCGATTGCAGGCGTTTGACCGGGTGGAACAATTGGCTGTCGACCCCTCGGGACAACAACGCAAGACGTTCGAAATGACGCCGCTCCAGTTCCAGTCGCTGGCTGATGCTGGGCACCAGCGTCAACGTAGAACGATTGTGAAACCAGCGCAGGTAGTGAGTCAGCAAGCGCGACAGCAATCCGAGCCCGTACTGATTGGAATACTGCTGGAAATTGGTATGGAAGCCGCTGACCACCGAAATCCCCAAACGCCGTGCCGCCCGCAATGCCGACAATCCCAGCGGGCCTTCCGTGGCAATGTAGAGCACGTCCGGGCGATTGCGTTTCCAGCGCCGCAGCAGCTTGTGCATCGACGACTGACCCCATTGCAAACCGGGATAGCCCGGCAGCGGCCAGCCGCGACACAGCAACAACTCATCGTCACTGCCCAACTGCTGATCGCAGCCCTGACGTGGTCGCACCAGTTCAACCTGATGCCCGCGAGCGCGCAATCCATCGCACAAGCGGCCGAGGGTATTGGCCACGCCGTTGATTTCCGGTGGGAAGGTTTCGGTGATCAGAGTGATATGCAGAGCTGTCGTCATGACCCCAGTGTCGGCTGAGGCCATGTCGTCATTGTGGCGTTTCGATGATGGATTTGTGACGGTGTCAGCGTTGGGTCACCAAATTCTCCGCGCCACGCTCACGCACCCAGAACAGGGTCGCACCCGCCACAGCCGCCGGCATCATCAGGATGTTGACCACCGGAATCAGCAGCACCAGATAAACACTCCCGCCAAAACTCATGCTCTGCCAGCGCTTCTCGCGCAGCCAGGCGAGCATTTCGTTCCAGCCCAGTTTGTGGTTGTCCGCCGGGTAGTCGATGTACTGGATTGCCATCATCCACACGCCGAACAGCAGCCACAGCGGCGCAGCAATGATGTTCACCACGGGGATGAACGAGAGAATGAACAACCCGATCGCCCGCGGCAGGAAATAGCCGAGTTTGCGCATTTCCCGAGACAAGGTGCGGGGGATCATGGCAATCAGTTCACCCCAGCTGAACGCCGGAAAGTCATCGGTGCCGCGCACCACCACTTCGACCTTCTCCGCCAGGAAGCCGTTGAACGGCGCGGCGATGACGTTGGCGAGCATGGTGAAGGTGAAAAACACCATGAGCACCACCAGCACGACAAAAATCGGCCAGAGGACGTAACTGAGAAAACTCAACCAGTCGGGCAGGGACGGCATCAGCGTATCGACCCACAGGCTGAATTGATGGCTGGCCAGGTAGATCAATCCGACGAACAGCACGAGGTTGATCGCCAAGGGCAACAACACGAACAAACGCAGGCTGGGGCTCAGGACCAGCTTGAGGCCTTCGCGCAGGTATTGCGGGCCGGACAGAACAGGGGCGGGCATAACGTGCTCCGAGCAGAGGGAAAACGCGCCGACCTTACCGGCTTTGCCTGACAGGCGAAAGCGCGGTCGAAGCATCGACATCTACTGTAACAAAGGCGTCTCTATATTCAGCGTGACGGGATAGAGACCACCTATGAGCTGGATTGTTAAACCGTATTTCCTTAATCTTCCCCCCCTCGATACGCTGCACCCAATCTTTTTTACAGGACTGTCGAGTTCAAGCCTTCCCCAAGTGCTTTCAACGGTCCTTTTTTATTCCCGCCGGCAACCCGGCGTTCCGCGCCAGGTGTTCCGGGCCGGTCAACAGGAGCAGGTCATGTCTGAAGTCCGTCATTCGCGAGTGATTATTCTCGGTTCCGGCCCTGCCGGTTACAGCGCCGCGGTCTATGCCGCCCGTGCCAACCTCAAGCCGCTGCTGATCACCGGCATGCAGGCTGGTGGTCAACTGACCACCACCACCGAAGTCGACAACTGGCCGGGCGACGTCCACGGCCTGACCGGCCCGGCGTTGATGGAGCGCATGAAAGAGCACGCCGAGCGCTTTGAAACCGAGATCGTTTTCGATCACATCAATGCCGTGGACTTCGCTGCCAAGCCGTACACCCTGACCGGCGACAGCGCGACTTACACCTGCGACGCCCTGATCATCGCCACCGGCGCCAGCGCGCGTTACCTGGGCCTGCCGTCGGAAGAAGCGTTCATGGGCAAAGGCGTTTCGGCCTGCGCAACCTGCGACGGTTTCTTCTATCGCAACAAGCCAGTGGCTGTGGTGGGTGGCGGCAACACCGCTGTCGAAGAAGCCCTGTACCTGGCCAACATCGCCAGCACCGTGACCCTGATCCACCGTCGCGAAACGTTCCGCGCCGAGAAGATCCTGATCGACAAGCTGAATGCCCGGGTTGCAGAAGGCAAGATCGTCTTGAAGCTGAACTCGACTCTGGACGAAGTCCTGGGCGACAACATGGGCGTGACCGGTGCCCGCCTGAAGAACAACGACGGCAGCTTCGACGAGCTGACAGTCGACGGCGTGTTCATTGCTATCGGCCACACCCCGAACACCTCGTTGTTCGAAGGTCAGCTGACGTTGAAAGACGGTTACCTGGTGGTCCAGGGCGGCCGTGACGGCAATGCCACTGCCACCAGTCTCGAAGGCATCTTTGCTGCCGGTGACGTGGCTGACCACGTTTACCGTCAGGCCATCACCTCGGCCGGCGCTGGCTGCATGGCCGCACTGGACGCCGAGCGTTACCTTGACGACCTGCAGAACGCTTCGTTCTGATTGCGTTGCAATGAAAATACCGGCCTCGGCTATTCCCCCACCTAGGAATACATAGTTAGGGTCTTTCCAGACTGTAACTACACAAATACCCCTCTATGAGGGGTATTTTTTTGACACTGCTAATCTGAAAGCCTTTTGTGGCATAGACCTGCATTCGAACAACAGTGTTGTGGTGGTTGCCGACCGGCTACATCATCCGCCACAGGAATGACCGGCTCTATGTGTGATGACAGTTGTATCGCGGTCGGTGCCAGCACCTATGAATGAATGCTCATGTTGAAAATGCAATTGCAAATTTGTATCATTCGCTTTCAATTCAGCGAAGCAGGGAACGCAGCGCCAAAACAATAATAAGGTCAAGGCAATGCTCAAAATGCTTCTCGTATACGGTCATCTGCTCGCTACGTGTATTGCCCTGGGGAGGGTGTTGCAAGCGGATCACAAGCTTTGGAGTTGGCGCAAGGAAATACTGGACCAGGCGAGGCTTGAGTACCTTGATGAAACTCAGAAGATCGTCAGCCTCGCACTGCTGGCCCTGTGGGCAAGCGGACTGTTACTGGTGCTTCAGGGTTACCTCGATGAAGGCGATGCGTATCTGCTCAATCAGAAACTCTGGGCCAAGGTGACTGTCGTCGTGCTGCTTAGTCTGAACGGTGCATTATTGCATCGAGTCGGCTTCCCGCTGCTGCAAAAGGCTCCATTCGTCGCACTGCGCAGTGCAGGCCGCGCGCGGCTTGCCTTGTTGGGTGCGCTTTCCATGAGTGGTTGGCTATTCGCCGCTTTCCTGGGGGTGGCTCGAGCCTGGAATCACGTGTTGCCTTACCTACATGTAATGGGCGCATTCGCCGCATTCTCGTTACTGGCTTGTTGCGTGGCACTGGCAGTCGCCGGTAGGGCGGGCAGTGTCGGTGCGCAAAAATCCTCGGTACCGGGGTAGCTATCAATAACGTGCAGCGGTCAGGCTGTCCGGGGCATTGCTACATGACTGCCTGAGGCTTATAGGTGGTAGTGATCTCGCTTGGTAAAGGGGGTATTTGGCCAGTATTGCGACGCAAAATCGGGGACTACAAGCGAACATAATTCGCTATGTCAGTCCCTGATCGTAGTTTGCTCTCAGGAAAGCTTCGCCAGGCACGCCTCAAGGATATCCAGCCCTTCTTCCAGCACTACCGCCTCGGTGGTCAACGGCGCCAACAGCCGGATGATGTGGCGCGCCTTGCCGCTGGGCATCACCAGCAAACCTGCGTCTCGTGCCAACGCCAGCAGCTGGGTCAACTGCGCCGATGCCGGTGTGCCGTCGGCATTGATCAACTCGATGCCCCGCATTGCACCCACGCCGGTCAAACGGCCCAGATACGGCGACAGCTTGCTGGTACGCCATGATTCGTAGCGGCTGACAATCGCTTCTTCCTGTTGTGAGCCCCAGGCTTGCAGCTGCGCGTCAGTCATTTCGTCCAGGGTTGCCAGCGCCGCGGCGCAGGCGATGGGATTGCCTGAATAGGTGCCGCCCAGCCCGCCCTTTGGCAAGGTGTCGAGCAGCGACTTACGCCCGACAACCGCACCCAGCGGCACGCCGCCGGCAATGCTTTTGCCCAGCAGGATCAGGTCCGGCTCAATGCCCAGTCGCGAGAACGCAAAGCGCTGGCCGGTGCGACCGAAGCCGGACTGGATTTCGTCGGCGATCAACACAATGCCCTTCTCATCGCAGAAGCGTCGCAGCGCTTGGGCGAACTCCACATCCATCGCCAGGAAGCCAGCTTCACCTTGCACCGGTTCGACGATAAAGCAGGCCACATCTTCAACGTCGATCTCGACACTGAACAGTCGATCCATGGCCTTCAAGGCTTCGGCGCAGGTCACGCCGTTGTCCTTGCTCGGGTACGGCAAATGAAACACCGGCCCCGGCAGCACGCCGACTTTCTGTTTGTAAGGCGCGACTTTGCCATTGAGATTGAGTGTGGCGAGGGTGCGGCCGTGGAAGGCGCCATCGAAAGCGATGACCGCGGTGCGACCGGTGGCGCCACGCACGATCTTCAGGGCGTTTTCCGCTGCTTCCGCGCCGCTGTTGGTGAGCATGCCGCTGACCGGGTAGTCCACTGGCATGAACGCCGTCAGGCGATCCATCAGTTCGAGGTAGGGCACATGCGGGGCGGCGTTGAACGCGTAGTGAGTCAGCCGGGTGGCTTGTTCACGAATGGCTTCGACGATGCGCGGATGGCAATGGCCGAGGTTCAGCACGCCGATGCCGCCGACAAAGTCGATATAGCGTTTGCCATCGGTGTCCCAGACCTCGGCGTTTTTGCCGTGGCTGAGTGTGACGGGGTGCACGATGTTGATCGACCGGCTGATGGTTTCGCTGCTCATGGATACCTGACTCAGAAGAAGGGATGCTTCTTTTTATCTAAGCCGTGAGCAGCGTTGCCCGGCAAACGAAATAAAGTCGCCGGGTCAATCTTAAAAGTCGGGATGTGTTGGGTGGGCGTGGAATCAGCGACGAGTCAGCGGCTGCTGAGTGAAATTCACACCGGCCAAACCATGCGCAATCAACGCGCGGATATTGCCGTGATCGCTGCCTTCAGGCGTGGCCACCACCGAGCGGTAATGCTCGCCGAACGCCAACAACGTTTCTTCATCGCTCAAGCCTTCCAGCAGCGCCAGACCCAGAGTCTTGCACGAGCCTTCGTTCTGCCCGGCTGCGTTTTCCACGCCGCCGTTGTTGAAGGCTTGGGGCTGATATTCGTAGCCGGTGGCGATGAAGGCCAAGGTGTCGGCAAAAACGTGTTCGCCGCTCTTGAGGCGGGTGCGCAGGGTGTTCAAATCACTCATTGAATATGGCTCCTTATTAACTGTTAAATGCGATATTCGCAAACGTTTTCAGTTACTTACATATAGTAATTTTTTTTACTTTTTTTGAGGTCATTTCGAACCACACCTAAGCTGGATAATTGCACTCCACTTGACCACCCGTTTGCATTCGACCTGACCATTTATTGGCGGAGGTCAATTCGTACAGCCCCCGCCCTCACGGCCTAACTTGCCACGCTGAAAAAAGCCCAAGTAACATTCGGTCGTGACCGACTCCGGCCTAAAAAACTTCATGTCTTGAGGGCTCTGGTTTCTGCCCTGCGGGCAGAGATTGAGTGGTTGAACTTGCTGCCATGGAAGCCGACCTCACATCTGAATGAACGCCAATACGGTTCACGCATTCATAGTTCTACCGGAAGGCTTGCGTTGGCAGATCTGCGGTGCGCCAGTATACCGATGCCAATCGCCAATGCCGTCACGAGGGCTGCCCCCAATGTGAAGCTGACGATAGCTCCGCGATCAAAGGCTATTCGCGCTGCTGCCGTCATGCGTGCTGCGGCATCGGGCGAAAGTGAACTGGCAGCAATCAACGCCTGGTCGATACTGTCCCATGCCAATACCGGGACGGTCATATCCGATGGAGGTGCAAAGGAGGCGGTATAGACCGCAGCCATCAGGCTGCCCAATACGGCCACACCAAGCGTTGCTCCCAGTTCAAATGATACCTCCTGGATGGAGCCAGCCATACCCGCGCGATCCACTGGCACGCTGATCATAATTGCGCTAGAGGCAGCTGACATGGTTCCGCCCGCTCCAAAACCAAATAGAGCCAGCGCGGCAGCCTGCCAGATGAGAGAGACGTCACCCGACAAGGTAAACAGACCAAGCCCAATTCCAGTCACTCCGAGCATAACTGCGAGCATGCGTTCCACCCCTACCTGCATAAGTACGGAGCCTATAGCGGGGCCCGACAGGAACGCGGCGACGGCGATTGGCAGTAGGTACAGCCCCGCCTGTAAAGGCGTATAGCCGTGTGAAAGCTGCAGTTGCTGGGTAATTACGAAATCGGTGCCCATAATAGCCAGGCTGCTGAACAGCGCTGCCATAATGCCTGCAGCGAAGCGCGGGTTGCGAAACAGCGAAAAGTCCAACATTGGTGAGGGAAGACTCTTCTGTCGCCGCAGAAACAACCATGTGAACAACCCGCCGAGAACAATTGCCGCGAGGGTATGTATGGTATCGCCGTCGGGCCTGATAGCCTCCTTCAGCCCATAGATGAGTCCCACCAAGGCGAGCGTAATAAGGACGGAGGTCCAAAAATCCCAATGGCGCGTGGCATTTCCCCCATGGCTGGGAACATAACGGAGGGTCAGGGCCAGTGTGACCAGCACGACAGGCACATTGATCAGGAAAACTGCTCCCCACCAAAAATACTCCAACAACGCCCCTCCAATCAGCGGGCCGATGGCCACAGCGCAGGAAGCGGTGGCTCCCCATATGCCAAGTGCGATAGCGCTCTCGCGCTCCTCCTTGAAGGTCAGCCGCAGAAGAGCAATAGTGGCGGGCAGCATCATTGCCGCTCCCACGGCAAGCAGCATACGGGCAGTGATGAGTAATTCGGCACTTGGCGCGAAGGCGGCGGCCAGTGAGGCGATCCCGAACCCGACCAGCCCCCACATGAAGACGCGGCGATGGCCAATGCGATCGCCCAGTGCACCAAAGCCGGGCAACAGCCCCGCCACGACCAGGGAATAGGTATTTACGATCCACAACTTTTGAGAACTGGTCGCGCCGAGGTCATAGACAATACCCGGCAGGGCCGTGTGCAGTACAGTTACGTCAATGCTGACTAAGAACAGTGCGCTAGAGACAATTACGAGAACGATCCATCGAGAGGTCATTAAACACCAAGCATCTATTAAAAATTTTTAAGTATTCAGGATCAAATATTTTAAAATTAAATGAATTAAAATTTCGCCTACTATACTGGGCGGATGTAGGAGCTGAGTGCAACAATGTTATTGAATTGTAAACGTCTGAACGTAAGCCAGTGGTCAAATACTTGCTTATAGCCATTTGAATTGAGGGAGGGGCAGGTGGAAGAGCCTACAGAATCAGAATGAGCTAAGGATGAGTTACATGACAGTCTGTTCCTTATTTAAGGGGAGTAACAGTTTTGATTACCTTTTTCACGGGAAATGAGAGAGGGGGCGTATAGGGATATACGGTGTAAGATCACGCGGTACGATTTTATCGAAACTCTCCATCGTGTCCCAAAGTAGAATCGGAAAGCCGGTGTACGAACGCCCGGCAATCACCAAATCTTCGGTCGCCCAAACAAGCTCCATCAGCCAGCCCCCACCCTGATGAATCGAAGATTCTTATCGAAAGGACTCAGAGTCAGAGGCTTAAACCATAGCGTCTGAAGCTATTTAACTCCTTGTTTGTAAACCTAGCCTGTTGCTAACACTTAGCAAGCGCCTAATCATTGGGTTTTCCTTTGGCGAACGCCGCTTGTTGTTCGGCGTTGGCTTCTTGCTGGTATTGGGCTTTCCACTCGGCGTACGGCATGCCGTAAACCACTTCGCGGGCGTCATCGAGGCTGACCTCGATCTGGCGTTCGTCGGCGGCGGCCTTGTACCACTTGGACAGGCAGTTGCGGCAGAAACCGGAGAGGTTCATCAGGTCGATGTTCTGCACATCCTTGCGGCTGTCCAAGTGGGCGACCAGCCGGCGAAAGGCGGCGGCTTCAAGTTCCAGGCGTTGTTGATCGTTCATGGCGGGCTCTGTGCAATCCAATCGTGGCGCGGATGATAAAAGTCTGACGGACAATGCGCCAGACGCGGTCAGCGGCTCGCGGCCAGGGTAATCGACACCGACTCGGCGAATCGCAGGGCGTGCGGCTTGTCGACTTCAACCTCGGCGTACAGCACCGACGCGTTGGCCATGACCAGATCGAGAATTTCCTGGGTCAGGCGTTCGAGCAACGCGAAACGATTGCCCTCCACGTGAGCGATGATCGCCTTGGTGATGGTTCGGTAATTCAGCGCGTGATCGATGTCGTTGTCACGCACCGCTTCCTGAGCGGCATACAGGATGGTCAGGTTGATCAGCACATCCTGCTTGTTGAGGATTTCATCCTCGTTGATCCCGATGAAGGTCCGCAGGCACAGGTCTTTGACCCGGATGCGTGCCATTCCTGGTTGAAGTTGTGGCATTGCTACTTGCTCCGTCCAATCAATTGCAGGAACTCCTGGCGGGTGTTGCTCGACTCGCGGAAGGCGCCGAGCATCACCGAAGTGTTCATGGTCGAATTCTGTTTCTCGACGCCGCGCATCATCATGCACATATGCTTGGCTTCGATGACCACCGCGACACCGGCCGCGTCGGTCACCTGTTGCACCGCCTCGGCGATTTGCCGGGTGAGGTTTTCCTGAATTTGCAGGCGACGGGCGAACATGTCCACCAGCCGCGCGATCTTCGACAGGCCCAGCACCTTGCCCGTGGGAATATAAGCCACATGGGCCTTGCCAATGAAGGGCAGCAGGTGATGTTCGCACAATGAATAGAGCTCGATGTCGGCGACGATGATCATCTCGTCGGTGTCTGACGCAAACAGTGCGCCGTTGACGATCTCTTCGACACTCTGGTCGTAGCCATGGCAGAGGTACTGCATGGCCTTGGCCGCGCGAACAGGGGTGTCTTGCAGTCCTTCGCGGTCGGGGTTTTCACCGAGGCCAATGAGGATCTCGCGATAGCTCTGGGGCAGAGAATTCTGGGGCAGGGATAACGTCATGGAACATCCTCGCGGGGGCCGCTTATTTGATGTGCCGTCCGCCGTTGACGGTCAGGGTCGTGCCGGTGACATAAGGGTTGTCGAGCAAATAACGCAGGCTCTGGTAGATCACTTCGCTGCCGGGTTCGATGCCCAGCGCGGATTTGGCCAGGGCTTTGGCGCGGTACGCGGCGTCGTCGTAGGGATTGAACATTAGCAGGGCTGGCGCGATACCGTTCACCTTGATTGTCGGCGCGTATTTCGCGGCAAAGGACAGGGTGAGGCTGTCGAGCCCGGCTTTGCTGGCGCAGTAGCCTATGTGCCTGCTGCTGCCCTTGCGGGTCACGTCATCGCTGATGTGCACGATGTCAGCGGGGCTTGAGCGTTCGAGCAAGTCGGCGCAGTGCAGGTTGATCAGGTACGGCGCCAGCATGTGCACGCTGAACATGCGGGTGAAGGCCTCGGCGTCGGTGTCGGGTGTTTCGGCCAGCCATTCGGAGGCGTTATGGACAATGGCGCGCAGGCTATCGGTGTGGGTTTTGAGTTCGGTGATGAACGCGAGGATTCCTGCTTCAGTGGAGAAGTCCGCAAACACCGCGATGGCGCCCAAGTCGCGCAATGTCTGCACGCCGGGACGATCGCTGCGGTAGCTGAAGATCACCGGATGGCCGTCTTCGAGCAAACGCTGTGCACAGTGCAGGCCGACACGCTGGCCGGCACCGGTGATGAGGATCGGAGCTGCAGAAGAGGTCATGAACGGCTCGCGTCGTGGTAAGAGCAAAACTATACCAGCGACGGGTCGTGAGGTGGCTATTGTAGGAGCGAGCGATGCGGCGATCCGACTTGCCCGCGAAGAACGATAACTCGATCTGTCTGTTGAACCGAGTTGTCTTCTTCGCGGGCAAGCCTCGCTCCTATAAGGATCAGTGATTTTGGGGGGTGGGCTCGGCGGGCAACGGACGTGCTGGCGCGCTGTTCAGCCAGCCGGCAAGCATGCGGGTCGACAGCGGAATGAAGAAGTAGACCATCAACGGAGTCAGGCACAGAGTGCTGATGAACACGCGAGGCAGCAGGCTCATTTCGCCGAGCAACGGCCCCAATACTAAGTTGAACAGCAAGGAAACCGGAAAGAACGCCAGCCAGATCGCCACGGCCTGTTTCCAGCGGGGTGGACGCTGGCCGGCAGCGCCGAACCAGCCTTCGATCCCGCTGACGCGATGTTCCGTTTTATGCGCAAACAGATCGCTGCCGCGGGCCAGCCATGCGGTACGCGAAGCCGAATGCTCCCAGGCGTGCATGGTTTGCTCGTCGGCAAATCGGAAAATAATCTGGAATTCGTTATCTGCGGGCGGCGGAGCGAGCACACCTGAGCCGAGATAACCGGGAAAGTCGGTGGCCAGTTGTTCGCCTTCGCGCAACCAGACCATCAGGTCCTGATAACGCCCATCGGCGACGCGTCGTGAAACCATCAGCGTGACGGGTGAGGTAGACATTGTGTATCTCCGTATGACAGACGCGTTACTCCGGGTGGGAGTTTCGCCAGGCGCAACGCCGGGATGATGGGCTGCGCCTTGAGACAAGCAAGGATTATTCCTGATTATGATAAATACACCAGCGGCATTCGTCGTTTATCAATGCCTTGAATAGTCATGGGGCATGAGGAGTAGAATGGGATCCAATTTCGCACATGGATGTCGACCGCCTCATGCCTTTCCTGACTGAAAGTGCCCCTGCCTCACAGACGGATCCTTCCATTGCGCAAGAAGATCTGTTCCCTATCCGTGAGGTTGCCCGCCTGACGGGTATCAACCCCGTCACGTTGCGGGCGTGGGAGCGGCGGTATGGCCTGATCCAGCCCACACGCACCGAAAGCGGGCATCGGCTGTACTCGATGGCCGACATCGAAAAGGTTCGCAGCATTCTCGGCTGGATCGACCGCGGCGTCGCGGTCAGCAAGGTCGGCAAGATACTGGCCAAGACCGAACCCCTCAAAGCACTGGCAAAGATTATTCCCGACGAACTCGTTCAGGTCGACTACGCCCAGTGGCAGCAGCAGGTTCAGATGGCGGTGACGGCGTTTGACGAGGTGCAACTGGAGCAAGTCTATGGACAGATTTTTTCCAGTTACCCCCTGACCGCGGTGTTCCAGGACATCCTGTTGCCAATCTGGAAGCTGATGCTGCAGCGCCATGAGGCGTTCGGTCAGACCAGCGAATGGCTATTTCTGGATGGTTTTCTGCGTTCTCGCGTACTGCAACGCATGCTGCTGGTGCGCGTCATGCAACCACGACGCGTGATTGTCTGCGCCTTGGCCGATCAGGCTCATGAGCTGGAAGTGCTGGTCACGGCGCTGTACCTGAGCAGTGTCGATTCGGCGATTCAGTTGCTGGCTATCGGTCAGCCATTCGATGAGCTGACCCTGGTTTGCGAGCGGATCAAGCCCACGGCGCTGGTGCTGGTGTCCAATCACGCGCCAGCCGTTGAGTTGCCTCGACGTTTGAATCGCCTGGCCCTGAGCCTGGATTGTCAGTTGTTGCTGGCCGGTGATGCGTCGGACCTGGCACAGGACAGCCTGGCCGGAACGTCGATCGGGTGCCTGGGAAATGAGGGAATGGTGATGCGTCAGCGCCTGAAACAGTTCCTGGCAGGAAACCTGGATACCTGAATTCAGTTGTGCAGTGCGGGATGTGTCAGACGATGCTGCTGAAGGATGTACTGGCGCAGACGCTCGGTCTCGTCCTTGTCGGTCTGGCTCAATTCGTAGGCGTAGAAACCTTGTTCGGTTTCACGCTCAAAAGTGCCGCGCAGCGCAATCCGCTCATAGCCTGACGGACTGAACCACAACGCGAAATGCTTGGGCGGTTTGGTCTTGTTGCGGACTTCCAGCAAAACCCCTTTGAACGATATTTCGTGCACCCACATCGTGCCGGGTTGACCTTTGGCATTTTCCAGCGCCACCGGCTCTTCAACTGTCAGGCGCCATGGCCGTACCATCGGCCCGTCTTCATAAATACTCGGCACGCCCAGGCGCAAATGCAGCGCATGAAATTCGTCTTCCACCAGGTGCAGCGGAAAGGTCATTTGCTGGTTTTCGAAGTTGGCCTGAATGGTCACTTGCTCATGTGCCGCCAGGCGTGTGAGCAGATCACGGATTTGCGATCCACCATTGACGAGCAGACTCGACGTCGCATCCCGCACATTGAGTTGCGGGTTGTGTTGCATGGTCTGGATAAAATCCAGTTCATCCTGTGTCAGGAGTGCGTCGCGTTGCATGGCTAACTCGAAAGAAAAAGTTACAAAGTCATCGGTGATTGTAGTTAATGACAATTAATTCGCTGTTTTGTTTTGGCCGTTCGTCGTTTTCAACGCATCAAGCTCGGCTTGCATCTCAGCCAACTGCGCTTCCAGTTGCGCAACGCGCTGCAGTGCCTTGACTTGAACCGTTACGTCTTTCTGTACGCCAACAAAATAAGTCTGTCCGTCAGCCGGATTTTTCACTGTAGAAAGGGACAGCTCATTCCAGAACGGCGTGCCGTCCTTGCGGTAATTTCTCAGGATTTCCCGGCAGGAGCCGCCACTGCTCAACGACTCGCGAATCGCTTTGAGGGCCTTTTCTTGATCCCGGTCACCGGACTGCAGGAAACGGCAATCCTGGTAGAGGATTTCTTCGCTGGTGTAACCCGTCAGACGCTCGAACGCCGGATTCACGTAAATCAGGATGTTGTCCTGCTCGCCTTCCTTTTCGGCAATCACGATGCCGTCGTTGGAAGCGTTTATCACCATTTGCAACAGTTGAGCGTTGATCATCGGAGAATCCTTTCCGAGTGGGTTGAGGGCAGCATTCTAAAAGATCAAATAAGGCTGTGCTGTTAATATCTCAGTCTTTTTCTCAGCTTCAGGATCAGTTTGATGAAAGTCGCCATCATTTCCGGCTCGGTGTACGGCACGGCTGAAGAAGTTGCCCGCCACGCCGCGAAGATTTTAAACACCGCAGGTTTCGAAACCTGGCACAACCCGCGCGCAACACTTGTCGATATCCAGGCATTCGGCCCGGAAGCGTTGCTGGCGGTGACTTCAACCACCGGCATGGGTGAGTTGCCGGATAACCTGCAAACGTTGTATTCGACGATTCGCGATCTGTTGCCCGCCGCCTGGCGTGGTTTGCCGGGTGCCGTAATCGGCCTCGGAGATGCCAGTTACGGCGATACGTTCTGCGGTGGCGGTGAGCAGATGCGTGAATTGTTCGGCGAGCTGGGCCTGCGCGAAGTGCTGCCGATGCTGCGCCTGGACGCCAGCGAAAGCGTGACCCCGGAAACCGACG
Organism: Pseudomonas sp. BGI-2; assembly: GCF_004310295.1. Lineage (GTDB taxonomy): Bacteria > Pseudomonadota > Gammaproteobacteria > Pseudomonadales > Pseudomonadaceae > Aquipseudomonas. Next base: position 42,055 of record NZ_SISB01000021.1, on the reverse strand, counting down.
CCGAACCTTGGCTGGCGGAGTTGATTACCGCGCTGCGGGGTTGACCGGCCGCTCGCGCAGCAGTGCGAGCCAGGCTTGCGCAGCCTTCGACAAGTACGCGCCCTGACGCCAGATAAAGGCGATGTCCCAGCGCAAGTAGCTCGGGGCATTCAAGGTCAGGCGCACCACCCCTGGCCGCACCAATCCGCGCGCCACCACGCTGGGCAACAGCACCACGCCCTGGCCGGCGGCCACCAGTGCCGCGAGAAAATCCGCCTGGCCACTGCGCCCACCTTCCTTGGGCGAAAATCCCAGCTGATGGCAGGCTTGCAGCAAACGGTCATTGAGCACGAAGCTGCGCTGATACAGCAGAAACGGCGTATCGGCCAATTCTTCCAATCCAATCACCGTCTTGGTCGCCAGCGGATGATCGGCCGGCAGCAGCGCATCCAGCGGCTCATCGCAGAATGGTTGGAAGGCGAACTGCGGATCCTTCGGCAACAGACTGCCACCCAGTTCGAGCTCACCGCTCAATACCGACTGCTCGATGTTCAGGCTACCGCCCTCAAGTAGTTGAATACTGATATTCGGGTAACGCCGCCGGTACTCGGCAAACAGCCCGGCGAACAGCGCATCACTGCCCAACAGTGGCAGGCCCAGGCGCAATTCCCCACGAGCCAGTTGGCTCAAATCGTCCAGCTCGCTGAGCAATTCGTTGCGCAGCCGCAGCATGCCTTCGGCCCGTTGCAGCACCACGCTGCCGGCGGCAGTCAGGCGAAGTTGCGAACCCAGGCGTTCGAGCAGCGGTGTGCCCAGGCTCTGTTCCAGTTGGGCGACTTGCTTGCTGACCGCCGATTGGCTGATGTGCAGGGTCTTGGCGGCTTGGGTGAAACCCCCTTGGTGCATCACTTCGACGAAGCTGCGTAGCTGCTTGAATTCCATGCGTCTGATTCCAGATTGGAATAGCGTCGAGTCTAACAATTCGTTTCGGGGATGGCAGCCCGCTCCGTAAAATGAGCATCTGTGAGGACCGAAATCATGAATGCATCATCCTTCAAACGCCTGGCTCGATTAACCGCGGAACTGGCCGTGCTGCTCGGCATCTACCTGCTCGGCTGTGAAATCGCCGTATGGTTTGCCTGGCCGATCCCGGGTGGTGTGGTCGGTATGGCGTTGCTGCTGCTGGCTTTCGCCGTTGGCTGGATCAAACCGGCGGCGTTGCAAATGGGCGCAGGTCTATTGATGGCCGAGATGTTGCTGTTTTTTATTCCGGCGCTGATGAGCCTGCTCGATTACGGCCGCTTGATGCGCGACGACGGCTGGCGGATTCTGCTGGTGATCGGCGTCAGTACGCTGATGGTGATGCTGGTGACCGCGTTTACCGTGGAATGGATGGTGCGGTTGAGGAGGTCCCATGAAGCTTGAGCTGATGCCGATGTTCTGGCTGGTCTTCACGCTGTCGGCCTATTTATTCAGTCGATGGACCTACCGGCGAACGGGGCGTTATCTGCTGTCGCCGCTGATTCTGGTTCCGGCCTTGCTGCTGGCCCTCGCTGTTCCGCTGCACACCGCGTATTCGGAGTATTCGAGCAACACCCATTGGCTGATGTGGGTGTTGGGGCCGGTGACCGTCGCCTTCGCGGTGCCGATCTGGCAACAGCGGCAGATGTTGATGCGGCATTGGTCGGCATTGCTGCTCGGAATGCTGGCGGGCAGTGCGGCGTCCATCGGCACCTCGTTCGGTTTGGCCAAGGCGCTGGCGCTGGACAGTTCGGTGACGATGTCGCTGGTGCCACGTTCCATCACCACGCCCTTTGCCATGCCACTGGCTCACGACCTCGGCGGTGTTCCGGAACTGACGGCGGTGTTCGTGATGTTTACCGGGGTGTTCGGGGCGATGCTCGGCGGCATTCTGCTGAAGTGGCTGCCGTTGCGCAGCGCCCTTGCGCGCGGCGCGTTATTTGGCGTTGGCGCGCACGGTGCCGGCGTCAGTCGGGCCCATGAAGTGGGCGGTGAAGAGGGCTCGGTCGCGGGGCTTGTCATGGTTCTGACGGGGCTTTTGAATCTGTTTGCCGCCCCCTTATTGGCGGCGGTCCTTTGACATGGATCCAGGCTCTCTTCTGAACTGACTCGTTAGGCCATCAAGCTGGCTGCGAATGCAACTACACGAAATCCGAGGGCTGACTAGACTGCTTTAACGACAGTAAAACAATAAGAACAGGAGGTCCTTGCCGTGAACGTTGCTCCCGTCCAATCCCCCCACAGTGTCAGAGACCAAGTCAGTGCTGCCGAGTGGCAGACCCGCGTCGACCTGGCAGCCTGTTATCGTCTGGTCGCCTCGCATGGCTGGGACGATCTGATCTTTACGCACATCTCGGCCAAGGTGTTGGGCACTGAAGATTTCCTGATCAACCCGTTCGGGCTGATGTTTCACGAGATCACCGCGTCGAGCCTGGTCAAGGTCGATCAGACCGGCAAAAAGCTGATGGACAGCCCTTACGAGATCAACCCGGCGGGTTACACCATTCACAGCGCTGTGCATGAAGTGCGTCACGATGTGGTCTGCGTGCTGCACACCCACACCGCTGCGGGTGTGGCGGTGTCGGCGCAAAAACAGGGCATTCTGCCGATCAGTCAGCAGTCATTGTTTGTGCTGTCCAGCCTGGCTTACCACGCTTACGAAGGCGTTGCCCTGAACCATGAAGAGAAGGCTCGCCTGCAAGCCGACCTGGGTGAAAACAATTTCCTGATGCTGCACAACCACGGCTTGCTGACCTGTGGCAGCACCATCGCCGACACGTTCCTGATGATGTTTACCTTCCAGCGTGCCTGCGATATCCAGGTGCTGGCGCAGAACGGTGGTGCCGAGCTGATTGCCATCGAGCCGCAGATACTGGCGGGTGCCAAGGCAATGATCGCCGGCGTGACCAAAAGTGCTCAAGGGATGGGCGGCGCGTTGGCCTGGCCGGCGTTACTGCGCAAACTCGATCAACAAGACCCGGGTTATAAACTCTAATGGCACTCGCCGAGATCCCCCTGTGTGTCTGGCGCAAACGCGGCCAGACGTTCGTATTCCGAGGCCAGACCATCCGTTACTGGACGGCGGGGCAGGGTGAGCCGCTGCTGCTCATCCATGGCTTCCCGACCGCCAGTTGGGACTGGCATTACCTGTGGCAACCGCTGGCGCAGCGCTATCGGGTGATTGCGTGCGACATGCTCGGTTTCGGCGACTCAGCCAAACCGGTCAACCATGAATACAGCCTGTTGGAGCAGGCCGATCTGCAACAGGCCTTGCTCGCGCACCTCAACGTCGAGCAACCGGTGCATGTGCTGGCCCACGATTATGGCGACAGCGTGGCGCAGGAACTGTTGGCCCGGCATTACGAAACACGTATTGATCTCGCCAGTTGTGTGTTCCTCAACGGCGGCCTGTTTCCTGAAACCCATCGCCCGGTGTTGATGCAAAAACTGCTGCTCAGCCCCTTGGGCTGGATGATTGGTCGAGCCTTTACCCGCGACGGACTGGTGAAAAGTTTCCGGCAGATCTTCGGTCCGCAAACGCGGCCCAGCGAAAGCGAGATGGATGATTTTTGGGGCCTGATCGACAGCAATCATGGGCCGCGGATCATGCACAAACTCATTGCTTATATCCCTGAGCGGCGTGTCCAGCGCGAGCGTTGGGTCAGCGCCATGCAGCGCGGTGAAGTCCCGTTGCGGGTTATCGATGGAGAGGTCGATCCGATTTCCGGCGCTCACATGGTCAAGCGCTATCGGGAGCTGATCCCCGAACCGGACACGGTTTTGCTGCCTGATATTGGCCATTACCCACAGACTGAAGCACCGGCGCAGGTGCTCAAGCATTACCAGGAGTTTCGGGATCGGCTGGTTTCACCGCCACGCAAGGCGGCCTGTTCCTGACTATCCCCCAGCCTTATCGAGCACCATTCAGCTCTACCCGTGTTTATTGTGACCAGCAGCCTGGTGCCTGACACTCGGACTTATTGTCCCTGGTCTGCTGGAGTTCCCCATGAATGAGTCTGTGCGCTTCGAAGATAAAGTAGTGATCGTCACGGGTGCAGGCGGCGGCCTGGGCCGGGCGCACGCGCTGCTGTTCGCAAAGCAGGGTGCCAAAGTGCTGGTCAATGATCTCGGCGGCTCGGCTCAAGGGGAAGGCGCCAACGCGTCGGCAGCAGACCGCGTAGTGGCGGAAATTCGCGAGGCGGGTGGCATCGCCGAAGCCAACCACGACTCCGTCACCGACGGCGACAAAATCGTCCAGCACGCCCTCGACGCGTTCGGTCGCATCGACGTCGTGGTCAACAACGCCGGGATCCTGCGCGACAAGACCTTCCACAAAATGGACGACGCCGATTGGGACCTGGTTTACCGCGTCCACGTCGAAGGCGCCTACAAAGTCACCCGCGCCGCCTGGCCGCACATGCGCGAGCAAAACTATGGCCGCGTGATCTTCACCGCCTCGACCTCGGGCATCTACGGCAACTTCGGCCAGTCCAACTACGGCATGGCCAAACTCGGCCTCTACGGCCTGACCCGCACACTCGCCATCGAAGGCCGCAAGAACAACATCCTGGTCAACGCCATCGCGCCCACCGGCGGCACTCGCATGACCGAAGGCCTGATCCCGCCGCAAGTGTTCGAGCAACTCAAGCCGGAACTGGTGAGCCCGTTGGTGGTGTATTTGGCGAGTGAGAATTGCCAGGAGACTTCCGGGTTGTTTGAAGTCGGCGGCGGCTGGATGGGCAAAGTGCGTTGGGAACGCAGCCTGGGCGCCGGGTTTGATCCGCGGGTGGGTTTCTCGCCGGAAGATGTGGCGGCGCAGTGGGAGCGGATTTGTGATTTCGAAGGGGCGGCGCATCCGAAGGACAATATTGAGGCGTTGAAGGAAATGATGGGGAATTTGCAGAAGTATTCGTTGTGACCCTGATGCCTTCCGCAGGGCTTATCTGAGCCCTGCCATTCCCCCGATTGTTCCCCCGCCACAAAACCATCGCCCATAAAAAAGGCCGCTGCAAACGCAGCGGCCAAAGTAAGACGTTGGATCAAGGAGCTACAAATCAACGTCAGTGAACTCGGGGCGATCAATCGAAAAGCATCGATTCATCTGGATTCTGTCGCCAATGGCGCGGGCTCATCACCACCATCGCTTCGCGCTTCCAGGCTGTTCACCGTGAAAGCCCGGCAAGAATAAGGCGTTGAGCCCAAAGGAAAAACAGCGATTCGCGACATGCTCTGTTGCAGCATGAGTAACAGTGCGCGGCGCCACGTCCCCTGTAGCAGCTGCCGAGCAGCGCGAGGCTGCGTTCGGCGACGAAGTCGTCGTAAAACCTGCGCCTGCGGTCTCCCTGATGTACCGCATTGCCTGAAATTACGACTAGTTCCTTCGACCGCGGCCTGAACCGAACGCAGCCTCGCGCTGCTCGACAGCTGCTACGGGGGGGCGGTGCCAGCCTCCCGCCATGCATCTGACTGATAACCCGCCATCCAGCCCATCCATACCGGCGCAAACCCCCGCCCCATCAGGCCATTCATCCTTTAGAGGTACACCACGAATACCTCCTTGGTGCGCTTATCGCTCCCAACGTGCGGCAGTAGGGTGGGGCCTTCTGTCACTCACCGGGGAAGACGCATGACAAAAACAACAATGCGCGCCATCTTCACACCGCAAGCGCTGGCCGCTGCGGTTGCCTTGGGCTGCTGTGCCCAGGCGCAAGCGGTTGCATTCAACATCGGCGAAATCGAGGGGACGTTCGACTCCTCGCTGTCCGTCGGCGCGAGTTGGGGCATGCGCGATGCCGATAAGTCTTTGGTGGGCACCGTCAACGGCGGGACCGGTCAGTCTTCGACCGGTGATGACGGCCGGCTGAACTTCAAGAAGGGCGAAACCTTCTCCAAGATCTTCAAAGGGCTGCACGATCTTGAATTGAAATACGGCGACACCGGCGTGTTCGTCCGTGGCAAGTACTGGTACGACTTCGAGCTCAAGGACGAAACTCGCGAGTTCAAGCCGATCAGCGACAGTGGGCGCAAAGAAGGCGCCAAGTCCTCCGGTGCGCAGATTCTCGATGCCTTCGTCTATCACAACTATTCGATCGCCGATTTGCCAGGCTCCGTGCGCGCCGGCAAGCAGGTGGTCAGCTGGGGCGAAAGTACCTTCATCGGCAACTCGATCAACAGCATCAACCCGATCGACGTCTCGGCGTTCCGTCGTCCGGGGGCCGAGATCAAGGAGGGTCTGATTCCGGTAAACATGCTGTTCGCCTCTCAGGGCTTGACCGATCAGCTCTCGGTGGAAGGTTTCTATCAACTGGAGTGGGACCAGACCGTCGTCGACAACTGCGGCACCTTCTTCGGCAACGACGTGGTGGCGGATGGTTGCAACAACAACTACACCGTCGGCAGCCCCGCGATTGCCCCATTGGCGCCATTGGCGGCTGCCTTCGGCCAACCGATCCAGGTAACCCGCGAGGGCGTGGTCGTCCCCCGTGGTGGTGACCGCGATGCGCGGGATTCCGGGCAGTGGGGCACCGCATTGCGCTGGCTCGGTGACGACACCGAGTACGGCCTGTATTTCATGAATTACCACAGCCGCACACCGACTGTCGGCACCACCACCGCCGGTCTGTCGACGCTGGCCAGCCTGCCGGGGATGGTGAGTGTTGCCAACCGTCTGGCCCCAGGCAGCGGGGCAGGCCTGGCGCAAAGCGTGATGCTCGGACGCGGTCAGTATTACCTCGAATACCCGGAAGACATTCGTCTCTACGGTGCGAGTTTCTCCACCACCTTGCCGACCGGCACCGCGTGGAGCGGCGAGATCAGTTATCGCCCTAATGCTCCGGTGCAAGTCAGCACCAACGACCTGACCCTGGCAATGGTCAACCCGATTGCCGGCGGCGCCGCATCTCCGATCGCCACCACTCCCGGCGCCGACAACAAAGGCTATCGTCGCAAGGAAATCACGCAGATCCAGAGCACCCTCACGCAGTTCTTCGATCAGGTGTGGGGCGCCCAGCGCTTGACCCTGGTCGGCGAAGCGGCGGTGGTTCACGTCGGAGGTCTGGAGTCGCGCAGCAATCTGCGTTACGGCCGCGACTCGGTCTATGGCCAATACGGTTTCGGGGGCGATACCGAAGGCTTCGTCACCTCGACCTCCTGGGGCTACCGCGCCCGGGCGATCCTTGATTACGCCAACGTGATCGGCGGGATCAACCTCAAACCCAACCTGTCCTGGTCCCATGACGTCGCAGGCTATGGCCCCAACGGGCTGTTCAACGAAGGCGCCAAGGCCGTCAGCGTCGGCGTCGATGCCGACTACCGCAACACCTATACCGCGAGCCTCAGTTACACCGATTTCTTCGGCGGTGACTACAACACCCTGGAAGACCGCGACTTCCTGGCACTGAGCTTCGGCGTGAACTTCTGATCTGGCTGAGAAGGATGAATTTGATGCGCAAGATGATTCTGCAATGCGGCGCCCTGGCCTTGAGCCTGCTGGCTGCCAACGTGATGGCGGCGGTGTCTCCGGACGAAGCCAACAAACTTGGCACCACCCTCACGCCGCTCGGCGCCGAGAAGGCCGGTAACGCCGATGGCTCGATCCCGGCGTGGACCGGTGGCATCCCGAAAAACGCTGGAGCGGTGGACAGCAAGGGCTTCCTGGCAGACCCGTTCGCCAGCGAAAAACCACTGTTCGTCATTACCCCGGCCAACGTCGACAAGTACAAGGACAAACTTTCGGAAGGCCAGGTGGCGATGTTCAAGCGCTACCCGGAAACCTACAAGATCCCGGTCTACCCGACTCACCGCACCGTGGCCGTGCCACCGGAAATCTACGAGTCGGCCAAGCGCAGCGCGCTGAACGTGAACAGCATCAACGAGGGTAACGGCCTGGCCAACTTCACCGGCAACCGCTACTACGCGTTCCCGATTCCGAAAACCGGCGTGGAGGTGTTGTGGAACCACATCACCCGTTATCACGGGGGCAACCTGCGACGCATCATCACTCAGGTGACGCCGCAAACCAACGGCAGCTACACGTCGATCCGCTTCGAGGAAGAGATCGCCGTCCCGCAATTGATGAAGGATCTGGCCCCGGAAAAAGCCGCCAACGTGCTGACCTTTTTCAAGCAGTCGGTAACCGCGCCGGCGCGTCTGGCGGGTAACGTGCTGCTGGTGCACGAAACCCTCGACCAAGTGAAAGAGCCGCGCCTGGCGTGGATCTACAACGCCGGCCAACGTCGAGTGCGTCGTGCGCCGCAAGTGGCTTACGACGGGCCGGGCACCGCCGCCGATGGTTTGCGTACTTCCGATAACTTCGACATGTTTTCCGGTGCGCCGGATCGCTACGACTGGAAACTGGTCGGCAAGAAGGAAATGTACATCCCCTACAACAGCTACAAACTCGACTCCCCGAGCCTCAAGTACGACGACATCGTCAAGGCCGGCCACATCAACCAGGACCTGACCCGCTATGAACTGCATCGCGTCTGGGAAGTGATCGGCACGGTCAAGCCAAGTGAGCGGCACATCTACGCCAAACGCCATATGTACATCGACGAAGACAGCTGGCAAGTGGCGCTGGTGGACCACTACGACGGTCGCGGTCAACTGTGGCGAGTGGCCGAGGGTCACGCCCAGTACTACTACGATCACCAGGCCCAGGCGTACACACTGGAAGCGCTCTACGACATCATTGCCGGTCGGTACATTGCGTTGGGGATGAAGAACGAAGAGAAGCACAGCTTTGAATTCGGCTTCGAAGCCAAGGCCGCGGACTACACACCATCGGCGTTGCGCGCGGAGGGCGTTCGGTAAGGGACTAGATACATTCGCAACGCAAAAGGCGACCAGGGGGTCGCCTTTTTTATGGCTGCCAATCAGCGTCCTGAATACTTCTCAACAAGCGGGTTAGAGAGGGCTAGGGTTGCCGGACAATTATAAAAAGGCACGCCGCAATGACCGCCATGACCCCGTGTCTTGACCGTTCTGGATTCCTGCCCCGTCTGTCCTCTCATCACCTGTCGCGTGATCGATTGACCGAGCCCTTGCTGGCTTCCACGTCACGAGTGAAATTACTGTGCGCACCGGCTGGCAGCGGCAAGACCGCGCTGCTCGCCGACTGCCTGTTGCAGGCGCCGTCGCAGTGCCGGGTGTGCTGGTTACCGTTGTCCGGCGTGGTAATGAGTGCGGCGGATTTTCGTCAGCGTGTGGCAGAAGCGCTGGGGCTGGCGTCGTCAGAAGAGTCGGCAATGCTCGGCGCGCTGGCTCGATTGCAGGCGCCGACCTGGCTGTTTCTCGATGATTATTGCCGCGTTCCGAACCCGGAACTCGATCACCTGCTCGATCGCATGCTGGCCGTCAGCAGTCCGATGCTGACCTGGTGGCTGGGTGCCCGCCGTCGCCCACAATGCAATTGGCCACGGTTATTGCTCGATGACGAACTGTACGAATGCGAGCGCGCCACGCTGGCCTTCAATCAAACTGAAATCGCCTCGCTATTGCGTCACCTGACACCGGCCGACGCCGGCACTGCCGCCAGCAAAATCATCCAGCGCAGTGGCGGCTGGTGCGCCGGTGTGCGCGTTGCGCTGCTGCAAAAATGCGACTGGTCGCGCAACGACCCGCATCACAGCCGACCGGACACGTTGCTCGATTACCTCGAACACGAACTGTTCACCAGCCTGACCCCGGAGCTGACGGAAGTCTGGCGGGTGCTCGCGCATTTGCCGCGGTTCAATGCACGGCTGTGCGATCACCTGTTTGGCGCGGGGGAGGGCGCGCAATGTCTGAAGACGTTGCAGGACCTGGGGTGCTTTATCGAGCCCTGGCATGACTCGGCCGACTGGCTGCAGATCTTCCCACCACTCACGCAATTGATGCGCGATGAGCAATGGCCGGCCGGACGTTCCTGGCATCGCCGCGCCTGCCAGTGGTTTGCCGCTGAGCTGGACTGGAAAGCCGCGTTCGAACAGGCCTTGCTGGCTGAGGAGTTTGAGGTCGCCGTCAGCCTGTTGCAGCATTTCAGTTTCGAGCATTTGTTCGAGGAGCAGACGGTCGTGCTGTTGTTGCGGTTGTACGAGCAACAAGGCGAAGCGCTGATGTTCGGCTCGCCGCAATTGGTCGGGCTGATCACGGCGGCGTTGTTGTTTGCCGGGCGATTCGAGCAAGCCGGCGATTGCATCGAGCGGTTGTCACGGTTCACCCCTCAGCCGTCGGCGACTCTGCAGCGGCAACTGATTGCACGGTGGCAGGCTCAGCAGGGTTGGCTGCTGCATTTGCAGGGGCGGATGGAGGCGGCGAGTGAGCATTTTCGGCAAGCATTGGCCGAGCTGGGGGCTGACGCCTGGCAGGCACGTTTGTTGTGCCTGTCCGGACAGACCCAGCAGGCCCTGTTGTGCGGTGAGCTGGAATTGGCCCAAGCGATCAATCGTGAGGCCCTGTGCCTGACTCGTGCCCAGGGCGCTTTACTGTTTGAAGGTTTGCTTGAGCTTGATCACGCGCAACTGCTGGAGCAACGCGGATCCCCGGCCCGTGCGCAAAGCCTGTTGGCAAACATGCATGATTTACTTTGCCAGCAGGCGCAGCGGCCGACGCCGTTGCTCGGGCGTATCGCTCTGCGTCGGGGGCGATTGGCATTGAGCATGGGGCAGGAAGAACAGGCCGCCGAGTTTTTTCAACGCGGTCTGGATGACTGTCTGCGCAGTCATGACAAGCGAGTGTTGTATGGGTATCTCGGACAGGCGCAGTTGGCGGCCAACCGGGGCGATTACACTCAGGCCTTTATACGATTGCGCGATGCCGAGCGACTGATGCAGCAGCGGCAGATCCCGGACACGGTTTACCGTGGCGTGTTATTACAAGTCAGCAGTCATTTCTGGTTGCAGCAGGGACGCGCCGAACTGGCGTGCGAGGCCTTGAAGCGTGTGCTCAATCACTATCGTGGGCCGCAGGCGCGACAGGCCCCCCCGGCCACTCTTGAGCTGATTCCGCGCATTGAATATTTGTTGATCATCGCCAGGGATCGGTCAGCGCCAGATTCAGTCGACGCTGCACCACAACTTGAGTCATTGATAAAACTGGCGCAGGCGCGTGGAATGTTCGCGCTCGCCACAGAATTACAACTGGCCTTGGCCGAAGTACTGTGGTGTGACGGTCATACCACGAAGGCCATTGATATGTTGCAGGAGGGCCTACGCAACGTTGCGCGGTATCAGACACTCCAAGCGTTAAGCGAGTTGCGCCAGCGTCAGCCGTTACTGTTACAGGGCGAACAAGCTTCTTTACTGTCTTGCCATCAACTTTGCAATCGTGCGGATGCGACAGAAACATTAAGTCAGCGTGAGCTGCAAGTGCTGAAGCTGATTGCGCTCGGTCATTCCAATCAAGAAATTGCCGATTCACTGTATATCTCGTTACATACTGTGAAAACCCACACTCGGCGCATACACGGAAAATTGCAGGTCGAACGCAGAACGCAAGCGGTGGCAAAGGCCAAGCTTTTAGGTTTGTGGGATTGATTATGTAGATAAGGCGGTCATTGGGCTTGATTTAAATGCGTCGGTGTTACATGCGGTTTAAGTTGTAAATAGTTGGTATTGCTTGGCGGCTATGGTGCGTTGTTGTCCTGGGCTAATTTGTGGGGGTGAGTTCTCGCTACGTTATTCCAAATTTCAAAGGGCAACAATATGAATATGATGAACAAGTATCTACCCATTGATATTGGCAGTCGTCCGCAGTGGCTTGAGCGTGCCGGCGTTACCGAACAACTGCACTTTGGCGAATTGGAACAACAGTTGATCGCAAGTCAAACCGATCTGGACATACAACTGGGAAATCACTCCAGCGTGCAGACTTATGCAAAAAGCGTGGCCAGCCAGATGTTGCAGTTGGAATTTGGCAGCACGCTGGATCCCGACAACTTGATGACCACCAGCCGTTACATCTTTGATGTGGCCGGGAGCCGAGTCACACAGGAAGACAAGCGTTCTCTGACGGATTTGCTGCTGTGCGGCCTGCACGAGCATGGTCGTCGGGGATGGATCACGTTTGAAGGTGAAGGCCTTCCTTCCGGACTACACCAGCAATGGTTGGAGGACGCGTTGACCGAGGACGTACGGGCCGCCTACGGCGCCTCATACCGGTCCCTGTTCCAGCGCAGTGAGGTGGTCGCCACCATGGCCCGCATCACCCGGGATCAATTGCTGCTGAGTGCCTTTGGCGCGAAGCTCCAGGGGCATCTCGACGACACCAGTCTCCAACGGGTTCAACGTGCTGTGGACGGGGATGCCAAGCTGATGATCGCGCCATTGCAGCTGCGTGACGACACTCGCCCACTCCTGGAGCTGGTCGCTATTGGTAGCCGCAGCCCGAGCCAGGACGACTGGCTGCTATATGCTCCCGATTCGCCTGGCGGTAAGGACTGGTACCAATTGCCTTCCCTTAGGCAATTGAGCTTGGAAATCGGTGGTTGGACGGCAAACTCAGAGGGAAGCGACTATCTGCTATGGCGCTCCCACGCGCTGGATCGTGAGGTCGTCAGCGGTTATATGAAACAGGTTTTCAAACTGCCTAATGTTTGGCGTGGCGTTTCGCTCGTGCCTACCCCTTACACAGGGAATGAAGTTCTGAATACCGTTGTTTACAACCATCGCGCCTGGCTCGTGGCTCAGGAAGAAGGCCACACTCCCTATGGCTATCGGACCGCTACACAGCAGGAGCGTCAGTACTTCACCCGGATGAATTGTGAACTCCGGGCATTGAAAACCATTGAAGTGCGTGAAGGCGGGTTTATCAGTTATGAACGTTTTTGCCATCAGTTGATAAAACAGCAGATTGAAGAAGTTCTCCTGTCCAGAGGCGAAAAAGTCGATATCAATCCTGACCGGATTTTCGTGGAATACGCACAGGGTCAGCAGGTAACACTGACCCGACTGATTGCTGACGAGGTGCATTTTTACTCTGACAATGCCGTCCGAGACGGTGTCCCGCGTTTCACAGAGGCGACTGACCATCCCCCTATCACCAAACTCTCCATTCACGAAGTTGCCGCTTGGTCGCGAACGCTGCGCCCAGGTGAAAAGTACATCGACATGTTGCGTTCAACGCACATCGACCGATCTAAAGGTTTTTTCAAGCAGCAGCTATACGGCGCGATCATGCAACGCCAGATGCGCGTGGCAATCCAGCAGGCGCTATTCACAGGGCGTTTGGTTCGGGAACACTTCGATGAGTTGATGAAAGTTTTCGCGGCGTTTGACTCTCCACAACCGGACTGGCCCGTGGGCGAATCGCCTGATGATGTGCGACACAGTGCCTTGTTCAAACTCCATCTCAAGGGGCGTCTGATAGTCGGGGCGTTCGTGTTCAGGCTGCACGTTGCGGGTAAGATCGAAGAATATCTGTACACCCCGGATGCACCGGACGGATGCGAGCTGCGGCCTTTCAAAGACTTCGTGAGTGCGGTGAAAACCCGCGGCCTCGGTGATTACTTCTATGATCGGTCATTTGCGAAATACCAGCCGGAGGTCGGTACTTACCTGACAGATCTCGAACAGGTCGCCAACTTTACCAAGGCGCCAACACTGGAGCGTAACAGTCGGGTCACGGATTTGTACGGGGGCTACTACGACGTGGTGACCAAGGTCATCTCTGACGTCGACGAGAAAACGCAAAGCCTTGAAGAGATCATCACCGGCCTGGTGTACAACGCCGTCGTTTCGGCGGTGAGTATTATCGCCATTGTCTATGCCCCCGTCGGTATCGCATTGAGCGTCACCTTGTTTACTCAGAATCTGGTGCAAGGTGTGCATGCTTATACCGAGGGCAATAGGACCAAGGCCCGGCAGCATTACGTCAAGGCGGTGATTGAGTTGGCCTCACTGAGCAAGGCAACTTATGGACTGTCGAAGGTCACCAAATTGCAGAAAGACGTGATCGGTTTGCTAGCGGATGTGTATACCGTGGAAAAACTGTTTGCCTATATATCCGGGCAGCCTCGATTGCATGAGCGGGCGCTGGAAGTCATTCAGGAGGTTCTCGACAACCCAGAGAGCATCACGAGCAAAACCACTATCAGGTAAGGGCAATGGCTAAACGCAGGTATCGCGCCTGGTTCAACGACTGACATCGGCGGCCTGATACCCCATCCGCCAACTGACGGCCCGCGTCGCAGCCATTAACCGCTGCGCCGCCGGGCCGTTTTCGTCGGCGTGAAAGAGTGAGGTCGGGCCAACGATGGTCAAGACCGCCGCGACATCCCCCACGGCGTTGAACACCGGTGCCGACAAGGCGTCCACCCCTGGCATCAACAGTCCATGTACATGATGCAGGCCGCGTTCGCGGATCTGTTCGCACAAGGCCATATAGGTTTGATCGTCGGCCAATACGTGGTCGGCAGCGTTTTGCAACTCCAGATCGCGCAAATCTACAGTTTCCCGTTTCGGTAGAAATGCGCCGAACACCAGGCCGGTGGACGAGCTGAGCAACGGCAGCACCGAACCCAACTGCGTCACCACCGTCACTGCACGCACCGCCGGTTCGATGTGCACCACGGTCGCGCCCTGATTGCCCCATACCGCCAAAAAGCAGGTTTCGTTCAGTTCATCGCGCAACTCGGCCAAGGGCAGGGCGGCTACTTTCAGCACGTCCATACTGTTGAGTGCGGCAAGGCCGACGCGCAAGGCTTCACGGCCCAGGCCGTAGTGGTTGGTGGCCGTGTTCTGTTCGGCAAAACCACTGGCGATCAGCGCCTGCAAATAACGATGAACCTTGCTTGCAGGCATCTGCACGTGTTCGGCCAGACGCGACAACGAGGTCGAAGGCGACAACTCGGCCAAGGCCTTGAGGATGTCAGTACCGACCTCGGCCGAGCGGACTTTCTGTTTATCGTTGTTGCGCGGCGTTTCCATGAAGGCGGTCTGATCCCGGGACGAATGGGCGTCTTTATAGCTTGACGGTCAATACCAATCAAATTACGTTATGCGTAATCGAATTACGATAAAAATAACCCCGGCGTGCCGAGACCTCTGCAGCAGAGCGACAGGCCATTGCCTACTCCCTGTTCAGGAGGCTCCATGAACCTCGATTCAACGGCGCCAGCGCTGGCTTATCAGTCAGGCTTCGGCAACGAATTCAGCAGCGAAGCGTTGCCTGGCGCACTGCCTGTCGGCCAGAACTCCCCGCAAGAAGCCCCTTACGGCCTGTACACCGAACTGTTCTCCGGCACTGCGTTCACCATGGCCCGCAGCGAAGCGCGGCGCACCTGGATGTACCGGATTCAGCCGTCGGCCAATCACCCGGCGTTCGTCAAACTGGATCGGCAACTGGCCGGTGGTCCGTTGGGTGAAGTGACCCCCAATCGCCTGCGTTGGAACCCGTTGTACATTCCGACCGAGCCGACCGATTTCATCGATGGGCTGGTGAGCATGGCCGCGAACTCGGGCGCAGACAAACCGGCCGGGATCAGCATCTACAGCTACCGCGCCAACCGTTCCATGGAGCGCGTGTTCTTCAATGCCGACGGTGAACTGTTGCTGGTGCCTGAGCAGGGTCGCCTGCGCATCGCCACCGAACTGGGTGTGCTGGAACTGGAACCGCTGGAAATCGCCGTGCTGCCGCGCGGTCTGAAATTCCGTGTCGAATTGCTCGACCCGCAAGCTCGCGGTTACATCGCCGAAAACCACGGCGCGCCGCTGCGCCTGCCCGACCTGGGGCCGATCGGCAGTAACGGTCTGGCCAATGCCCGGGATTTCCTGACGCCCGTTGCGCATTACGAAAACCTCAAGCAACCGACCACCCTGGTGCAGAAATTCCTTGGCCAGTTGTGGGGCTGCGAGCTCGACCATTCGCCGCTGAACGTGGTCGCCTGGCACGGCAATAACGTGCCGTACAAATATGACCTGCGCCGTTTCAACACCATCGGCACGGTCAGTTTCGACCATCCGGATCCGTCGATTTTCACCGTCCTGACGTCGCCGACCAGCGTCCACGGTCTGGCCAATCTGGACTTCGTGATCTTCCCACCGCGCTGGATGGTGGCCGAGAGAACCTTCCGTCCGCCATGGTTCCACCGCAACCTGATGAACGAATTCATGGGCCTGATCAAGGGCGAGTACGACGCCAAGGCCGAAGGCTTCGTACCTGGCGGCGCGTCGTTGCACAGCTGCATGAGCGCGCATGGCCCGGACGGCGAAACCTGCACCAAGGCGATCAACGCCGAACTCGCGCCAGCGAAAATCGACAACACCATGGCGTTCATGTTCGAGACCAGCCAAGTGCTGCGCCCGAGCCGTTTCGCACTGGATTGCCCGCAACTGCAAAACAATTACGATGCCTGCTGGGCCACTCTGCCCGCCACTTTCGACCCGACCCGGAGATAACCCATGACTCAGACTTCCATCACTCGCAGCTGGGTTTCTTCCGCCAACGGCCATGCTGATTTCCCGCTGCAAAACCTGCCGCTGGGCGTGTTCAGCGTCAATGGCTCGGCCCCGCGCAGCGGTGTGGCCATCGGCGAACACATTTTTGATCTGGAAGCCGCACTGGACGCGGGCCTGTTCGACGGCGTCGCAAAAACCGCAGTTGAAGCCACCCGTGGCGGTCAGCTGAATGCGTTCTTCGAGCTGGGCCGCGAGGCTCGCGTTGCACTGCGCGAACGTCTGCTGGAACTGTTCGCTGAAGGCAGCACCCTGCACGGCAAGATCGAAGCCCAAGGCGCAAAACTGCTGCCATTGGCGACGAATTGCGAAATGCACCTGCCGGCGAAAATCAACGATTACACCGACTTCTACGTCGGCATCGAGCACGCGCAGAACGTCGGTAAGCTGTTCCGCCCGGACAACCCATTGCTGCCGAACTACAAATACGTACCGATCGGCTACCACGGCCGTGCCTCGACCATTCGCCCGTCCGGCACTGACGTTCGCCGCCCGAAAGGCCAGACCTTGCCGGCCGGTCAGACCGAGCCGACGTTTGGCCCGTGCGCACGTCTGGATTACGAACTGGAACTGGGCATCTGGATCGGTCAGGGCAACGAGATGGGCGACTCGATCGCCATTGGCGACGCTGCCGATCACATCGCCGGTTTCTGCCTGCTCAACGACTGGTCGGCGCGCGACATCCAGGCCTGGGAATACCAGCCGCTGGGGCCGTTCCTGTCGAAGAGTTTTATCACCAGCATCTCGCCATGGGTCGTGACAGCCGAAGCGCTGGAGCCGTTCCGTCGTGCTCAACCGTCGCGCCCCGAAGGCGACCCACAGCCGCTGCCGTACCTGTTCGACAAGCGTGATCAAGCCGCTGGTGCGTTCGATATCGAGCTGGAAGTACTGTTGCTAACCGAAGGCCTGCGCGAGCAAAAACTGCCGGCCCATCGTCTGACCCTCAGCAACACCAAACACATGTACTGGACCGTGGCGCAAATGGTCGCGCACCACAGCGTCAACGGCTGCCAGTTGCAGGCCGGTGATCTGTTCGGTTCGGGGACGTTGTCGGGGCCGGAAAACGGTCAGTTCGGCAGCTTGCTGGAAATCACCGAGGGCGGGAAAAAGCCGATTGAGCTGGCGTCGGGCGAGGTGCGTAAATTCCTTGAAGACGGCGACGAAATCATCCTGCGCGCCCGTTGCAGCCGCGACGGTTTTGCCTCCATCGGTTTCGGCGAATGCCGTGGCAAAGTGATCGCGGCGCGCTAAGAGGATTGGGTCATGGAGCTCTATACCTACTACCGTTCGACGTCCTCTTACCGGGTGCGCATCGCGTTGGCGCTGAAGGGCCTGGATTATCAGGCGCTGCCGGTCAACCTGATCGCACCGCAAGGTGGCGAGCATCGGCAAGCGCCGTATCTGGCCATCAACCCGCAAGGCCGGGTGCCGGCCTTGCGCACCGATGAAGGCGAGTTGCTGATTCAGTCACCGGCCATCATCGAGTACCTGGAGGAACGTTATCCACAGGTGCCGCTGCTGTCCAAGGACCTTACCGCGCGCGCTCATGAGCGTGGCGTTGCGGCGGTGATTGGCTGCGACGTGCATCCGCTGCACAACGTCAGCGTGCTCAACAAGCTGCGGCAATTGGGCCACGATGAACCGCAGGTGGTGGAGTGGATCGGCCACTGGATCAGCCAGGGGCTGGCGACGATTGAGCAGTTGATTGGGGATGAGGGTTATTGCTTTGGGCCACAGCCAGGCCTGGCGGATGTCTATCTGATACCCCAACTGTACGCAGCCGAGCGTTTCAACATTTCACTGGAGCCGTTTCCACGGATTCGTCGAGTGGCAGCGTTGGCGGCTACGCATTCAGCCTTCATCAAGGCCCACCCGGCCAACCAGCCAGATACCCCTTAACGGCCCACACTCAACCCTGTAGGAGCGAGCGATGCGGCGACCCGACTTGCCCGCGAAGAACGATAACGCGGTATTTCTGATAGACCGAGGCGCCTGGTTCGCGGGTAAGTCGGGTCGCCGCATCGCTCGCTCCTACAAGGAGCAGTGATCAATGGACGATGGAGTTTGGCGGGAGATGCCCCAGCCGTTCAGTCAGGCGAATCCGCTGGATCGGGTCGTCGCTGAGCAGCAGCGCATGCTCCAGGTCGAAGCGTTCGGCGTTCGGGCAGTCCAGCCGTTGATAGAGGCTGGCCCGGGCGAGGTAATCGGCGGCGTTGGCGTTGCCCAGTTCCAGCACGCGTTCGGCGTCGATCAAGGCGCCGATGTAGTCATCGTGGGAAACGTGCAACTGGCGCAGGTTGCGTGACAGCCGTTGCAGCATCTGCGCTGGTTCGGCGGTCAGCAAATGCTCGGCGTTGAGTTTCATGTTCGGGCCGTACTGGCGTTGCAGCAATTCACGGTAATCGTTGGGGTACAAGCGGCGCCCGCCGCAAGGGTCCAGCAGATGATCGGCGCCCGGTACCCGCAGCAGGAAGTGCCCGGGGAAATTGACTCCGACCATGGGGATCTCCAGGCGTTTGGCCAATTCCAGCGCTATCAGCCCAAGGGACAGCGGCTGGCCGCGCCTGAGTTCCAGCACCTTATTGAGCAGTGCCACTTGCGGACGCAGGGGTGTGAAGTCGTCCTGGGCGAACCCCAGGTCATTCATCCGCCGCAACAGCGGCTGGGCCAATTCGCTCACCGGCAGCATCGGCAAGCCATAGCTGACCCGTTGTTGCAGGTCTTGGAAGTCTGCCAATACCTTTTCGGGATCCACCTCCTTGTCGTGCTCGGCCGCCATCCACAGCGCCGCCTCGAACAGCGCGGGCGGTGATCGTTGCAGGCAGTCAAAAAAATGTTGGCGCGGCGTCATCAAAATCTCCCGGCAATGCCTCGTTTTAGCCTCGTCTGCGGCGTTCGTCCAGTGCTGCACACATGCGGTTTCAGGTTATGTCCGAAAGCCTGCTTGGCTGCGCTGCTTATTCCGGCGCGCTTCTGCAAATTTTGGGCGCAAGCCTATACTGGCGACTACCAAGAAGTGATTCGGGAGCCCGACGATGTTCGCTCTCATGCAAAGCACTCGCCTTGAATCGCTGCATCTGAGCGTCGACTCGGTCACTGGGTTGAAGGCGGTCATTGCCATCCATAACAGCCGTCTGGGGCCTGCCCTGGGGGGATGTCGTTACCTTGCCTATCCCAGCGACGAGTCCGCCGTCGAGGATGCCATTCGCCTGGCTCAAGGCATGAGTTACAAGGCCGCGCTGGCCGGCCTGGCCCAGGGCGGCGGGGTTGCGGTGATTGTGCGACCGGTCCATGTGGAAAACCGCGCCGCGCTGTTCGAAGCCTTTGGACGCTGCATCAACCAGCTCGACGGGCGCTACATCACCGCGATCGACAGCGGCACTTCGGTGGCAGACATGGATTGCATCGCCCAAGAGACCCAACACGTCACCAGCACCACTTCAGCGGGCGACCCTGCCCCTCACGCAGCGATGGGCGTGTTCACCGGCATTCGTGCCACCGCCATGGCTCGCCTGGGCAGCGATAACCTCGAAGGCCTGCGAGTGGCCATCCAGGGTCTGGGCAACGTCGGTTATGCCTTGGCCGAACAGCTGCACGCCGCCGGCGCCGAACTGCTGGTCAGCGACATCGATCATGGCAAGGTGCAATTGGCGATGGAACAACTGGGCGCTCACCCGATTGCCAACGACGCGCTGCTCAGTACGCCGTGCGACATTCTCGCGCCCTGCGGCCTCGGTGGTGTACTCAACAGCCACAGCGTGACGCAACTGCGCTGCTCGGCGGTGGCAGGTTCTGCGAACAATCAGCTGACCCACTTGGAAGTCGCCGATCAACTGGAGCGGCGCGGGATTCTGTATGCGCCGGATTACGTGATCAATTCCGGCGGGCTGATCTACGTTTCACTCAAACACCGTGGCGAAGAACTCACGACCATCACCGCACATCTGTCGAAAATCGCCTCGCGGCTGACCGAAGTCTTCGCCCATGCCCAGGCGGAAAAACGTTCCCCTGCACGGGTGGCGGACGAGTTGGCGGAGAAAGTGCTTTACCGCTGAGACATACCTTTACTCCAAACATGAAAAAGGCCCTGAGCCATTCGACTCAGGGCCTATTCAATTCGGGCACTACTTACTTCGGCGTCTTGGCAGCTTTGGCTGGCTTGGTCGGCTCAGCGGCTTCAGCCACTTCTACCGGTTCAGCCTTTTCAACCACCTCAGCCGGCGCATTCAGCAGTTCGGATAAAGCATCCGGCTGGCTCTTGAATGCCTTGGCAAATACATCGCGATTCTTCGCCATGTAGATCCCGGCTTCTTCCACTTGCTGTTCGGTCAGGGACGGAACGGCTTTTTGCAACACTTCAGCCAGCAATTCAGCCAGTTCGAGCATTTTGTCATGACGGTCAGCTTCGGCTTTATCCATGAACAAGCGCTCCAGATCTCGGCTGCTGCGGTATACCACTTCGACGGCCATTCACCACCTCACATGCCTTCACGATAGTTGTCTGTTTCGACCACTGTATTTATATACAGCGAAAAGGATAAGCGAATCCCTGCGCTTTGGGTAGTGGCTTTTCAATGTAGACCGAAATCAGGGTTTGTCAGTTAAACCGTGTCGCTCCATTCGCGGGCAAGCCTCGCTCCTACGGGATGGCGTGATCTGTAGGAGCGAGGCTTGCCCGCGAAGGCGTCCGTCCAAACACTATAAAGTGTCCAATAGCAGCCCATCGCCATCTCACCAAACGGCTACTGGCCTTTTTTCTGCATGCAGAACAACCGTCACGTCAAACCCGCATCATCCGCTCGTACCGAGCTAAGGAAGAATCATCGTGAAAATCAACTGGGCCGAGAACCTGCGGCAGAACGTGCACCAACTGGCCGAGTCCCTGGGCAACCTGTTCGTCGAGACCTTCCATTACCTGGCGCTGTTCGCCATCGGTGCGGTAACCGCCTGGGCGGCGGTGATGGAATTTCTGGGGATGATCGAAGAAGGGGACATCAAGATCGATGACATCTTGCTGCTGTTCATCTACCTGGAACTGGGGGCGATGGTCGGGATTTACTTCAAGACCAACCACATGCCGGTGCGCTTTCTTATC
This sequence comes from Pseudomonas sp. BGI-2, assembly GCF_004310295.1. GTDB lineage: Bacteria > Pseudomonadota > Gammaproteobacteria > Pseudomonadales > Pseudomonadaceae > Aquipseudomonas. The sequence continues at coordinate 20,530 of NZ_SISB01000021.1, read as the reverse complement.
TACGTGGCGATCACGGCGCTGACGCGGCTGCTGATTTCCAACGTCTCGCACCACAATCCGCCGGACCTCGGCATCATCTACCTGTGCGGCGGGATTCTGCTGCTGGCGTTTGCGATTCTGGTGGTGCGTTACGCTTCGTCGCAATTTCCTTCGGTGAAGATCGAGAACCCGCAACGCAAGATCGGTGCGGGTTCCGGTGAACATCCCGAAGTGGAGAAGGGCGAGATTTAAAGCCCCATGGTCGGGCGGGGCCGGGCTTTGACTTGGGGTGGCGGCGGATTGCGATTGTCGCCATCGGTCATGGCTTCGAGGATGGCCACGGCGCTGTGGCCCTGTTCGATGGCGATGCCGAACTGAATGCTTTGCACCAGGCGATTGAGGCGCTTGGGGTCATTGCGTTGTTCGGCGCTGATCATCCGCTTGGCAACCACGTGGCCGCTGTTGGAGAGGGTCAGCATGATGCTGCCGTCCCGACCTTGAATGCTCAGGTTGATCTGATAGTCCGCTGCAAAAGCATCGGTAAGGAGCTGAAAAGGGTTGTCCATGATGCGTCACCGCCTGATTGAACGTGCAGTTGTTGACCGGCCATGATCGGGTTGGTTCGCATGACCAGACCATCGGCAAGCCGCTCGCTGAGGTTTTCAAAAGTCCTTTTGCCTCGCCGGTGATGTAGCAAGGGACGTGCCGAAAAAATTGTCGAACAATGAACGTGGCAAAAAAGAGGCGGACCCTATGGCTCGCCTTCTTTTTGCCTGCCCGATTCAGGGCATGAATGAGTAGATGATCGCAGACAGTGCAATCAAACCAATCAACACCACGAACACGTTCGACGCCTGACCCGAATACTGGCGCAAGGCCGGCACGCGGCGGATGGCGTACATCGGCATCAGGAACAACAGGCACGCAATGATCGGCCCACCGAGGGTTTCGATCATGCCGAGGATGCTCGGGTTGAAAGTCGCCACGGCCCAGCGCGGTGAGGCGGTTTAGCCAGCCCGCCGACATCACTCGGCCACGACCGCGCAGGCTTTTCACGATCAGGCCCTGAAAGCCTTCACTGGCGCCGATGTAATGGCCGAGGAAGGATTTGGTGATCGCCACCAGTGCAATCAGCGGCGCGGCGTAGGCGATGACCGGGGTCTGGAAGTGGTTGGCCAGGTACGACAGGATCGAGATGTTCTGTGCCTTCGCCGACGCCAGATCGGCCGGGGACAAGGCCAGTACGCAGCTGATGCAGAAGAACATTACCGTCACCACCATCATGGCGTGGGCGATGGCGAGAATGCCGCTGCTTTTGCGCTCGGCGTGCTCGCCGTACCGCTGTTTCTGGTCAACGGCGAAGGCGGAAATGATCGGCGAATGGTTGAACGAGAACACCATGACCGGGATTGCCAGCCACAAGGTCTTGAAGAACAGCGGCATCGGCATGCCTTCGCTGGCGGTGGCGAAGAACGCACCGTTCCAGTTCGGGATCAGACTGAAACTGAGCAGCAGCAACGCTGCGACGAACGGGTAAACCAGCACGCTCATGCATTTGACGATGACGCCCTGGCCACAACGTACGATTGCCATCAGACCGAGGATCAGCACCAGCGACAGAATCGCTCGCGGTGGCGGGGCGATGTGCAATTGATGCTCCATGAAGCTGCTCAAGGTGTCAGGATCAGCAGCGGCCAGAAACCGCCCACGCCGGCGTTGATTGGCAGGAACAGCGTGCCGGCGCCAATCGCCGTGCCGTAGAGGCCGAGCATCCAGGTGGTGTCGTGTTGCTCCAGCCCTTGGTGACTGTTGCTGTGTCGCGTTTGAGTTCTACAGCAGGATTATCGGCAGCAGGTGTACGTACATCGGTCATCGTTTGGCCTCGTTATTGTTCTTGCTCGGGCTCACGTGTTACAGACGGTCAAGGAGCGCTCCTCAGCACTCCACCCAGCTGACAGCCAGGCCGCCTCGTGAAGTCTCTTTGTATTTGTCATGCATGTCGGCGCCGGTATCGCGCATGGTGCGGATCACCCGGTCCAGGGAGATGAAGTGTTTGCCGTCGCCGCGCAGGGCCATTTGCGTGGCGTTGATCGCTTTCACGGCAGCAATCGCATTGCGTTCGATGCACGGCACTTGCACCAGGCCGCCGACCGGGTCGCAGGTCAGGCCGAGGTTGTGTTCCAGGCCTATTTCGGCAGCGTTTTCCAGTTGCTCGGGCGTGGCGCCGAGGATGTCGGCCAGACCGGCAGCGGCCATGGCGCAGGCGGAGCCGACTTCACCCTGGCAGCCGACTTCGGCGCCGGAGATAGACGCGTTTTTCTTGCAGAGAATGCCTACGGCCGCGGCGCCCAAAAAGAACGCGACAACGTCATCGTCCGACGCGTCCGGGTTGAATTTCATGTAGTAGTGCAGCACCGCCGGAATGATTCCTGCCGCACCGTTGGTCGGCGCCGTCACCATGCGCCCGCCCGCTGCGTTTTCTTCGTTCACGGCGAGGGCAAACAGGTTGACCCACTCCATGGCCGACAAGGTGGACGTGATGACATTCGGCTTGCCGATTTCCAACAGGCTGCGGTGCAGTTTCGCCGCACGCCGCGGAACATTCAGCCCGCCGGGCAGGATGCCCTCGTGACGCAGGCCTTGCTCGACGCACTCGCGCATCACCGACCAGATGTGCAACAGACCCTGACGGATTTCGGCTTCGCTGCGCCAGGCCAATTCGTTGGCCATCATCAACTCGGAAACGCGCAGGCCGTGCTGGTTGCAGAGCTTGAGCAGTTCGGCGGCACTGGAAAAATCGTAGGGCAGCACCACATCGCTGGTCGGCGCGATGCCGGACTCGGCTTCCGCCGCTTCGATGATGAAACCGCCGCCAATCGAGTAGTACGTTTGCTCCGACAGTTCACCGGTTTCACCGAAGGCTGTCAGGGACATGGCATTAGGGTGGTAAGGCAAACTCTCGTCGAGCAGCAGGAGATCGCTTTGCCAGTTGAAGGCGATGGTCTTTTTGCCGGCCAGAGACAATTCGCCGTTTTCGCGCAGGGTCTGGATGCGGCTGTCGATGGTGGTCGGATCAATGCTGTCCGGCCATTCGCCCATCAGGCCCATGACGCAAGCTCGATCGGTGGCGTGGCCGACGCCGGTGGCCGAGAGGGAACCGTAGAGGCGGATTTCTACCCGACGTACGGCATCGAGCAAACCCTGGTCAATCAGTGCCTGGGCAAAGGTCGCCGCGGCGCGCATCGGGCCGACGGTGTGGGAACTGGACGGACCGATGCCGACTTTGAAGAGATCGAAAACACTGATAGCCATGCTAAAGCCTATACAAGCAATGGAAGAGAAATCGCTGCCATTTTTGTAGGACAAGCGCAATGTCGGCGATACTGCCTACCTCGGTCCTACGTGACCAACGAAACTTCCTAAGACAGCCTTTAGCAGGACTAAACAATGAGTCGCCAATTGCATGCCCAGACTTACGTCTGGCTGCACGTGTTTTCCTGTGCCGCGCGGCACTTGTCGTTCACCCGTTGCGCCGAAGAGCTGCACATCACGCCGGGTGCGGTCAGTCAGCAAATCCGCCAACTGGAAGAGCGACTGGGCTTTCGCTTGTTTCACCGCCGTGCTCGCGGCGTGGAATTGAGCGCCGAAGGCCAGCGACTGGCCATTACGGTCAACGAGGCTTACGGCAGCATCGATGCGGAATTGCGACGACTGGACGCGGGAATGATCAGCGGGATTCTGCGGGTGCGTTCGATTCCATCGTTCCTGAGCAAGTGGCTGACCCCACGTCTGCCGCGATTGCAGCAGCGCTTTCCGGACATTCAATTGCGCCTGGTGGCCGAGGACAGCAGCGTGCCGTTGCACGAGGGTGATTTCGACCTGGCGATCGACCTGAATGACGGCAGTTATCCCGGATTGTTATCCACCGCCTTGCTCGACGAGCAGATCTTCCCGGTCTGCGCCCCGAGCCTGCTGCGCGGCCGACCACCGCTGCACGGTCCGGCGGACCTGGTGCACTTTCCACTGCTGCACGACATCACCGCCTGGCGCGGCAGTTACGAGTACGCGGAATGGGAGTTTTACCTCAATGCCATTGGCTTCGAGGGGGCCGACGTGCGGCGCGGGCATACCTTCAATCGCAATCACCTGACCATAGAAGCGGCGATTGCCGGCATGGGTGTAGCGATTGCGCGGCGAACGTTGCTCAACGATGAGCTGGAGCGGGGGACGTTGATCGTGCCGTTCGGTTTGGCGGTGCCCAATCACAAGCGTTACGTGCTGCTCTATGCGCCCGGCGCACTGAGCCATCCGGGCGTGCGGGCGGTGCATGACTGGCTGGTAGAGGAGGCGGGGATTTTCCGGAGTCTGCACCCACTGGCGGAGCGGCAGATGTGAGCATTTGTGACAAAGAAGCGAGTCGACCCAACTCCCGACCTTAACAGCGCTTTTTGCCGTTGTCCGACTTTTTTTGCGAATCCATATTTATCTTTTTTTAGGGGTTGAAATGTTCTGCGCGCAGACCGATTGTGTAAGTAAGAGGTCACGGTGATGACGCCCAAGGGCCAGCCGATGCGCCTCTCGCAAGCTAGCTGAAATAAGGGATGAACTATGCAAATCCAAGTCAACAGCGATAACCATATTCAAAGCAGCATCCGACTGGAGGAGTGGGTACGTACTACCATTGAGAGCACGCTTGAACGTTATGAAGAGGACCTGACACGCGTCGAGGTTCATCTGCGGGACGAGAACGGCGACAAGCCAGGTCCCCATGACATGCGCTGCCAGCTGGAAGCGCGGCCAAAAGGCCACCAACCGATTTCTGTCACTCATAAAGCCGACACCCTGGAGCAAGCAATCGACGGTGCGGCGGAAAAACTTGAACACGCGCTTGAGCATCTGTTCGGCAAACTGCGGGGCAAACCACGTGCCGCTGTGGTGCCGTTCGAAAGAGTCGCTGCCGATGCGCTGCTGGAAGACGAGTTTCTCGAGAACGAACAGGCTGCACAAAACGGCTGAAGCCTGATTCACTTTTTACCTTTCCAATGACAACGGGCCTGCTTATGCAGGCCCGTTCTTGTTTGCGCCGATTATGGCAGCGCCGCAATTCCTTGTAGGAGCGAGGCTTGCCCGCGAAGAGGCCCGGAAATCCAGCGCATATGTCGCTCATTCAATCGCCTTCGCGGGCAAGCCTCGCTCCTACAAAGGAGGGCGAGTTCGGTCGCGAAGAGGGTGTGCGGCTTCAGATCAGAACGCCACCGACGTCTGCACATAAACCGTCCGCGGTTCCCCCACATACTTGCCCTTGTTGTTGTCATCGAACGACCGGGTGAAGTACTGGTGATTGAAAATATTCTTCACCCCCACCGCCACATTCAAATCCTGCAATTTCGGCCCGAAGTCATACGCCGCGCGGCTGCTGAACAGCATGTACCCGGGAATCTTGCCCGTGCTGCCATCAGCGCTTTCGGCCGAGGTGTTGGCGTTGTCGGCAAACTGGTTGCTCTGGTAACTGCTGTCCAGGTTCAGCTTCCACGCGCCTTCGGTGTAGCCCACCCCGAGAGTGCCTTTGTGTTTCGAGGAGAACGGCACACGATTGCCCTTGTTCGGTCCATCCTCTCGGATAGTCGCGTCCACATAGGCGTAAGTGGCGTACACATCGAAGCCAGCCAGCGACGGGCTCAAACCATCCAGCGAATAATTAATGCTGCTTTCAATGCCTTGATGACCTGTCTCACCCCGGGCGATCACCGAATCGTTGGTCTGATTGCTTTCGTACTGGTTGTCGAAGTTGATCAGGAACGCGCCGATTTCCGCTCTCAGCGCACCGTTGTCGTAACGGGTGCCCAACTCCCAAGTCCGCGCCTTCTCCGGTTTGACTTCGCCGCTGGTCACCCGGTTTGGCATCTGGCTGTACTGCACGCTGCCGAACGAGCCTTCGGTGTTGGCGTAGAGGTTCCAGGTGTCCGTCACGTGATAGAGCACGTTCAATGCCGGCAGCGCGGTGTTGTAGTCGCCCTTGTACTTCACGTTCGTCAGGTTGTTGGTCTGCTGCGAATCGATCATCTCGTAGCGAATGCCCGGCGTGATCGTCCATTTGCCGATGTCGATCCGGTCGTCGACGAAGAATGCATTGGCCTCGGTGCCGCCACGGGTGTCGCGGTCATTGCGGCTGTTGGTGGTCGGGAAGGTATTGTTGGCGATCGGCTCGCGGTAGCGCAGTTCGTGGCCGGCTTCGTTGATGTAGCGATAGCCGATGCCGACTTCATGGCTGGTCGGGCCGAGGTCAAAGCCTTGGGCAAAACGGGTTTCCAGGCCGCGCACCCAATACTCGCGCGGCGACAGCGACAGGAACGTGCCCTGATTCAGATAACCACTGCGCAAGGTCTTGGTGAAGAAGGTGTTGGCAGTGAATTCGCGACGATCTTCCTGATAGCGATAGCCGAAGTTGAACATTGTCCGGCGGCCCCAGAACTGGTCTTTCGGGCGGGTCGACTGGTACGGGTCAGCGTCGTAATCGGCGACGTTCAGACCGCCGGGCATGTCGGCCTTGCCTTCGTAATACTGAGCCATCGCGTTGAAGCTGTTGGCGTCATCGAGCTGATACTTGCCCTTGAGAATCAAGTCGTCGATTTCGGTGTCGCTGTGTTCACGCCAGTCGCCGCCGCGGGTCCCGGAGTACAACAGCGCACCGCCCAGGCCGTTTTCTGCGGTGCCGCCGGCCAGCAAGTTGCCGGTGGTTTTAAAACCGTCGTGGCTGGAGGAGGGGCTGGTTTCGGTCTGGAAACCTCCTTTCACGGTCGGCTCATCGGGAATCGCACGGGTCACGAAATTGACCACGCCGCCGACGTTCTGCGGGCCGTAGCGAACGGCACCGCCGCCGCGTACCACATCCACCGCGTCCATGTTGCCGATGCTCACCGGGGCGAATGACAGCTGCGGCTGGCCATAAGGGGCGAAGGGCACCGGGATGCCGTCCATCAACACGGTCGAGCGGGAAGCCAGGCGCGGATTGAGGCCACGGATGCCGAAGTTCAGCGCCATGTCATGGCTGCCGGTGCCGTTGTTGTCCGGCGCGTTCACGCCGGGGATGCGGTTGAGCACGTCCTTGGCCTGGGTCGCGCCCTGGCGCTCGAACTCCTCGCGACGGATCACATCACGTGCACCGGGGTGCTCGAAGACGTTGATTTGCGCCGCATCGCCAAGCCAGTCGCCGACCACTTTCGAGGTGTCCAGTTCTAGCGCGGTGTCGCCCGCCGGTTGCAGGCTGAAGGCATTGTCGCCCTCGGCGCGAGCTTGCAGGCCGGTGCCTTCGAGCAAAACGTTCAAACCCTGCGAAGGGGTGAAGTTGCCTTCCAGGCCACGACTCTGCACACCGCTGGTGACTTGCGAACCAAAGGTAATCAACACGCCGGCTTCACGGCCGAACTGGTTGAGGGCGTTTTCCAGCGAGGACGGTGCGATGTGGTACGGCTTGGCATCGGCGGCGAGTGCGATCGGCAGCACGCCGAAGCTCAGGCTGGCGCCCAGCAAGAGTTGGCGCAGGGTGCGGGCCAGCGGAGTGAGGCGGGTGGGGTGCATGGACGACGATCCTGAGAAGGTGGAATCAAGGGGGCTTTCCTTCTCTGTCACGCCAGATCTGAAAAACGGCTCACGTTGGGTGAAAATTTTTTTGCGTGGATTGATTTTGTGGCGAGGGGATTGTGTTTCGCCTTGGTTTACGCCTTCGCTTCAACGGTCACCCAGTACCGGGTAAACCGCTTCACCCTCACCGGCAAACTGATTTCCAGCAGATCTAGAATCCGCTCGCTGTCGTCCAGTGGATACGTCCCGGAGATCAACAAATCCGCCACCTTCGCATCGCACTTAAGCTGCCCGCGACGATAACGCCCGAGCTCGTCGAGAAAATCCCCGAGGCGCATGTGCGCGGCCACCAGCATGCCGTCGGCCCAGGCGCCGCTGTTGGCGTCCAGCGGCAGCGGTTTGCCCACGCCTTGCAGGCCGAAACCCAATTGCCGGGCGGCTGGCAAAACCACTGGAGTTCCACCGTCCGGCGTCAATTCGACGCTGCCCTCGAACACCGCCACCTGCGTGCGATCAGCAAACTGCCGGACGTTCAATCGCCCACCTTGCGTGGTCAAAACACCCTGCGCGGTCTGCACCTGAAACGCTTGCGTGACGGTCAGCAGCAGTTCACCCTCCAGCAAACGGATCAGCCGTTGCTGACCGTCCACCCGCACATCCGCCGAACTCGCGGTGTTGAGCTGCAACTGATTGCCTGCGCCGAGCGACACCTTGCGCCGCTGGCCGATGGGGCTGCGGTAATCAGCAAGCAACGGCGGCAGCACGTTGCGTTCGCGCAGGCCCCAGGTGAGCGCAGAACCGGCGCCAAGAATCAGCAGCAGTTTCAGCGCCTGACGTCGGCTGCCGGACTTCGGTGCATTGAGCGCCGCGTGGGCCAGCGGTGAAGACAAACCGCGAAGTCGCTGATTGACCCGCTGGATATGTTCCCACGCCCGTTGATGCTCGCTGTGCGCATCGTGCCATTGCTGCCAGGCTTGTTGCTGGCGCGGGCTCAGCGGGCCTTGCTGCATTTCCATCAGCCAGTGCACCGCCTGCTCGGCGACCTGTGAAGAAAAGTCCGAAGTGCCGTTCATAGTGCGAAGTAGCAGCGCATGGCTGCTTTACTCAGATGGCGTTTGACCGTGGCGATGGAAATCCCCAGTTCGGCGGCGATCTGTGGATAAGTCAGGCCATCGACCTGTGCGAGCAAAAAGGCGCGTTTGACCCGTCGCGGCAAACCGTCCAGCAACTGATCCAGCTCCATCAGTGTTTGCAGGATGATTGCCCGTTCTTCCTCGGAGGGCGCGTACACCTCAGGCATTTGCGCCAATGCTTCAGCGTAGGCACGTTCCAGATCCTGACGACGGTAATGGTTGAACAGCACGCGTTTGGCGATCGTCGTCAGGAACGCTCGCGGCTCGATGATCTGCGGGGTTTCCCGCGCGGTGAGCACGCGAATGAACGTGTCCTGGGCCAGGTCTGCCGCGCTATCCGGGCAGCCAAGCCTGCGCCGCAACCAGCCGGTGAGCCAGTAGTGGTGGGCGTGATAGAGGACTTCGACGGGATTGGCGGGCTGCAACAGAACCACTCCGACACACGGATACGTTAGAGAACACGAATTGTTCGCATTGTAAGGGTGTGTAATGCCCCCCGGCAATCGGATCTGTTTTGCGTATGAGAATATTTATCATTAATATTGCGCGCTTGCTGGCCCCGTGACCTTCACGCGGCCTCACCCGGTTTCAAGGTCGAAACATGAAAGGCAAAATCAGCACGCTCCCCGTTTCTTATCGATTGGCCGTCACTTCTCGCGTGCTGGCCGCGGTGTTGGGCGGCTATATCGTTGCGGCGCTGGCCAGTGTCAGCCTGAGCTTATGGTTGCCGATGGCCCGCGCCGAAGCGGTGGTGACCGGGATGATGACCTCGTTTCTGGTCTATCTGGTCGCGGTGCTCTGGTGTTTTGCCTGTCGCAGCGCGTGGCAGGCCTGGTTCGGGTTGATCGTGCCGGGCCTGGTGCTGGCAGCGGCGTCCGGCCTGGCGTATTGGATGGGCCACGCATGAAAGAGGGTTTTCGTCAGGCGATGGCCTGGTTGCACACCTGGGTCGGGTTGACCTTCGGCTGGTTGTTGTTCGCGATTTTCCTGACGGGCACGCTTGCCTATTTCAAGGACGAGATCAGTCACTGGATGCAGCCCGAGATACCGGCGCGTTCAGTGACCTCCGAAGTTAGTTTGACCCTGGCGCAAAACTACCTTCAGCAACACGCAGCGGGTGCCTCGCGCTGGCTGATCGATTTGCCGAGTGCCCGAGAGCCGGGCCTGTCGGTGCGCTGGCAGCAGTCGCCGGCCAAACCCGGCGAGCGCGGGCAATTCACCGAAAAACGCCTCGACGCACAAACCGGCAGCGAAGTGCAGGGCCGTGAATCCATGGGTGGCGACTTCTTCTATCGCTTCCACTTCCAGCTGCAAATGCCTTATCCGTGGGGTCGCTGGTTGTCCACCATCGCGGCCATGGTGATGTTCATCGGCCTGATCACCGGGATCATCACCCACAAGAAAATCTTCAAGGACTTCTTCACCTTCCGCCCCCGCAAAGGCCAGCGTTCCTGGCTGGACGGGCACAACGCGGTGGGCGTTCTGGTGTTGCCGTTTCACCTGATGATCACTTACAGCAGCCTGGTGATTTTCATGGCGATGGTGATGCCGGCGAGCATCCTGGCCTCGTACAAGGGCGATGCCCGCACGTTTTACGCGGAGGTGTTCCCGGCCTCCGGCACGCCCGAACTGGCCGGCAAACCGGCTGAACTCGCCCCGATGGCGCCGCTGTTGGAGCGGGCGCGCGCGCAGTGGTCGGGCGGTCGGGCAGAACGTCTGACAGTGAACAATCCGGGGGATGCGAATGCCTCGATTGTCGTCTCAAGGGACGATGCGGACCGCGTGATTTATGACGCCAGCAGCGCGGTGACCTTCAACGGCGTGACCGGCCAACAACTCAGCGCCACGCCGCAGCAACCGGTGCCGATGGCCATCGCCGGCAGTTTCTACGGCTTGCATATGGGACATTTTGCGAGCCCCGTGCTGCGCTGGCTGTACTTCATTTGCGGTTTGGCGAGCACGGCGATGATCGGCACCGGGCTGGTGATCTGGCTCGGCAAACGCCAGCTCAAACATGCGAAAAGCGCGGTGATGCCCTTCGAGCTGCGGCTGGTGGAAGTGCTGAACATTGCCAGCATGTCCGGGCTGGTGGTCGCGGTGGCGGCGTTCTTCTGGGCCAATCGGTTGCTGCCAGTCGAGATGTCCACAAGGGCGGATTGGGAAGTGAACAGCTTCTTCATCGTCTGGGGCTTGAGCGTGATTCATGCGGTGGTGCGCCGTGGCCGCGCGGCGTGGGTCGAGCAGTTGGCGTTGGCCGCGGTGCTGTTCTGCGGCGTGCCGCTATTGAACGCACTGACCACGCCGAACCACTTGGGCGTGACGTTGGCGCAGGGTGACTGGACGCTCGCCGGGTTCGATTTGACGTGCCTAGGCAGTGGCGTGTTCCTGGCCTGGGCTGCGTGGAAAATGCAGTGCGCCGGACAGACCGTTCGCGTTGCTAAAGAACGTGCTCGACCGATCACGCTTGAGCAGAAGGTGAACTGAATGTTGTTGGCTTTGCTGCTGTGTTACGGCGGTTTCACCGTGCTGTGTTTATCGATGGATCGGCATCATGCCGATTTGCTGGGGTGCAAATCGTCGGCCCGGCGGCGCAAAACGTTCAAGCTGAGCGGCTGGTTGTTGCTGGCGGTTTCTTTATGGGCGGCAGTGTCGAAAACCGGTTGGGGCCTCGGGTTGGTGGAATGGTTTGCGGTGTTGATGCTCAGCGCTTTGCTGCTGGTGTTGATGATGCCGTATCGCCCGCGCCTGGCGCTATCACTTGCCGGATTGGGTCTGCTGGTCAGCCCCGTCGCCGCGTTTGCGCAGTGCTGATCAGATGATCACCAGTCCGCCGGAATCACACGACGACGAACATCGCGGCGCCCGTGCGCATTTCCTTCAGGTGTTCCTGTCCCAGCGTTCGCAGATGGAAGCGCTGGTGAGCCGGCGTGTCGGCTGCCGAGCAACCGCCGCCGATCTGGTGCAGGATTTGTTCCTGCGATTCTGGCGGCGGCCACTGGTGCAAGTCGAAGAACTGAGCACTTACCTGCTGCGTTGCGCCGGCAACATCGCCATCGACCATTTGCGCAGTGAAGGCACGCGGGTGCGGGTCCACGAAGGCTGGATGCCGGATCAACCGGACAGCCAGGGCAGCGAACCACAAGCCGCGCTGGAGGCGGGTAATGATCTGCGTCACGTCGAAGCGGCGTTGCGCGCGTTGCCTGAACGCACCCGGCAAATCTTTCTGCTCAACCGCATCCACGGCCGCAAATACGCTGAGATCGCCAAAGCCATGGGCCTGTCCCAAAGCGCCGTGGAAAAACATATGATGCGCGCCCTCGATGCCTGCAAGGCCAGCCTGCGGGAATCGCCAACGCGCACGCCAGGGAAAGCACTGTGAATCAACTCGACCGCGTCACCCCGACGCCCGCTCAGGAGCAGGCCGCGCTCGCCTGGCTGAGCTTGTTGCACGACCAGCCCAGCAACGGCGATCAACTCACCTTCAGTCGCTGGTTGCAGGCCGATCCCGCCCATGCCGAGGCTTACGCCCAGGCGCAAGTGCTGTGGGAATTGAGCGAAGCGCCAGCGCGAACGTTGGCCGATGAAGATGCGTTCGCCTTGCAGGGTTACCTCAATGCCATGAACCAATCCCGACGCTCCAGTGTGCGGCGCTGGTCGGGTGCGCTGGCCATGGCCGCGTGTCTGGTGCTGATGATCGGCCTCGGCGCGGGTTGGCAGCCGACGCGCTGGGTCGATGATCTGGGGGCGGACTATGTGTCTGCGCCGGGGGAAATTCGCACCGTGACGCTGGCCGATCAATCGCAAGTCACGCTGGATGCCGACAGCGCCATCGCCGTGGATTTCAGTCGCGGTGAGCGTCATGTTCAGCTGCGTCGCGGTGCCGGGTTTTTCAGCGTGACCCACACGGGCGATCCGTTGGTGGTCGACGCTGAAATGGGCCAGGCGCGGGTGCTGGGCACGCAGTTCGAAGTGCGCCTGCAACCCCATGGCGCGCAGGTTACGGTGCTGTCTGGGCGGGTCGGCGTGACTGCGGACAAGCACGCCGAGCAGCAGATTCTGACCGCCGGCCAACAAGTGGCGTATGGCGAAGGCTCGGCGCAAAAGCTGCATGCGGTCGACAGCGAAGCGCAGTTGGCCTGGCGTCAGGGGTGGCTCAATTACTACAAAGCCACGCTGGCCGATGTGGTGCAGGACTTGGGGCGTTATTACCCGGGGCGGATTGTGCTGCTCAACGATGAACTGGCGGCGCGGCGAGTGAGTGGCAGTTTTCCGAGCAAGGATCCAGAGGCGGTGTTGGGTTCGTTGCAGGGGGTGTTGGGGTTTGAGCAGACCAGCGTTTTGGGGCATCTGATTATTTTGCGGTGAGGCTAACAGCCTCTTCGCGGGCAAGCCTCGCTCCTACAAGGATCGCGCAAAACCCGTAGGAGCGAAGCTTGCCCGCGAAGGCGTCAGTCCAACCACCACATCCCTTCCGCAAAAAAATTATTTTCAAAATTATGGTGAGGTAAACCCGACCCCCATCCGTGTAGTGACTGAAACTGCGAGTCATTCGCATCCCGTAGGTTCTACACAGGTCATTGAGCAATGAAATCCAGGGCAAAGTCGGGTTCGGTCAAACAGTGGTTGGGTGCTTCTGCACTGAGCATGTCGGCGTTATCGTTGCTGCCATCAAACGTCGCATCGGCCGCTGAGGCTGCCGGCACGCAGCAGCTTACGCAGTTCAGCTTCGCCATCGCTGCCAAGCCGCTGCCCCAGGCCTTGAGCGACTTCAGTCGGGTCACTGGCATCAGCGTGGTCTACACCGATGAAGCGCCGTACGGTCTCACCGCCCCGGCGATCAATGGCCAGTTGAGCGCCGAGCAAGCCCTGCAGCGTTTGCTCAGCGGTTCGGGTTTCACCTTCCGCCGTAGCGACGCCCACACCCTGGTGCTTGAGCCGGTGCCCACCGCCGGCACGTTAAATCTTGGCACGACCACCATCAACTCGGTGGCCGATCAATCCATGAGCTATCAGCCGCCACCCTCCAGTTCGGTGATGCGCTCGTCGGCCTTGCTCCAGGAAATCCCGCAGACCGTCAACGTCATCCCGGCCCAGGTCATTCGCGATCAGGCACCGCGCAATCTGGATGACGCGCTGGCCAACGTCAGCGGCATCACCCAGGGCAACACGCTGGCGAGCACTCAGGATTCGGTGATGACCCGCGGTTTCGGCGACAACCGTAACGGCTCGATCATGCGCGACGGCATGCCGATCGTGCAGGGCCGAGGGATGAATGCGACCGTGGACCGAGTCGAAGTGCTCAAGGGCCCGGCCTCGCTGCTTTACGGCATCCAGGACCCGGGCGGCGTGGTCAACATGGTCAGCAAGAAACCCGAACTTGAGCAATACAACGCCCTGACGCTGCGCGGTTCGACCTACGGCGACGGTAAAAACGGCAGCGGCGTCGGCCTCGACAGCACCGGCGCGCTCGGTACTTCCGGCCTCGCTTACCGGATGGTGCTGGACCACGAAGATGAAGATTACTGGCGCAATTTCGGCACCCACCGCGAGACGCTGGTGGCGCCGTCGCTGGCCTGGTTCGGCGAAAGCACCAAGCTGTTGTTCTCCTATGAACACCGCGAATTCCTGACCCCGTTCGACCGTGGCACGATCATCGATCCGCGCTCCAACCACCCGTTGGACATCTCGCGCAATGAACGCCTGGACGAGCCGTTCAACAACATGGAAGGCCGCTCGGACCTGTACCACTTCGAGGCCGATCACGAGCTCAACGACAACTGGAACGCCCACTTCGGTTACAGCTGGAACCGTGAAACCTATGACGCCAGTCAAGTGCGCGTCACCGCCATCGACACCCGACGGGGCACGCTGACCCGCAGCATGGACGGCACCCAGAACGCCATCAGCACCGACCGATTCACCACCGCCAGCCTCGAAGGTAACGTCAACCTGCTGGGCCTGCAACATGACCTGGTGTTCGGCGTCGATGACGAATACCGCAAGATCTACCGCGAAGACCTGATCCGCCAGAAAAGCCTGAGCACCTTCAGCTACGTCAACCCGGTCTATGGCCGCGAAGTCGCCGGCACCACCGTCAGCCCGGCAGACAGCGCGCAGACCGATGAGCTGCGCAGCGATTCGATCTTCCTGCAGGACTCGATCCACCTCACCGATCAATGGATTTTCGTCGCGGGCGCACGCTTCCAGGAATACGACCAATACGCCGGCAAAGGCGTGCCGTTCAAGGCCAACACCGACAGCAACGGCCAGAAGTGGGTGCCGCGCGCCGGTCTGGTCTATCGCTTCACCGATGAGCTGTCGTTCTACGGCAGCTACACCGAATCGTTCAAACCCAACTCGACCATCGCACCGCTAAGCGGCAGCAGCACCGTACTCGACGGCAGCGTTGCACCGGAAGAAGCCAAGTCCTGGGAAATCGGCGCCAAGCTCGATATGCCGGGGCGCGTGACCGGTAACGTCGCGCTGTTCGACATCATGAAACGCAACGTGCTGGTGGCCAATTCCGAAGGCCCGGTGACGATTTACAGCGCCGCCGGCGAAGTGCGCTCCCGGGGTCTGGAAGTGGATTTGACCGGCCAGCTCAGCGACCGTTGGAGCATGATCGGCAGCTATGCCTACACCGACGCCGAAGTCACCGAAGACCCGGACTACAAAGGCAAAAAACTGCAAAACGTCGCGAAGAACAGTGGCTCGCTGTCGGCGGTCTACGACTTCGGCACCATCATCGGCGGCGATCAATTGCGCGTCGGCGCGGGGGCACGTTATGTCGGCGAGCGGGCGGGTAACGCCGTGAATGATTTCGACCTGCCGAGCTACACCGTGGCCGATGCCTTCGCGACGGTCGAAGGACAGAAGGTCAAGTTTCAGCTCAACGTGAAGAACCTGTTTGACCGCACCTACTACACCTCGGCGGCGAGCCGGTTCTTTGTGTCGATGGGGGATTCGCGGCAGATTTCGTTGTCGAGTACGTTGGAGTTCTGACGCAGCTACGTTGCCGTACTTGAAACGAGTGTATATGTAGGCTTATTTCGGATGCTTGATTATATCCAGATCTTCTAAAAAACTGTTATTTATGACAGTTGCGTGAGAAGGGGGGCGCTGTTTACTCTTTCTGGCAGCTTACTTTTAGATAAGGGAAGGAGTAATAAAATGTCGGATGCCAGTCGGGAAAACAGAAGCGAGTATTATCTAAATCTTATTGGAAAAGAAGACTTCAATAATGTAAGGCCGTCATTGGATGGCTTACCAACAAAGCTAGAGCTTAAATACTTAACGATGGAGGCTCTCAGTCCTGAAGGCGGTTACGGATTTGTGCTTAAGTCGACCAGCGTAACCGCCGATGATCGGGAATACCTTGAAGGGCAGATAGAGGGGAATGCAATACGTTGCTCAGGCAGTCACTTTTCCGAAGGCGATAAGGGCGAACTCAGGATTACGCTGAAGAGTGAAAAGGTTAATCGAGTTCGTTTCGCGGTCGACGCTATCAATCACAACAGCGTATCGGCCTATAAGTACTTTGATAAGGCAGGTAAGGAGTTGGGGAGTATTGATTCACATGGGGGTTGGATTGATTTTCAATTGTCTCCGGAAGAGTCAGAGCAAACCAGTATTGGCTATGTGTCGGTATTTCTTACAGTCAATATAGTTGGCCCGCTTGTTGATTCGCTCGAGATGTGGCGATGGAATGCCTATTCATAGTCTGGTCGTTTGTTAGCGCAAAAACGCCTGGCGATACTCGCCAGGCGTCCCGCGCAAAACCTGCCGAAACCGATTGGTGAAATGACTCGCACTGGCAAACCCACACGCCAGCGCAATCTCCCCCAACGGCTGCGACGTCGTACGCAACAACTCCCGCGCCCGGCTCATTCTCCGTGCCAACACATACTGATGCGGCGGCAAGCCAAAGCTCTCACGGAACATCCGCGCAAAATGGTATTCCGACAGCGCACACAACGCCGCCAATTGCCCAAGGCTGATGGCCTCGGCCAATTGATTATCGATGAAGTCGACCAACTGCCGCCGCTGATGCGCCGCCAAACCGCCTTTTAGCCTCAACCCTTCGCGCATGCCGACCTGGCCGAGCAACACGTGGTTGAGCATTTCATGGGCCAGGCTGCTGGTGAGCAGGCGTTCGCCGGGTTCGTCCCAGTTGAGGGTGAGCATCTGTCGAAAGCGTCGGGCTTGTGCCGGATCGTCAAGAAAGGTGGCTTCGCGCAATTGCAGTTCGCGAGGTTCGCGATCCAGCAGCGTGACGCAGCCGAGGGCGAATTGTTCGGGGCTGAAATACACGTGGGCCAGGCGAATGTTGCCGTTGATCACCCAGCCTGATTGATGCTCTGCCGGCAGAATGCACAACTTGTCCGGGCCGCCCTTTATGCCGGGCTGGTCGCGACGGAAGGTGCCGGTGCCACCGGCGATGTAGCACGACAGCGTGTGATGGCTCGGCGCCGCGTAGTCTTGCGCGTCGTGATGGTTGCTCCACAGGGCTGCAGCCATGCCGTCACCGAGCTCGGCGCTGTGCTCGAGGCGAGCATTGGGCGAGCGGTTGAGGGCTTGAAAGACTTGCAGGGTATCAAGTGTCCTGTCTCTCAAATACTGTTCCTTTGTGACGGTGTCTGTTGTCGTCATGCTGCGTTGCCGCTCTTCGCCATAGCGGGCTATGACTCGTCGCGGCGCCTTGCCTGACAGCAACAGCCCCTCGTCACAAGAGGAACGTATTTGAGAGACAGGACACTCGTGCGGGCATGATCGCTTCTCTCCAACGCCTTGCATCCTACTCCGTAGGCGTTGGCCTGCCAGCCTGTCGGGCGACAAAAGCGCAAGTTTATGCAAGTGCGCCAAGCCTTGGCGCAGGACACTGAACTCCTATTGAGGAGCCTAGCCATGAACCTGTCGTTGTACTTGCTGACTGTGCTGATCTGGGGCACCACCTGGATTGCCTTGAAATGGCAGCTGGGCGTGGTGGCCATTCCCGTGTCGATCGTCTATCGCTTCGGCCTGGCTGCGCTGGTGCTGTTCGTCCTGTTGCTGCTCAGCCGACGCCTGCAAGTGATGAACCGTCGCGGGCATTTGATTTGTCTGGCACAAGGGTTGTGCCTGTTCTGCGTCAACTTCATGTGTTTCCTGACAGCCAGTCAGTGGATTCCCAGCGGTCTGGTCGCCGTGGTGTTTTCCACCGCCACCCTGTGGAACGCGCTCAATGCACGCGTATTCTTCAGCCAGAAAATCGCCCGTAACGTATTGATGGGCGGCGCGTTGGGCTTGCTCGGACTGGGTCTGTTGTTCTGGCCAGAGCTGGCCGGTCATACCGCCAGCCCGGAAACCTTGCTCGGCTTGGGCCTGGCGTTGCTCGGCACCTTGTGTTTCTCGGCCGGCAACATGCTCTCGAGCCTGCAACAAAAGGCCGGTTTGAAGCCGCTGACCACCAACGCCTGGGGCATGGCGTACGGCGCCGCGATGTTGTCGGTGTGGTGCCTGGTCAAAGGCGTCCCGTTCGACATGGAATGGAACACGCGCTACATCGGCTCGCTGCTGTACCTGGTGATTCCAGGCTCGGTTATCGGATTCACCGCTTACTTGACGCTGGTCGGGCGTATGGGCCCGGAGCGAGCCGCCTATTGCACCGTGCTGTTCCCGGTCGTGGCACTGAATGTCTCGGCATTTGCCGAAGGTTATCAATGGACCGCGCCGGCATTGGTCGGTTTGGTGTTGGTGATGCTAGGTAACGTGCTGGTGTTCCGCAAGCCCAGGGCGCGCGCGTTGCAGCGAACTGGCAATTTGGCCTGATATTTCGTGCGGTCGAGCGCGATAAACGATTCAGCGCTCGATCCTTAACGCAATATACATAAGTAACGGCAACATAAAGTCAACGATATGTCGGGCCCAATCCTTCGCATTCCATGCCTGTGATTTATCCATGTTGAACCATTCAACGCCTACGATCTGCAAACAAACGTAATAGATGAACAATCCGATAAGCAAGCCGATTATCGAGAATTTCTTTGCTTCATGAAACTCGCGGGCGGACGCATTCAGTTTTTGAAAAAGGTGGAAAGTGCCTACCAGGCAATACACGGTGTAGGTCACTTCGAGGGTGATAATTAGCCAGTAAATCCGGTGGTGCAGCATGGGCGAGGTGATAGCTCGGTAATTTGTTCGTTCACTGTTATGGGTTGTGTCCATGCTCAGGATATGGGCGACAAATTGGTAGTTTGTTGTGTAGTCGGTGAAGTTGCTAAACATCACCAAAAGCCCGAAAAAGCTTATATAAGCCATTAGTACAATCTTGCTGATTCTGATGATTTTTTCAGTTGTGCAGTTGTTCAAGGTGATCGTTCTCCGTGTACCTAGTCCGGGGTCGGGTAAGTAGGGAGAGTTTAATGTGCTTAACTTTTTTTCGTCGGTTGACTGAATTGCAAGTTGTGTAAAGAAGCGGGCAGATATTTTATAAGTGTCTGCCCGTTTTGCTTAGCCTTTCCAGACTTGCGGGTTGACAAGATCCTGCGGCCGTTCGCCCAACAGCGCGCTGCGCAGGTTCGCCAGCGCGCGGTTGGCCATGGCCTCGCGGGTTTCATGGGTGGCGGAGCCGATGTGCGGCAATGTCACCGCGTTTCTCAGCTGGAACAATGGCGACTCGGCCAATGGTTCTTTCTCGTACACGTCCAGCCCGGCGCCGCGAATGCGGTTGTTTTGCAGCGCTTCGATCAGCGCGGGTTCATCGACGACCGGGCCTCGGGCGATGTTGACCAGGATGGCGCTTGGCTTCATCAGTGCCAGTTCGCGGTGGCTGATCAGGTGCCTGGTTTTTTCGCTGAGCGGGACGACCAGGCAGACGAAATCGGCTTCGGCCAGCAGTTCGTCAAGGCTGCGAAATTGAGCGCCGAGTTCTTGTTCCAGCCCGGTCTTGCGGCTGTTGCCGCTGTAGATGACTGGCATGTTGAAGCCCAGGCGACCGCGACGGGCAATGGCCGCGCCGATGTTGCCCATGCCGACGATGCCCAGGGTTTTGCCGTGTATATCGCAGCCGAACAGCGGGGCGCCGACGGTGGCTTGCCATTGGCCGGCCTTGGTCCAGGCATCGAGTTCGGCGACGCGGCGGGCGCTGCTCATGAGCAGGGCGAAGGCCAGGTCGGCGGTGCTTTCGGTGAGGACATCCGGCGTGTTGGTCAGCATGATCCCGCGTTCGTTGAAGTAAGCGACGTCGTAGTTGTCGTAGCCGACCGAGACGCTGGAGACCACTTCGAGTCTGGCGGCGTTTTCCAGCTGCGCGCGGCCGAGTTTGCGACCGACACCGATCAGGCCGTGGGCGTGGGGCAGGGCTTCGTTGAATTGGGCGTTGATGTCGCCGTTTTTCGGGTTGGGGACGATGACGTCGAAGTCTTGCTTGAGGCGTTCGACCATTTCCGGGGTGACGCGGCTGAAGGCGAGGACGGTCTTTTTCATGGAAGGAGGGCTCGTCGGGGCTTGGTGAATGCCAAGCACGCTAACATTCTTCCCCGTTGTTGTGCGAGTCCGCGGATTGCCGGATGTACCTGTAGGCGCGAGGCTTGCCCGCGAAGGCGGCCTGACAGCCGACCAATATCTTGCTGATGTACAAGATTCAATTGTGGGAGCTGGCTTGCCTGCGATGGCGGCCTGACAGCCGACCAGTCACTTGCTGATGTACCCCATTCCCCTGTGGGAGTGAGCCTGCTCGCGATATAGGTAGTCCGTTCCTTTCTCTTCCATACTGATATCGCTGGAAGTCAGTTGTCGGCGAGGAAGGAACATGCACCTGTGGGCTACGAATATGCTCGCGCAGCACTCGATGATTACGC
>NZ_SISB01000020.1 GCF_004310295.1 Pseudomonas sp. BGI-2 | reverse complement strand
GCAGTGATGCGTAAATACCTGACCGGGTTATGGGCATGCATGCGTTCTGGAGAAGAATTTAATACGGCCAAGCTTTTTAGCGAAAAACATCTCGCGAAAGCTTGACCGTGAACAGAGTATCTACAGGTTAAACATGTACCGCAAAAAATGGCGCATGACCTGTAGGAGCGAGCGGCGCGGCGATCCGACTTGCCCGCGAAGGCGTTTCTGACTCCTCAGAAATTATCCGGTGACCGCGCCTTCTCCCGCGCATGCTCCCGGCTGATCAAACCCTTGGTCACCAAATCCTTCAAGCACATGTCCAGCGTCTGCATCCCCAGGTTGCCCCCGGTCTGAATCGACGAGTACATCTGCGCCACCTTGTCTTCGCGGATCAGGTTACGGATCGCCGAGGTGCCGAGCATGATTTCGTGTGCCGCAATGCGCCCGCCGCCGATCTTCTTGATCAGGGTCTGCGACACCACCGCCAGCAACGACTCGGACAGCATCGAACGCACCATCGACTTCTCGTCCCCCGGAAACACATCCACCACCCGGTCGATGGTCTTCGCTGCTGACGTAGTGTGCAGCGTACCGAACACCAGGTGACCCGTCTCAGCGGCGGTCAGCGCCAGGCGGATGGTCTCCAGATCACGCATCTCCCCCACCAGAATCACGTCCGGGTCTTCCCGCAGCGCCGAGCGCAGGGCCGTGGCAAAGCTGCGGGTGTCGCGATGGACTTCGCGCTGATTGATCAGGCATTTGCGCGATTCGTGGACGAACTCGATCGGGTCTTCGATGGTGAGGATGTGGTGATGGCGATGGTTGTTGAGGTAATCGATCATCGCCGCCAGGGTGGTGGACTTGCCGGAACCGGTGGGGCCGGTCACCAGTACCAGACCGCGCGGGGCCTCGGTAATCTTGCGAAACACGTCGCCCATGCCGAGGTCGTCCATGCTCAGAACCTTCGACGGAATGGTCCGGAACACCGCGCCTGCACCCCGATTCTGGTTGAAGGCATTGACCCGGAAACGCGCCACACCGGGCACTTCGAAGGAAAAATCAGTTTCCAGGTGTTTCTCGAAGTCCACCCGCTGGGTGTCGTTCATGATGTCGTAGATCAGTTCATGCACCTGTTTGTGGTCCAGGGCCGGCAGGTTGATACGCCGCACATCACCGTCAACGCGAATCATCGGTGGCAGACCGGCAGACAGGTGCAGGTCGGACGCGCCCTGTTTAGCGCTGAAGGCCAGCAGCTCAGTGATATCCATAGCGCTCCTCAATTCCAGTAGAATGCCGCCAACCTCAGACCCGCTGGCGCCTCTTGAATGTCCACGATAGCAGACAACATTATTCAGGTTAGTTCGCGCATCCGTGCCGCCGCCCTCGCCGCCCACCGTGACGAACACAGCGTTCAACTATTGGCCGTGAGCAAGACCAAGCCCGCCGAGGCCCTGCGCGAAGCCCACGCCGCCGGGATTCGTGACTTTGGCGAGAATTACCTGCAGGAGGCCCTGAGCAAACAGCTCGAATTGGCCGACCTGCCCTTGATCTGGCACTTCATCGGCCCCATTCAATCGAACAAGACTCGCGCTATCGCCGAGCACTTCGCCTGGGTGCATTCCGTGGATCGCTTGAAAATCGCACAACGCCTCTCCGAACAACGCCCTGCCGATCTGCCTCCCTTGAACATTTGCATCCAGGTCAACGTCAGCGGTGAAGCCAGCAAATCCGGCTGCACCCCGGCCGACCTGCCGGCCTTGGCCAAAGCCATCAGCGAATTGCCGCGCATCAAGCTGCGCGGGTTGATGGCGATCCCTGAGCCGACTGAAGATCGCGCTGTCCAGGACGCTGCTTTTGCAGCCGTGCAAAGCCTGCAAGCCAGCCTGAACCTGCCGCTCGACACACTTTCCATGGGCATGAGCCACGACCTCGAGTCGGCCATCGCCATGGGCGCCACCTGGGTCCGCATCGGAACAGCCCTGTTTGGCGCCCGCGACTACGGCCAGCCAGTAAACAATGGCTGACTCCTCTCTTTATAAGGACCTGACATGAGCAAGACTCGTATTGCCTTTATCGGTGCCGGAAACATGGCCGCCAGCCTGATCGGCGGCCTGCGCGCCAAAGGTCTGGACGCCGCACAGATCCGCGCCAGCGACCCGGGCGCCGAAACCCGCGCCAACGTGCAGGCCGAACACGGCGTTGAAGTTTTCGCCGACAACGCCGATGCCATTCAAGACGCAGACGTCGTCGTGCTGGCAGTAAAGCCCCAGGCGATGAAAGCCGTGTGCGAAGCGATTCGCCCAAGCCTGAAGCCGAATCAACTGGTGGTCTCGATCGCCGCCGGCATTACCTGCGCCAGCATGAACAACTGGCTCGGCGCCCAGCCGATCGTGCG
Source organism: Pseudomonas sp. BGI-2 (assembly GCF_004310295.1). Taxonomy (GTDB): domain Bacteria; phylum Pseudomonadota; class Gammaproteobacteria; order Pseudomonadales; family Pseudomonadaceae; genus Aquipseudomonas. The sequence continues at coordinate 108,536 of NZ_SISB01000020.1, read as the reverse complement.
CTGCATGCCCAACACCCCGGCACTGCTGCGTCAGGGCGTAAGCGGTTTGTTTGCCACGGCCGAAGTAAATGCTGAACAACGCCAGCAAGCTGAAGAACTGTTGTCGGCCGTCGGCATTGCCCTGTGGCTGAACGAAGAGCAGCAACTGGACGCGGTCACCGCCGTTTCGGGCAGCGGCCCGGCGTACTTCTTTTTGCTGATTGAAGCGATGACCGCCGCCGGCGTGAAGCTCGGCCTGCCGGCGGACATCGCCGCACAATTGACCGTGCAAACCGCGTTGGGCGCCGCGCACATGGCCGTGGCCAGCGATGTCGACGCCGCAGAATTGCGTCGTCGCGTGACTTCGCCTGCGGGCACCACGGAAGCTGCAATCAAATCGTTCCAGGCCGGCGGCTTCGAATCGCTGGTGGAAAAAGCACTCGGCGCCGCTGCGCACCGCTCGGCCGAGATGGCTGAGCAACTTGGCCGCTAATCAGCTCTTACAAAGGAATCAATGATGCTTGGACTCAATGACGCTGCCATTTTCATAATTAAAACCCTGGGCAGCCTGTACCTGCTGATCGTGCTGATGCGCTTCATCCTGCAACTGGTTCGGGCGAACTTCTACAACCCGCTCTGCCAGTTCATCGTGAAGGCGACTCAGCCGCTGCTCAAGCCTCTGCGCCGGGTCATCCCGAGCATGTTCGGGCTGGACATGTCGTCACTGGTGTTGGCGCTGATCATTCAAATGCTGCTGATCGCGGTGATCCTGCTGCTCAAAGGCTTCATGGTCGACTGGCTGTTCCTGGTGCCGTGGGCGCTGATCGCCCTCTTCTCGTTGTTCTTGAACATTGTGTTCTGGGCGATGATCATCAGCGTGATTCTGTCCTGGGTCGCCCCGGGGAGCCACAATCCGGGCGCAGAGCTGGTCGCGCAGATTACTGAACCGGTACTCGCCCCGTTCCGTCGGATCATTCCGAACCTGGGCGGCCTCGACATCTCGCCGATCTTCGCGTTTATCGTGATCCAGTTGCTGCAAAGCTGGCTGATCCCGCGCCTCGCGCACTTTGCCTTAATGCCGCAGGGGCTGCTCGGCCTGATCTGATGAGCTACTTTCGCTGGGACGGTGATGACCTGATTCTGGATTGTCACCTGCAACCGGCGGCCCGCAGCGATGATTTCTGCGGGCTGCACGGTGATCGACTGAAGATCCGCCTGACGGCGCCGCCGGTTGAAGGTAAAGCCAATGCGTATCTGATGGCGTTCCTGGCGAAGGCGTTTGGGGTTTCCAAGAGTCAGGTCAGTTTGCTCAGCGGTGAGTTGAACCGGCAGAAGCGGGTGCGGATCTGTTCGCCGAAGAAGCTGCCGGATTTGCCTGATCTGCTGCGCCCAGCAGGCTAACCGCGTCATCGTTCATCGCGAGCAAGCCTCGCTCCTACAGGGGATCGCATAAGTCCTGTAGGAGCGAGGCTTGCCCGCGAATGCCGCCCCCCGGTCTGACAGGAAAATCAGCCAAGCCCTTTGCTTGCTGCTAGGGGCAGCGGTCTTTAGACTTACGCCTCATTTCAACGAGAGCAGGGTCGATGCCAACTGCCTTTCCCGCCGATTCTGTTGGTCTGGTGACGCCGCAAGTGGCGCACTTCAGTGAACCCCTGGCCCTGGCCTGCGGCCGTTCGCTCCCAGCTTATGACCTGATCTACGAAACTTACGGCACGCTGAACGCCACGGCGAGCAACGCCGTGCTGATCTGCCACGCCCTGTCGGGTCACCACCACGCTGCCGGCTTCCACAGCCCCGACGACCGCAAGCCCGGTTGGTGGGACAGCTGCATCGGCCCCGGCAAGCCGATCGACACCAACAAGTTCTTTGTGGTCAGCCTGAACAACCTCGGCGGCTGCAACGGCTCCACCGGCCCGAGCAGCGTCAACCCGGAGACCGGCAAGCCCTTCGGCGCCGACTTCCCGGTATTGACCGTGGAAGACTGGGTTCACAGTCAGGCGCGCCTGGCCGACCGGATCGGCATCAGCCAATGGGCCGCCGTGATCGGCGGCAGTCTCGGCGGCATGCAGGCGATGCAGTGGAGCATCACCTACCCCGATCGCATTCGCCACTGCCTGGCCATCGCCTCGGCCCCCAAACTGTCGGCGCAGAACATCGCCTTCAACGAAGTGGCGCGTCAGGCGATCCTCACCGACCCCGAATTCCACGGCGGTTCGTTCCAGGAGGCGGGCGTGATCCCCAAGCGCGGCTTGATGCTGGCGCGGATGGTCGGGCACATCACTTACCTGTCCGATGACTCGATGGGCGAAAAATTCGGCCGTGGCCTCAAGAGCGAAAAGCTCAACTACGACTTCCACAGCGTCGAGTTCCAGGTCGAAAGCTACCTGCGTTATCAGGGCGAAGAGTTCTCCGGGCGTTTCGACGCCAACACGTACCTGCTGATGACCAAGGCGCTGGATTACTTCGACCCGGCAGCCAACTTTGACGACGACCTGGCGAAAACCTTCGCCAATGCCCAGGCCAAGTTCTGCGTGATGTCTTTCACCACCGACTGGCGCTTCTCCCCTGCCCGCTCGCGGGAACTGGTGGACGCGCTGATGGCGGCCAGGAAAGACGTCTGCTACCTGGAGATCGATGCTCCGCAAGGCCACGACGCCTTCCTGATTCCGATCCCGCGATACTTGCAGGCGTTCAGCAATTACATGAACCGTATTACGTTGTGAGAAAGCCATGAGAGCTGATCTGGAAATCATCCAGGAATGGATCCCCGCCGGCAGCCGCGTGCTCGACCTCGGTTGCGGCGACGGTGAGCTGCTGACCTGGCTGCGGGACAACAAGCAAGTCACCGGCTATGGCCTGGAAAACGACCCGGACAATATCGCCGAGTGCGTGGCCAAAGGCATCAACGTCATCGAGCAGGACCTGGACAAGGGCCTGGGCAACTTCGCCAGCAACAGCTTCGACGTCGTAGTCATGACCCAGGCGCTGCAAGCGGTGCATTACCCGGACAAGATCCTCGACGAAATGCTGCGGGTCGGCCGCCAGTGCATCATCACCTTCCCCAACTTCGGTCACTGGCGTTGCCGCTGGTACCTGGCGAGCAAGGGTCGGATGCCGGTATCCGATTTTCTCCCGTACACCTGGTACAACACGCCGAACATTCACTTCTGCACCTTCGAAGACTTTGAAGCGTTGTGCCGCGAACGTGAAGCGAGGGTCATTGATCGCCTTGCCGTGGATCAACAGCATCGACACGGGTGGGCCAGTAAGCTATGGCCTAATCTATTAGGTGAAATCGGTATTTACCGCGTCAGCAGCCCAGGGTTGCAGGATCACAAAATCGCGGTCTGAACCACGACATTCCAAGGAGAACGAACATGGGTCGTCTAGCGCTGTTTGTACTTACTGCCTGCCTGAGCGTCACCGCCATGGCCGCCGACGTCATCAAAGGTGATCGTCAGGAAAAGTTTGGCGATGTGACGGTGCATTACAACACCTTCAACTCTACCTTCCTGACACCCGATATCGCTAAAGCCGCGGAGCTCACCCGCAGCAAGAACCAAGGTGTGATCAACGTTTCGGTGATCAAGGAAGGCAAACCGCTGATGGCTCAAGTCAGTGGAACGGTCAAAGACCTGACCAGCCAAAGTGTGCCGCTGAAATTCAAACAGATCACCGAGCAAGGCGCGATCTACTACATCGCCCAGTTCCCGGTCGATCAGCAGGAAGTCCGCACCTTCGAGATCAAGGTGCAGAACGGCGATAAAACCAACACCATCAATTTCAACCAAGAGCTTTTCCCCGGCGAATGATCAACTTCACGCAACTCGTACTGGCCAGCCATAACGCCGGCAAACTCAAGGAACTCCAGGCCATGCTCGGCGAGTCGGTGCAATTGCGCTCGATCGGCGAGTTCAGCAGTGTCGAGCCTGAAGAAACCGGCCTGTCGTTCGTCGAGAACGCCATCCTCAAGGCCCGCAATGCCGCGCGCATCTCTGGTCTGCCGGCGCTGGCCGACGATTCCGGGCTGGCGGTGGATTTCCTTGGCGGCGCGCCGGGGATCTACTCGGCTCGTTACGCTGACGGTCAGGGCGATGCGGCGAACAACGCCAAGCTGCTCGACGTGTTGAAAGATGTACCGGAAGCCGAACGCGGTGCGCAGTTCGTTTGTGTGCTGGCGTTGGTGCGCCATGCTGACGATCCGTTGCCGATCCTCTGCGAAGGCCTGTGGCACGGACGCATCCTGGCAGCCGCCAGTGGTGAGCATGGTTTTGGCTACGATCCGCTGTTCTGGGTGCCGGAGCGCGATTGTTCCAGCGCCGAGCTGAACCCGAGCGACAAGAACCTCATCAGCCACCGCGCCCGTGCAATGGATCTGCTGCGCCAGCGTCTGGGCTTGAAATGACCCACGAATCATCCGCGTCACCGCTGATTTTCGGCGGTGCCGCATCATCGCCCCGGGCCGCGCTCCCCGTGCTGCCGCCCCTGGCGTTGTACATCCACATCCCGTGGTGTGTGCGCAAATGCCCTTATTGCGACTTCAACTCCCACACCGCCAGCCCGGTGCTGCCGGAAGAAGAGTATGTCGACGCGTTGCTGGCTGATCTCGACCAGGATTTGCACGCGGTCTACGGTCGCAAGTTGAGTTCGATCTTCTTCGGAGGCGGCACACCGAGCCTGTTCAGTGCCGAGGCCCTGGGCCGGTTGCTCAAAGGCGTCGAGCAGCGCATTCCGTTTGCCAGTGACATCGAAATCACCCTGGAAGCCAATCCCGGAACGTTCGAGCAGGAGAAATTCCTCGCCTACCGCGCGCTGGGCATCAATCGTCTGTCGATCGGCATCCAGAGCTTTCAGGAAGAGAAACTCAAAGCGCTGGGACGAATTCACAACGGTGACGAAGCTGTGCGCGCCGCCGGCATGGCGCGTCAGGCCGGGTTCGACAACTTCAATCTGGACTTGATGCACGGCTTGCCGGATCAGTCGCTGGATGATGCGTTGAGCGACCTGCGCCAAGCCATCGCTCTGAAGCCGACGCATCTGTCCTGGTATCAGCTGACGCTGGAGCCGAACACGGTGTTCTGGAACCAGCCGCCTGTGCTTCCGGAAGACGACACGTTGTGGGACATTCAGGAAGCCGGGCAGGCGCTGCTCGCCGAACACGGTTACGCGCAGTACGAAGTCTCGGCCTATGCCCAGCCCGGTCGTGCGGCGCGGCACAACCTCAATTACTGGAGTTTCGGCGACTTCATCGGCATCGGTGCCGGCGCCCACGGCAAGCTCAGTCATCCGGACGGGCGCATCGTGCGCACCTGGAAGACTCGCCTGCCGAAGGATTACCTGAACCCGGCCAAAAGCTTCAAGGCTGGCGAGAAAGCGCTGACCAACGAAGAGCTGCCCTTCGAGTTCCTGATGAATGCCTTGCGTCTGACCGAGGGTGTCGAATCGCGGTTGTATCCGGAACGCACCGGACTGAGCCTGGAAAGCCTCGCCGAAGGCCGCCATGTCGCCGAACAAAGCGGCCTGTTGCAGGTCGAACCGTCACGTCTGGCGGCGACTGATCGCGGACAGCTGTTTCTCAATGACTTGCTGCAAACATTTCTGAGCTGATTTCAGCCTTAGGGGAAAACGAATGGATTTGATACTCGACCTGCTCGCCACCGTCTCCCGCTGGAGCCGCAGCAACCTGTCGGAAATCTCTCTGGCGCTGGTGGGCTGCCTGCTGGTGCTGTTCGGCGCGGACATCAAAGGCTGGGTCGACCAACGCCTGGGCAGCATCGCCGGCGCCTTACGAGTACCGTTGCTCGCTCTGGTGTGCATGATCGGGAGCGGCGTGGCACTGATCTACGCCACGCCGTGGATCATCAAAGGGCTGAGCCAGTTCAACAACTACAGCTTGGCGCCGGTGTTGTTGGTGGTGCTGGTGTTGATTGGCGTTGTAGCAGACCGCCGCTAAATCTCGAAAACACCCCAAAACAAATGTGGGAGTGAGACCGGCTTGCCGGCGATAGCGGTCTGACAGTCAACGAAGATGTTGAATGTAATGACGCTATCGCCGGCAAGCCGGTCTCACTCCCACATTGGGTATTGCGAATTCCTTTATTGCTTGGCGGCGACCTTGACTGCATTGCGCATCATGGCGTTCAGCCCGTGGAAGTCGTTGCAGCCCAACGCTTCAGCTTCATCCAGATAGGCAATATTCACACTGTCAGGCCGGTCATCTTTGTTTACACGCGTCAGCGCCAGAATGTAATTGGCCTCGGCCCGGTATTGATCTTCGGTCAGGACCAGCGCGACGGCGCGAGCCTGCATGGCCGCCAGCACACCCTGCTCCGGCAAGGGCGCCGCTTCGTCCACGAAACACACGGAATGCTTGGCCGGTAACGGATAGGCGTCACCATGGGCGTCGGGCTTTTGCAGCAACTGTTCCAGCGACTGCAAGTACTTCAGGTGATCCGCGTTGTGCAGATCAAACCTCTCGTATGCCTTATCACACAAGTGGTAATAGCCAACCGCAGCCGCCAGCAAGCCTTGGTCCATGGCTTTTTGGTAAAGGCCACACGCCTCCTTGCGCGTGCGCTCAGAGAACATCGGATTGTCCTGCAGGTTGGCCAAAAAGTACGTTGCTCCAGTGTGTCCGCCATCAGACGCTCGTTTCAGATTGTCTACGAGCGCTTCCAAATCACCTTCCGCATTGCGCAGCTGCTCTGGACTGTACTTGAAAGCAGATTCCCCGGCGGCCTCCAGCTTTAACCTTTCATCGGCCTCACGCTTGAATTTGTCGGCCACTCTCTGGGCGCGTGCAAAGTATTCATCGGGCGTTACAACGCGTTCGCAAGCTGCAGAAAACAGCAGACTTAAAAATAGCGTGCAGACGAAAATGACTTTCAAACCTGTCTTCCTTTACAAGTGGGGACCTAGATCTTTCGGCGGATCAACGCTGATCTTGAACACTGCATAAAACAAATGTGGGAGCGGGCTTGCTCGCGAAGGCGTCGTGTCAGTCAACATCACTGTTGAATGATTAACCGTCTTCGCGAGCAAGCCCGCTCCCACATTGGGTGTTGCGTAAGGCTTAGGACTGTTTTTCGAACTTCAGGTCCCACACGCCATGCCCAAGACGTTCGCCGCGGCGTTCGAACTTGGTGATCGGGCGCTCGGTCGGGCGCGGGACGCATTTGCCGTCTTCTGCCAGGTTGCGATAACCCGGTGCGACGTTCATCACTTCCAGCATGTACTCGGCGTACGGTTCCCAGTCGGTGGCCATGTGCAATACACCGCCGACTTTCAACTTGCTGCGCACCAGTTCAGCGAAGGACGCCTGAACGATACGGCGCTTGTGGTGACGGCTCTTGTGCCATGGGTCCGGGAAAAACAGCATCAGGCGATCGAGGCTGTTGTCGGCCACGCAACGGTTGAGCACTTCGATCGCGTCGCAATCGTAGACCCGCAGGTTGGTCAAGCCCTGGGTCAGCACGCCATTGAGCAGCGCGCCGACACCCGGACGGTGAACTTCCACGCCAATGAAATCCTGTTCCGGCGAGGCTGCGGCCATTTCCAGCAGCGAATGGCCCATGCCGAAACCGATTTCCAGCGAGCGCGGCGCGGAGCGGCCGAACACCTGGTCGAAGTCCACCGGTGCGTCAGCCAGCGGCAGGACGAACAGCGGCGTGCCCTGCTCCAGGCCTTTTTGCTGGCCTTCGGTCATGCGCCCGGCACGCATCACGAAGCTCTTGATGCGGCGGTGTTGGCGCTCTTCGCCTTCTGCAGGCGTGATAGGCGTGTCGTTTGATTCAGTCATCAATGGCTCTTACTTGATCAGACCATCCAGCGGCGAGGAGGCGCTGGCATAGAGTTTTTTCGGCATGCGGCCGGCGAGGTAGGCCAGGCGGCCTGCAACGATGGCGTGTTTCATGGCTTCAGCCATCATGATCGGCTGCTGGGCATGGGCGATGGCCGAGTTCATCAGCACCGCTTCGCAACCCAGCTCCATCGCGATGGTGGCGTCGGAAGCGGTACCGACACCGGCATCCACCAGCACCGGAATCTTGGCTTCTTCGAGGATGATCTGCAGGTTGTACGGATTGCAGATCCCCAGGCCCGTGCCGATCAGGCCTGCCAGTGGCATGACCGCGATAACACCAATTTCCGCCAGTTGACGGGCGATGATCGGGTCATCGCTGGTGTAGACCATCACGTCGAAGCCTTCCTTGACCAGCACTTCGGCGGCCTTGAGGGTTTCGATCACGTTAGGGAACAGGGTTTTCTGGTCCGCCAGTACTTCCAGCTTCACCAGGTTGTGGCCACCCAGCAGCTCACGGGCCAGGCGACAGGTGCGCACAGCTTCGGTAGCGTCGAAGCAACCGGCAGTGTTCGGCAGGAAGGTGTAGCGATCCGGCGACAGGACTTCGAGCAGGTTCGGTTCGCCCGGGTTCTGGCCGAGGTTGGTGCGGCGCACGGCGAAGGTGACGATCTCGGCACCCGAGGCTTCGATGGCCAAGCGGGTTTCTTCCATGTCACGGTACTTGCCGGTGCCTACCAGCAAACGCGACTGGTAAGTACGACCGGCCAGGACGAAGGGCTTGTCGCTACGAACGATGCTCATGGGAAATCCTCTGTAGGGGTGAGGTTCTTGCAGAATTCTGTGCCCTTGCGGGCCGGGCGACTAGCCGCCGCCGATGGCGTGCACGACTTCGACATTGTCACCGTCGTTCAGCGTGGTGTCGGCATGCTGGCTGCGCGGGACGATATCCAGATTGAGTTCAACCGCCACCCGGCGTCCGGTCAGTTCCAGACGGGTCAGCAGGGCCGCAACGGTTTCACCGTCGGGCAGTTCAAGGGATTCGCCGTTCAACTGAATGCGCATACCGAATGCCGCCATCATTTTTAGGGGCTGGCATTCTAGCCCGATCAGTCTTGGCGACCCAAGCCATTCGTCATGAAATGGACCGTCCGGTCAGCTCAACCGCCAGGCGGCGAGCCCCAGGCAGAACCAGCCGACCAGGAATGCCAGGCCGCCGAAGGGCGTGATGATCCCCAGCTTGCTGAAGCCGGTCAGGGTCAGCAGGTACAGACTGCCGGAAAACAGCAGGATGCCGATGGCAAACGAGGCGCCGGCCCAACTGATCAGGCGACCCGGAATCTGCGTGGCCAGCAGCGCCACGCCCAGCAGCGCCAAGGTGTGCACCAGTTGATACGTGACGCCGGTGTGGAAAATCGCCAGGTACTCGGGTGTCAGACGGTTTTTCAGGCCGTGGGCGGCGAACGCGCCAAGGGCAACGCCAGTGAAACCGAAGAAAGCGGCCAGCATCAGAAAGCCACGCAGCATGAAGAACTCCAGTCAGACGCGATCAACAGGGTCTGTATAATGGCCCGCTCAACGGGTTCGGCCAAGCCATCTCTATGCTGCGTATATTTTTGCGACGATTCACAAAAGCCCTGCTCTGGTTCGCGGGCGGCAGCGTATTGCTGGTTCTGATTTTTCGCGTGGTACCACCACCGGGAACGGCCTTGATGGTCGAGCGCAAGGTCGAATCCTGGTTCGACGGCGAGCCGATTGACCTGCAACGCACCTGGAAGCCCTGGGATGAAATCTCTGACGACCTGAAAGTCGCGGTGATCGCGGGCGAGGATCAGAAATTCCCGGAGCATTGGGGTTTTGATTTTGGGGCGATCCAGAAAGCATTGGCCCATAACGAACTCGGCGGTTCGATTCGCGGTGCCAGCACCCTGAGCCAGCAAGTCTCAAAGAATCTGTTTTTGTGGTCTGGGCGCAGCTGGCTGCGTAAAGGCCTGGAAGCTTGGTTCACCGGGTTGATCGAGGTGCTCTGGCCCAAGCAACGAATTCTCGAGGTGTACCTCAACAGTGCCGAGTGGGATGACGGGGTGTTTGGCGCTGAAGCAGCGGCCAGACATCACTTTGGTGTTGGCGCCAAGTCTCTTTCCCGGCAGCAGTCGAGTTTGCTGGCGGCGGTGCTGCCTAATCCACGGGTGTGGAGTGCGAGCCATCCGACCCACTATGTTGCGCGGCGGGCTGGGTGGATTCGGCAGCAGATGAGTCAGTTGGGCGGGGATAGTTATCTGGTGGGCATCAACGATTCACGCCGAGCGCCTTGGGCACAATGACTGATCCGCGACGACGCAAGCCTCGCTCCTGCAGGGGGGCGATGCGTCACTAGTGGGCACAAACAAAAACGCCCCGATCAATGATCGTAATGCTGTTCACTTAAGACAATCATCAGTCGAGCGAGAACTTGTGGCGAGGGGATTCATCCCCGTTGGGCTGCGAAGCGGCCCCCTGCGCCCGTTCAGACAGACCGAGTTGTGTGGATTTACGACTGCTTCGCAGCCGAACGGGGCGGTGCGACGTTTCGCTGAATCCCCTCGCCACAAATGAGTGCCCGCGCTTAAGTGAACAGCATTACGATCAATGATCGGGGCGTTTTTTATTGCCGGGCGCGCGGTTAAGCGGCGATCGACAACTTGAGCTTGTTCATCGCGCTCTTTTCAAGCTGACGAATACGCTCGGCCGACACGTTGTACTTCTGCGCCAGGTCGTGCAGCGTGGCTTTCTCTTCCGCCAGCCAGCGCTGGTAGAGGATGTCACGGCTGCGGTCGTCCAGCACTTCCAGCGCTTCGTGCAGGTTGTGGTTGGAGTTGTCGCTCCAGTCGGCATCTTCCAGTTGACGGGCCGGGTCGTACCGGTGGTCTTCCAGATAGTTGGCCGGTGACTGGAAAGCACTGTCGTCGTCCGCTTCTGCGGCCGGGTCGAAGGCCATGTCATGGCCGGTCAGGCGACTTTCCATCTCGCGCACTTCCCGCGGCTCTACGCCGAGGCTTTCCGCCACACGGTGGACTTCCTCGTTGTTCAGCCACGCCAGGCGTTTCTTCTGGCTGCGCAGGTTGAAGAACAGCTTGCGCTGAGCCTTGGTGGTCGCGACTTTCACAATGCGCCAGTTGCGCAGGATGAACTCGTGAATTTCCGCCTTGATCCAGTGCACTGCGAACGAAACCAGACGCACACCCATTTCCGGGTTGAAGCGCTTCACCGCCTTCATCAGGCCGACGTTGCCTTCCTGGATCAGGTCAGCCTGAGCCAGGCCGTAACCGGAATAGCTACGGGCGATATGTACAACAAAACGCAGGTGGGCGAGCACCATCTGCCGAGCCGCCCCCAAATCCTGCTCATAATAGAGACTCTCGGCCAGTTCACGCTCCTGCTCCGGCGTCAGCAATGGAATGCTGTTCACCGTGTGCACATAGGCCTCCAGGTTCGCACCCGGGACCAGAGCATATGCAGGTTGCAAAGAATTGGTCATACGAAAAAACCTCCCACTTACAAACTCGTGCAGTTCAGCACTGCGAAAATTGACCGGAAACCGAAAGACAAGTTCCCATAAACGCTGAAAGGTCAATACGAGCAAAATGATACTACTTAGGCGCAAGCTCCCTCAGGTGGCGTGCGACTGCAATCCATGCACCGATATACCCCAACAGCACCGCGCCAAGCAAGAGAGACAGACCGTCGGCAACTGGCACGCCAGCCAGTGCGAAATCACTGCCGTACAAACCGGCCAGCCCTACCACCGCGTCGTTCAGCCAGTTCAGGCCGAACGCCAATACACCCCAGGAAAGCATCCCCGCACCGAAGCCATACAACGCGCCCATGTACAGAAAGGGCCTGCGCACATAGCTGTCAGTGCCGCCGACGAGTTTAATCACTTCTATCTCTGTGCGGCGGTTTTCAATATGAAGACGAATGGTATTGCCTATCACCAAAAGTAATGCAGAAACCAGAAGCACGGTCAGACCGAAGACAAAACGGTCACCCAGCTTGAGGATCGCTGCCAGACGCTCGACCCAGACTAGATCAAGTTGCGCCTGTTGTACCTTCGGCAGCTCGGAAAGTTTTTGTCGTAATGCTTCAAGCGCGGGCTTGTCGACCTCGTTCGGGGTCACCAGCACCACGCCTGGCAGCGGGTTTTCCGGCAGTTCCTTGAGCGCCTCGCCCAGACCGGACTGTTGCTGGAACTCTTCCAGCGCCTGATCACGACCGACATATTCCGCCTCCGCGACGCCGGGCATGCCTTTGATCTGCTCGCGCAACGACTCACCCTCAGCGGGGCTGGCCTCGATTTGCAGGTACAGGGAAATCTGCGCCGCACGCTGCCAGGAACCGCCGAGGCGTTCGACGTTACTTAGCAAAAGTGACAGGCCCATGGGCAAACTCAGGGCAACCGCCATCACCATGCAGGTGAAGAAACTGCCGATTGGCTGCTTGCCCAAACGACGCAAGCTATCGAGCAGGCTGGCGCGATGACTCTCGACCCAGGCGCGGAACAGCGTGGCGAAGTCCGGACCGTCATCATCGTCGCGTTTTTTCTTCTGCGGCTGCGGGTCGGCGGCCTTGGGGGCCACACGCTCGGAAACCTTGGGGCTGCGTGTCGCACTCATACGCCCGCCTCCCCGTCGCCGATCAGTCGGCCACGTTGCAGGGTCAGCATGCGATGACGCATACGAGCGATCAGCGCCAGGTCGTGACTGGCAATCAGCACGCTGGTGCCCAGACGATTGATGTCTTCGAACACGCCCATGATCTCGGCCGCCAGACGCGGGTCGAGGTTACCGGTCGGTTCGTCCGCCAGCAGCAGAGCCGGACGGTGGACGATGGCGCGGGCGATGCCGACGCGCTGTTGCTGACCGGTGGACAGGTCGCCGGGGTACAGATCGGTTTTATCCGACAGCGCCACGCGCTCAAGCGCCGAATCCACGCGCTTGACGATCTCGGCCTTCGACAGGCCAAGGATCTGCAAGGGCAGCGCGATGTTGTTGAACACCGTGCGATCGAACAGCAACTGGTGATTCTGGAACACCACACCTATCTGCCGACGCAGATAAGGAATCTGCGCATTGCTGATGGTGGCGAGGTCCTGGCCGGCGAGCAGCAATTTGCCGGTGGTCGGACGCTCCATCGCCAGCAGCAGGCGCAATAAGGTGCTTTTACCGGCGCCAGAGTGGCCGGTCACAAACAAAAACTCGCCCCGTCGGACTCGAAAGCTCAGCTCATGCAAGCCGACGTGACCGTTCGGGTAGCGCTTACCGACTTGCTCGAAACGAATCATGAACGCTCCCGCTCGGCAAACAGTGCCTGGACAAAGGGTTCTGCTTCAAAAGTACGCAAGTCATCGATGCCTTCACCGACGCCGATGTAGCGAATTGGCAAACCAAATTGCTTGGCCAGGGCGAAAATCACCCCGCCCTTGGCAGTGCCGTCGAGCTTGGTCAGCGCCAGGCCGGTCAGTTCGACGGTCTGGTTGAATTGCTTGGCTTGGTTGATGGCGTTCTGACCGGTGCCGGCGTCGAGCACCAGCAGCACTTCGTGCGGCGCATCGGCATCGAGCTTGCTGATGACCCGGCGAACCTTTTTCAACTCTTCCATCAAATTGTCTTTGGTGTGCAGGCGACCGGCGGTGTCGGCGATCAACACGTCAATGCCACGGGCCTTGGCGGCTTGCACGGCATCGAAGATAACCGAAGCGGAGTCGGCGCCGGTGTGCTGGGCGATGACCGGGATCTTGTTGCGCTCGCCCCACACCTGCAACTGCTCGACGGCGGCGGCGCGGAAAGTATCGCCGGCCGCGAGCATGACTTTCTTGCCTTCGAGCTGCAGCTTCTTCGCCAGTTTGCCGATGGTGGTGGTCTTGCCGGCGCCATTGACGCCAACCACCAGAATCACGAATGGCTTGTTCTGCGAGGTGATTTTCAGCGGCTGCTCGACAGGCTTGAGCATCGCCGCGAGTTCAGCTTGCAGGGATGTGTACAGTGCGTCGGCATCGGCCAGCTCTTTGCGCGCAACCTTTTGGGTCAGGTGCTGGATGATCACCGAGGTCGCTTCGACGCCAACGTCGGCGGTCAGCAGACGGGTTTCGATGTCTTCGAGCAGCTCGTCATCGATGATTTTCTTGCCCAGGAACAGGCTGGCCATGCCTTCGCCGATGCTGGCGCTGGTCTTGGACAGACCTTGCTTGAGGCGGGCGAAGAAACCGGCTTTGGTTTCTTCGGTACGCGGCGGCTCGACCGGGAGTTCGACGGGAACATCGAGCGCGGCGACTAAGGGAGCAACAACCGGTACAGGCGCCGGGGCTTGAACCACAGGAGCGGGCGGAGCGACAAACACAGGAATCACCGGCTCTGGGACAACCGCCTCAGGCTCGGCCACGACGACCGGCACGACAACCGGTTCAACCACCGGCGCATGAACAGGCTCATGAGCAAAGGCCGTCGGGGCAGGAATCGGCGGCGTCACATGCGGCGCCAACTCATCTTCAACCAAGGCCACCGGTTCTTCCGCCACCGGCAACGTCAGCCACGGCTCGGCGCCGGGTGTCAGCGGCTGCTCGGCAATCACTTCGAGTTCCGCTTCAGCCACCGGTTGCAGTACCGGCTCGGCGATCGGCAGGACAACCGGCGCCAGCTCTTCTTCTATTACCGGCGCAGATGTTGGCTCAGGAAGTGGTTGTGGCTGTTCGACGACGGGGTCCTGCGGCTTTTTGCGCAGCCATCCGAACAGGCTTTTCTTCTCGCCAGCCGCAGCTGGGGTCTTCTTGTCGTCGTTGGAACCAAACATGGAGGACGGCTATCTCACGGTAGCGACGCGCCTAAGGGCGCCCCGGCAAATGAATATTCGATGCAGAACAGACTGCGATTGACCCAGCTTGTTCACGCGCAACATTTTGTCGAGGTGCAAACAGCACCTCAAAGGTTGACTAATACGAAGGACTGGAACGGCATCGTCGGCGAAAACGCAGAGTTTAGCTGACAAACTCAAAGCTTCCGCAGGTAACCCATGCAACCTTCCGGCCGATCAAAGGCCTGATAGGCGTGGCCGCCAGTAAAACGGACCAGTATCCTAGGGCGTGTCATCAATCATTACCAGTACCGCGTGGCCGCCTGAAAACGGGCCAGGCAAGGCGCAGGCCGCAGGGAATGTGCTTTCCTTCCCAAGGACTGCAACGCAGCATGGCCCGTTTTCAGGCGCCACCCGGAGGGCCGGGCCTGATAGTGTGCAGGGCTGCGTTGCTCGGAGTTTATTTGGAATGACCAAACTACACTCCTCGCGCCTTGCCCTGCGCACTATCAGGCTCCGGCACGGTACTGGTAATGATTGATGACACGCCCTACCTCTCGCCCGCTGACGCTAAGAACAAGCGGGCAGCCCCAAAGGTTTAAAAACGAATGAATGCTTTAGCCCGCCGCGCTGCAGGCCTGCTGCTCAGCACAGTTTGTCTGCCCCTCTCGGCCCTGGCTGCCGATCCACAACCCACCCACGAATTCACTCTGGATAATGGTCTGAAGGTCGTTGTGCGCGAAGACCATCGTGCACCAGTGGTGGTTTCCCAGGTCTGGTACAAGGTCGGCTCCAGCTACGAGACGCCAGGTCAGACCGGTTTGTCCCACGCGCTTGAACACATGATGTTCAAGGGCAGCGAGAAAGTCGGACCCGGCGAAGCTTCGCTGATCCTGCGCGACCTCGGCGCCGAAGAGAACGCGTTCACCAGCGATGACTTCACGGCGTATTACCAGGTGCTGGCCCGCGACCGCCTCGGCGTGGCCTTCGAGCTGGAAGCCGACCGCATGGCCAGCCTGCGCCTGCCGGCCGACGAGTTCGCCCGCGAGATCGAAGTCATTAAAGAAGAACGTCGCCTGCGCACCGACGACAAGCCAATGTCCAAGGCCTACGAACGCTTCAAGGCCATGGCCTACCCGGCCAGCGGTTACCACACGCCGACCATCGGCTGGATGGCTGACCTGGACCGTATGAAAGTCGAAGAGCTGCGCCACTGGTACCAATCCTGGTACGTGCCGAACAACGCCACGCTGGTGGTGGTCGGCGACGTGACCCCGGACGAGGTCAAAACCCTGGCCCAGCGCTATTTCGGCCCGATCGCCAAACGTGACGTGCCACCGGCGAAAATCCCGCTGGAACTGGCCGAACCCGGCGAGCGCCAGATCACCCTGCACGTGCAGACCCAATTGCCGAGCCTGATGCTGGGCTTCAACGTGCCGAGCATCGCCACCGCCGAAGACAAACGCTCGGTGAACGCCTTGCGCCTGATCTCGGCCCTGCTCGACGGCGGTTACAGCGGACGCATCCCGACGCAACTGGAGCGCGGCGAAGAGCTGGTGTCCGGTGGCTCGTCGAGTTACGACGCCTACACCCGCGGCGACAGCCTGTTCACCTTGTCGGCCACGCCGAACACGCAGAAAAAGAAAACCATGGCCCAGACCGAAGCGGGCCTGTGGAAGCTGCTCGAACAGCTGAAAACCACCGCGCCGTCCACTGAAGAACTGGAACGCGTCCGCGCCCAAGTCATCGCCGGCCTGGTCTACGAGCGTGATTCGATCACCAGCCAGGCCACCTCCATCGGCCAGCTGGAAACCGTCGGCCTGTCCTGGAAGCTCATGGACACCGAACTCGCCGACCTGGAAAGCGTGACACCGGAAGATATCCAGAAAGCCGCCAAGCTGTATTTCACCCGCGAACGTCTCAGCGTCGCCCATGTACTGCCACTGGAGACGACTCATGAGTGAGCGTAAAAACCCCCGCCTGGCCCTGATCGGCCTGATCGCAGCCGTGCTGATCGGCTCCGCTGCGTTTTATCTGTCAAAAAGCGATGACACCAAGGCCAGCGAAGCCCTCGACAAGGCCAAGGCCAGCCAGAAGCTGCAATCGCTGACCGAACTCGACGGCAAGGCGCCGAGCCACCGCTCACTCGACGTACAGACCTGGAACACCGCCGAAGGCGCCAAAGTGATGTTCGTCGAAGCCCGCGAGCTGCCGATGTTCGACCTGCGCCTGATCTTCGCCGCCGGCAGCAGCCAGGACGGCAACGCGCCCGGTCTCGCCCTGCTGACCAACGCGATGCTCAACGAAGGTGTGACCGGTAAAGATGTCGGCGCCATTGCTCAGGGCTTCGAAGGCCTGGGCGCAGACTTTGGCAACGGCGCATTTAAAGACATGGCACTGGCTTCCCTGCGCAGCCTCAGCGCCGCAGACAAGCGCGAGCCCGCACTGAAGCTGTTCTCTGAAGTCGTCGGCAAACCGACCTTCCCTGCCGACTCCTTTGCGCGCATCAAGAACCAGATGCTCGCCGGTTTCGAATACCAGAAGCAGAACCCCGGAAAACTGGCGAGCCTGGAGCTGATGAACCGCTTGTACGGCGATCATCCGTACGCGCATTCCAGTGACGGCACGGCAAAAACCGTCCCGGCGATTACCGTGGCGCAACTCAAGGCGTTCCACGAGAAAGCCTACGCAGGCGGCAACGTGGTGATTGCGCTGGTCGGCGATTTGTCCCGTGCCGAAGCCGAGGCGATTGCCGCGCAAGTCTCCAGCGCGCTGCCGAAAGGCCCGGCACTGGCGAAAATCGCGCAACCGGAAGAACCGAAAGCCAGCATCGGCCACATCGAGTTCCCGTCCAAGCAAACCAACCTGATGGTTGCGCAACTGGGCATCGACCGTGACGATCCGGACTACGCGGCGTTGTCCATGGGCAACCAGATCCTCGGCGGCGGTGGTTTCGGCACCCGCTTGATGAGCGAAGTGCGAGAGAAGCGTGGCCTGGCGTACGGCGTTTATTCGGGTTTCAGCCCGATGCAGGCGCGCGGCCCGTTCATGATCAACCTGCAAACCCGCGCAGAAATGAGCGAAGGCACGCTGAAACTGGTGCAGGACGTCCTCGCCGACTACCTTAAAACCGGCCCGACCCAGAAAGAACTCGACGACGCCAAGCGTGAATTGGCCGGCAGCTTCCCGCTCTCCACCGCCAGCAACGCTGATATCGTCGGCCAGCTCGGCGCCATGGGTTTCTACAACCTGCCGCTGAGTTACCTGAATGACTTCATGCGTGAGTCGCAGAGCCTGACCGTCGAGCAGGTCAAAGCCGCACTGAACAAACACTTGAGCACGGACAAAATGGTCATCGTCAGCGCTGGCCCGACCGTGCCGCAAAAGCCGTTACCGGCCCCAACTGATAAACCTGCCGAGCAGCCGCTCGGGGTTCCGGAGCATTAATGGCCACTCGTCCTAAAAAACCCGTTCACAACGTACACAATGGCGTGAACCAACTGCGCATCATCGGCGGCGAATGGGGCAGCCGGAAGCTGAGCTTCCCGGACGCTCCGGGCCTGCGTCCGACCCCGGACCGGGTGCGTGAAACCCTGTTCAACTGGCTCGCGCCGTACGTTGCCGGGGCCAAAGTGTTTGATCCGTTCGCCGGCAGCGGCGCGTTGTTCCTTGAGGCCCTGTCCCGTGGCGCCGCGATGGGGCAGGCGCTGGACGCCAGCAACATTGCGGTCGCCAGCATCAAGGAGCATCTGGGCACGCTGCGCTGCACCACCGGCCAGATCCAGACCGCCGATGCCCTGCGCTATCTGGAAACCCAGACCGCGACCGCTTACGACCTGGTGTTCCTCGACCCGCCGTTCAACCAGGACCTGTTACCGACCGTCTGCACCCTGCTTGAAGAGCGGCAGTGGCTGGCCAATGAAGCCTGGATCTACACTGAAAGCGAAAACGCGCCGTCGAGCCTTGGCTTGCCAGGCAACTGGCGCCTGCACCGGGAGCAGAAATCCGGGCGGGTGTATTACGCGTTGTGGCAACGTATGGCAGAGATCGCCGGTTAATCGACCGGCCTGAAAAGGTGCGCACAGGTTGCGCACCGCTGCATCGAGAGCAATCGTGTCCTTTCCGTCAGAACGTTTCACCCCCGCCTTCGGCCTCGGCAACCCGCACCTGCAAACCTTGTGGGGACCGCTGTGGCGCAAAACCACGCACATCGAACGCGAGCGCGAACGCTTGTGGCTTGAGGATGGCGACTTTCTCGATATGGACTGGCACGGCCCGCACACCGCCGATGCGCCGCTGGTGCTGGTGTTGCACGGGCTGACCGGTTCTTCGAATTCGCCTTACGTGGTCGGGGTGCAGAAAGCATTCGGTGCCCAGGGTTGGGCCAGTGTCGCGTTGAACTGGCGCGGCTGTTCGGGCGAGCCGAATCTGTTGCCACGCAGCTACCATTCCGGCGCCAGCGAAGACCTCGCCGAAGTCATCAAACACCTGCGGGCCAAGCGCCCTCTCGCACCGCTGTATGCGGTCGGCTATTCCCTGGGCGGCAATGTCTTGCTCAAACACTTGGGCGAGACCGGCAGTGACAGCGGCGTACTCGGTGCGGTGGCGGTGTCGGTACCGTTTCGTCTCGATCATTGCGCCGATCGTATCGGGCAGGGTTTTTCGAAGGTCTATCAGGCGCATTTCATGCGTGAGATGGTGGCCTATATCAAGAACAAGCAGCGCCAGTTCCAGCATGACGGGCGCGAGGATGGACTGGCGGCCTTGGCGGCGCTGGGCTCGCTGGAGAACATGCGCACCTTCTGGGATTTCGATGGCCGGGTCACGGCGCCGCTCAATGGTTTCGTCGATGCCGAGGATTACTATCGCCGCGCCTCCAGTCGCTATTTCCTTGACCAGATTCGCACGCCGACCCTGATCATCCAGGCGGCCGACGATCCCTTCGTGTTCCCCCATAGCCTGCCGCACGCGTCGGAATTGTCCGCCTCCACACAATTCGAGCTGCAACCCAAGGGCGGGCATGTCGGGTTTATCGATGGCTCGTTCCGGCAACCGGGTTATTACCTGGAACGACGCATTCCGCAGTGGCTGAGCGCCGTGGGTCGCGGGTAAGCCATGGACGCCGATCAGGGCGAGTCGATCCGCTTCTGGCAAACGGCGCCGTTGGCCGGCGTCGAATTATTGTCCGCGCGCTACATCGAACACCGCTTCGCGCCCCACGTGCATGACGGTTATGTGATCGGCATGATCATGGCCGGTGCCCAGCGTTATCGCTATCGCGGTGCCGAACACCTGGCCGGCAGCGGCACCCTGGTGCTGATCAACCCTGATGAACTGCACACCGGCCACAAGGGCACGGAGGACGGCTGGTTGTACCGGGCGTTTTATCCGGACAGCGGGCAAATTCTCTCGCTGCTGGACGAACTGGAGCTGCCGACCCACAACCTGCCGGGGTTTGGCGCGACGCTGTATCGCGATCCGGATCTGGTGAAGGGTTTCTGCCAATTGCATCGCTTGCTGGAAAGTCCGTCCACGGCCCTGCAACAGCAAACGGTCTGGCGGGAAATGATGCTGTTGCTGCTGCAACGTCATGCGGCCGTGCCGATCGCCGGCAAACCCGGCAAGGAGCACCGGGCGGTGACGCTGGCCAAGGACGTACTGCAAGCGCAATTGGCCGCGCCGCCCTCGCTGGAAGAACTGGCGGCAACGGTCAACCTGTCACCGTTTCACTTCGCCCGGGTATTTCGCCGCGCCACGGGCATGCCACCGCACACCTGGTTGATGCAGCAACGCATCGCCCAGGCAAGGGCGCTGTTACAGAACGGTTGTTTGCCGCTGGAAGTCGCGATGCAGCTGGGATTTGCCGACCAGAGCCATCTGAGTCGACAGTTCAAGCAGGTTTACGGGGTTGGACCGGGGGCGTATCGCAGTGCGCGGCAACTATCGGGATATTGAGCTCGGCAAAGATCCGAATGTGGGAGCGAACTGTGGCGAGGGGATTTAGCGAAACGTCGCACCGCCCCGTTCGGCTGCGCCGTAAAACCATTGTGTGCGGTGTATCTGATACACCGCAGTTTTCGATTCGGGGCCGCTTCGCGACCCAACGGGGATAAATCCCCTCGCCACAGTTCGCACCCACAGGGATTTGTGTTTATTCGCCGGTGGCGATGCCGTGCGCGGGATCGTTGATCCACTCGCTCCACGAGCCGGCATACAACGAGCCCAACGGATACCCGGCGAGACACAGTGCGAACAGGTTATGGCAAGCCGTCACGCCAGATCCGCAATACGCCACCAGATCGGTCGGTGCACGATCGCCGAGTTTTGCGGCAAAACGCTGCTTGAGCTGCTCAGCCGGCAGGAAGCGCCCGTCACTGCCCAGGTTCTCGGTGAAGGCCGCACATTGCGCACCGGGAATGTGCCCGGCAATCGGGTCGATCGGTTCGACTTCGCCCTTGAAACGCGGCAAGGCGCGGGCGTCTAGCAAGGTCAGCGTTGGCTGATCGAGACGCTGTTGGAGCTGTTCGGCGCTCAAGATCAGCGCGTTGTCCGGCGTCCCGGTGAAGGTGCCGCGCTTGATGTCGCACCTGTCCAGACTCAGCGGCAATCCGGCCGCGTGCCAGGCCTTGAGCCCGCCATCGAGAATGAACACGCCGTCACGCTTGCCCAGCCAGGCCAGCAACCACCAGGCCCGCGCCGCGTAGGCACCGGGGCCATCGTCGTACAAAACCACTTCGCTGTCGGCGTTGATGCCCCACGCTTGCAGACGCTCGATCAAGTCTTCAGGTTCAGGCAGCGGGTGGCGCCCGGTCACGCCCTTGACCACTGCCCCGCTCAAATCACGTTCAAGATCGGCAAAGCTCGACCCAGCGATATGCCCTTCGGCATAACTGCGCTGACCGTAGTCCGGGTCTTCGAGGGCAAAACGACAATCCAGAATCACCAGCCCGGGCGCATCCTTTTTCAGGTCCAACGCTTGCGGGCTGATCAGTTGCGCAATGGGCATAACGGGCTCCTGTGATTAAGTCTGTCTTGAATCCTACTGCACTTCTTCAAGGGCCTGGGCCAGAGGCACGTAAAACTCTTCGTACAGCGCGTTGACCGCGTCGCGCGCCTGGTCCGTGACGAAACCGGCCTCAAGCACCAGCACCTGATACACCCCACGTTTGATGGCCTGCTCACTCAGGTGATTGGAGTTTTCCCGCGTGGTGCACAGAAAACGCACCCAGGACGTCAGGATAATCCACGCATTGAGCGTCAGGGATTCGATCTGGACCTTGTCCATTTGCAGGATGCCGGCGTCAACGAAGGCGGCGTAGATGTGGGTGCCATGGATCAGGCAGCGCTGGGAGAAACGCCGATAACGGGCGGCCAGTTCGGAATCGCTGTCGAGCAAATGCTCAAGATCACGATGCAAAAACCGGTAGCGCCACATCGCCGCCAGCAGTTCCTGAAGGTAGAAGCGCTTGTCTTCCACCGTGGACGCGCGGCCCTGGGGCGGGCGCAGGAAGCTGTCCACCAGGCTTTCGTACTCACTGAACAACACGGCGATGATCGCCTGCTTGTTGGGGAAGTGGTAGTACAGGTTGCCCGGAGAAATCTCCATGTGGGCAGCAATGTGGTTGGTGCTAATGCTGCGCTCGCCCTGTTGATTAAACAGCTCCAGGCTGTTCTGCACGATGCGCTCGCTGGTTTTGATCCGAGGGGCCATGGCTTGAGCTTTAATTCAGAGTGCGTTGACGGGCATCTTACGACCTATCGGCGAGTGGATAAAACAATGCTGCACCAGGATGTCATTTGACTTTCTAGAGCATAGACTCTAAAAAGTGCCTCATTACAACAAAAACCGGAGCCGATCATGACCGCCGACATCGCGTACCTGCAGAACCTGCAACAGCCTCTGGACGAGCTCCAGGCCCTGTTTGATACGCAGCGTGCGGCGTATGCAGCCAACCCGATGCCGCCGGCCGCCCAGCGCCAACAATGGCTCAAGGCACTGCGGGATCTGCTGAGCAATGAGCGCCAGGCTCTGATCGATGCCATCAGTCAGGACTTCAGTCATCGCAGTGCCGATGAAACCCTGCTCGCCGAGTTGATGCCCAGCCTGCACGGTATTCACTACGCCAGTCAGCACCTCAAAGGCTGGATGAAAGCTTCGCGGCGCAAGGTCGGTATCGCTTTTCAGCCGGCTTCGGCCAAAGTTGTTTATCAACCGCTGGGCGTGGTCGGCGTGATCGTGCCCTGGAACTACCCGCTTTACCTGGCCATCGGGCCGCTGGTGGGTGCGTTGTCGGCGGGCAATCGGGTGATGCTCAAACTCAGTGAGTCGACCCCCGCCACCGGCTTGCTGATGAAAGAGTTGCTGGGTCGGATCTTCCCGCAAGACCTGGTCTGCGTGGTGCTCGGCGAAGCCGATATCGGTGTCGCGTTCTCCCGACTGCGCTTCGATCACCTGCTGTTCACCGGCGCCACCAGCATCGGCAAGCACGTGATGCGCGCGGCGGCAGAGAACCTGACGCCGGTGACCCTTGAGCTGGGCGGCAAATCCCCAGCCATCGTTTCCCTCGACGTGCCGCTCAAGGACGCCGCCGAACGCATCGCTTTCGGCAAGACGCTCAATGCCGGACAAACCTGCGTGGCCCCGGACTACGTGCTGGTGCCGGAAGATCGTGTCGGCGCTTTCGTCGAAGCCTATCGCCAGGCGGTTCGCGGGTTTTATCCGACACTGGCCGACAACCCGGACTACACCGCGATCATTAATGACCGGCAATTGGCGCGGCTCAACGGTTACGTCAGTGATGCCACCAGCAAGGGTGCACTGCTGATTCCGCTGTTCGATCAAGGTCAGGGCCAGGGCCGGCGCATGAGTCACAGCGTGCTACTCAACGTCAGTGATGACATGACCGTGATGCAGGACGAAATCTTCGGCCCGCTGCTGCCGATCGTTCCGTACAAGGATCTTGATCAGGCGTTTGCCTACATCAATCAACGACCTCGTCCGCTGGCGCTGTATTACTTCGGCTACGACAAGCGCGAACAAAATCGCGTACTCCACGAAACCCATTCCGGCGGCGTTTGCCTCAACGACACCTTGCTGCACGTGGCTCAGGACGATATGCCGTTCGGTGGCATCGGTGCCTCCGGCATGGGCCATTACCACGGCCACGAAGGCTTCCTGACCTTCAGCAAGGCCAAAGGCGTGCTGATCAAACAACGCTTCAACGCCGCGAAACTGATTTACCCGCCGTACGGAAAAGCCATTCAGAAACTGATCCAGAAGCTGTTTATCCGCTAACGATCATCCCCTTCGGGTAATAACAATAATGAGCCCAAGCCTGTCCGATACACCCGCGCTGTCACGGCGCGGCCTGCTTAAATTCAGCCTCGGCGCGAGTGCGTTTCTGGCCACGGCCGGATTGGGCGCGAGCCTCAGCGGCTGCTCATCGAGCCTCCCGGCCAGCGGTTTCGCGATTTTGCGTAGCGGCGACCTACTGTTTCTGCGGGCATTGGTGCCGGTGATGCTCGAAGGCGCCGTGGCCGTCGAGAAGATGCCGGCGGCCGTCGATGGCACGCTTGAAACCCTGGATAACGACTTGAATCATTTGTCGCCGGAAATGCTCAAGTTGACCCAGCAATTGTTCGACGTGCTGGGAATGGCGGTGACCCGCGGGCCGCTGACCGGGATCTGGGGCAGCTGGGAAAACGCCAGTGCCGATGAGATCCGGCATTTTCTCGATCGCTGGGAAAACAGTTCGTTGAGCCTGTTGCGCATGGGGCATAGCTCGTTGCTGCAACTGGTGATGATGGCCTGGTATAGCCGAGCGGAATCGTGGGTGCATTGCGGGTATCCAGGGCCGCCTGCCGTTTGAGACCGAGCCGCGCCCTTCGCTCCTACAAGGGCTCACTCGATCCTGTAGGAGCGAGGCTTGCCCGCGAAGGCGTCCATGTAAACACCACTGCACCCAAACCATAACAACAAGAGAACCTGAAGATGCCCGTACCCGACCCGTTCCGCGAAGGCATGGCCCGAGGCTGGAAAACCTACAACGGCTCGCAACTGACCCAGGACCTGACCCTCGAAGCGGACGTGGCGATCATCGGCAGCGGCGCGGGCGGCGGGACCACCGCGGAAATCCTCAGCGCCGCCGGTTACAAGGTGTTACTGATCGAAGAAGGTCCGCTCAAGACCAGCAGCGACTTCAAGCTGCTCGAAGACCAGGCCTACACCAACCTCTACCAGGAAGGCATCGGCCGCATGAGCAAGGACGGCGCGATCACCATCCTCCAGGGCCGCGCGGTGGGCGGCACCACGCTGATCAACTGGACCTCAAGCTTTCGCACGCCGGACCCGACCCTCGACCACTGGGCCAAAGAACACGACGTCAAAGGCCACACGCCGGCCGAGATGGCGCCGTGGTTCGAGAAGATGGAACAACGCCTGGGCGTCGCGCCGTGGATGGTGCCGCCCAACGCCAACAACGATGTAATCCGCAAAGGCTGCGAGCAACTTGGCTACACCTGGCATGTGATCCCGCGCAATGTGCGCGGTTGCTGGAACCTTGGCTATTGCGGCATGGGCTGCCCGACCAACGCTAAGCAATCGATGATGGTCACGACCATTCCCGCGACCCTGGAAAAAGGTGGCGAGCTGCTTTATCTGGCCCGCGCCGAAAAGGTCTCGATCAAGGATGGCAAGGTCACCGGCCTGCAATGTTTGGCGATGGACGACCGTTGCGTCGCGCCAACCGGACGGACGATTACGGTCAAGGCGCGGCATTACGTGCTGGCGGGCGGCGGGATCAACAGCCCGGCGCTGCTCCTGCGTTCGGAGGCGCCCGATCCGCACGCGCGACTGGGCAAGCGGACGTTCCTGCACTTGGTGAACATGTCCGCCGGGCTGTTTGACGAGGTGATCAACCCGTTCTACGGCGCACCGCAGTCGATCTATTCCGACCATTTCCAGTGGCAGGACGGCACCACCGGCAAGATGTCCTACAAACTGGAAGTACCGCCACTGCACCCGGCGCTCGCCTCCACCCTGCTCGGCGGTTTCGGCAAGGAAAACGCCGCGCACATGGAAAACCTGCCCCACACCCACGCGATGCTGGCGCTGTTACGGGACGGCTTCCACCCGGACAGCCCGGGCGGTAGCGTCGAGTTACGCGGCGACAACACGCCAGTGCTCGACTATCAGGTTTCACCCTATGCCTGGGACGGCTTGCGCCGGGCCTTCCACAGCATGGCCGAAATCCAGTTTGCCGGTGGCGCCAACGCGGTCATGCCGATGCACGCTGACGCGCGCTATGTGAAAACCCTGGCCGAAGCGCGCACGCTGATCGACGGTTTGAGCCTTGAACTGTACCGCACCCGCCTGGGCAGCGCTCATG
This sequence comes from Pseudomonas sp. BGI-2, assembly GCF_004310295.1. Lineage (GTDB taxonomy): Bacteria > Pseudomonadota > Gammaproteobacteria > Pseudomonadales > Pseudomonadaceae > Aquipseudomonas. The sequence continues at coordinate 82,547 of NZ_SISB01000020.1, read as the reverse complement.
TGATGGGCGGTTGTGCCATGGGTGAAGACCCGAAAAACGCCGTGACCGACAGCCTCGGCCGGCATCACCAGATCAGCAATCTGTCGATTCATGACGGCTCGCTGTTCCCCACCAGCATTGGCGCAAACCCGCAATTGTCGGTCTACGGGTTGACGGCGCAACTGGCAACTTCCCTCGCCGAACGTTTGAAAAACCCATGAAAACGGAGAATATTCCAATCGTCTATAGTGCTTTCTTACCCAACAGGCGACTTGGCCGACCGGGAAGGCTGCGATACCATCCGACTCCCCAACGGACTCCCGCCAGGACGACGCGATGAACCGAGTGTTGTACCCAGGTACCTTCGACCCTATTACCAAGGGCCATGGCGACTTGGTCGAACGCGCCGCGCGCCTGTTCGATCATGTGATCATCGCCGTCGCTGCCAGCCCGAAGAAAAACCCGTTGTTTCCCCTGGAACAGCGTGTGGCGCTTGCCCGCGAGGTCACTAAACATCTGCCGAACGTTGAAGTCGTCGGCTTCTCGACGCTGTTGGCGCACTTTGCCAAAGAGAAAAACGCCAACGTGTTCCTGCGTGGTTTGCGCGCGGTGTCGGACTTCGAATACGAATTCCAGCTGGCCAACATGAACCGCCAACTGGCGCCGGATGTGGAAAGTCTGTTTCTTACACCATCCGAGCGTTATTCGTTCATTTCCTCGACGCTGGTTCGTGAAATCGCAGCGTTGGGCGGCGATATCACCAAGTTCGTCCACCCTGTGGTGGCGGACGCCCTCACCGAACGCTTCAAGAAGTAACGACCGCTCAAGCGGCGCCCGCGTGCACTGCGGGCGCCAATGCGGCACAATTGCGCGCATTGGTTTATTGCGCCCGGGCCTTGCGCCCTGGCTGGAGTTAGCATGTCCCTGATCATCACCGACGATTGCATCAATTGCGACGTCTGCGAACCTGAGTGCCCGAACGCCGCCATTTCCCAAGGCGAAGAGATCTACGTGATCGACCCGAACCTGTGCACACAGTGTGTCGGCCACTACGACGAACCTCAGTGCCAGCAGGTTTGCCCGGTGGATTGCATTCCGCTGGATGAAGCGCATCCGGAGACTGAAGAGCAGTTGATGGCGAAGTATCGGGTCATTACCGGGAAGGCTTGATTCTTTGGCGTCTGTGAGGACGCCTTCGCGGGCAAGCCTCGCTCCTACAGGCTTCACTCCCGCTGCTCAAACCCCTCCCCGATACACCCCAGACACCGCACAAACGCCGCTTTCGCCGGATCAACCACCAGCGCCTGACCCGCATCGCCAATGCCGCCGCCCAACGCGGTAAACGGCAACGACACCACAAACGCCCCGGCACCGATCACCGTCGCCACGACCAACAAGGGTCGGGCAATCAGCAAGTCGCCGAGCATGGCGTAGGCCGGGGGATTCTGAATGGTGTAGCGCGGGTCACCGCTGCCGCTGTTTGCCGCCAGCGCTGGCGCACCGACGCTCAGCAGCAGCGCAACAACAAGGGTTCGAAACGAGTTCATGGCACGGTCCTTCGGCTAGGCAGTCAGAACACTGACTATAGACCGTAGGACGTATCAGCTCTGACAGCGTGGGCAAAAGACGCTGGCGCGCTGCCCGAGTTTTACTTCCCGCAACTCCGTCCCACAGACCTTGCAGGGCGCACTGCCACGGCCATACACAAACAGTTCCTGCTGAAAATAACCCGGCTGACCGTCGCCGCCGATAAAGTCCCGCAGCGTAGTACCGCCACGCTCGATGGCCGCGGCCAAAATGCGTTTGATCTCGATCGCCAGCTTCAAATAGCGCGCTCGGGAAATGCTCTTGGCTTCACGACGCGGGTCGATGCCGGCGGCGAACAGGGCTTCGGTCGCATAGATATTACCGACGCCGACCACCACCGCGTTATCCATGATGAACGGCTTGACCGCCATGGATCGTCCCCGGGACTGCTGGAACAAGCGATCACCATCAAACAGGTCGGTCAACGGCTCCGGCCCCAGGCGAATCAGCAGTTCGTGGTTGAGCGGGTCGAGGCTCCAGAGCATCGCGCCAAACCGGCGGGGGTCGGTATAGCGCAGGGCCAGCCCGGATTCCAGTTCGATGTCGACATGCTCGTGCTTGGCCGCCGGCATACCGACTTCCACCAGACGCAGATTGCCCGACATGCCCAAATGACTGATCAGCGTCCCGACTTCGGCGTTGATCAACAGGTATTTGGCGCGCCGTTCCACCAGCACAATACGCTGGCCGGACAGTCGCACATCGAGGTCTTCAGGAATCGGCCAGCGCAAGCGGCGCTCACGCACGATCACCCGGCTGACGCGCTGGCCTTCCAGGTGCGGCGCAATCCCGCGACGGGTGGTTTCGACTTCTGGCAGTTCAGGCATGGTGTACTCGAATCAGGCTGTCCGGTGCTCAGCGGTGAGCGCCGAGATCGCGAATCGTTTGCTTGAGGGTCTCGAAGTCGTAGTCCGAGAGGCCGACATAATCGAGCACCAGATGCCCGATGCTGTTCCATTCGTGGTCTTCGGTCTGATTACCCAAAACCCGGTAAGACGCACAAATATGCTCGGCCATTTTCAGGATCGCCAGCAGGTTCTTGAGCTGAGCGTTGCGCGAAGACTCATCGCTGAAAATCACCAGGGCATTGTGGTGATTGGCGATCGCGGCGGTCACATGCTCCGGCAGGCGCCAGGATTTGGCCGTGTAATAACCGACCACCGCGTGGTTGGTGTTGAACACCCGGTTCTCTGTGTCGACCACCCGGCATTCGGCACTGGCGTTGGCATAGGCCTCCTCCAGAACGGTCATGTAATTGGGGAAGCGCTGCAACATCAGCGGCACGCCGCAATCGTGAAACAGCCCCAGCGCGTACGCTTCATCACCCGCCTGGGCGCCGATGCGCTTGGCCAGTGTCAGGCAGGTCATCGCCACGTCCTGAGCCGTGTCCCAGAAACGGTTCAAGGTGACGATGGTGTCGTCGTTCATTTCGCCCTTGATCGACTGCGCATTGATCAGGTTGATGATCGAACGGCTGCCCAGCAGGTTCACCGCACGCTGGATCGACGCGATCTTGTTACTCAAGCCGTAATACGGCGAGTTGACGATCTTCAGCAAGGCGCCAGAGAGCCCCGGGTCCTGGGAGATCAGCTTCGCGATCACTTCCAGATCCGGGTCGGGCATGTACTGCTCCATCTGCAAATCCACCATGATTTGCGGCTGAGCAGGCACGCTGATGCCTTGCAGGGACTGTTGAATCTGTTCGGAAGTCAGCTCTTGGGACATAAGTACACACTCTGGGCCAGGAGGCGATTCTAACCTTTATAAAGTTGGATCCGACATACCGGCCTGCACATCGGCCAAAGTTTCATTTCTGCATAGCAATCGAAATCGCTTTCGCGGGCAAGCCTCGCTCCTACAAAAGCACCCTATGCCCTGTAGGAGCGAGGCTTCCCGCGAAGGCGTCATCAGCGTTTCATCGCCCGCCCGGCCCGCCACCACACTCAACACGCTATACTCCCGCTCTTTTTTCCGGAGCGACGTCATGTCCCTGCCTAGCCTGCGCCTCAAAGCCAACGCCGACCGTCGCCTGCGAAACGGCCACTTGTGGGTCTACAGCAACGAAATCGATGTAGCCGCCACCCCATTGCACGGTTTTCAAGCTGGCGATCAGGCGATCCTCGAAGCCGCCGGCGGCAAGACGCTGGGCATCGTGGCCATGAGCCCGAACAACCTGATCTGCGCCCGCTTGCTGTCGCGCGACATCAAGTTGCCGCTGGACAAGTCGTTGCTGGTCCATCGCCTGAACGTTGCGCTGTCCCTGCGCGATCGCCTGTTCGACAAGCCGTTCTATCGCCTGGTCTACGGCGACTCCGACCTGCTGCCAGGTCTGGTGGTCGACCGCTTCGGCGACATCCTGGTGGTGCAGATCGCTTCGGCGACCATGGAAGCCCATAAAGAAGACGTGATCGCGGCGCTGACCCAAGTGCTCAAGCCAAGCGGCATCCTGTTCAAAAATGACTCCGCTGCCCGTGATGCCGAAGGCCTCAACCGCTATGTCGAAACCGTGTTCGGCCTGGTGCCGGAGTGGGTCGCATTGGAAGAGAACGGCGTGAAATTCGAAGCACCGGTCATCCAGGGTCAGAAAACCGGCTGGTTCTACGACCACCGCATGAACCGCGCGCGCCTCGCCCCTTATGCCAAAGGCAAACGCGTGCTGGACCTGTACAGCTACATCGGCGGCTGGGGCGTGCAAGCCGCCGCATTCGGCGCCAGTGAAGTGTTCTGCGTCGACGCGTCGGCCTTCGCCCTCGACGGCGTCGAGCGCAACGCCGCACTGAACGGCGTCGCCGAAAAAATGACCTGCATCGAAGGCGACGTGTTCGAAGCCCTCAAAGAGCTGAAAGCCAGCGAAGAACGATTCGACGTGATCGTTGCCGATCCGCCCGCCTTCATCAAACGCAAGAAAGACATGAAGAACGGTGAAGGCGCGTACCGTCGCCTGAACGAGCAAGCCATGCGCCTGCTCAGCAAGGACGGCATCCTGGTCAGCGCGTCGTGCTCGATGCACCTGCCGGAAGACGATCTGCAGAACATCCTGCTGACCAGCGCCCGTCACCTGGACCGCAACATCCAGATGCTCGAGCGTGGCGGTCAAGGCCCGGATCACCCGGTCCACCCGGCCATCGCCGAAACCCGCTACATCAAGAGCATCACCTGCCGGTTGCTGCCAAACAGCTGATGACACCGGTTTGACGGGGAGCCAGCCGGCTCCCCGTTCTATTATCTGTTATTGATTCCCCCTCAAACTTCCTACACTTGCAATCCTACGAACTTGCAGGACGTTTCCTTGTGTCTTTAATTAATAAGAATACGCCTGACAAAACTTGTTCACACACATGATTGTTCCGACAAAATTTCTGGAGGATTCCTACCTAATATTGCCTTGATAAGCGCTAATTACGCTCTATGATTGAGAGTGTCACAACGAAGTGACACTCACTTTCAATTACAAGGAGTTCCAAAATGAAAGCAATTACTCTGGAAGCTAACAGCATCGCTAACCTGGCTTTTCTGGTTGCCCCTAAAGCCCGTTAAGTAAATGAGGCGCTGGGGAGTGCCGGCTACCCAGCGTTTTTTATGGCATTGCCCAGAGCGAACCGCCCATCATGCAGATCAGCCCTCATTTATTCATACTTCCTCGTACGCCCGGTCAAATAGTCTGGGATTACAAGAACCACAAGCAATTTGAACTAAACCTGAAGTACTCCACTCGACTGGCCGAACTTATCGACAACCCCGAAAAGTTCAACCACCGCAGTACAATCGACACTCAGCTGCTCAACGCTGGAATACTGACAACATCAACAACAGGCAGTATTGAATGGGGCTGGGACGAACTGTCGAAGATATATCATATCGGCACCAAGAACATTCCTTGCGAACATATTCCGCAAGACATTAATGAATGGTCAAAACAATACCTTGATCATTGCACCGACGTGCTGTCCACATCCACGCCCAAACCCAGGCGCTCGGAACGCCTGGCAGGCGAGCTGATTGCCCTGCCAAAACCTTCCTCCCTGCCGGAAGGCTCCCTGGCAAATGCCCTGGTCAATCGCAAAACCTGCCGCACGTTCACGGGTGAAGCCGTTTCCCTCGAAGCGGTGAGTACATTGCTGTACCTGTCCCTTGGCTATCTGCATGAGCGCGAAAACGACGTCGACGAAAGCATTGTCGAAGGCCTTGGCGCCCGGCGAAGCAGCCCGTCCGGAGGCGGACTGAATGCCTGCGAAGGCTTTCTGCTGGTGCAAAACGTCAACGGCCTGCAACCCGGTCTCTACGCCTACCACCCCATCGGGCATGCACTGAGTTTCGTTAATCCGCTGCCTCGTCAGCCTTTGGGTCAACTGATGTGCGGGCAACATTTCATCAATAACCTGCCCGCAGGCCTGTTCATCACCAGTCGATTCGACAAGCTGTGGTGGAAATATGAACACTCGCGGGCCTACCGAATGGCCTACGTCGAGGCCGGCCATATTTCTCAGACCTTTCAACTGGCGGCCACTTCGCTGGGATTGAACACCTGGCTGACCGGCGCCTTGACGGATGATCAGGTCGAAGCGTTGCTGGGACTTGAGGACAGTGCAGAACAACCGTTGTTTTTTGTCGGCTGCGGCCAGAGCGACGGGCAAGTGATGTGCAAGGAGTTGAAAGCACTGCTGAGCAATCGGGGACAGGAACAATGACCGAGCCCCTCATCGACCCCGCGTCTTGGGCCAATCGCTTCACCCTTGGAGACTGGAATACCCGAGCCTCGGTGCGCATCAGCGAACACGCCTATCAACGGCCCTCGAACCTGGAACAGCAACTGGAGACCCGCCACTGGTTCCCTCCGGCCTTCCTGCCTTACCTGAATCACCCGGCGGTCAAAGCAGCAGGCAGAGGGATCATTCATCGCCTGACCGCCAACCATTTGGTGCATTTCCTCGACTACACCACCCTGCTCGAACACCGTATCGTCAACCGATCCGTGGAAACCATCGCTCACAACGAACTGGGGGTCTCCATCCCCCAACGGATGAAAACGGCCGCGCTGCAGCTCTACACCGATGAGGCTTATCACGCGCTGTTCTCCAATAGCCTCGCCGAGCAGATTGCTGACATTTACGGCATGACTGATCGCCCGGTCATGCCCCAGCGGATAGCCCGGCTGAACGCCCTGCTCGACCGCACCCCAGACAAGCACAAAGCACTGGCGTGGTTTCTCGTCGGCTTCGTCTCGGAAACGATTATCGCCAAGGAACTGCTCGACGTTTGCCGCGACACGTTGGTCAGCAGCGTTCAGGAAATGCTCAGGGATCACCTTGCCGACGAGGCGCGACACAGTCGCTACTTTTGCGAAGTATTCCATTATCTGTGGCTGCAGTTGAGCTGTGGCCAACGCACGTTCACCGCCAGGTTGCTCCTGGAAATCCTGCTGATTTTCTTTGAAGTTGATGAACGCTGGCTTGGCGAAAGCCTGCGCAGCGCCGGCCTGAGCGAAATGTCTGTGGCGCAAATCCTTTGTGATCTGACCGGCCCGCAAGCACTACGCCTGCGCGCCCGGTCGGGTGCTGGTGCCACGTTGAACGCTATGAAAAAGGCGGGTTTCTTCGATCTGCCTGCCAATCGGCAGCTCTTCTCCAGGGCGGGGCTTCTCGATGAATGACGGTAAACATGTACCCCGTATCGAAAAACATCGTGCGATGGTCATTCTGTTGATGACCATGACGCTGCTAGGCGTCTTTCCCCTGGATGTGGTGCTCCCGTCCTTTCCCGATCTTTCCGGCTACTTTCGGACCTCACCGTCCAACATCGCCCTTTCCGTCAGCATGTTCGCCATTGGCCTGGCGTTCTCTGTGGTGCTGGTCGGACCGTTGTCAGACTTGTGGGGGCGCAAGAAGCTGCTGCTGGCAGGTATCGCAATCGCGGTGATCGGTGCCGCGGGGTGCCTGGCTTCCAGCGAATACAGCTGGTTTTTGTTCTTTCGGGTGATCCAGGCCGTTGGCTGCGGATCCTTTGTCCTGTCACAGGCACTGGTTCAGGATCTGTTCGTCGGCAAGGAACAGGAGCGAATCAGAATCTGGATGGTGACCGGCGGCGGGGTGTTCATTTCGATTTCGCCCCTGCTGGGGACGTGGCTGCAATTGCAGCTAGGCTGGCAGGGCAGCTTTTATGTGTTTATCACCCTCGCTGTCATTGTCTGGCTTAAAGCCCTTTTCCTGCTCAGGGAAAACCCGCACCTTCATACCACGGCACATGAGCGATTGTTCAGTGCCTATTGGCGGCTGTGTTCGGATCTGCGCTTCATGGGTTACTGGTTGATTTCAGCCCTGGCTTTCGCCTGCCATTTCTCGTTCATCGTCACTTCACCAATCATTTTCATGGAGCGGCTGGCGCTCTCGCCTTACGAATTTGCCTGGGCGTTGTTGCTGTATGGCGTGGCCTATGTGTTTGGCGGGATTGCCGCCAGTGTTCTGCATCGGCATCTGCGGGCCAATACGCAAATAGTCATTGGTCTGGGACTGATCGCGTTGTCAGGGCTGGTGATGCTTTGGTTGGCGGATCAGCTCGGGCTCTCTGCGGCGACGGTGCTGATACCCATGCTGATTTGTACCGCAGGCACCACCATTACCAGGCCCATCGCCAACTCCAAAGCCATGAGTCTCTACCCACAGAATGCCGGAACCTCTACCTCGGTGGGCGGCGTGCTGATTTTCATGTGTGGCGGCGTGATCAGCGTGGTGATCAATCTCGCGTCCGAGGACCTGACCACGGCACTGGCCCTTTGTTTCCTGATCTTGAGTGCCACGGGTCTTGGCTTGAATGTACTGATTACACGAAGTCATCTGGCGCTGAAAGTGGGCTGAAACCTGCCAGTCGTCATCCCGCACGCTGTGTCAGCGCTGGATCAACGCTTCCCGGCATTCCCTCCTGACGCCAGCCGTGTAGAATCGCGGCATTCATCGCCAGTCATCCCCCGGCGGGTTTATGAGCTCAAGCTGAAGCGCGCGGCGATCCCGCAAAGTTATCGGCAACTTCCGGACACACGGCCATTTCTGGGTGTTCCAGACGTCAATAGAAGCTCACTTCCCTTTTGATACCTGATTAGCCGCCCGGAGTGCTTCATGCCTGATTACCGCTCGAAAACGTCCACCCATGGCCGCAACATGGCCGGCGCCCGCGCACTGTGGCGCGCCACGGGGATGAAGGATGACGACTTCAAAAAGCCGATCATCGCCATTGCCAACTCCTTCACCCAGTTCGTACCGGGCCACGTCCACCTCAAGGACCTGGGCCAGCTGGTCGCCCGCGAAATCGAACGCGCCGGCGGTGTAGCGAAAGAATTCAACACCATTGCCGTGGATGACGGCATCGCCATGGGCCACGATGGCATGCTCTATTCGCTGCCGAGCCGCGAGATCATCGCCGACTCCGTCGAATACATGGTCAACGCCCACTGCGCCGACGCCATCGTCTGCATCTCCAACTGCGACAAGATCACCCCCGGCATGCTGATGGCGTCCCTGCGCCTGAACATCCCGGTGATCTTCGTTTCCGGCGGCCCGATGGAAGCCGGCAAGACCAAACTGGCCAGCCACGGTCTCGACCTCGTCGACGCCATGGTGATCGCCGCCGACTCCAGCGCTTCTGACGAGAAAGTCGCCGAGTACGAGCGCAGCGCCTGCCCGACGTGCGGCTCCTGCTCCGGCATGTTCACCGCCAACTCGATGAACTGCCTGGTCGAAGCCCTCGGCCTGGCATTACCGGGCAACGGTTCGACCTTGGCCACCCACAGCGACCGCGAGCAGCTGTTCCTGCAGGCCGGTCGCACCATCGTCGAGCTGTGCAAGCGTTACTACGGCGAGAACGACGAGTCGGTGTTGCCGCGCAACATCGCCAACTTCAAGGCGTTCGAAAACGCCATGACGCTGGACATCGCCATGGGCGGTTCCACGAACACCATCCTGCACCTGCTGGCCGCGGCCCAGGAAGCCGAGATCGATTTCGACCTGCGCGACATCGACCGCCTCTCCCGTCACGTGCCGCAACTGTGCAAAGTCGCGCCGAACATCCAGAAGTACCACATGGAAGACGTGCACCGTGCTGGCGGGATATTCAGCATCCTCGGCTCCCTGGCCCGTGGCGGTCTGCTACACACCGATCTGCCGACCGTGCACAGCAAAACCCTGGCCGAAGGCATCGCCAAGTGGGACATCACACAGACCGACGACGAAGCGGTGCATCACTTCTTCAAGGCCGGTCCGGCGGGCATCCCGACGCAAACCGCGTTCAGCCAGTCGACCCGCTATGAAACCCTGGACGACGATCGTGAAAACGGCTGCATCCGCAGTGTCGAGCACGCTTACTCGAAAGAAGGCGGCCTGGCCGTTCTCTACGGCAACATCGCACTTGATGGTTGCGTGGTGAAAACCGCGGGCGTCGACGAGTCGATCCACGTCTTTGAAGGCAACGCGAAGATCTTCGAAAGCCAGGACAGCGCCGTACGCGGCATCCTCGCGGACGAAGTGAAGGCCGGCGACATCGTGATCATCCGTTACGAAGGACCGAAAGGCGGCCCGGGCATGCAGGAAATGCTGTACCCGACGTCGTACCTGAAATCCAAAGGCCTGGGCAAAGATTGCGCCCTGCTCACCGACGGCCGTTTCTCCGGCGGCACTTCGGGCCTGTCCATCGGCCACGCTTCGCCAGAAGCGGCTGCGGGCGGCGCGATTGGTCTGGTGCAGGACGGCGACAAGGTGCTGATCGACATTCCGAACCGCTCGATCAACCTGTTGATCAGCGACGAAGAAATGGCTGGGCGCCGTGCCGAGCAGGATCAGAAAGGCTGGAAACCTGTGGAAAAACGTCCACGCAAGGTGACCACTGCATTGAAAGCCTACGCTCTGTTGGCAACCAGCGCCGACAAGGGTGCTGTGCGTAACAAGGCAATGCTTGACGGGCTGTAAGCGTCAATCGCAGAAACGAAAATGCCCCGCCAAGTGCGGGGCATTTTTTTGTCTGACCGAAATCCACCAAACGATGGAGATCAATGTGGGAGCTGGCTTGCCTGCGAAGAGGCCGGCACATCCAGCATTAACGTTGATTGACACACCGCATTAGCGGGCAAGCCCGCTCCCACAGGGATCTTCGGTGTTCACACAACCTCTGGATCACCCAAGACCTGTGGGAGCAAGCCTGCTCGCGATGGCAGCGCCTCGGTCTTACTGAATCTCCTCCGGCTTGACGATCACCCAGTTCTTGTCCGCCGTCACCGGCAACCCTTCCTTGGCCTGAGCCGCAGCGTTTTTGGTCATCATGCCGTTAATCTGGGTCATGTATTTGTCTTTGCGGTTGACCCACAAGTGGATGCCGCCCTTGGCCACGTCGACACCGTGGAACAGCATGAAACCATCGCTGCTCGGGGTGTCGCCGCCTACCAGCACCGGTTTTTTCCACTCATCGATGTAAGTCAGGATCGCCGCGTGCTTACCGGCCATCCAGGTCGCCGGGGTCCACAGGTACGGCGTCAGTTCGAGGCCCAGGTTAGCCTTCTCGTCATACTTGCCAGCGGTGATTTGCTTGCGCGCCGTGGTCAGTTCGCCAGACTTGGGATCCTTGAGCAGCAAGCTCACGCCGATCACGTTCTGCGGTTTCACGTTGTAGCCGTACTTCGGATCGGAAGCGACCATGCGCACCAGTTCTTCGGAGGCCGCGGTCATCACGTAGACCTCGATGCCGTTCTCCATCAGCTTGTTGTACAGCTCGGTTTGACCGGTGAAGACTTTCGGCGGATTGACGTCGAGTTTCTTGACCACGTCGCCTTCGTAGTAAGTGGCCGGCACCGGTTTGCCGGACGCCATCAACTCATCGACATAACCCTTGAGCTCTGAGAGCGTGAAGCCGGAGAACACCTGGGCGACCCATGGATAGCAAACCATGTCGTCGAGTTCGCAGAGGCGGTAGTAGTAACTGAACAGGCTTTCCTTGTGGTCGGCGGTGTCCTTGAACGGAATCAGTTTCAGGGAGGGGTCTAGTTTCTCGCGGGTGATCAGGCCTTTGTTTTCCATGTACGGCAGCAACGACTCTTCGAGGTCGTAGCGGTAACTGGTGTTGTCCATGTCGAACACCGCGTAGTTACCTTTGTTAGCGTTGGCCGCAATCATCGCGTCCAGCGCCTTGGCCTGATCGGCTGGCCAGTGTTTCAGATCCGTGGCGAGCACTTGGCCGGCGAGGCCAAGACAGAGTGCGGCAACCAGAAATTTTGGTGCGAACTTCATCTGCATTTCTCCCTGATTCAAAGATATCGACGCTATCAAATTAGTGTGACAGTCCCCGTCTGCCTGCGACCGTTAACGCACCTATTGCGCCAGCTGCATCCCCGACAGCGACATCGGCTTATTCCAAAAACGACGGTTTTCATGCGTTTTTGGTATTAATTCATTGTAAATCAAGCTGTTAGGCTTGCCGGTTCGCAGCTGCCCCGGAAGGTGGCTGGCACAAGTCACTTTCGGAGTTCTCATGAATCTGCCGCTGATCCTCAATCTGCTGGTGTTCCTCGCGTTACTGCTTGGCCTCGCGCAAACCCGTCACACCACCTGGAGCCTGGCAAAAAAAGTCCTGCTCGCGCTGGTGCTCGGCGTGGTATTCGGTGTTGCCTTGCACACCGTTTACGGTGCCGGCAACCCGGTGCTGAAAGCCTCGATCGGCTGGTTCGATCTGGTGGGCAACGGTTACGTGCAGTTGCTGCAAATGATCGTGATCCCGCTGGTGTTCGCCTCGATCCTCAGCGCCGTGGCACGCCTGCACAACGCTTCCTCGCTGGGCAAGATCAGCTTCCTGACCATCGGCACGCTGCTGTTCACCACCGCCATCGCGGCGCTGATCGGTATCGGTTTGACCAACCTGTTCGGCCTGACCGCCGAAGGCCTGGTGGCCGGCACCCAGGAAATGGCCCGTCTGCAAACCATCCAGACCGACTATGCGGGCAAGGTTGCCGACCTGAATGTGCCGCAGCTGCTGCTGTCGTTCATTCCGCAAAACCCGTTCGCCGACCTCGCTCGCGCCAAGCCGACCTCGATCATCAGCGTGGTGATCTTCGCTGCGTTCCTCGGCGTCGCGGCGCTGCAACTGCTCAAGGATGACGTGCAGAAAGGTCAGAAAGTGATCAACGCCATCGACACCCTGCAAGCCTGGGTGATGCGCCTGGTTCGCCTGGTGATGAAGCTGACCCCGTACGGTGTGTTGGCGCTGATGACCAAAGTGGTCGCCGGTTCCAACCTGCAAGACATCATCAAGCTCGGCAGTTTTGTGGTGGTTTCCTACCTCGGCCTGGGCCTGATGTTTGTGGTCCATGGCCTGCTGGTGTCGGCGGCCGGGATCAACCCGTTGCGTTTCTTCCGCAAGATCTGGCCGGTGCTGACGTTTGCGTTCACCAGCCGCTCCAGCGCCGCGACGATTCCGCTGAGCATCGAAGCGCAGACCAGTCGCTTGGGCATCCCGCAGTCCATCGCCAGTTTCGCCGCTTCGTTCGGCGCAACCATTGGCCAGAACGGCTGTGCCGGTCTGTACCCGGCGATGTTGGCGGTGATGGTCGCGCCAACTGTCGGCATCAATCCGCTGGACCCGCTATGGATCGCGACGCTGGTGGCGATTGTGACCTTGAGCTCGGCCGGTGTGGCGGGCGTGGGCGGTGGTGCAACGTTTGCCGCGCTGATCGTGCTGCCCGCGATGGGCTTGCCGGTGTCATTGGTGGCGTTGCTGATTTCGGTTGAGCCGCTGATCGATATGGGCCGCACGGCGTTGAACGTGAGTGGCTCGATTACGGCCGGGGCGATTACCAGCCAGATGATGCAGCAGACGGATAAAGAACTGCTGGGTGCGGATGAGCATGCGGAGCTGGCTCACGCTTAAGTCTTTCAGCGACTGAGCGGGCCTCTTCGCGGGCAAGCCTCGCTCCTACAGAATTTGTGTCGTACGCAATTTTCGCTATCGACACAAATCCTGTAGGAGCGAGGCTTGCCCGCGAAGCTTTTAGGCTTTTTCCCAAACCTCGAAGTTGTACGCCGGCTTGTCACCTTCAGCCCGATTCGGGGTATTGGACACCAACTTCCACGCCTTCAAATCAAACTCCGGAAACCACGCATCCCCCTCCGGGCTCAACGCCACACGCGTCAGATACAACCGATCCGCCTGCGCTACCCCCTGCGCATACAACTGCGCCCCGCCAATCAGCATCACCTCGTCGACGCCCTGCTCCTTCGCCCATTCCTGCGCGCGAACCACGGCAGCCTCCAGTGACGGATAAACCTCCGCGCCTTCCAGCACCAGATCCGCCTGACGGCTGACCACGATGTTCAAGCGGCCAGGCAGCGGACGACCAAGGGAATCCCAGGTCTTGCGACCCATGATGATCGGCTTGCCCAGGGTCGTGGCCTTGAAGTATTTGAAGTCCCCCGGCAAGTGCCAGGGCATGCTGTTGTCGACGCCGATCACACGGTTTTCACCGAGGGCTGCGATCAGGCTGAGGGGGAGTGGTTTAGTCATGCTGGCGAGGATACCAGAGCCTCCCGTACCCCGATAAGCGCCACAGCGGTTATGCTCACAGCTCAATTGAGCGACGGGATGCCGCGTGACGGAACTGACTCCACTGCAAAACCTCTGGCTGACCGAGACGGTGCGCCTGCGTGAAGAACACGCCGGCCCCCTGGATGATCTGGAAGCCAACCGACTGGCCCGCAGCGCCGGCGGCGACCTGCCGACGCGCATTCAGCGCCGGGCGGTGTGGCTGGCCGAGCGCGACGGCTTGGCCGACGCCCTCAAACATTGGCTGCAAGGTGCGCGACTGGCGCTGATCGTCATGGCGGTGCTGGCCATTGTCAGCGGCGCGGGCCTGGCGTTTGCCGCGCTGGGTGACGGCCAGACCCCGGTGAATGTGTTTTGGGCCTTGGGCAGTCTGCTTGGGCTCAATCTGATTCTGTTGTTGAGCTGGGCGTTGGGGCTGGTGTTTGCCGGTGAACACGGCGCCAGCCTTGGACGCTTGTGGCTGTGGCTCAGCGAAAAACTCGCCCGGGATGCCAAAGCTGCGCAACTGGCGCCAGCGCTGCTGCTGTTATTGCAGCGACAGAAACTCAATCGCTGGGCGATCGGCGTGCTGGTCAATGGCTTGTGGTTACTGGCGATGCTCAGCGCCCTGGCGATTTTGCTGACGCTCATGGCGACCCGGCGCTACGGCTTCGTCTGGGAAACCACTATTCTGCGCGGCGAAACCTTCGTCGCCATGACCCAGGCCCTCGGCGCCCTGCCAGCGTTGCTCGGTTTCAGCGTGCCCACTGTGGAGATGATCCGCGCCAGTGGCGATGCCGCGCTGAACATCGAAAGCGCCCGTCAGGCCTGGGCGGCATGGCTGGTGGGCGTGTTGCTGGTCTACGGCGTGTTGCCGCGTCTGTTGCTGGCGGTGTTCTGCCGGTGGCGCTGGAAATCTGGTCAGGCAACTTTGCGCCTGGATTTGAACCTGCCCGGTTATGCCCAACTGCGCGAACGCCTGATGCCCACCAGCGAACGCCTCGGCATCAGCGATGCCGCGCCTGCGCAACTTCATCGTGTGGAAAGCGGTGTCAGTGAACAGCAGAGCGATGGCGCACTGCTGGTGGCCATCGAGCTGGACGATCAACGCCCGTGGCCGCCGCCACTGCCGAAAACCGTGAACAACGCCGGCATCCTCGACAGCCGCGAGTCACGCAACAAACTCCTCGAACAGCTGAGTCGTTTTCCCCCGGCACGCCTGGCAATTGCCTGCGATCCGCGCCGCTCACCAGACCGTGGCAGCCTGGCACTGATCGCCGAACTCGCGCGCAATGCCGCCGCCACCCGTGTCTGGTTGCTGCAAGCGCCGCCCGGCGAAGCACTGGATGCCGAACGCCTGGGTGACTGGCATGTGGCGCTGCAACAGCTGGACCTGCCGTTCGCCGATTGCGTGCCCGTGAACTGGCTGGAAACCGGCCATGACTAATACCTGGAAAGCGCCCTTGAAGCTGGCCGTGGTCGGCCACACCAATGTCGGTAAAACCTCGTTGCTGCGCACGCTCACCCGGGATGTCGGTTTCGGTGAAGTGTCCCATCGCCCCAGCACCACCCGCCACGTCGAAGGCGCGCGGTTGTCGGTGGACGGCGAGCCCTTGCTCGATCTCTACGACACGCCAGGCCTTGAAGACGCCATCGCCTTGCTCGACTACCTCGAACGCCTGGAACGCCCCGGCGAACGCCTCGACGGCCCGGCACGGCTGGCACGGTTCCTGGAGGGCAGCGAAGCCCGGCAGCGCTTTGAACAGGAAGCCAAAGTGCTGCGGCAGTTGCTCGCCTCGGACGCCGGCCTCTATGTGATCGACGCCCGGGAGCCGGTGCTGGCCAAGTACCGCGACGAACTGGAAGTGCTGGCCAGTTGCGGCAAACCGCTGCTGCCGGTGCTGAATTTCGTCAGCAGCGCCAATCATCGCGAGCCGGATTGGCGTGAAGCCCTGGCACGGTTGGGCTTGCATGCCCTGGTGCGATTCGACAGCGTCGCGCCGCCCGAGGATGGCGAACGTCGACTCTATGAAAGCCTCGCCTTGCTGCTGGAAAACTCCCGCGAACAATTGGAGCGCCTGATCGCCGATCAACAGGCCCAGCGCCTGGCCCGACAGCAAAGTGCGGCGCGGCTGATTGCCGAGTTGCTGATCGATTGCGCCGCGTGCCGACGCAGCGTGGTCAGCGATGCGGATCAGGAACAGCAGGCCATCAGCGAACTGCGCAAAGCCGTTCGCCAACGGGAACAGCGCTGCGTCGAAGCCTTGCTCAAGCTCTACGCCTTCCGCTTACAGGACGCGGCGGCCAGTGATCTGCCGCTGCTCGATGGCCGTTGGGGCGATGATTTGTTCAACCCGGAAACCCTCAAGCAACTCGGCGTCCGGGTCGGCGGTGGTATCGCGGCTGGCGCGGCCGCCGGTGCCGGGATCGACTTGTTGGTGGGCGGCCTGACCCTCGGCGCGGCGGCACTGGCCGGCGCGATTGCCGGCGGTGCGCTGCAAACCGCCCGCAGTTATGGCAGCCGGTTGATGGGCAAGATCCGAGGCCAGCGAGAGTTGACGGTCGACGACAGTGTGTTGAGGTTGTTGGCATTGCGTCAGCGGCAACTGCTGCAAGCGCTGAATGTGCGCGGGCACGCGGCGATGGACAGCATTCAGGTGGCCACGCCACAGGACAAGACCTGGCGCGAAGGCAAATTGCCCGAAGCCCTGAACAAGGCTCGGGCGCATCCGCAGTGGTCGTCGCTGAATCCCCAGGCGAAGTTGAGTCAGGCGGAAAGGCAGGAGCAGGTTGAGGTGTTGGCGCAGCAGTTGTAAACCTTGGTCATTATGGTGTTTGGGCTGGCCCCATCGCGAGCAGGCTCACTCCTACAGGATATGTGGTGGACACAAGTTCTGTAGTCACTACGGAATCTGTAGGAGTGAGCCTGCTCGCGAAGGCAGCACCTCGATCTCAAAGCATTACGCAGCCAACAACCGCAACGCCTTGTCCTTCAACACCCCCAGATCAATCACCGGCACCCACATCTCCTTGGCCAACTCATCCCACTGCCGCATGCGCAAACTGACTTCGCACAACGGGTCCTGTTCGAAGGCTTCAACCTCGGCAGGCGTCATCACCCCGCCCTGATATTCCAGGGTCCGACGGCTGGCTTCGCTCAATCGCTCGTAGTACCCGGGCACTTTGAGCGTCAGATAACGCTTGGCCTGAACGTGGTATTCCACCAGCCGCGCCATGCGTTCGCTGAAACCAGCCCGACGCAAGTAATCGGCGCCCAGACGCTCGTGGCTGACCACGCCGAAACCGCCCATGTTCTGCGCGCTGTCGGTGCAGATATGCCCGATGTCATGGAAGAACGCGGCCAGCACCACTTCATCATCGAAGCCCTCGGCCATGGCCAGTTCGGCCGCCTGGGACATGTGCTCGATCTGCGACACCGGCTCGCCGATGTAATCGCTGTCGCCAAAGCGCTCGTACAAACCGAACACCTCGGCAATCACTTGCTCAGGACGCGCCATCAATCTTCCCCCAACACGTGAGCGACATTACGTTCGGCCATCGCCGGCCCGACACTCATGCCGACCCCGGCGTGCATCAGCGCCACGCTCACACCCGGCATCGGCCGCAAGAACGAGAACGGCCCTGGCCCCCGTGAACCATAGACACCCTGCCAGCGCTCGACCACTTGCACCTTGCAAGCCAGGGTTTGTTCAGCGAGTTCGATCATCCAGCTATCCACTTGCTCGACATTGAACGGCGACGGATCGCTGCCGTAATGGTGGGAGTCGCCGATGATCAATTCGCCGTAAGGCGTCGGGCTGATCAGCAGGTGGATGCCGTTTTCATGCAGGTGCGGTTCCTCGCGCAGGATTTGCGCCTGCACCGCCGCCGCCTCCGGCAGATCGGCGAAAGCGCCGTAGTGCACGCAACTCAAACCGGTGAGCAACGCGTGTTGCAGATTGAGGTTGATCTGCGGTCGGGCGCGGAGCATTTGCAGGCGACAGATTTGCGGATTGAGCGCGGCAATCGGCTCGGCCAGCAAGGTCTGATAGTCGTGGCCGGAGCAGACGATGATCTGCTCGGCGCTGAAAGTGCCGGCGGTGCTGTGCAGGCGACCCGGTTCGATGTCGCGCACCAACGTGGAGAAGTGAAACTCGACGCCGAGGTCGCGGCGCAGGTAGTCGATTAGCGCCGGAATCGCTTCGCGCGAATACAGTTGTTGATCATCCATGCCATGCAACGCAGCGCGGTGATGGCGGAACTGGCCGCCGTACAGGTCGCGCAGTGCAGCACCGCGCAACAGGTCGACGCGGTAACCGTGTTCCACGGCTCGGCCGGCGCAGAAAGCTTCCAGCAGGTGTTCTTCGGCTTCGGTGCGGGCGAACAGGTACGAGCCGTTGCGCTTGAGTTGCAGGCCCGCCAGTTGCGCCCAGTGGCCCCAGATCTCGCGACTGGCTTTGGCCAGCTCGAGCATCGGGCCCGGTGGCTGGCCGGTGACGAGGGCCTGGCCGAAGTTGCGGACCGAGGCGCCGAGCGGGGTTTCGCTGCGTTCGAAAACCGTGACTTTGAGACCGCGTCTGGCGGCGGCGTAGGCGTGGGACAGGCCTAAAATGCCAGCGCCTACGATCAGCATGTCGTTGTGTTGTGTCATGAAGTTTTGCCCTGAATTCGAAGCCGCCTTCGCGGGCAAGCCTCGCTCCTACAGGGGAACGCGTATCCCTGTAGGAGCGAGGCTTGCCCGCGAAGGGGCCCTGTCAGCCGATGGAAATCTTACTTGGCAACCACTTTCTCGGACTTGCCGTCATAACGCTTGCGCCATTCGGTCAGGATCTCGTCGCGATTCTTCGACGCCCAGGCAAAGTCGTTCTTGATCAAACGCTGCTCATAATCCGCAGGCAATTCGGTCTGCGGCTTGGCGATGCCAGGCTGAGCGAGCACCGCGAAGTTCTCCTTATAAAGCTCCATCGCCGCAGGACTTGCCGAGAAGTCAGCCAGCTTCTTTGCCGCCTCTTCATGCGGTGTGCCCTTGATCACAGCGGTCGCTTCGATCTCCCAGCCCAGGCCTTCCTTCGGCAGGATGATGTCCAGCGGCGCGCCCTGACGTTTCAACTGAACGGCCGGGTATTCAAAGGAAATACCGATCGGGAACTCACCCGCTGCCGCCAGCTTGCACGGCTTGGAACCGGAGTGAACGTACTGGCCGATGTTCTGGTGCAGGTCGTCCATGTACTGCCAGCCCTGCTTCTCGCCGAAGGTTTGCAGCCAGGCGCTGACGTCGAGGAAACCGGTGCCGGACGAGGCCGGGTTCGGCATCACGATCTTGCCTTTGTACTCAGGCTTGGTCAGGTCCTGCCAGCTCACAGGTTTGGTCAAACCCTGCTTTTCGGCTTCAACCGTGTTGAAGCAAATGGTCGCGGCCCAGACGTCCATGCCGACCCAGGCTGGCGGGTTGGCCGCATCGCGGTAGTTGCCGCCGATCTTGCCCAGGTCCTTCGGCGCATAGCTTTGCAGCATGCCTTGCTGATCGAGAATCGCCAGGCTTGAGGCCGCCAGGCCCCAGACCGCATCAGCCTGCGGGCGGGCTTTTTCGGCCAGCAGCTTGGCGGTGATGATGCCGGTCGAATCGCGCACCCACTTGATCTCGATGTCCGGGTTGGCTTTTTCGAAGGCTTCTTTATAGGTCTTCAGTTGTTCGGCTTCGAGGGCGGTGTACACCGTCAACTCGGTTTGCGCCGCGAAGGCGTTCAGGCTGAAAGCGGTGAGGACAGCAGCGGCCAGGGCCAGGGGCTTGAACATGATCTTTTCCTGTTTGAGTTGAAGGCTTTCGGGTTGAGGAGCAGGGAATCAATTGCCAGGCGCGGTCTGTCGCCAGGCTTGGGAGCGGCGCAACAAACCGCGCGAGGCCCAGGCCAGCAGCAGGGACACGCCCGCCGAGGTGAACAGAATCAGGGTCGACATCGCCGCCGCGCCGCCGACATTGCCGGCGTCGTCCATGTTCAACACCGCCACCGCCGCGAGGATGGTGTCCGGGCTGTAAAGAAAGATCGCCGCCGAAACGGTGGTCATGGCCGAGACGAACAGGTAGCGCACGATGTCCAGCAATGCCGGCAGGCAGATCGGCACGGTGACGCGCAGGTAGTGCCGATACAGCGGCGCCTTGAGCGACAGCGCGGCGGCTTCGAACTCCGCATCGAGTTGGCGCAGCGCGGTGGTGGCGGTCATTTGCGCGGTGGTCAAATAGTGAGCAATGGTGCAGACCACCAGCAGGGTCATGGTGCCGTAGAGCACATGCAGCGGGTTGCCGGTGAGGTTGAAGAAGAAGACGTAACCCAGGCCCAGCACCAGACCCGGCACCGCCATCGGTACGAAACTGAGCATGCGCAGGGTCAGATTCAACCCGCGCTGACCCTTGGTTTTTTCCATCAGGTAGGCGCCGGTGAAGATCAGCACGCTGCCGATCAACGCCGTGCACAGGGCCATCTTCACGCTGTTGCCGTAGGCCAGCCAGCCACCGCCCGCCGTGTCGTTGAACTGATAATGGTTGAGCGACAGCGACAGGTTGTACGGCCAGAATTTCACCAGCGACGAGTACACCGCCATGCCGAACACCAGCAGCAACACCGCGCAGATCAGCAACACGATCGCCAGGTAGCAGCCATCACGCAGCTTCGACGGCGCCGGTTGAAACACCTGAGCCCGGCCACTCATGGAATCGCCATGACGCCGACGCAACCAGGCATCGACCGCAAAACTGAACAGTGCCGGCAGCAACAGCACCATGCCGATCAATGCGCCGCGGCCGAATTGTTGCTGACCGACCACTGCTTTGTAGGCTTCCAGCGCCAGTACTTGATAATCGCCACCGACCACCACAGGCACACCGAAGTCAGTGATGGTCAGGGTGAACACCAGACAGAACGCCGCGAACACAGCCTGACGCGTCGCCGGCCAGGTGATGCTACGGAAAGCTTTCGCCGGACTGGCGCCCATGCTGGAGGCCGCATCGAAGAGTCGCGCATCCGCCAGCGACAACGCCGACAGCAGAATCATCAAAGCGTGTGGGAAGGTGTAGATGACCTCGCCCAGAACAATGCCCCAGAAGCCGTAGATATTGTCCGAGAGCAAACCGCGCAACATGCCCTGATTGCCGAACAGATAAACCAGCGCAATACCCGGCAACATCGACGGCGCCATCAGTGGCAACAGTGACATCCCACGCCAGATGCCTTTGCCCGGAATCAAGGTGCGTTGCAGCGCGTAGGCAAACAGGTAAGCCAGCGGAACGACAATCGCCGCAACGCTGAGGGAAACTTTCAGGCTATTGCCGAGCAGCCAGTGGAAGTTCGCACTGGTCACCAGCTCTCGTGCAGCGGCCAGGCCACCACCCTGCCCGGCTTCGGAACTGAAACCACGCCAGAAGATCGCCAGCAACGGCATCAACACCGCGATGCCGAGCAGCACCAGTAAAAGGACTTTGCCACCGACCACGAACACCCGGTCGCCGATCTCGGCACGGGAGGTCTGCCGAACCTGCTTGTGCGGTATCGGCAGCGCGATGTTCGCGCTCATCAGGCAAACACCTGCAGGCTGCGCGGTGGCAAGGCGACCATGATCTGCTGGGCTCCGAGGCGCGGCATGGCTTCCGGCGCGAGTTCCGCCAGCAATGCATGGCCTGGCAGTTGATCGAGTTCGAAGCTCATGCGGCAGCGGTTGCCGAGGAAGGTGATTTCACGAACCTTCGCCGGGAACAGATTTTCTTCATGCACAGGCGGGTTGACGTTGATCGCTTCGGGGCGACAGAACAGGCGGCCCGACGTCGTTTTAGCGCTGCCATCCGCCAGTCGCATGCTCATCCCGCCGACCTGAGCGTGGCTGTCGCTGCTGCGGCGGAACGGCAGCCAATTGCCTTGGCCGACGAACTCCGCCACAAACGGCGTTGCCGGACGGTCGTAGATTTCCTGCGGCGTGGCGTACTGCTCAACCTTGCCATTGTTCATCACGGCGATGCGGTCGGCCATCAGCATGGCTTCGTCCTGATTGTGGGTGACCATCAGGGTGGTGACGCCAAGGTTGCGCTGCAGTTGGCGCAGTTCGGTGCACAGATGCTCGCGGACCCGGGCGTCGAGGGCCGACATCGGTTCGTCGAGCAGCAGCAACGAAGGTGCCGGCGCCAATGCCCGAGCCAGCGCGACACGCTGCTGTTGGCCGCCAGACAATTGGCCGGGGTATTTTTTCTCACTGCCGATCAGGCCGACCAGTTCCAGCATCTGACCGACGCGCTGGCGCACTTCTTCGCGACCACTGCCCGCGAGGCCGTAGGCGATGTTCGCTTCGACGGTGAGATTGGGGAACAGCGCGTAGGACTGAAACAGAATGCCGTAGTCCCGAGCCTGGGGTGCCAGGTGGGAAACGTCGCGATCGCCGAGGTACAACTCGCCGCTGTCTTGTTTCTCCAGACCGGCGATGCAGCGCAGCAAGGTGGTCTTGCCACAGCCCGACGGGCCCAGCAGGCACACCAGTTCACCGGCGGCGACGTCGAGAGATACGTTGTCCAGCGCGGTGAAGGCGCCAAAGCGTTTCTGCACGCCGCGCACTTTCATCGGGGCGCCGGGGTTGGTCAGGGCAGTTGCGATCGAGTGGTTCATGGACGGGCCTCATCAAGCAGATGAGAGCCATCCTAGATTTGTAATGCGTCGGTCATGTGGCAGTGAGGCAAAAACGGCTGATAGTGGTATTCAGGGATTTGGGTTCAAGAGTTCAAGTCTTGCGCTGCCTGACCCGACGCCTTCGCGGGCAAGCCTCGCTCCTACAGGTCGATCGCATTCCCCTGTAGGAGCGAGGCTTGCCCGCGAAGAGGCCAGACCAGTCACCACAACTTTTAGGCCGGGGCCATTTCCTGCGCCAACCCCAGAAACGCCGCCGGCAGCCGCGCGCCTTTGCGTTCCTTGAGGCAGTACAAATACTCGGGAATCTGCGGCGCATTCTCAATCGTCAGCACGCGCAGTTGCGGATCATGCGGCACTTCCTGCCGGGCGATGATGCTGATGCCGATGTTGCGCAGCACCGCCTCACGAATCGATTCACGGCTGCCGATCTCCAGCAGCGGCCCGAAACTCACCCCGGCGCTGGCCAGCAACTCTTCGGTCAATCGCCGAGTCGTAGAGCCCGACTCGCGCATCAACAAGGTATGCCCGGCCAACGCACTGAGCGGCACATGGTCGTGGACCGCCAGCGGATGATTGCAATGCACTGCCAACACCAGCGGATCGCTGCCGAGCACCCGACGAATCAGTCGCGCATCGTCGAGCAATTGTGAGGAAGCGGCGACGTCGACCCGATAATCCTCCAGCGCCTCCAGCACCTGCTGGGAGTTGCCGATCTCCACCGACACCTCCACCTGCGGCAGGCGCTCGCGGAAGGTCTTCACCAGATCGAGGATGTAATACGGCGCCGTGGCGGCGATGCGCAGCGTGCCCTGGACCTGACCGCTGTTGCGCAGGAAAAACTCGATGTCCGCTTCCTGCTGCAACAACGCCTTGACCATCGGCAGCAACCGCGCGCCTTCATCGCTGACGCTGAGGCGGCGGCCGCCACGGTAGAACAGTTCAACCGAGTACTGACTTTCCAGGTTGCGGATTTGCGTGGTCACCGTGGGCTGGCTCAGGCCGAGCTTTTTCGCCGCCAGGGTAATGCTGCCCAAGCGGGCAACCATGTAAAACGCCTTCAGCTCGGCACTCAGCACACCCTTTCCTCATCGCTTATTTGCGCAGCAGACGCAAACCGTTGAACACCACCAACAGGCTCACGCCCATGTCGGCGAACACCGCCATCCACATGGTGGCGATCCCGGCAAAGGTTACCCCAAGAAAGATCGCCTTGATGACCAAAGCGAGGGCGATGTTCTGTTTGAGGATAATCGAGGTCTGCCGCGACAGGCGGATGAACGCAGGGATCTTGCGCAGATCGTCGTCCATCAGGGCGACATCGGCGGTCTCGATGGCGGTATCGGTGCCGGCTGCGGCCATGGCAAAACCGATCTCGGCCCGGGCCAGCGCCGGCGCATCATTGATGCCGTCGCCGACCATGCCGACGTTATGGCCCTGTGCATAAAGGGCTTCGATGGCTTGCAGCTTGTCAGTCGGCAGAAGATCGCCCTTGGCCTCGTCGATGCCGACTTGCACGGCAATCGCCTGAGCGGTGTGGATATTGTCGCCGGTCAGCATCAGGGTTTTGACGCCCAGATCGTGCAGTTGCTGGATCGCTTCGCGGCTGGACTCTTTGACCGTATCCGCCACGGCGAACAGCGCCAGTGGGCCGGACGCGTCGAGCAACAACACTACGGACTTGCCCTGTTTTTCCAGTGCAAACAGTTGTTCTTCCAGCTCGGGCGAACAAAGATTCAGCTCTTCCACCAAGCGGTGGTTGCCCAAATGGTAAACCTGACCGTTGATTTCACCGCGGACACCGCGACCGGCCAAGGCTTCGAAGTTATCCACAATGAGTGGCGCCAATTGTTTATCCACAGCCGCGTTGGCGATGGCCAGCGACACCGGGTGATCCGAGCGACCGGCCAACGCCGCTGCAATCGCCGGGGCGGTTGCGTCAGCGATTGGATCAAGCGACAAATAATCGGTCTGCACCGGTTTGCCGTGAGTAATGGTGCCGGTCTTGTCCAGGGCCAGGTAATCGAGCTTGTAACCGCCCTCCAGATAAACACCGCCCTTGACCAGGATGCCTTTGCGCGCCGCCGCTGCAAGGCCGCTGACGATGGTCACCGGGGTGGAAATCACTAGCGCACATGGGCAGGCGACCACCAGCAACACCAGCGCCCGGTAAATCCAGTCGAACCACAGCGCTCCCATGAACAACGGTGGAATCACTGCCACCGCCAGGGCAAAGATGAACACTGCCGGGGTATAGATTTTCGAGAATTGATCGACGAAGCGCTGGGTCGGCGCCCGTGCGCCTTGGGCCTGTTCCACGGCGTGGATGATCCGCGCCAGGGTCGAGTTATTCGCCGCGGCGGTTACGGTGTATTCCAGCGAGCCCGCCTGGTTGATGGTGCCGGCGAAGACCTTATCGCCCACCGTCTTCTCGATCGGCAGGCTTTCGCCGGTGATCGGCGCCTGATCGATGGTCGAACTGCCCGACACCACTTCGCCGTCCAGGCCAATCCGCTCGCCGGGACGAACCCGCACGCGCGCACCGAGCTCAATGGTTTTGACGTCTTGCTCGACCCAACTGCCGCCAGCTTGCTGCACCGTGGCCCGCTCCGGAGTCATCTGCATCAAGCCGCCAATGGCGTTGCGCGCCCGGTCCAGCGACTTGGCTTCGATCAACTCGGCCACGGTGAACAGGAACATCACCATCGCCGCTTCCGGCCATTGGCCGATCAGGATCGCGCCAGTCACCGCGATGCTCATCAGCGCATTGATATTCAGGTTGAGGTTCTTGAGCGCGATCCAGCCTTTCTTGTAAGTGGTGAGGCCGCCACTGAGGATCGAAATCAGCGCGATGATTGCCACCACCCACATCGGTGCGGCGTTGGTGAAGTGGATAACTTCTGCAGCCAGCGCACCCACGCCGGACAGCGCCAGGGGCCACCAGTGCTTTTTCTCGGGAATTGGCGCGGGCGCTTCTTCGCCCTGCTCCATCGGTTCGGCCACCATGCCCAGCGACTTGATCGCCTCGATAATCGGCGCAGTGCTTGGCAGGTCATGGGTCACGCCCAGTACCCGATTGATCAGGTTGAATTCCAGTTGCTGCACACCCGCAAGCTTGCCCAGTTTGTTCTGGATCAGCGTCTGCTCCGTCGGGCAATCCATGGCGTCGATGCGGAAGCTGCTCAGCCGTGCGCCGTCGGTCGGCTTGTCGCTCAACTTGATCAGCGAAGGTGCTGCCGCTTTGGATGAACAGCAAGAGTCCCCGTGCCCGCCGTGGTCATGTTTCTGCACAGGCTGCAGCTTGTGGCTGTGATCGTGATCGTGATCGTGATCAGCCTCGGGTTTATGGGTGTGAAGGGAATCGCTCATCGGGTTACGTCCATGAAGGTGCCTGTTGCCAAGTAAAGACCCTGTAGCCACTATAGGGTCAAGCACCTATTTGGAGATTGCCGTCATGAAGATCGGAGAACTGGCGAAACTCACCGACTGCGCCGTGGAAACCATCCGCTACTACGAGCGCGAAAACCTGCTGCCGGAGCCGGCCCGCAGCGACGGCAACTACCGCGTCTACACCCAGGCCCACGCCGAGCGCCTGACCTTCATCCGCAATTGCCGCACCCTCGACATGACCTTGGAGGAGATTCGCAGCCTGCTGGCCTTGCGCGACAGTCCGCAGGATCAGTGTGAAAGCGTGAATGCGTTGATCGACGAGCACATTTATCACGTGAAGGCGCGGATTGACGGGTTGCTGGCGTTGCAGACGCAACTGCTCGACCTGCGCCAACGCTGCAGCGAAGGACCGGATATTGATCAATGCGGGATTTTGCAGCGACTGGAAGTGAGTGGCGGGGTTGTGGCGACGGAGGTGGAGCATTCTCATGTCGGCCGCAGTCACGGCCACTAGGAACACCTCATAACCAAATGTGGGAGCGGGCTTGCTCGCGAATGCGGTGTGTCAGACAACATCTCTGTCGACTGACACTCCCTCTTCGCGAGCAAGCCCGCTCCCACATTTGGTTGGTGTTATGGCTTAAACCGCCATCGGCGCGGTCATTGGGGCGTGGTGTTCGTAACCTTCCAGCGAGAAATCACTCGGCTCGATCAACTCCAGCCACTCCGGCTGATACTCACCGGTCTTGGCAAACTCTGGCACGCGGTCGCTGATCACCAGTTTCGGCATCGGGAACGGCTCGCGTTTGAGCTGTTCGTTCAGCATGTCCAAATGGTTTTCGTAGACGTGGGCGTCGCCGATGAAATAGGTGAACCAACGCGGCGTGTAGCCGGTCAGGCGCCCGATCAGGCTCAGCAGCGCAGCGCCTTCGGTGAGGTTGAACGGTGTGCCCAGGCCCAGGTCGTTGGAGCGGATGTAGAGGGTCAGGGAGATTTCCTTGGTCTCTACATTCGGGTGGAACTGGTACAGCAGATGGCACGGCGGCAGGGCCATTTCATCGAGCTGGGCGACGTTCCAGCCGTGGAACAGGATGCGGCGGCTGCCCGGGTCCTTGATGATGGTATCGACGCACTGGCGGATCTGGTCGATCGCCTTGTACAGAACGACGTAAGCCCGACCATCTTCTTCGCCTTCGGCGATCTGACGATAACCCTGGCTCAGGGTCTGTTCGATGGCGGCTTTATTGCTGACCGGAATCTGCTTGTACGCCGGCCATTTGCGCCATTGCACGCCGTAGATCTCACCGAGGTCGTCTTCACCCTGACGGAACGGGTTGGCCAGCCACTGCGCGTTTTCGTTGGCGTTCTGGTCCCAGACCTTGCAGCCCAGCGCGCGGAACTCCGCGGCGTTGTTCACGCCACGCAAAAAACCACACATCTCGCCGATGGCTGATTTGAAGGCCATCTTGCGCGTGGTGATCGCCGGAAAACCTTCTTTCAGGTCATAACGCAGCATCGCGCCCGGAAAGCTGATGGTGTTCACGCCGGTGCGGTTGGCCTGTTTGGTGCCGTTCTTGATGACGTGGGCGACCAGTTCGAGATATTGCTTCATGAGTTACCTGTGTCCTTGAACCCGGGGTCGTCACCCCGGGGTTCGAATTTATACAGCGGCCGCCGGAGTTGCCGGGGCGCGGTGATACGCCAGCCAGATCAGGAACAGCCCGCCGACGATCATCGGTATGCAAAGTACCTGGCCCATGGTCAGCCAGTTCCAGGCCAGATAGCCCAGTTGCGCGTCCGGTACACGAACGAATTCCACAATAAAACGGAAGATGCCGTAGAACAGCGCGAACATCCCGGACACCGCCATGGTCGGTCGCGGCTTGCGCGAGAACAGCCAGAGAATGGCGAACAGCGCCACGCCTTCGAGCGCGAACTGATACAGCTGCGACGGGTGGCGCGCCAATTGCGCCGGATCGGTCGGGAAAATCATCGCCCACGGCACGTCGGTCGCCTTGCCCCACAACTCGGCGTTGATGAAGTTGCCGATGCGCCCGGCACCCAGGCCGATCGGCACCATCGGTGCGACGAAGTCCATCAGCTGGAAGAACGACTTGCCGTTCTTTTTACCGAACCACAACGCTGCCAGCATCACGCCGATAAAGCCGCCGTGGAACGACATGCCGCCCTTCCAGACCTCGAAAATCAGCGTCGGGTTGGCCAGATAAGCATTCAGATCGTAGAACAGCACGTAGCCCAGGCGTCCGCCGACGATAACGCCCATCGACATCCAGAAGACCATGTCGGAGAGTTTCTCCTTGGTCCAGGTCGGGTCGAAGCGGTTGAGTCGGCGCGATGCCAACAGCCAGGCGCCGCCGATGCCGATCAGGTACATCAGACCGTACCAGTGGATTTTCAGCGGACCGATGGCCAGAGCCACCGGGTCGATCTGCGGGTAAGGCAGCATTGCGACTCCTTTTTAAGTTGAAACCAGAATTCCCGGGCGACGCTGCCACCTCAGGATTAAGCCAGCATTGCGAGCTAGAGCAGGAAGCTCAGGCCTACGCAGAACAGCAAAGCGGCAAACAGCCTTTTCAGCAACTTCGGCGACAGCCTGTGAGCCAATCGAGCGCCGATGCGGGCGAAAAACATGCTGGTCAGGGCAATCCCCAGCAGCGCCGGCAAATAAATAAAACCGAGACTATGGGCCGGCAGCAAGGGATCGTGCCAGCCCAGAATCATGAAACTTAATGCACTGGCCAGAGCGATCGGCAGACCGCAGGCCGATGACGTCGCCACGGCTTGCTGCATCGGCACGCTGCGCCAGGTCAGGAACGGCACGGTCAACGAGCCGCCGCCAATGCCGAAAATCGCCGAGGCCCAGCCAATCACACTGCCGGCCACGGTGAGACCGAGTTTGCCGGGCACCGTTCGGCTGGCCTTGGGTTTGACGTCCAGCGCCAGTTGCACGGCGATGATCAATGCAAACACACCGATGATTTTCTGCAGGTTCGGGCCGGAGATGGCTTCGGCCGTCAGCGCACCGAAACCGGCGCCCATCAGAATACCTACCGTCATCCAGACGAAAATTGGCCAACGCACCGCGCCGCGACGGTGATGTTCGCGAATCGCATTGACTGACGTAAAGATGATCGTCGCCAGGGACGTGCCGACCGCCAAGTGGGTCAGGATCGAGGCGTCGAAGCCCTGCAAGGTGAAACTGAACACCAGCACCGGGACGATGATGATCCCGCCGCCAACCCCGAACAGCCCGGCCAGCACGCCTGCGCAGGCGCCCAGCGCCAGATAGAGCAGAAATTCCATGGCCTTCCTTATACGCTGCTCAAAAAAAGCACCGGCATAGTAACGGATGCGGGGTGCAAGGCTCCACTGGATGGCGATGGATAGAAGCATGATGTCTGCGTAGAGTGAGCAAAAAACACACAAGGACCACCTTATGTGCCTGATTGTTTTCTCCTGGCGACCGGGCCACGCCCAGCCGCTGATCGTCGCGGCAAACCGCGACGAATTCTATGCCCGGCCCAGCCTGCCCTTGGCGCAATGGCCCGAAGCGCCTCAGGTCTATGCCGGTCGCGACCTGGAAGCCCGCGGCACTTGGCTCGGTATCGGGGCCAATGGGCGCTTCGCTGCGCTGACCAATATCCGTGATCCGCATCAGCCGCCGTCACGAAAATCGCGAGGTGAGCTGGTGGCGGGTTTTCTCTTGGGCAACATGCCAATTGATGATTACTTAAGCGACGTTGTCCGACGATCGCTGGAATATGCCGGGTTTAACCTGCTGATAGGTAATGCCAACGAACTGTGGCACTTCAATTCGCGGGCGTCTGAGGCGGTGATGCTGCCACCCGGGGTTTACGGGTTGTCGAACGCAGGGCTGGACACCCCGTGGCCGAAACTGCTCAAGGCGCGGGCGGCGTTAGAGGAAGTGTTGGAGGATCCGCAGCCGCAGGCGTTTTTGGCTTTGCTGAACGACCCGCAGACAGCGCCGTTTGCCGAGCTGCCGGATACCGGGGTGGGGTTGGCGACCGAGACGTTGTTGTCGAGTGTGTTTATTGCCAGCCCCACGTACGGGACGCGGGCGAGTACGGCGTTGATTGTTCAGGCGGATGGGACGCGGGTGATGGTTGAGCGGAGTTTTGGGCCGTACGGCGGGCATTTGGGGGAAGTGGAGGTCAGGGTTTAGATTTGCGGCGTATTCGAGGACGCCTTCGCGGGCAAGTCGGATCGCCGCACGCTCGCTCCTACAGAGATCGCGTAAATCCTGTAGGAGCGAGCGGTGCGGCGATCCGACTTGCCCGCGAAGGTGCCATCAGCCTTTTAGAGGGCTTTGACCGCAGCCGGATTGACCATCTTCGCCAACCCAAGGTTCTTCAGCGCCAGTTGCAGTGAGCTGTGGATAACTTGCGGGTTGTCGATGGTCATCAGTTCGGCCAGCAATTCCCTGGCCTTGCTCAGGTTGATCTGACGCAGCATCCACTTCACTTTCGGCAGGTTGGTGGCGTTCATCGACAGGCTGTCGAAGCCCATCGCCATCAACAACACTGCCGCCGCCGGATCACCAGCCATTTCGCCGCAGATACTCACAGGCTTGCCTTCGGCGTGGGCATCACGCACCACGTTCTGCAACGCTTGCAGCACTGCCGGGTGCAGGTAGTCGTAAAGGTCGGCTACACGCGGGTTGTTTCGGTCCACCGCCAGCAGGTACTGGGTCAGGTCGTTGGAGCCGACCGACAGGAAATCCACTTGCCGCGCCAGTTCCTTGGTCTGATAAACAGCCGCCGGAATTTCGATCATCACGCCAATCGGCGGCATCGGCACGTCGGTGCCTTCGTCGCGGACTTCGCCCCAGGCCCGGTGAATCAGGTGCAGGGCTTCTTCGAGTTCGTGAGTGCCGGAGATCATCGGCAGCAGAATCCGCAGGTTGTTCAGGCCTTCGCTGGCCTTGAGCATGGCGCGGGTCTGCACCAGGAAGATTTCCGGGTGGTCGAGGGTGACGCGAATGCCGCGCCAGCCGAGGAACGGGTTGTCTTCCTTGATCGGGAAGTACGACAGCGACTTGTCGCCGCCGATGTCCAGGCTGCGCATGGTCACCGGTTGCGGATGGAACGCGGCGAGTTGCTCGCGGTAGATCGCCAACTGCTCCTTTTCGCTCGGAAACCTTTGGTTGATCATGAACGGCACTTCGGTGCGGTACAGACCGACGCCTTCGGCGCCACGCTTCTGCGCTCGCGCAACGTCCGCCAGCAGGCCGGTGTTGACCCACAGCGGCATGCGGTGACCATCGAGGGTCACGCACGGCAGGTCGCGCAGGGTATCAAGACCGAGCGCCAGTTGTTTCTCTTCTTCCACCACCTCGGCAAACTGCTTGCGCAGCACGTCGCTGGGGTT
This sequence comes from Pseudomonas sp. BGI-2, assembly GCF_004310295.1. GTDB lineage: Bacteria > Pseudomonadota > Gammaproteobacteria > Pseudomonadales > Pseudomonadaceae > Aquipseudomonas. The sequence continues at coordinate 50,973 of NZ_SISB01000020.1, read as the reverse complement.
GGTGTAGACCTCACCGCGATTGCCATCGACGATCAATTCGATGCCGTCGACTTTGGCATAGGGCAGGTCGACCAGGCCCATCACCGTCGGGATGCCCATCGCCCGAGCGAGGATCGCGACGTGGGAGTTACCCGAGCCGAGAACCGAGACCAGGCCGACCAGCGTGCCTTCCGGGACCTCGCCGAGCATCGCCGGCGTCAGCTCTTCGCTGACCAGAATGGTTTTTTCCGGGTAGACCAGATTCTGCTGGCGCTCTTCCTGCAAGTAGGCGAGCAAACGGCGGCCAAGGTCCTTGACGTCCGAGGCGCGCTCACGCAGGTAGGCGTCGTCCATCAACTCGAACCGGTTGACGTGCTCAGTGACCACCTGGCGCAACGCGCCCTGGGCCCACTGACCGGTCTTGATCACCGTGGTCACTTCGCTGCCCAGCGCCTCGTCGGCGAGCATCATCAGGTAGACGTCGAACAAGGCCCGCTCTTCGGGGCGCAGCTGCGAGGCCAATTTGGCGGACAAGGCGCGCATGTCGGCGCGCACGCCTTCGATGGCGGTCTTGAACAGGCCGAGCTCTGCTTCGATGTCGGTGATGGTCTTGTCGGGCACCACGTCCAGATCGGCCGGCGGCAGCATGACCACCGCCGTACCCACCGCCGCACCTGGCGAACCCGGTACGCCGACGAACTTGGCTTCCTGAATGCCTTTGCCCTGACGGCCAAGGCCACGGATCGAACCGGTGGCTTCGGCGTGGGCGATTACACCGGCGAGCTGTGCGCTCATGGTCACGAGGAAGGCTTCTTCACCTTCATCGAACTGGCGGCGTTCTTTTTGCTGAATAACCAACACGCCGACGACGCGACGGTGGTGAATAATCGGCGCCCCGAGGAAAGAGGCGTAGCGCTCTTCACCGGTCTCGGCGAAGTAACGGTAGCGCGGGTGATCCGCGGCGTTTTCGAGGTTCAGGGGTTCTTCACGCGTGCCGACCAGGCCGACCAGGCCTTCGTTGGGTGCCATGCTGACTTTGCCGATCGAGCGCTTGTTCAAGCCCTCGGTAGCCATCAACACGAAGCGGTTGGTCTCAGGGTCAAGCAGGTAGACCGAGCAGACCTGGCTGCCCATGGCCTCTTTGACGCGCAACACAATAATCCCCAACGCCGCCTTGAGATCCTTGGCGGAGTTAACTTCCTGGACGATCTTGCGCAGCGTATTGAGCATGGCTCGGGGTCGAACTCCGTCGTCAGTCGCGCGTTAAAAGGCGCGGGGCAAGCTCTTTGAGAGCGCGTCGATACACCTCGCGCTTGAATGTCACCACCTGGCCCAACGGATACCAATAACTGACCCAGCGCCAGCCATCGAACTCCGGTTTACCGGTCAAATCCATCCGCACCCGCTGCTCGTTGGAGATCAGGCGCAGGAGAAACCATTTCTGTTTCTGGCCGATGCACAGCGGTTGGCTGTGCGTCCTGACCAGACGTTGCGGCAAACGATAGCGCAACCAGCCCCGGGTGCAGGCGAGAATTTCAACATCTTCGCGCTCAAGACCCACTTCTTCGTTCAACTCGCGATACAAGGCGTCTTCCGGCGTCTCCTGGGGGTTGATCCCGCCCTGTGGAAACTGCCAGGCATCTTGATTGATACGGCGAGCCCATAGCACCTGTCCGGCATCATTCGTGAGAATGATCCCGACATTGGGGCGGAAACCATCGGGGTCGATCACGGCAACAACCTCGCAAACGCATGTCGCCGCATTGTTCCACAAAGGTTGTGAAGGCAGCAACGAGCCGACCTACCTTATGTGCACTCTTGTGAAAAGTCCGTATTCTGGACGCCTTTCTACAGACTTTTCAGCGAGTAACTGCAATGCGGCTGGCTTTATTCGACTTGGACAACACGCTTTTGGGCGGCGACAGTGACCACGCCTGGGGCGATTACCTGTGCGAACGCGGCTTCCTCGACGCTGTCGCCTACAAGGCACGCAACGACGAGTTCTATCAGGACTACCTGGCCGGCAAGCTCGATAACGATGCCTACCTGAACTTCTGCCTGGAAGTCCTCGGCCGCACCGAGATGGCCACGCTGGATCAATGGCACCTGGATTACATGCGCGATTGCATCGAGCCGATTGTGCTGCCCAAGGCTATTGAATTGTTGGCCAAGCACCGCGAGGCTGGTGACAAACTGGTGATCATCACGGCCACCAACCGTTTTGTGACCGGGCCGATTGCCGAGCGTTTGGGCGTTGAAACCTTGATCGCCACTGAATGCGAGATGGTCGATGGCCGTTATACCGGGCGCAGCACCGATGTTCCTTGCTTCCGTGAAGGCAAGGTCACGCGGTTGAATCGTTGGCTGGAAGAGACCGGGCATTCGCTGGAAGACAGTTACTTCTACAGCGACTCGATGAATGATTTGCCACTGCTTGAGCAGGTGACTCACGCTGTGGCGGTCGACCCTGATCCGAATTTGCGCGCTGAAGCCGAGAAGCGTGGCTGGCCGGTGATGTCGTTGCGCGATTGAAATCGCCTTCGCGGGCAAGCCTCGCTCCTACAGATTACGCGTCGTGTCCAATTCCGGCGACCAACACAAATCCTGTAGGAGCGAGGCTTGCCCGCGAAGGGATCGACTCGGTCTGTAGCCTTAAACCGGCTTGGCGCCCATCAACCCGGCAATGGCGATAAAACAGACGAAGCTGAACAGTGCGAGGGCAAAGGTGAACTTGCCGCTGCCTCCCGGTGCAGTGCGCAGCTTGTTAAGCCGCACCAACAACCAGAACCATCCCAGCGCCGCCACGGTGTAAAGCACACTCGACGCCAGCAACCAGGTCTGCCCCAACGGCCAGCCCACCAGATGCACCATCCACCAGCCAGTGAACGGCATGCTCAGCAGCGCCAGCCCCATCACCAGCCAGATAAACACTCGTGGCCGTTGCAACGTGCGCGTGTGAGCCGTCGCATCACCGTTACGACGCGTACGCCAGACCCAGATCGCCAGACCCAACGCGCTGATCAACAGCAGCACGGTTGCCACGATGTGAGCCACTTTCAGGGCGGTTAACGTTTCCATTGTTCGATTTCCTTATAGCGTGCCCAACAGCGTAGCCGCTCAGCCAAGAAACAGCTGATAGGCCGGGTTATCGCTTTCGTCCCAGTACGGGTATCCAATTTCTTCCAGCGCAGCCGGCACCAGATGACGTTCGTCATGGGGCACTTGCAGCCCCGCGACCACGCGACCATCCGCCGCGCCGTGGTTGCGGTAGTGGAACATCGAGATATTCCAGCGACCGCCGAGCTTGTTGAGGAAGTTGAACAGCGCGCCCGGACGCTCCGGAAATTCAAAGCGCAGAATCACTTCATCGACCACGTGGGCCGCACGACCGCCCACCATGTGGCGAATGTGCAACTTGGCCAGTTCGTTGTCGGTCAGGTCCAGCACCGGGAAGCCCTGCTCGCCGAGGCTGGCAATCAGCGCACTGCGCGGGTCGGTTTCCGGATGCGTCTGCACGCCCACGAAAATGTGCGCTTCGCTGCCGGTGTTGTACCGGTAGTTGAATTCGGTGATCTGGCGCTTGCCGATGGCTTCGCAGAAGGCCTTGAAGCTGCCCGGTTTCTCGGGGATGGTCACAGCGATGATGGCCTCGCGACCTTCGCCCAGTTCGGCGCGCTCGGCGACATGGCGCAGGCGATCGAAGTTGACGTTGGCGCCGGAGTCGATGGCCACAAAGGTGTGCCCGGTGACGCCATTCTGTTCGACGTATTTCTTGATCCCGGCCACGCCCAGGGCGCCGGCAGGCTCAGTGATCGAGCGGGTATCGTCGTAGATGTCCTTGATCGCCGCGCAGATTTCGTCAGTGCTGACGGTGATGACGTCATCGACGTAGTCTTTGCAGATCTCGAAAGTGTGCTGACCGATCTGCGCCACCGCCACGCCGTCGGCGAAAAGGCCCACGGTCGGCAGCACCACGCGCTCGCCGGCCGCCATGGCCGCTTGCAGGCAGTTGGAATCGTCCGGCTCGACGCCGATGATTTTGATCTCCGGGCGCAGGTATTTCACGTACGCCGCGATCCCGGCGATCAGCCCGCCGCCGCCCACCGGGACGAAGATCGCATCCAGACGCCCAGGGTGCTGGCGCAGGATCTCCATGGCCACCGTGCCCTGCCCGGCAATGGTGTGGGGATCGTCGTAGGGGTGAATGTAGACGTAGCCTTTTTCGTCGACCAGTTTCAGCGAGTAGGCCAGGGCTTCCGGGAACGAATCGCCGTGCAGCACCACTTTGCCGCCGCGCGAACGCACACCTTCGACTTTGATTTCCGGGGTGGTCTTGGGCATCACGATGGTGGCTTTGACACCCAATACTTTCGCCGCCAGGGCCAGGCCCTGCGCGTGGTTGCCCGCCGATGCGGTGACCACGCCGCGAGCGCGTTCTTCATCGCTCAGCTGGGTCAGTTTGTTGTAGGCGCCGCGAATCTTGAACGAGAACACCGGCTGCAAGTCTTCGCGCTTGAGCCAAATAGAGTTGCCCAGCCGCTCGGAGAGCTGGCGGGCAGTCTGCAATGGGGTTTCTACGGCAACGTCATAAACGCGCGAGGTGAGGATCTTTTTGACGTACTGTTCGAGCATCGGAAAGCATCACTGAGCGGGTTGGGCAGGGTCAAGGAGTCTAACCCGGCTTTCGGGCAGACGACCACACTAAACAGGTGGTTTTAGCCTCGCTAAAAGGCATCAGGACCTGTAGGAGCGAGGCTTGCCCGCGAAAGCGATCTAACTGCCGACATTTATGTTGGATGTAACGGCCTCTTCGCGGGCAAGTCGGATCGCCGCACCGCTCGCTCCTACAAGTAACGGTCACAGCCTGCCAATCGGGCAATGACCTTCCCCGCCCCGAAGCCTATAATGCCGGCCTTTCGTTCCCTCCTTCGGCACCTCGGAGCCCGCATGACCCAGGATCAACTCAAACAAGCAGTGGCTCAGGCCGCCGTCGACTTCATCCTCCCGAAACTCGACGACAAGAGCATCGTCGGGGTCGGCACCGGCTCCACCGCCAACTGCTTCATCGACGCCCTGGCCAAGCACAAAGGCGCGTTCGATGGCGCGGTCGCCAGTTCCGAAGCCACCGCCGCCCGCCTCAAGGGCCACGGCATTCCGGTGTATGAGCTGAACACCGTCAGCGACCTGGAGTTCTACGTCGACGGCGCCGATGAAAGCGACGAGCACCTGAACCTGATCAAGGGCGGCGGCGCAGCCCTGACCCGCGAGAAGATTGTGGCGGCCGTGGCCAAGACCTTCATCTGCATCGCCGATGGCAGCAAACTGGTGCCGGTACTTGGCGCGTTCCCGCTGCCGGTCGAAGTGATCCCGATGGCCCGCAGTCACGTGGCTCGCGCGTTGGTAAAGCTCGGCGGCGACCCGGTCTACCGTGAAGGCGTGCTGACCGACAACGGCAACATCATCCTCGACGTGTTCAACATGCAGATCACCAACCCGGTGGAGCTGGAGACGCAGATCAACGCGATTGTCGGCGTGGTCACCAATGGCTTGTTTGCGGCGCGTCCGGCGGATTTGCTGCTGCTGGGCACCAGCGAAGGCGTGAAAACCCTCAAGGCCTGATGGTTCGTCGCACCCGTAGGAGCGAAGCTTGCTCGCGAAGAGGCCCTGACATTCAACGTATCATGTCGACTGTCAGGGCCTCTTCGCGAGCAAGCTTCGCTCCTACAATTGGTTTTGGGGTGTTGGTCAGGGTTGCGGTGGTTTTTTGAAGACGTAGAACAGGTTCGGCTCGCTCACCAGGTACATCGTACCGTCGTCATCCATGGCGATGCCTTCCGCTTGCGGCACGGTCTTTTGCAACCCTTGACGCCCTTTACTCAATGACATGGTGCTCAGCGGTCGCCCGTCCACATCCAGCTCCAGAATCAACCGCGACTCGTCGGACAGCGCCAGCAAATGGCCGCTGCGCTCGTCGTATTGCAGGCTCGACAAGTCTCGCACGAACATTCCGGCATCGCGCTTGGGGTTGTTGACCACGTGTACCGCGTAGGACTTCTCCGGGTTGTAATGCGGGAAGCCCTGCACTTCGTAGATCAGCATCGGGTCGCGCTCCTTGGCGACAAACAGGCGCTTGCCCACCGAGTCGTAAGCCAGACCTTCGAAGCCCTTATTGCTGCTCATGTGCACGCCAAGGGTCATCTGCTCGGCATCCGCTGCGTCGAGGAACGTTGTGTCCTTCTCCAGATGGATCTTGATCAGCCGTTGCTCGCGCTCGTCAGTGATCACGTACGTGTCGGCGCTGATGAATTCTACGGCTTCCGGATCGCCAAACCCGACCAGCGCAATGCGTCGAATAATCTGGCCGTCCAGAGACAGCTCGATCAGCTCAGAGTTTTTGTTGGTGACGGTGAACAGGCTTTTGCGCACCGGATCGAAGGTCAGCGCGGAAACATCGTCGTTCAGCCCGTCGATGACCCGGGCCTCGATCTCCACCCGGTATTGATCCAGGCCGATGGACTCGCTGCTTAGCGGTTGCCAGAGGGTGTGCAGGTTGAACCAGGCGCGCTCGAACAGACGCATGTATTGGCCGACCGCAACCAGCGCGATCAGTGCAATCACTGTCAGGATAAGAATGAAGGGTTTGGGACGGGCAAGTCGGCGCATTCAGGCGAGCTCGGAAACAGAAACAGGCGGATGAAAATATCACGCCTGTATGAATTCAAGCTTAATGGCCAGTTGCCTTTGACCACAACCGCTGGATTCGGGGCGTCTATTTCTGCTTTTCGAAACGGTAGAACAGGTTCGGTTCACTCACCATGTACAGGTTGCCCGCGTCGTCCATGGTCACGCCTTCGGCACGCGGGATGGTCTTCTTCAGGCCATTGAAACCACCCAGCAACGTCATGAAACTGACCTGCTCGCCCTTCTCGTCCAGTTCCAGCAACAAGTGGGAATCGGCGGACAACGCGAGGGTGTGGCCAGTGCGCGGGTCGATGGCCAGCCCCGACAGATTGCGGATGTCCAGTTCGTCATTGGCGAGTTTCTGCTTGTCGCCCTTGAGGATCTGGCTGCCGTCGCTTTTCCAGCTGAACAGCGCCGGCGGGCGCTCCTCACCCAGCAGGAGTTGTTGGTTGCGCGGGTCATAGACGATGGCTTCGAAGGCCTTGTTCTGATCTTTCGAAGGGCCGAGGTCGTATTTAGGGAAGTTATCGCGGTTCAGTTCGCGAGTCTCGGCATCGACCTTGACGATGGAGAGCATGTGCTCACGCTCATCGACAATAGCCAGCAGACCGTTGCCCATCACGGTCAGGCCTTCCGGGTTGCTCCAGCCCACCAGCGGCATCTTGCGCAAGACGTCACCCTGCAAGGTCAGCTCAACGAGAAACGGGTTTTTGCCCATGACCGAAAACAGGGTTTTGGTTTGCGGGTCGTAGGCCAGGTCCGACGCTTCGTCCTTCTCCATGCCCGGTAGCAGTTTGGCGTCGATCACCGCGCGGTAATCCGGCAGCCAGATACTTTCCTGACGCTCGGCCGGGCTTTCGAAACGCTCCAGCACCCAGAGCACACCACGGTCATCCCAGTGCATCGCAAACGCGAGGCCATACGCGGCGGCGGCCACCAGCAAAAGCCAGGAATACCAACGCATGACAAAGCGCGAGCGGCGGGCAGTTTTGACAGTGGGCAGCGGTCGGGTGGCCATTCAGGATGCGTTCCAGACATTCAGGCTACGGGTAATAGCACAATTGGGACCGGCTCAGACGCCAGAATCCGCGGAATTATCCAGACAAGATGTGAAAAAAACGGGAAATGGCGGGATTGCCCTGTATAGGCGCAGAACTCAAGGTCGCCATTTACCACTGTGGGAGCGGGCTTGCTCGCGAATGCGGTGTGTCAGGCAACTCATATGTCGACTGACACACCGCTTTCGCGAGCAAGCCCGCTCCCACAGGGTTTTGCGTGTTTCGGTTAGCGAACGCTGCTGGTGAAGCTGCTCGCGCCTGGCAGTTCGATCACCAGTTCATCACCGACATTCAGCGGGCCGACGCCCACCGGCGTGCCGGTCAGGATCACGTCACCGGCCTGCAGCGAGAAGCAGCCGGCCATGTGCTGGATCATTGGCACGATCGGGTTGAGCATGGCGCTGCTGTTGCCATCCTGGCGCACTTCGCCATTGATGGTCAGGCGGATGCCGATGTCGGTCAGGTCGGCAAAGGTGCTGCCGGACACGAATGGCGCAATCACCGCCGCACCGTCGAAGGACTTGGCGATTTCCCACGGCAGGCCCTTGGATTTCAGCTCGGCCTGTTTGTCACGCAGGGTCAGGTCCAGGGCCGGAGCGAAGCCGGAGATGGCATCCAGCACTTCTTCACGGCTCGGTTTGGTCGACAAAGGCTTGCCGATCAAAACCGCGATTTCCGCTTCGTAATGCACTGAACCGCGCTCGGTCGGAATGCTGAAACTACTTTCCAGCGGCACCACGCAACTGCCCGGCTTGATGAACAACAGCGGCTCTGTAGGCACCGGGTTGTCCAGTTCCTTGGCGTGTTCGGCGTAGTTGCGGCCGATGCATACCACCTTCCCCAGCGGGAAGTGAATACGCGTACCGTCGACGTACTGGTGCTGATAGCTCATTACCGACTCCTGTTTCGTAGCGCTTAAATTCGAAAATCAAACAGCGAAGATTTTGCCCGGGTTCATGATGCCGTTCGGGTCGAACACCGCTTTGACGGCTTTCATGTACTCGATCTCAACCGGCGAGCGGCTGTAGGTCAAGTAATCACGCTTGGTCATGCCCACGCCGTGTTCTGCGGAAATCGAGCCGTTGTACTTCTCGACGGTTTCGAACACCCACTTGTTGACGGTCGCGCACTTGGCGAAGAACTCGTCCTTGCTCAGGTTTTCCGGCTTGAGGATGTTCAAGTGCAGGTTGCCGTCGCCGATGTGACCGAACCAGACGATTTCGAAGTCCGGGTAGTGTTCGCCGACGATCGCGTCGATTTCCTTCAGGAACGCCGGGACTTTCGACACAGTGACCGAGATGTCGTTCTTGTACGGCGTCCAGTGGGAGATGGTTTCGGAGATGTATTCACGCAGCTTCCAGAGGTTCTGCAGCTGGGTTTCGCTCTGGCTCATCACGCCGTCCAGCACCCAGCCTTGCTCGACGCAGTGTTCGAAGGTTTCCAGAGCGTGGTTGGCCACTTCTTCAGTAGTCGCTTCGAATTCCAGCAGCGCGTAGAACGGGCAATCGGTTTCAAACGCCGCTGGCACGTCGCCGCGGGCCATGACCTTGGCCAGGGCTTTGTCGGAGAAGAATTCGAAGGCGGTCAGGTCGAGTTTGCTCTGGAACGCGTGCAGCACCGGCATGATCGAGTCGAAATCGGCGGTGCCGAGGACCATCGCGGTAAGGTTTTTCGGCGCACGGTCCAGGCGCATGGTCGCTTCGACCACAAATCCGAGGGTGCCTTCTGCGCCAATGAACAGCTGACGCAGGTCGTAGCCGGTGGCGTTCTTGATCAAATCGCGGTTCAGCTCAAGCAGATCGCCCTTGCCGGTGACGACTTTCATGCCCGCCACCCAGTTGCGGGTCATGCCGTAGCGAATCACCTTGATCCCGCCGGCATTGGTGCCGATATTGCCGCCAATCTGGCTCGAACCTGCCGAAGCGAAGTCCACCGGGTAGTACAGGCCTTTTTCTTCGGCGACGTTCTGCAAATGCTCGGTCACCACGCCCGGTTGGCACACAGCCGTGCGGTCAGTCATGTTCACGTCGAGAATCTGGTTCATGTAGTCGAACGACACAACCACTTCGCCATTGGCCGCCACCGCAGCGGCGGAAAGACCGGTGCGACCGCCGGACGGGACCAGCGCCACCTTGTGTTCGTTGGCCCAACGCACAATGGCCTGGACCTGTTCAGTGGTCTTGGGAAACACGATGGCCGTCGGGGCCGGGGCGAAATGCTTGGTCCAATCCTTGCCGTAAGCATTCAGGGAGTCGGCGTCGGTCAGCACCTTGCCAGGCTCAACCAGGGTCTTCAGCTCATCAATCAGGGCAGGATTGGTCATCGACAGAACTCTCGAACAATTCATGGTCATCCTGAGAACGCTTCACGTCGCAGGAATGAGTGTTTAGCGGGGTGCGTATGCTAGCATACCGACCCCGCAGCATAGTGCCCAACGGCTGTTCTGCGGCGACGGCACTCTTGTCGTCCGGGTCAGCGTCTGCTGGCTATTTCCTGCCATTTTTCTCCGGGATACAGGTTTACGCAGATGAGCAAGACTTCTCTCGATAAGAGCAAGATCAAGTTCCTTCTTCTCGAAGGCGTCCACCAATCGGCTGTCGACGTTCTCAAGTCGGCGGGCTACACCAGCATCGAGTACCTCACAGGTTCTCTGCCGGAAGCCCAGCTGAAGGAAAAGATCGCTGATGCGCACTTCATCGGCATTCGCTCGCGCACTCAACTGACCGAAGAGATCTTCGATCAGGCGAAGAAACTGGTCGCTGTCGGCTGTTTCTGCATCGGCACCAACCAGGTCGACCTCAACGCGGCTCGCGAACGCGGCATCGCGGTGTTCAACGCACCGTACTCCAACACTCGCTCCGTTGCCGAGCTGGTGCTGGCCGAAGCGATCCTGTTGCTGCGCGGCATTCCTGAGAAAAACGCTTCCTGCCACCGTGGCGGCTGGATCAAGAGCGCGGCCAACTCCTTCGAGATCCGCGGCAAGAAGCTGGGTATCGTCGGTTACGGCTCGATCGGCACTCAACTGTCGGTCCTGGCCGAAGGCCTGGGCATGCAGGTGTACTTCTACGACACCGTGACCAAGCTGCCATTGGGCAACGCAACGCAAGTTGCCAGCCTGACCGAGCTGCTGGGCATGTCCGACATCGTCACCCTGCACGTTCCGGAAACCGCTGCGACCCAGTGGATGATCGGCGAGAAAGAAATCCGCGCTATCAAGAAGGGCGGCATTCTGATCAACGCTGCTCGCGGCACTGTAGTTGAACTGCAAGCTCTGGCGGACGCGATCAAGGACAAACACCTGATCGGCGCGGCCATCGACGTGTTCCCGGTGGAGCCTCGCTCCAACGACGAAGAGTTCGAAAGCCCGCTGCGTGGCCTGGACAACGTGATCCTGACCCCGCACATCGGTGGTTCCACCGCTGAAGCGCAGGCCAACATCGGTCTGGAAGTGGCAGAGAAACTGGTCAAGTACAGCGACAACGGTACCTCGGTATCGTCCGTGAACTTCCCGGAAGTGGCCCTGCCGGCTCACCCTGGCAAGCACCGCCTGCTGCACATCCACGAGAACATTCCGGGTGTGATGAGCGAGATCAACAAGGTCTTCGCCGAAAACGGCATCAACATTTCCGGTCAGTTCCTGCAGACCAACGAGAAAGTCGGCTACGTGGTCATCGACGTCGACGCCGATTACTCGGAAATTGCCCAAGAGAAGCTGCAGCACATCAACGGCACCATTCGTTGCCGCGTGTTGTTCTGATAGCGACTTGAGTGACAAAAAAAGGAGACCTTGGGGTCTCCTTTTTCATGGGCGCGGTTCTTTATTCCGAGCAGGTTACTTAACGTTGACGGTGATCTTCTCGGAGACGATTGGTGGATCGAAGGCCATATGGTTCATGTCGCCCAACTCCAACTGCAAGGTGTGCTTGCCTGGTGTCAGCGTCAGCTCGGTTTCTGTCTGTGCCTTACCAAAATGAACGTGATTGGCATCTGCGGGGATGACTGCCCCTGCTGCAACTACATCCTTGGCATCGACCAGCAAATGGTGGTGGCCGGTATTCTTGGTGGCATCGCCCGCTGGCGCCAACGCAACGTTCTCCACAGCGAATTTGATTTTGAAAGTTTGCGGGACAGTCGCACCATCTTCAGGAGAAACGATGGACACTTCGGCGCCTTTGGGGGCCGGCGTTGCAGCACTGGCCAGCACCGAAACGCCCATCAATAGGCCAGCCAATGCAGCTCGTGACATAAACGTTTTCATTCTCTTCTCCAGTTTTTCCGTAAAATCCGCGTGGCCGAGACAACTTCACGGCCATTCGTTGTCGAAGGACCTCGACAACCATAGCAAAGCGAGCCTGAATCAGAGCATCGCCATAATGAATTCAAAGGAGTGACCATGCGCTTTTTGCCTGGCCTGATCTGCCTGCTACCCCTTTTGAGCCCTTTGGCTCATGCCGAACTGATTGACGATGTCTTCGATCGTGGCGAACTGCGCATTGCTATCGAGGCTAATACACCGCCCTTCAATTTCAAGGACGACGGCAAACTCACTGGCTTCGAAGTCGAGTTGGGGCAAATGCTGGCCAACGAACTGGATGTGCGCGCCGACTTTGTTGTCACTGATTCCACCGATCTGTTGCCCGGTGTTGAAACCGGCAAATACGACATCGCCATCAACCACATAGCAGTGACCCCGGAACTCAAGGATCGTTTCGACTTCACCGAGCCTTACATTCACACCAATGCGCAATTGATCGCGCAGAAAGAAGAACCGCGTTCAATCCTGCTGGTGCAGTCGCTGACGGAAGAAAAGCCGAAAGACGCCCCGGCTGTGGATCTGGCGATTCCGTTTCAGAAGGGCAACCCGGCATTTCACGCCAGCCTGGAGAGTGCGCTGAAGCGGATAAAGGAGGATGGGCGACTGGAGGCGCTGGAGCAGAAGTGGTTTAAGGCGGACACCAGTGTGGCGCCAAAACCCTGACTCCAAACTGACGAATAACCCCCTGTGGGAGCGGGCTTGCTCGCGAATGCGGTGTATCAGTCGACATCTCTATTAACTGACACACCGCATTCGCGAGCAAGCCCGCTCCCACATTGGTTTTGTGTAGGGTGTTAGGTCAGAGTTGCCAAGGCTATCGCCGCTTGCGGCAGCTCCAGCTCACTGAAGACCTGCACGCCATTGCGCTTGAGCAACGCCGCGGCCACCCCTTCGCCACTGACCTTCACGCCGCTGAAGCTCCCGTCGTACGTCAGCACATTCCCGCACGACGGGCTGTTGGCCTTGAGCACCGCAATCCGGATACCGTGCTGTCGCACCAACTCCAGCGCCTGGTAAGCCCCCGAGAGAAACTCGGCGCTGACGTCCTCGCCCTCCGTGGTGATTACGGAGGCGTGCCCGTCCAGTACATCACCACCCTGCCCGCCTGGTATTTCCGCCGCGGCCCTGGGCGTCGGCAAACCACCGGCCACTTCCGGGCACAACGGCACCACCCGACCTTCGTCGATCCACTGTTGAAGCTGATCGAACGGCCCGCTCGCCCCGCCGTCGTAACGCACGCGGTGGCCCAGCAGGCAGCGGCTTACCAGAATTTTCTGCATGATCAGAACGGCTCGTTACCACGACGCCGGAACCAGCCCGTCAACGACAGGCGATCCCGGGTCGCGGGCAGGACTTCGTGGGGCACCTCACCCGACAGAAATACCACCAGGCATCCGCCGGTGGGCACCACATCGTGTTCGACGCCTTCATCCAGGTACATGCGCAACTGGCCACCGTGCTCGGGCAGCCAGGCGTCATTGAGGTAGATCACCGCCGAGACCATGCGCCGGTCATCATCACGAAAACGATCAACATGCTTAAGGTAAAACGCACCGGGCGGGTACAGCGCGAAATGGCTTTCGAAATCTTCCAGGCCCAGATACAACCCGCGATTCATCGCCTGGCGCAGGCTGTCCATCAAGCCCAGGTACCTGTCGCACGCCAGCGCCTGGCCGGGTTCGATCCACTGGATGTGGTCGCCGCGAATCCCCTCGCGAATCTCCGACGTCGGCCCACGCCCCACGGCCGCCGGGGCCAGTTCGCCCTCGGCTGCACGTTTACGGCACTCAGCCGCCAGTTCCCGGGTCAGACCCAGAGGCAGGAAAATATTCTGCTGCGACCAGCCGCGCTCGGCCAGGTCGTCGACGATACGTAACAGCAGCGGGTGATCAGAGGATATTTGCATGGCGCGCATAGTATTCCTGTGCCTGCAAATCCGACAGAGCCGTGCAGCGGAGGATTTGTCGGATTACTGATACGAATTCTCGACAAGTACGGAAGCCGCACGGAGAATAGTCGCCTGCTGACAGGAGTCCCTATGCGCCGTTTGCTTTTTTCACTGCTGATGCTCTGTGTTTTGCCCGCTTGGGCAGACGGCCACGACCAGTTGTACAAGGTCGCCGGTTGGCCAGATCAGCGCGCGCATTTTAACGACGCCCTCTCAGCCGCTCAGCAGCGCTACCAGAACAGCCTGCCACCGGCGGTGTTTCAGGCCCTGGTGAACAACAGCAATCAACGATTCGCCCCCCAGGCCGTGGACCAACGCGCCGAAGCGCAATTGCGCAAAAGCCTCAGCGACCCGAAACCCGCACTGACCTTCTTTCAATCGCCCCTGGGCAAGAAAATCGTCGCCGCCGAACTGCTGGCGACCCGTCGCGATCAGCTGGCGAAAAACGCCAAGGGTCTACCGAAGATTCAAGCCAGCGACAGCCGCATGTTGATCATCGGCCACCTGGCCCAGGCCCTGCCCGCTCGCGAGGCCGGCGCGGAAGTCAGCCTGGCGATTGCCGGTGTCGCGGCTGACAGCCTGAGTTCGATGATCCCCGGTTTGCTCGGTGGTGGTCAGGCGCAAGGCATGTTGAACGGCCAGCGCCAGCGCTTGATGGACCAGATCGGGGCTGATCTGAACAACACGCTGCTGTATGTCTATCGCGACTTGTCGGATGAAGAACTGGAAGAGTTCGCCACGTTTGCCGAGTCCACCGAGGGCAAGGCGTATTACCAGGCCGCGTTGGCGGCGATTCGGGCGGGGTTGGCGGTGGGGCAAAGCACCTCGAACCTCAGCCAGTAATCTTCGGCGTCTTTGAGATTGCCTTCGCGGGCAAGCCTCGCGCCTACAGATGACCACATACCCTGTAGGAGCGAGGCTTGCCCGCGAAGAGGCCCTGCCAAACGCTAAAGATTTCGACCCTTGATCCGCTTCGTCAAAAACCCGAAATACTCCCGCCGCATCTCCACCGTCTCATTCGCCAAATGATGCCGCGCCTCAGGCAACATCAGCACCTGCGGCCGATCGAACTTGGCCTTCAACACCTCAAGGTTATGCTCCCAATCCACCGTCATGTCCGCCTGCCCCTGCACAATCAGCGGACGCCGTGGACTGTTCGGCGCTGCCTCGATGCGCTTGATCCACCGCGCCAACGCACCCACCCACGCCGTTGGCAGTCGCAGTGGTTGCAACGGATCGGCTTGCAGGAACGGCAAGAAGTCAGGGTCGTTGGAGTTCTCGCTGAAGCGCCGGGCGATGGCTTTGACGAAAGGTTTGAGCAAGTAATAACTGAGCTGCGACCAACCCCAGGCGCGCGGCCGCACCAGCGGTGACAACAGAATCACCTGACCTTGCGCCGGACTGTTCGCGCCTTGGTTGAGCACGTGATCGATCACGATCGCCCCGCCGGTACTCTGCCCGCACAGATGCCACGGCTGCGGAAGGTCCAGCGACTGCGCCTCGGCAAACAACCCTTGCAGCGTGTGCTGATACTCGGCGAAATCCTTGATGCTCGCCCGTTCACCGCTGGACAGACCATGCCCCGGCAAGTCGCAGGCAATCACCGCGAAGCCCTGATCCAGCGCCCACGCGATCACATGCCGGTAAAGCCCGGTGTGATCGTAGAAGCCGTGGAACAGAAACAGCGTCGCCTTCGCCTGCTCGGGCCACCAGACCTGGCTGACCACTTGATAGCCATCGACCTCGAAAAGCCCCAACCCGCTGCGCTGGGTTCGCCCCGGAAAATCCAGACCGTAGAACCGCTGATAGGCCAGCGCCTCCACCGAAAGCGGCTGCCACTCGGCCAGTGGCCGCAGGCTGGCGCGCAAATGATCGGGGTCGAAAATGGCAGACATGGGCTAATCCAGAGCGCTAAACAGACTTTATGGGCCTGCGATATTCATCTGTCGCGGCAAGCATGGCAAGCTAGCCGACCTTCGAGGATTGAAACCCATGCGTCCGGCCTACCGCACCACACTGCTTGCCAGCCTGCTCGCCCTCGTGTGCGCCGGCGTCTTGTGGGCGGCCTATGACTGGTTTCAGGGGCGCTACCTGCGCGCCTTCAGTTCACACACCGCGGTATTTTCCGGCGATCCGCTGCGCCTGCCCGACGAACTGGCCGGCCCCGGCGCCATTCGCCTGGTGCATTTCTGGGATCCGGCCTGCCCGTGCAATGTCGGCAACCAACAACACCTGACCGAACTGGTTGAGCACTACGTGCCGCAAGGCGTGGAGTTTTACGCGGTACAAAAACCCGGCAGCCACGGTCAGTTGCCCAGCACCCTGAGCAGCCTGAAAACCATCACCGTGCTCCCGGGTTCCGAACAGATCCCTGCCAGCCCGGCGGTGGCGATCTGGGACCGCAGCGGCAAACTGGCGTATTTCGGTCCGTACAGCGAAGGCCTGACCTGCAATTCGAACAACAGCTTTATCGAGCCCATCCTGCAAGCACTGAGTGAAGGTCGCGCAGTGGGCGCCACCCATACGCTGGCGGTCGGCTGCTACTGCCCTTGGCCGGAGGAAGTGAAGTAAGGCAATCCTGACTTTTCCAGGACCGCGATGCCCGGCACAGGAGGTCTGTGCTAAATGTTTGCAGCCCGCACGGGCGGCAATTCCGAAGAACAAGGAGTCACCATGAAACGCGTCCTGACCGTACTGGTATTGCTGATCGTCACGCTCGTCATCGGCGTCGGCGGGTACGTGTACATCAAGCAGCCGACGCGCCAGGGTCAGGTGGAGTTGCAGCACCTTCAGGGTTCGGTGACCGTGCGTTACGACGAGCGCGGCGTGCCGCACATCCGCGCAGAAAACGAAACCGACCTCTACCGCACCCTCGGCTATGTGCAGGCCCAGGACCGCTTGTTCCAGATGGAAGCCATGCGCCGCCTCGCCCGGGGTGAGCTGGCAGAAATCCTCGGCCCGAAGCTGCTCGACACCGACAAACTGTTCCGCAGCCTGCGCATCCGCGAACGCGCCGACAGTTACGTGGCCGCGCTGGATCGTCAGTCACCGGCGTGGAAGGCGCTGGAAGCCTATCTGGATGGCATCAATCAATATCAGGACACTCACGCGGCGCCCATGGAGTTCGACGTGCTGGGCATCCACAAGCGCCCTTTCACCGCCGAAGACAGCATCAGCGTCGCCGGGTACATGGCTTACAGTTTCGCCGCAGCGTTTCGCACCGAACCTTTACTGACGTTTGTGCGCGACCAATTGGGCGCCGAGTACCTGAACATTTTCGAGCTCGACTGGCAGCCCAAAGGCGTGTTGGCCAAATCGCGTTTAACACCCGGCCCCGCCCTCGCCGCCAGTGACTGGAAAGACCTGAACGCGCTCGCCCGCCTGAGCGAACAGGCGCTGGCCAACAACGGCCTGCCGCAATTCGAAGGCAGCAACGCCTGGGTGATTTCCGGCAACCGCAGCAAAAGCGCCAGACCGCTGCTGGCCGGTGACCCGCACATCCGCTTCTCGGTGCCGTCGGTCTGGTACGAGGCACAACTGTCGGCGCCGGGCTTCGACCTGTACGGCCATCATCAGGCACTGGTGCCGTTTGCCTTTCTCGGCCACAACCTGGACTTCGGCTGGAGCCTGACGATGTTCCAGAACGACGACCTCGACCTGATCGCCGAGAAGGTCAACCCGGACAACCCGAACCAGGTCTGGTATCGCGGCAAATGGGTCGACATGGTCAACACCGAGCAACAGATCGCGGTGAAGGGCCAGGCGCCGGTCACGCTGACACTGCGCCAGTCGCCCCACGGCCCGATCATCAACGATGCACTCGGCACCGCCGCCGGCAAGACGCCGGTGGCCATGTGGTGGGCGTTCCTTGAAACGCCGAACCCGATCCTCGAGGGTTTCTACCAGCTCAACCGCGCCGACACCCTGGCCAAGGCTCGCGCCGCAGCGGCCAAGGTTCAGGCACCGGGCTTGAACATCGTTTACGCCAACGCCAAGGGTGACATCGGCTGGTGGGCCTCGGCGCTGCTGTCCAAACGCGCCGCCGGAGTGCAACCCGGCTTCATCCTCGACGGCAGCACCCATCAGGCGGACAAGGAAGGTTTCTACCCGTTCAGCGCCAACCCGCAGGAAGAAAACCCGGCGCGTGGCTACATCGTCTCGGCCAACTTCCAACCGGTGTCGCCGACCGGCATGGAGATACCCGGTTACTACAACCTCGCCGACCGGGGTCAGCAACTCAATCGCCAGCTCAGCGACAAGAGCGTGAAGTGGGACAACGAGGCGAACCAGAAGCTGCAACTGGGCACCACCACCGCCTACGGCCCGCGCTTACTGGCACCGTTGTTGCCGGTCCTGCGTGAAGTGGTCAGCGATCCTGCCGAACTCAAACTGGTGGAGCAACTGGCGCAATGGAAAGGCGATTACCCGCTGGATTCCACCATCGCCACGCTGTTCAACCAGCTCCTGTTCAACCTGGCTGACGCGACGATGCACGATGAGCTGGGCAATGATTTTTTCGAAACTTTGCTCTCGACCCGTGTGATCGACGCTGCGCTACCACGCCTCGCCGCGACCGCCGACTCGCCGTGGTGGGACAACCGCAACACCCTCGGCAAGGAGACCCGCGCCGACACGGTCAAGGTGGCCTGGCAAGCGAGCATCGCCCATCTCAAGACCACCCTTGGCGCTGACTTCGCGCTATGGCAGTGGGGCAAGGCGCACACCCTGACTCACGGCCATCCGCTGGGGATGCAGAAGCCGCTGAACCGGATCTTCAACGTCGGCCCGTTCGCGGCGCCTGGCACCCATGAAGTACCGAACAACCTCTCGGCCAAAATCGGCCCGGCACCGTGGCCCGTGACATATGGTCCGTCGACCCGGCGGCTGATCGACTTCGCCGACCCGGCCCACAGCCTGACCATCAACCCGGTCGGCCAGAGCGGCGTGCCATTCGACAGCCACTACGACGATCAGGCTGAGGCGTATGTCGAAGGGATTTACTACGAGGCGCATTTCAATGACGAAGAAGTCACGGCCAATACGCGCAGTACGTTGAAGTTCTTGCCGGCGCGGGCTGCGCCGTAGATTTTGGTTGACCGGGCCGACGTCTTCGCGGGCAAGCCTCGCTCCTACAGATGACCGCATACCCCTGTAGGAGCGAGGCTTGCCCGCGAAGAGGCCCTTAAGGACAACACAAATTCCTGCTCAAACCATCGCCGCAAAATTCAGCCTGAACTGCTGCGGCGTCACCCCCAGCCTGCGATTGAACACCGTGCGCATATGCTGGGCATCGCGAAAGCCGCACTGATACGCCACCGTCTTGAGCGGTGAATGTGTGCTTTCCAGCAGCACCCGCGCCGCATCCACCCTCGCCCGCTCGACGAATTCCGCCGGGGTGATTTTCGCCTCCTTGGTGAACACCCGGGAAAAGTTGCGCGCACTCATGTTGGCCGCGTTCGCCAGATCGGCAATGGTCAAGTCGCCTGTGAGGTTGGCCAGGACGTAGAGCTGCACCAGTGCCACCGCCGACGTCGGTTCGGCGTGGGGCGTGAGGAACGGGCTAAACTGCGATTGCCCGCCCGAGCGCTGGGTGAACACCACTAGCCGCTTGGCCACGCTCAAGGCCACCTCCGGCCCGTGGTCCTGCGCCAGCAAGTACAGCGACAAATCGATCCCCGCCGTGACCCCGGCCGAGGTGAAGAGCTCGCCGTCCTGAACGTAGAGGCGATCGGCCTCAACCTGAGTCGACGGGCACAAGGTGGCCAACGCCGCTGCATCGCCCCAGTGGGTGGTGACTGTCCGTCCTTCGAGCAATCCGGCTCGCGCCAGCATGAACGCGCCGTTGCAGATCGAGCCAAACCGTTGCGCCAACGCGCTGGCATCACGCAACCAGGCATCGAATGCCGCGCCAAAATCCAGGAACGGCAACTGCGGCCCGCCGGCCACCAGCAGCAAGTCATAAGCCTCCAGCGCTTCGCTGAAATGCCGATGGGCACTGAGTGACAAACCGTTGGAGCACGGCATCGCCCCGCGTTCGACGCCGATGACCTCCAACCGGTAATGGTCGTGCGGTGCGAGGAACCGGTTGGCTTCGGAAAACACATCCATGGGACCGGTGACGTCCAGCGACTGGACGCCTGCGAACACCACGATGGCAACGGTTTTACTCATGGTTCGATTGCCTCTACGGATCACCTGTGGCGAGGGGATTTATCCTCGTTGGAGCGCGCAGCGCTCCCAGACTTTTTGGGGCCGCTGCGCAGCCCAACGGGGATAAATCCCCTCGCCACAAAAGACCATTCACAGAGAGCAAACTTAGCCAATCCGGGCGCAACAAGCGAGGTTGGCGCGATATGCCTGTTCATTGGCCGGGATCGCAGCCATGGATCGATTGTCCGGTTGGGGAGGCGGGAACAGACTTGCTCCATCAGCGCCGCCACGGCGTTCCCCACGAGGAAAGCACCATGAGCAGCAACATTGCCGGTATCAAAATCCCCGACAGCGCGTTGGCCAGGGCCACCACTGAATACATTCGCGATGCCGAGTCCGACCTGCTCTACCACCACTCGCGCCGGGTGTTTCTGTTCGGCGCCCTGAGCGGTGAGCGCAAGCAGTTGGCCTACGACCCGGAAATGCTCTACGTCGGCGCCATGTTCCATGACCTGGGCCTGGTGGAAGGTCATCGCACGGACAACGAGCGCTTCGAAGTCGACAGCGCCAACGCCGCCAAGGCGTTCCTCCAGCCTTACGGTTTGTCGGATGGCGATATCGAACAGGTGTGGCTGTCGATTGCCCTGCACACCACGCCGGGCGTGCCGCAACACTTGCGGCCTAACGTTGCGCTGGTCACCGCTGGTGTGGAAATGGATGTGCTGGGCATCGACTACGCCGCGTTTTCCACGGTGCAGCGTGAAGCGGTAGTGCATGCGCATCCACGGGGCGAGGGGTTCAAGGAATGCATCCTGTGTGCGTTCGCCAACGGCTTCAAACACAAACCCGACACCACGTTCGGCACGGTGAACGCGGATGTACTGGTGGACAGCGAGCCGGGCTTCAAGCCGATGAACTTTGTCGAGATCATCCGCAAATCGCCTTGGGTTTCCTAAAACGACTGTGGGAGCGGGGTTGGCCACGTAATTGTGGCCAACGCTTTAAGCCGCTTCCGGCGCCTGCGCGCGACGCACGTCCGGTTGCTTCCAGGAGTCGGCAGCGCTTTCTTCGATCGCTTGCTGGATCGCACGCTTGCGCGCTTCTTCGGCACGGCGGCTAAAGAACCAGACCAGGAAGGTCATCAGCGATACCGCCAGCAGAATCAGGCTGGCCACGGCGTTGATCTCGGGTTTCACCCCCAGACGCACCGCCGAGAACACTTCCATCGGCAGGGTCGTGGAACCCGGCCCCGAGACGAAGCTGGCCAACACCAGGTCATCCAGCGACAAAGCGAAGGACATCATGCCGCCGGCCCCCAGGGAGGGCGCGATCATCGGGATGGTGATCAGGAAGAACACCTTCCACGGCCGCGCACCCAGGTCCATGGCCGCCTCTTCGATGGACAGATCCAGCTCACGCAACCGCGCCGACACCACCACCGCCACATACGCCGCACAGAACGTGGTGTGGGCGATCCAGATGGTGACGATGCCGCGTTCCTGTGGCCAACCGATCATCTGCGCCATCGCCACGAACAGCAGCAACAGCGACAGACCGGTGATCACTTCGGGCATCACCAGCGGCGCGGTGACCAGGCCACCGAACAGCGTGCGCCCCTTGAAGTGGGTGATACGGGTCAGGACGAACGCCGCCAACGTACCCAGTGCCACCGCCGCCACCGCCGTGTAGCAGGCGATTTCCAGCGAGCGCACCACCGACCCCATCAGTTGGGTGTTGTCCATCAAGCCGACGTACCACTTGATCGACCAGCCACCCCACACCGTCACCAGTTTGGAGGCGTTGAACGAGTAGATCACCAGGATCAGCATCGGCGCGTAGATGAACAGCAAACCCGCTACCAGCATGAAACTTGAGAAACGGAAGCGCTTCATTCCTTGCCCTCCATTTCTTTGGCCTGACTACGGTTGAACAGGATGATTGGCACAATCAGGATCAACAGCATCACCACCGCCAGGGCAGATGCCACCGGCCAGTCGCGGTTGTTGAAGAATTCTTGCCAGAGCACTTTACCGATCATCAGGGTTTCCGGACCGCCGAGCAGTTCCGGGATCACGAACTCGCCCACGACCGGGATGAATACCAGCATACAGCCGGCGACGATGCCGTTCTTGGACAGCGGAATAGTGATCTTCCAGAAGCTGTTGAAGGTGCTCGAACCCAGGTCGGATGCAGCTTCCAGCAGACTGTTGTCGTGCTTCACCAGGTTGGCGTAGAGCGGCAGGATCATGAACGGCAGGTACGAATACACCACGCCGATGTACACGGCGAGGTTGGTGTTGAGAATCTGCAGCGGCTCGTCAATCCAGCCCATGGTCATCAGGAAACCGTTGAGCAGGCCGTTGTTGCTGAGGATGCCCATCCACGCGTAGACGCGGATCAGGATCGCGGTCCAGGTCGGCATCATGATCAGCAGCACCAGCACTGTTTGCATCTCTTTACGGGCACTGGCAATCGCGTAGGCCATCGGGTAGCCGATCAGCAGACAGAGGACGGTGCTGATCAACGCCATCTTCAACGAGCCGAGGTAGGCGGCGATGTACAACTCGTCACCGGCCAGCATCGCGTAGTTGCCGAGGTTAAGCAGCAACTGCAATTTCTGTTCGGCGAAGGTATAGATCTCGGTGTACGGCGGAATGGCCACATCGGCTTCGGCGAAGCTGATCTTCAGAACGATGAAGAACGGCAACATGAAGAACAGGAACAGCCAGATGAACGGAACCCCGATGACCAGTTGGCGGCCACCGGGAATTATTCGATTGAGGCGGCGTTTGAACTTGCGCATGTTCATGAGCGAAGCACCACGCCGCTGTCGTCTTCCCAGTACACGTAAACCTGGTCACCCCAGGTTGGGCGCTGGCCACGACGTTCGGCGTTGGCCACGAAGGACTGGACGATCTTGCCGCTCGGCAGTTCGACGTAGAACACCGAGTGACCACCGAGGTAGGCGATGTCGTGCACCTTGCCGCTGGACCAGTTGTATTCGCACGTTGGCTGGATCGGCGTCACCAGCAGTTTTTCCGGACGGATCGCGTAGGTCACGGATTTGTCCTGCACCGAGGTGCTGATACCGTGGCCGACGTAGATCTGGCGGTCCAGGTCCTTGCAGGTGATGGTCGCGTGGCCTTCGGCGTCGTCGATCACTTCACCGTCGAAGATGTTGACGTTGCCGATGAACTCGCAGACCAGGCGGCTGGTCGGGGTTTCGTAGATGTCGATCGGGCTGCCGATCTGGGCGATCCAGCCCAGGTGCATGATCGCGATGCGCTCGGCCATGGTCATGGCCTCTTCCTGGTCGTGGGTCACCATGACGCAGGTTACGCCGACGCGCTCGATGATCTCGACCAGCTCCAGCTGCATTTGCGAGCGCAGCTTCTTGTCCAGCGCACCCATCGGTTCGTCGAGCAGTAACAGCTTCGGCCGTTTGGCCAAGGAACGCGCCAGCGCCACACGCTGACGCTGGCCACCGGACAACTGATGCGGCTTGCGCTTGGCGAACTGCGTCATCTGAACCAGCTTGAGCATGTCCGCGACACGGGCATCGACTTCAGCGGCAGGGATTTTGTCCTGCTTGAGGCCGAAGGCGATGTTCTGCGCCACGGTCATGTGCGGGAACAAGGCGTAGGACTGGAACATCATGTTGATCGGCCGCTCGTACGGCGGCATATCAGTGATGTCTACGCCATCGAGGAAAATGCGCCCCTCCGTGGGCCGTTCGAAGCCTGCGAGCATGCGCAGCAACGTGGACTTGCCCGATCCCGAACCGCCGAGCAGGGCGAAAATCTCGCCTTTCTTGATTTCCAGGGACACATCGTCCACGGCAATCGTCTCGTCGAACTTCTTCGTGACCCGGTCGATTTTGACCAGCACCTGTTTAGGTGTCTGGTCGCCCTCGAGGGCTTTCTTATAGGCGCCGGAGGCAACTGCCATTTACGAAACTCCCAAAAAAAAGAGTGCAGTTCGCTCAAGGTGAGCGAACTTTGGATAGTTTGAGCCTTGTCGCTATTTACCCGTCTTGACCTTGGTCCAGCTGCGGGTCATCAAACGTTGAATGTTTGGTGGTAACTCGACCGACACATAAGTCTTGTCGAGAACTGCTTGCGGCGGATAAACCGACTCGTCGGTGCGGATGGACTGTTCCATCAACTTGTCCGAGCCAGGGTTGGGGTTCGCATAGCCAACAGAGTCACTGACTTGTGCGATCACCTCGGGTTTCAACAGATAGTTGATGAAGGCGTGGGCTTCCTTGACGTTGGCCGCATCCTTGGGGATTGCCAGCATGTCGAACCAGAGCGCGCCGCCCTCTTTCGGAATCGAGTAGGCGATGTTCATGCCTTTGCCGGCTTCTTCCGCGCGGGCCTTGGCCTGGAACATGTCGCCGGAGAAACCGATGGCGATGCAGATGTCGCCGTTGGCGAGGTCGGCGATGTACTTGGAAGAATGGAAGTACGTCACGTAAGGCCGCACCGCCAGCAACTTGGCTTCGGCCTTTTTGTAATCTTCGGGGTTGGTGCTGTTGGCGTTGAGGCCCATGTAGTTGAGGACGGCGGGCATCATTTCATCGGCAGAATCAAGGAACGCCACACCACAGCTGTGCAGCTTCTTGATGTTCTCCGGTTCGAATACCACAGCCCAGGAATCGATCTTGTCGACGCCCAGCACAGCCTTGATCTTGTCGACGTTGTAACCGATGCCGTTGGTGCCCCACAGGTACGGCACGGCGTACTGGTTACCCGGATCGTTTTGCTCAAGACGCTTGAGCAGCACCGGATCGAGGTTGGCATAGTCCGGCAGTTTCGACTTGTCGAGCTTCTGGAACGCGCCCGCCTTGATCTGCTTGCCGAGGAAGTGGTTGGACGGCACCACCACGTCGTAACCGGTACGACCGGCCAGCAACTTGCCTTCCAGGGTTTCGTTGGAGTCGAAGACGTCATACACCGGTTTGATGCCGGTCTCTTTCTGGAAGTCCGCCAGGGTGGTCGGACCGATATAGTCTGACCAGTTATAAATATGCACGGTACCGGCAGCCTGGACACTGACAGCAAACGTCAGCCCCGCGCCGACCAGTAGTGCATTGCGCAACAAAGAAAAAATAGGCACGTGGAGGTCCTCTAAAATTAGTTGGGCCCAAGTTGCCCCGCGTTACATGACAGCCATGGCTGCCCGGCAACTAAACCGGCGCGCAACTTACCTTCGAAAAACCGTTCCAGCAAAACTTTTATGCAGATATCCCTGTAGGAGCGAGCCTGCTCGCGATGGTCGCCAACGATAACGAGGGGTGTCTGACACCCCTCGGTGTTGCAGCTTTTATCGCGAGCAGGCTCGCTCCTACGGGGTCTACTTCTTACTTACCCGATTTGATCTTGGTCCAGCTGCGCGTCAGGATCCGCTGGGTCGCGGCCGGCAAGTCGGCGATCGCGTACAGCTTGGCCAACACGTCCGCTGGCGGGTAGATGCCTGGGTCGGCGGTGATTTCTTTTTCGACCAATGGGGTGGCGGCCGCGTTACCGTTCGGGAAGCGCACGGCGTTGGTGATTTCAGCCATGATTTCCGGCTTCTGCAGGAAGGTCATGAACTTGTAGGCGCCTTCGACGTTTTCGGCATCTTTAGGGATGGCGACCATGTCATAGAAGCTGCCTGCACCTTCTTTCGGAATGTTGTAGCTGACTTTCACCTTGTCACCGGCTTCAGCCGCACGGGACTTGGCCTGGTAGATATCACCCGAGTAACCCACGGCGACGCAGATGTTGCCGTTGGCCAGGTCGGAGATGTACTTGGACGAGTGGAAGTAGCCCACCGAAGGACGAATCTTCAGGAACAGCGCTTCGGCTTCGGCCAGTTGTTTTTTGTCCTGGCTGTCGGTTGGATAGCCCAGGTAGTGCAGCGCCACCGGAATCATCTCGGTTGGCGAATCGAGGAAACTGATACCGCACGACTTCAACTTGGCGGCGTTTTCAGGTTTGAACAGCAGGTCCCAGGAGTTGGTTGGCGCATCGGCACCCAGTGCAGCCTTGACCTTCTCGGCGTTGAAGCCAATACCGATCGAACCCCACATGTACGGGAAAGCGTGTTCGTTGCCCGGGTCGCTCACCGATACCGCTTTAAGCAAATCAGGGTTCAGGTTTTTCCAGTTAGGCAGCTTGGACTTGTCCAGCTTCTGGTAAACGCCAGCCTTGATCTGCTTGGCCAGGAAGTTGTTCGACGGTACGACGATGTCGTAGCCGGACTTGCCTGCCAGCAACTTGGCTTCCAGGGTTTCGTTACTGTCGAAGACGTCGTAAACGACTTTGATGCCGGACTCGGTTTCGAACTTCTTGATGGTGTCCGGAGCGATGTAGTCGGACCAGTTATAGACGTGCAACACCTTGTCGTCCGCCTGAACCGCACCCGCCATCATGCCCATCAGGGACATGGCGAGGAGTGTCTTGCCAGCAAGCTTTTTTCCTAATGCCTTCATTCGTAATGCTCCAAATTTTTCTTTTTTGAACCACTTTGTTCAGCGGCCGAACCCGGACAACTGGAACCGCAGCTAGTCTGGCAAGATCCGAGGCGGTCTTTCAAGGAAAGGCCACCCTTTAGATCTGCTCTGAGCGAAAGTTTAATGACTCTCGCCCAGAGCCTAGCACTTAGCCCTGCAACGCACTCAGGGTCAGGTCCAGGCACTTGCGTGCCTTGGTCACCAGCTCATCGATTTCAGCCTTGGTAATCACCAGTGGCGGAGCAATGATCATGGTGTCCCCCACGGCACGCATGATCAGGCCGTTGTCGAAGCAGAACGTGCGGCAGATCATGCCGACGCCTTTGCCTTCGTAACGCTTGCGAGTGGCCTTGTCCTGAACCAGTTCGATGGCCCCCAACAGACCGACCCCGCGCACTTCCCCCACCAACGGGTGATCGTTCAGTTCCCGTAGACGCTTTTGCAAATAGGGTGCCGTTTCGGCATGAACGTGCTCGATAATTTTTTCTTCGCGCAGAATGCGGATGTTTTCCAGCGCTACCGCAGCCGCTACCGGGTGCCCGGAGTAGGTGAAACCGTGGTTGAAGTCGCCGCCTTCGTTGAGCACCGCCACCACTTCGTCACGCACGATCAGGCCACCCATAGGGATGTAGCCGGACGTCAGGCCTTTGGCGATGGTCATCATGTCGGGTCTGAGGTCGAAGAAATCGCTACCGAACCACTCACCGGTACGGCCGAAACCACAGATCACTTCGTCAGCCACGAACAGGATGTCGTACTTGGCGAGGATTTCCTTGATGCGCGGCCAGTAGGTGTCTGGCGGAATAATCACGCCGCCGGCGCCCTGGATCGGCTCGGCGATAAAGGCACCGACATTGTCCACGCCGACTTCCAGAATCTTCTCTTCCAGCTGATTGGCCGCCCAGATACCGAACTCTTCCGGCGTCATGTCGCCGCCTTCAGCAAACCAGTACGGCTGCGCGATGTGGACGATGCCCGGGATCGGCAAGTCGCCTTGTTCGTGCATGTACGTCATGCCACCCAGACTCGCGCCGGCCACGGTGGAACCGTGATAGCCGTTCTTGCGGCTGATGATGACTTTCTTCTTCGGCTGACCCTTGATCGCCCAATAGTGGCGGACCATACGCAGCATGGTGTCGTTGCCTTCGGAACCGGAACCGGTGAAGAACACGTGGTTCATGCCCTCTGGCGCGATGTCGGCGATGGCCTTGGCCAGTTCCAGCACCGGCGGGTGAGCGGTCTGGAAGAACAGGTTGTAGTAAGGCAGTTCGCGCATCTGTTTGCTGGCGGCATCGGCCAGTTCATCGCGACCGTAGCCGATCGCTACGCACCACAGGCCGGCCATGCCGTCGAGGATCTTGTTGCCTTCGCTGTCCCAGAGGTAAACGCCCTTGGCGTTGGTGATGATTCGCGGGCCTTTCTCTTTCAGCTGCTTGAAGTCGCTGAAAGGGGCCAGGTGGTGATCGTTGCTCAGGGTTTGCCATTCACGGGTTTGCGGGTTGTTGCTGGTCATGCGAATTCTCCTAAGGTTTCGGTGAAGGGCGCGACCAAGTGCAGTCGCGCCCGGCGCATCAGACGGCGAAGAGCAGGAATTCCCGCTCCCACGAACTGATCACGCGCTTGAAGTTTTCATGCTCGGCCCGCTTGACCGCGACGTAGCCAGTAATGAATTTCTTGCCCAGGTACTTCTCGACGGTCGCGCTGTTTTCCATACGCTCCAGCGCGTCTTCAATGGTCAGCGGCAGGCGCAGGTTGCGGCGTTCATAGCCTCGACCCACTACTGGCGCACTCGGGTTCAAGCCTTCGACCATGCCGATGTAACCGCAGAGCAGGCTCGCGGCGATCGCCAGGTACGGGTTGGCGTCAGCGCCGGGCAGGCGGTTTTCCACCCGACGGTTTTGCGGCCCGGCATCCGGAACCCGCAGGCCCACGGTGCGGTTCTCTTCGCCCCACTCCACGTTCACCGGCGCCGAGGTGTCCGGCAGGAAGCGGCGGAACGAGTTGACGTTCGGCGCGAACAGCGGCAACAGCTCGGGGATCAGCTTCTGCAAGCCACCGATGTGGTACAGGAACAGTTGGCTCATGGTCCCGTCTTCATTGGAGAAGACGTTCTTGCCAGTCTCGATGTCGATGATGCTCTGGTGCAAGTGCATCGCGCTGCCCGGCTCGCCGGTCATGGGCTTGGCCATGAAAGTGGCCGCCACGTCGTGCTTGAGCGCGGCTTCGCGCATGGTGCGTTTGAAGATCAGGATCTGGTCGGCCAGGGACAGGGCATCGCCGTGACGGAAGTTGATTTCCATCTGCGCCGTGCCGTCCTCGTGGATCAACGTGTCGAGGTCCAGTTCCTGCAATTCGCACCAGTCGTAGACGTCCTCGAACAGCGGATCGAATTCGTTCGCCGCTTCAATGGAGAACGACTGACGACCGGTTTCCGGGCGCCCGGAACGGCCGATCGGCGGTTGCAGCGGGTAGTCCGGGTCGTCACTGCGCTTGGTCAGGTAAAACTCCATTTCCGGCGCCACGATCGGCTGCCAGCCCTTGTCGGCATAGAGTTTCAGGACCTTTTTAAGCACGTTGCGCGGCGACAGCTCGATCGGGTTGCCTTGCTTGTCGTAGGTGTCGTGGATCACCTGGGCGGTCGGCTCAATGGACCAGGGCACCAGGTAAACCGCGTTCTGGTCGGGGCGGCAGATCATGTCGATGTCGGCCGGGTCGAGCAGTTCGTAATAGATGTCGTCTTCGACATAGTCGCCGGTCACGGTCTGCAACAGAACGCTCTCGGGCAGGCGCATGCCTTTTTCGGCAATGAACTTGTTGGTCGGCGAAATCTTGCCCCGGGTGATCCCGGTCAAGTCGGCGATCATGCATTCGACTTCTGTGATCTTGTGGTCTTTCAACCAATCGGTGAGCTGGTCGAGGTTGTGACTCATAAATGCCTCTTAGGCTGAGTTTCCTGACTCTTATAAGTCAGGCGTTGTTTGACGCATCGGCGTCGTGTGATACAGATTGCCACTGCAATGGCCAAGCACAACTACCCACTCGGGTAATGGCGTGGGTCAGCGAGAGCGTAGTTGCGCGTGCAGAATCACGAGCATAACCCGACGCGTTGGTCGGGCTGTCAGCGTGAAACGGTTCTATATTGGAAGGAGGGCCAGTAAAGAGAATGTCGTGTAGACCGTCCAGAATATCGGACGGGGGCAGCAGGTTCGCCGAGGAAGGAAGAGTCGACGGCACGCCTTTGGCAACGCTTGCCTTGGCGTGAACGCAACGATCGCCACTGATGTGATAAGCATGCAGACCGATCTGCCTTGAGCAGATGGCGACGCCGATTAACGGCAGGCGAGACATGAAGCACCCCGGTATTATTGCTGTTATGGGTTTGAATCGAGCTTAGCCTTGTTCATTTTTTTACACAACACCCCCGTAAAAAATACAACACGGCCCGCTCAAGCTCGCGGGCGCCAAAGCGCTTAAAGGCATAAAAACGCCCCAAACTGCCTCAAAAAAGCCCTACGGGCGCTTTTTTAGGGCAAAAAAGGCCTCGCTTGACTTCGGCAGGCCGTTCGGGTTGACTGAAACCCGAAGAGATCAATGATTGATATTTTTAACAACAAAGGTGTTGCATCATGTCGGTACCCCCGCGTGCCGTTCAGCTTAACGAAGCGAACGCGTTCCTTAAGGAACATCCTGAGGTTCTGTACGTTGACCTTCTGATTGCGGATATGAATGGTGTGGTGCGCGGCAAGCGCATTGAACGCACCAGCCTCCACAAGGTTTACGAGAAAGGCATCAACCTGCCGGCCTCTCTATTTGCTCTGGATATCAATGGCTCGACGGTGGAAAGCACCGGCCTGGGCCTGGACATCGGCGATGCTGACCGAATCTGCTATCCAATCCCTGACACCCTGTGCAATGAACCCTGGCAGAAGCGCCCTACCGCGCAACTGTTAATGACCATGCACGAACTTGAAGGCCAGCCGTTCTTTGCCGACCCGCGAGAAGTGCTGGCTAATGTGGTGCGCAAGTTCGACGACATGGGCCTGACCATCTGCGCCGCGTTCGAACTGGAGTTCTACCTGATCGACCAGGAGAACGTGAACGGTCGTCCACAACCGCCACGCTCGCCAGTGTCCGGCAAACGCCCGCATTCGACCCAGGTCTACCTGATCGACGACCTCGACGAATACGTCGACTGCCTCCAGGACATTCTGGAAGGTGCGAAAGAGCAAGGCATCCCTGCCGACGCGATCGTCAAGGAAAGTGCCCCGGCGCAGTTCGAAGTGAACCTGCACCACGTGGCCGACCCGATCAAGGCCTGCGACTACGCGGTCCTGCTCAAGCGTCTGATCAAGAACATCGCCTACGACCATGAGATGGACACCACCTTCATGGCCAAGCCTTACCCGGGCCAGGCGGGCAACGGTCTGCACGTACACATTTCGATTCTTGATAAAGAAGGCAAAAATATTTTTGCCAGCGAGGATCCCGAGCAGAACGCCGCACTGCGTCACGCGATCGGCGGTGTGCTCGAGACCCTACCGGCGCAGATGGCTTTCCTCTGCCCGAACGTCAACTCCTACCGTCGTTTCGGCGCACAGTTCTACGTACCTAACTCGCCGTGCTGGGGCCTGGACAACCGCACCGTGGCGATCCGCGTACCGACCGGTTCCTCCGATGCCGTGCGCATCGAACACCGTGTGGCCGGTGCCGACGCCAACCCGTATCTGTTGATGGCTTCGGTTCTGGCAGGCGTGCACCACGGCCTGACCAACAAGATCGAACCGGGCGCGCCCGTGGAAGGCAACTCCTACGAGCAGAACGAGCAAAGCCTGCCGAACAACTTGCGCGATGCATTGCGCGAGCTGGACGACAGCGAAGTCATGGCCAAGTACATCGATCCGAAATACATCGATATCTTTGTCGCGTGCAAAGAGAGTGAGCTGGAGGAGTTCGAACACTCCATCTCTGACCTTGAGTACAACTGGTACCTGCATACCGTGTAAGTGGTTGCAGTAAAAGGAACGCCGTTGGCTGATAAAGCCAACGGCGTTTTTTTATGGCCGCCTGCTGCGGTTCGCGGGCAAGCCTCGCTCCTACAGGTCGGAGTCGTTCGCAAAAATGAGCATGCCACAGACCCGTAGGAGCGAGGCTTGCCCGCGAAAGCGTCCGGGAAGACAACACACGACCCCTGCTCGTACAATGCCCGCTGCCCCGCAGGAGACTTCAATGACCCGACTCGCCACCCCACGCAAACCCCGCGCCCGCAGCCAGGCCCGGATCGATTCGATACTCGATGCCGCCCGCACGCTGCTGGCCGCCGAGGGCGTGGCCAGTCTGTCGATCTACAGCGTCGCCGAACGCGCAGAGATCCCGCCCTCCTCCGTCTACCACTTCTTCGCCAGCGTTCCGGCCCTGCTCGAAGCCCTGACGGCGGACGTCCACGCCGCATTCCGCGCCTGCCTGCAAGCGCCCATCGATCACAACGCCCTCAGCGGCTGGCGCGACCTGTCGCGACTGGTTGAACAACGCATGCTCGACATCTACGACGAAGACGCTGCCGCCCGGCAACTGATCCTCGCTCAGCACGGCCTGACCGAAGTCACCCAGGCCGACCGTCAGCACGACATCGAATTGGGCGACTTGATGCACAAGCTGTTCGATCATCACTTCGAGTTGCCGAAATTGCCGACCGATGTCGATGTGTTTGCGCTGGCGATGGAGCTGGGTGATCGGGTGTATGCGCGTTCGGTGCAGCAGCATGGGCAGATCACGCCGCGTATGGCTGAAGAAGGGATGCGGGTGTTTGATGCGTATCTGGGTCTGTATTTACCGCCGTATTTGCCGAAGCGCGCCGGCATCTGATCGTTCCCACGCTCCGCGTGGGGATGCAGCCCGTGACGCTCCGCGTCACTGGACGCGGAGCGTCCCTAGAGGCATTCCCACGCAGAGCGTGGGAACGATCAGGGCTCACGCTCTCCGGGGTTGAGTGCAGCGCACGCCCTCACAACTTGGCGATCGACACCTCGGTGGATTTCACAAACGCGATCACTTCGCTGCCGACCACCAGTTCGAGCTCTTTCACTGAACGCGTGGTGATGACCGAAGTAACGATGCCGGAGGCTGTCTGCACGTCGATTTCCGAGAGCACGTCGCCCAATACGATTTCCTTGATCGAGCCCTTGAACTGGTTACGAACGTTGATGGCTTTGATAGTCATGATGTTGATTCCTGTCATTGGATAAGGTGCGTTATTGAGCCCAACGCAATTGCGTAGGCAAGGGTGAAACAGGTTCCGGTGCCGGCGGTTCGCCGGGCAGTGACAGCACTCGATTGAGGACTTCGGTTTCCAGCGCCGCCAGCCGATGGGAGCCGCGGACCCGAGGGCGTAGCAACTCAACGTGCAGGTCGAGGCCTACTTCACCCTCTTCGATCAGGATCACCCGATCGGCAATCGCCACCGCTTCACTGACGTCGTGGGTGACCAGCAACACGGTGAAGCCGTGCTTCTGCCAGAGCCGTTCGATCAGTTGCTGCATTTCAATTCGGGTCAGGGCATCCAGCGCCCCCAGGGGTTCGTCGAGCAACAGCAAGCGCGGTTGATGAATCAGCGCGCGGGCCAGGGCTACGCGTTGCTTCTGGCCACCGGACAGCGCCGCAGGCCATTCATTGGCGCGATCCGCCAGGCCGACCGACTCCAACGCTTCCAGCGCTTGCGGCCGCCAGTTGCCCTTGAGCCCGAGACCGACGTTGTCGATGACTTTTTTCCACGGCAGCAAACGGGCTTCCTGGAACATCAACCGGGTGTCTTCCCGGGCATCGCTCAGCGGCGCGGAGCCTGCGAATAATTCACCACCCGTGGGTTTGTCGAGACCGGCGAGCAACCGCAGCAAGGTACTTTTGCCGCAACCACTGCGACCGACCACGGCGACAAACTGTCCGGCCGGAATGTGCAGGTCGATTTCGCGCAACACTTGCCGCGAACCGAAAGTCTTTTGCAGCTTGCGCACCACCAGCGGAATCCCGCGCAGCAGGCGTGGAGGTTGTTGAGCGGTCATGCGGCACCTCCTTTGGCAACCTGATACGCCGGATGCCAGCGCAGCCACACACGCTCAAGTCCGCGGGCCGCGAGGTCGGCGAGTTTGCCAAGCACCGCGTACAAAAGAATCGCCAGCACCACCACGTCAGTCTGCAAAAACTCCCGGGCATTCATCGCCAGATAACCGATGCCGGAGCTCGCGGAAATGGTTTCCGCCACGATCAGCGTCAGCCACATGAAGCCCAATGCGAAGCGCACGCCAACCAGAATCGAAGGCAACGCACCCGGCAGAATCACCTGACGAAACAGGCTGAAGCCGGACAAGCCATAACTGCGCGACATTTCCACCAACGCCGGATCGACGTTGCGGATGCCGTGATAGGTGTTCAGGTAGATCGGGAACAACGTGCCCAACGCCACCAGGAAAATCTTCGCCGACTCATCGATGCCGAACCACAGGATCACCAGTGGAATCAGCGCCAGATGCGGTACGTTGCGGATCATTTGCACCGAACTGTCGAGCAGGCGTTCGCCCCATTTCGACAGGCCGGTGATGAAGCCCAGAACCAGACCGATGCTGCCGCCGATGGTGAAACCCAGCGCAGCACGCCAGCCGCTGATCGCCAGGTGCGTCCAGATTTCGCCGCTGCGCACCAGGCTCACGCCGGCCTCGATGACGGCGATCGGCGCCGGCAGAATCCGTGTCGACAACCAGCCCGCCGACACCGACAACTGCCACACCGCCAGCAGCAGTACCGGCAACGCCCAGGGTGCGAGGCTGTGGATAATTTTCTTCATGGCGCGCCTCAGCTCTGCGACGCGGCTTTGGGAAGAATGTCGTTGGCGACCATCTCACCGAACGGGCTGACGTAGTTGGCGCCTTGGGGCAGCTCCGGACGTTCGATGTCGAGGTGCGGGAACAGCAACTCGGCGACCCGGTAAGACTCTTCCAGGTGCGGATAACCGGAGAAAATGAAGGTGTCGATGCCCAGGTCGGCGTATTCCTTCACGCGGGCAGCCACAGTTGGACCATCGCCCACCAGCGCCGTACCGGCACCGCCACGCACCAGGCCGACACCGGCCCACAGGTTGGGGCTGACTTCCAGGTTGTCACGGCTGCCGCCATGCAACGCGGCCATGCGTTGCTGGCCGACCGAATCGAATCGCGCCAGAGAAGCCTGGGCGCGGGAGATGGTTTCATCGTCGAGATGGGAGATCAGCCGATCCGCCGCTTGCCAGGCTTCGGCGTTGGTTTCGCGGACGATCACATGCAAGCGAATGCCGAAACGCACGGTGCGACCCAGCTTCGCGGCTTTGGCGCGCACTTGTTCAATCTTTTCGGCAACGGCGGCTGGTGGTTCGCCCCAGGTCAGGACCATTTCCACCTGCTCGGCCGCGAGGTCTTGCGCCGCTTCCGACGAGCCGCCGAAGTACAGCGGCGGACGCGGTTGCTGGATCGGCGGATAGAGCAACTTGGCACCCTTCACGCTGATGTGCTGACCGTCGTAATCAACGGTTTCGCCTTCCAGCACGCGGCGCCAGATGCGAGTGAACTCCACCGAGGCCTGATAGCGTTCTTCGTGAGTCAGGAACAAACCGTCGCCGGCCAATTCTTCCGGATCACCGCCGGTCACCAGGTTGAACAGCGCACGGCCGCCGGACAAGCGATCCAGTGTCGCCGCCTGACGCGCGGCCACCGTCGGGGAAATGATCCCGGGGCGCAGCGCGACAAGGAATTTCAACCGTTGGGTCACCGGGATCAGCGAAGCCGCCACCAGCCACGAGTCTTCGCACGAGCGGCCGGTAGGAATCAAAACCCCGCCGAAGCCCAGACGATCCGCCGCTTGGGCGATTTGTTGCAGGTAACCGTGGTCGACGGCGCGAGCGCCTTCGGCAGTGCCAAGGTAATGGCCGTCGCCGTGGGTAGGCAGGAACCAGAAAATATTGAGGCTCATGGAGTGGTCTCCTTGGGGAATCGAATTACTGCGCTTTGGCAACGGCTGCCGGTGGCGTCCAGATCACGTCTTTGATGCTCAACTGTTTCGGGATCAGCTTGAGCTGGTAGAAGCTGTCGGCGATTTTCTGTTGGGCGGCGACCGCTTCAGGCGTGAGGAACAGCGCGCCGTAGCCTTGGCGTTTCACCGAGGTCAAAGTGATGTCCGCTGGCAGGCCGAGCAGTGGCGACACCTGTTTGGTCACGTCTTCCGGGTTGGCCTTGGACCATTCACCGACGGCGCGCACTTCTTCCACGAGGGTCTTGATCACCTCAGGATTTTTCTGTGCGTAAGGCTTGGTGGCGAGGTAGAACTGATGGTTGTCGACGATGCCCTGGCCATCGCGCAGGGTGCGCGCTTGCAGCTGCTGTTCGGCGGCGGCCTGATACGGGTCCCAGATAACCCAGGCATCGACGCTGCGACGCTCGAATGCGGCGCGGGCATCGGCTGGCGGCAGAAAAACGGTCTGGATGTCGGTGTATTTGAGGCCGGCGTCTTCCAGCGCGCGGACCAGCAAGTAGTGGACGTTGGAGCCTTTGTTGAGCACGACTTTCTTGCCCTTGAGGTCCTGCACCGATTTAATCGGCGAGTCCTTCGGCACCAGGATCGCTTCGCTGTGTGGCGCTGGCGGTTCGTAGGCGACGTAGAGCAGATCGGCGCCGGCCGCTTGAGCGAATACTGGCGGGGTTTCGCCGGTGACGCCGAAGTCGATGGAGCCAACGTTCAGGCCTTCGAGCAGTTGCGGGCCGCCGGGGAATTCAGTCCATTGCACGTCCACGCCTTGGGCGGCGAGGCGTTTTTCGAGGGTGCCTTTAGCTTTGAGCAGCACCAGGGTGCCGTACTTTTGATAACCGATTCGTAGAACGCCTTCCTGGGTAGAAAGCGCTTGAGCTTGAGTAATGGCGCCGAAGGTTAAAGCCGCTGCAAACAGAGCGACCAGACCACGACGCAAAATGACAGTGCGCATGGCGCTCTCCTTTTTGCAGTTGGGTTTTGGCTGCACCTGCTTGGCCGTTGGCGGCTGAGTAAGGTGGAGTGAAGCAAATTCGGGTGAACCTCAAATGCTCCAGCGAGCACTCAACAAACGTTCATTCAACAGGTTCGGATCGAGCGGCTTGGGCCGTCGCGCCATGGCGCTGAAAAACAACTCCAGCGACTCGTTCAATCGTTGTTCCAGCTCCGGCGCCAACTGCGCCTGGATGCTGCCTTCGCCGTAAGCGATCTGACTGTCCACCGCGAAAATCCCATGGAGCATTTCCTGGGCTTTCAACGCCGACAGCACGGGCTTGAGCGCGTAATCCACCGCCAGCATGTGGGCGATGCTGCCGCCGGTGGCCATGGGCAAAACCACCTTGTGGTCCAACGCGCGCTCGGGCAGCAGGTCCAGCACGGTTTTCAGCGCGCCGGAAAACGACGCCTTGTAAACCGGGGTGGCGATCAGCAGGCCGTCGGCGTTTTCAATCTGTTGCAGCAGGTCGATCACCTTCGGGCTGTCGAAGCGTGCGTGCAGCAAGTCTTCGGCCGGGAAGTCCCGTACCTGGTAACTCACCACTTCCACACCCTGCGCTTGCAACCAACGTTGGGAGCGCTCCAGCAGCACCCCGGAACGGGAGCGCTGGCTGGGACTGCCACCGAGTGAGACGACCAGCATTCAGGCGATTCCTTGAACGGTGTTGGCGATTCGCGGTTTGCGATCTCGCTGTGATGGAAGTGACCTTAACAGGTGATTGTTATATCCATAAATCATATTTATTCATTTGGTTATGCGTTGTAGATCTATGCAAAACGGCTTTGACCAGGCAAAAAAATGGGCCGTAGAAACGGCCCGAAATCCCCTGCTTTATAGAATGTAAATTGCTGTCCTGTAGGAGCGAGGCTTGCCCGCGAAGGCGTCGTTAAAGCCACCATCAATGTCGGAAGTTATGGCCTCTTCGCGGGCAAGCCTCGCTCCTACAGGGGTGTATTACCAATTAACGATTCGGCTGCGGCGTCAGACGCAGGTACGGCTTCACCGCGCGATAGCCCTTGGGAAAGCGTTTCTTGATTTCGTCTTCGTCCTTGAGCGACGGCACGATCACCACTTCATCACCGTCCTGCCAGTTGGCCGGCGTGGCCACCTTATAGTTGTCGGTGAGTTGCAACGAGTCAATCACCCGCAGGATTTCGTGGAAATTGCGCCCGGTACTCGCCGGGTAGGTGATGGTCAACCGAACCTTTTTGTTCGGGTCGATCACAAACAGCGAGCGCACGGTCAGGGTGTCATTGGCGTTCGGGTGAATCAGGTCGTAGAGGTCCGAAACTTTGCGATCGGCATCCGCCAGGATCGGGAAGTTGACGACTGCGTTCTGGGTTTCATTGATGTCTTCGATCCACTTGTGGTGCGAGTCCACCGGGTCCACGGACAGGGCAATGGCTTTCACACCGCGATTGGCAAATTCATCCTTGAGCCTGGCGGTGAAGCCCAACTCGGTGGTGCACACCGGGGTGAAGTCCGCCGGATGGGAAAACAGCACGCCCCAGCTATCGCCCAGCCATTCGTGGAAACGGAGGGTGCCGGCGCTGGAATCCTGTTCGAAGTCGGGGGCGATATCGCCCAGTCTGAGGCTCATGGTGCTGCTCCTGGTGAGTGCTTGTTGAGGTCAACTGTGCCTGCGTTCCTTATGAATTAAAAAGAATAAATATCGATTTGTTTAGATCATAAGTGAATATTAAAAATCTGTTCACTGGACCTGCGGGCGCATCCCGAACAACATCGCCCACAAGGTTCGAGAAGGCCTTGAGTTGCTGCAAAGAGGGAAACTTTCAAGGCGGGATTACGGGGGTGACCTCGCCTTGAAAACGCAAAAGCCCCGCCCGGCGAGATGCCGGGCGGGGCTTTTTTTCTTCGGTTACGCGAGCGCTATTACAACAGCGGGATCGAGTAGCTGAGGATCAGGCGGTTTTCGTCCTGGGAGCGAACACCCGGGATGTTGGTGCGCCAGGTAGCGTTCTTCCACATGAAGCCAACGTTTTTCAGCGGGCCTTCTGGTACGACGTAACCGACAGTCAGGTCGCGTTCCCACTCGGTGCTGTTATTACCGGCTGCAGCGGTAGCGGTGCGGTTGGTGTCGATATCGTCGCCACGCAGATAAACCATACCGGCGGTCAAGCCAGGCACGCCGACTTTGGCGAAGTCGAACGAGTAGCGAGCTTGCCAGGTACGTTCGCCGGCACGGCCGAACTTCTGGATTTGCATGTCGGTGATGGTGTAGTTCGACGAGCCATCGCCCTGGTTCAGCCAAGGGAAGTCGCTGCTACCGTTGCTGACCTGATAACCACCACCAAAGGTGTGACCGGCAACGGAGTACAGGAACAGGCCGCTGTACAGGTTGTTGTCGACCTTGCCTTTACCATTGGAGGTGCTGCTGTAGTTGCCGGAGCTGTAGTACAGCGGGTCGTGCCCGTTAGCGCCGTCATCAGAGCTGTTGAAGTAGCGCAAGTCAGACTTCAACACGCCCGGGCCGATTGCCCAGTTGTGCACCAGACCCAGGAAGTGTTGCTTGTAGAAGTCTTCCAGGTTGCCGTAGTAATACTGCGCGGTCAGGTCTTTAGTGATTTTGTAGTCACCACCGGCATAGATGAACTTGTTGCTGTCGCGACCGCTGGCGGTACGAGCGTTGGCACCGCCGATGCTCAGCTGTTCATTGTTGCTGGAGTTTCGCCCTTTCACGGCTTCGATCTGACCGCCGACCAGAGTCAGGTCCTTGATCTCGCCGGAAGTGATCTGACCACCCTGCCAGGTTTGTGGTAGCAGACGACCGTCGTTGGTCACGATAACCGGGTTTTTTGGCTGCAACGTGCCCAGTTTCAGCTCGGTCTGGGAGATCTTGGCTTTTGCAGTCAGGCCCAGGCTGGAGAAGTTATCAACTGCTTCGCCGTTGGATTTGCTTGGGAAAACAGTGCCGCCGTACGAGTTATTGCTGGCACCGTTGGTACCGCCGCCCGAATCCAGACGCACGCCCAGCAGGCCGATCGCATCGATACCGAAACCGACAGTGCCTTGGGTGTAACCGGAGATGAAGCGCAGATCGAAGCCTTGGCCCCATTCTTCGTTCTTGTTCGCGCCCGGACCATCACGGTTATCGGTGTTGATGTAGAAGTTACGCAGACCCAGAGTGGCCTTGCTGTCTTCGATGAAACCGGCGGCGCTTGCCTGCTGCGCCAAAACCCCTACGGCCACAGCCAGGGCCAAGGTGGACTTGTTCATTTGTTTCGCTCCTATCGTTTCTAATACTTGTGTTCCTGGTCCTGGGTCGAATGCCCTGGATCCTAAGACGCGCAATTTTTGCCGAACTCTCTAGCCCGGTCGCTTTGGCCGCGCAGGATACATCTTCATAAAGCCAAAAAGAATTTTGTCATTCTTTTTCATAGCGTTTCGGAATATGCCTGCGCAGCGCAGATCCGAGGTATCGGCTACAAATCCGATTCCTGAACCTGTTCTTCTAACGGTGATTATTTTGCTTAGCGCCGGGTCTTTTGATGAATACCGGACGGGGCCTACTTTAGGCGCTCGCAAAAAAAAACCAAAAAGAATAATAAATACGCATTAGTGTTGTTTTTGGAATATACAGAAACAAAAAAAAGCCTTGCCGACCGGCAAGGCTTTTTCTGACGACATTTGTTACATGAAGCTGTAGGTGTAGTTGAAGATCAGACGGGTCTGATCCTGATCAAGGGTGCTGGTGTTGCCGCGATACATACCGTGACGCAGCGTCGTGCCAAACCCTTTAAGCGGACCCGCTTGAATCACGTAATCCACACGCAGGTCGGTTTCCCGCTCGTTCAGGTCCTTACCCACACCGTTGGTGGCCTTGATGTCCTGGCCATACAAGTAAGCAGCCGAAGCTTTCAAGCCTGGCACACCCAACGAAGCGAAGTCATAGGAATACTGGCCATACGAGGTATTTTCACCGGCACGGATAAAGCTGCCGACCGTGGCGTCGGTGAACGAGTAGAAGCTGGCGCCGCCAGCACCTTCGTTTCGCCCTCTACCGTCAACCACGTTGCCCTGGTTCAGGAAAACGAAGCCGCCGTCATCGCTGACACGCTGATGCCCGAGCAGAAACGCGCTGCCACCCAGGGTATAGGTGAATGTGGCGCTCCAGGTCTTGTTATCGACCACGCCCCTTTCCTTGGCGTAGCCGCTGTTGTTGTTGAACTGGTAGCCGGCGTCGCCGTTCTTGCCGTCGGAGCTGCTGTCAAAGTAACGAAGATCGGTCTTGAACGACTGGTTGGGAGCGATCGGGTAGACGTGCACCAGGCCGAGGAAGTTCTGCTTGTAGTAGTTTTCCAGGTTCGCGTAGTAGTACTGCAGCGTCAGCTCTTTGGTGACCGCCCAGTCTGCACCGGCGTAGCGGAACTGGTTACTGTCCTCTGTGCCACCCGCCACGGCCAGGCCAGTGCTGTTGGAGGATGCCCGACCTGTCGCGTGCTCCAACTGACCTACGTTAAAGGTGAAGTTGTCGATTTCCTTCGAGGTGATGGTGCCACCTTCAAAGGTCTGTGGCAGCACGCGGCTGTCGTTCGCAATCAGGATCGGCATGTTTGGTTGCAGAGCGCCACCGTAGTGGGCCTCTGTCTTCGAGAATCGTGCCTTGACGTTGCCCGCCACACGGCTCCATGAACTCTCTGCCGAACCATCGGAATCGCTAGGGTTGAAGGAGTTATTGTCCGGGTGATGGCCCTTGCCACCGTCCAGATGGATACCGACCATTGCCTGGGCGTCGAAACCGAAACCTACGACACCTTGAGTGAAGCCCGACCGGTAATCGAACTTCAGACCCTCAGCAGTCTCTCGCTGCCGGTTAGCTGGCGTCTTGGCGCCTTCACGGACATCGGCGTCGAAATAATAGGTGCGCGAGCTTACGGAAGCCTTGCTGTCTTCGATGAAACCGGCGGCGCCTGCCTGCTGCGCCAAAACCCCTACAGCCACGGCCAAGGCCAAGGTCGACTTGTTCATTGCTTCACTCCTCTCGATTCTAATTCTTGTATTCCTGGCCCGGAGTCAATGCCCCAGATCCTAAGATGCGCGATTAGCGCCAGACCGTGACTCACAAGTCAATCGTAACTATGTGTGTCTACGACCATGGTCTAATCCCCGGTTTTTTGGTCCTTGCGGGGTCATGAGTTCGTCATAAACCCAAAAAGAATGGGTCAGTTCTTTTTCCAAACCTTTCAGGAATACGCTCATCGTCCCGCGCCAGAGCGGTCGCCTCACAAGCTAATTCCTAAAAGGTATTTTTTAGCCTTTTTTTAGATCGATTAGCGTTGACGCAAATCGGAAACAATCCCCTACCCAAAGGCGATGCCATGACGACCAAACGCGCACTATCCAGACCATTTGTTACAGTTTGTGTATCGCTTGTACTTTCTGTTTCCGCTCACGCGGCGAACCTCACCGTCGGTTATCAAACCGGGATCGATCCGAGCAAAGTCCCCCAGGCCGACGGTGTTTACGAAAAGACCATCGGCGAGAAAATCGACTGGCGTCGTTTCAACAGCGGCCCGGAAGTGGTGACCGCCATTGCGTCCGGCGACGTGCAGATCGGCAACCTTGGTTCAAGCCCGCTCGCAGCGGCCGCTTCGCGCAATCTGCCGATTGTTGCGTTCATCGTTTCCGCACAGATCAACGCCGCCGAAGCGCTGGTGGTGCGTAACGGCAGCGGCATCGACAAACCGGAAGATCTGATCGGCAAGACGATCGCCACTCCGTTCGTTTCAACCTCCCATTACAGTCTGCTCGGCGCGCTGAAGCACTGGGGCCTGGACGCCTCGAAAGTCAAAGTGGTGAACCTGCAACCGGCGGAAATTGCTGCCGCCTGGAAGCGTGGCGACATCGATGGCGCGTTTGTCTGGTCGCCGGCACTTGGGGAAGTTCGCAAGACAGGCAAGACCTTGACCGACGCGGCACAGGTGGGTCAGTGGGGCGCGCCGACGTTCGAGGTATGGGTTGCACGTAAGGATTACGCCGAGAAGCATCCGGACGTTGTGGCCAAATTCGCCAAGGTCACCCTGGACTCGTTCGCCGACTATGCCGCGCATAAAGACAGCTGGACCGCTGACTCGGTGCCGGTACAGAAAATCGCCAAATTGACCGGTGCCAATGCGGCTGATGTGCCCGAACTGCTGACCGGCTCAGCGTTCCCGGATGCCAAAGCCCAACAGACCACCGCGCTGCTGGACGGCGGCACGGCCAAGGCGATTGGCGAGACGGCGAAGTTCTTGAAGGAGCAAGGGAAGGTGGAGACAGTGCTGCCGGATTATTCGGCGTATGTCAGCGCGAAATTCGTCACTGAATAACACCGCCATTCTTTGTAGGAGCGAGGCTTGCCCGCGAAGGCGTCGTCACAGCCACCATCAGTGTTGGATGTGATGGCCTCTTCGCGGGCAAGCCTCGCTCCTACAGGGTCCGTGTGTTCAGAGGGTTTTTTCGAAGATCTTCGAATTACGCTGATAGTTGTACAGCGACGCCCGCGCCGACGGCAGGCGCTCAACGCTGCTCGGCACAAACCCACGCTCACGGAACCAGTGAGCGGTCCGGGTCGTCAGCACGAACAAGGTTTTCAAGCCCTGGGCCCGGGCGCGGGTTTCGATGCGCTCCAGCAGCTCATCACCACGACCGCCATGGCGGTAGTCCGGGTTCACCGCCAGACACGCCAACTCCCCAGCATCCGAATCAGCAATCTGATACAGCGCCGCACAGGCGATGATCATGCCTTCGCGTTCGACCACACTGAACTGTTCGATCTCACGCTCCAGCACCTCACGGGAACGCCGCACCAGAATGCCCTGCTCTTCCAGCGGGCTGATCAAATCCAGCAAACCACCGACATCTTCAATGGCCGCTTCGCGCACAATCTCGAATTGCTCCTGGGCCACCAGCGTACCGCCACCGTCCCGTGTGAACAGTTCGGTCAACAGCGCGCCGTCTTCGGCGTAGCTGACGATATGGCTGCGTGCAACACCGCCGCGGCAAGCTTCGGCCGCCGCATCCAGCAGTTCCGCCTGATAGTTGCTGCCCAAGCGTTGCAAATGCGCCGGTACTTGTTGCGGGCGCAACTCACGAACCAGCCGACCGTTTTCATCGATCAAGCCAAGGTCAGCGCCAAACAGAAGAAGCTTGTCTGCACCCAGGTCGATGGCCGCGCGCGTGGCGACGTCTTCGCAGGCAAGGTTGAAGATCTCACCGGTCGGCGAGTAGCCCAACGGCGACAGCAGCACGATGGAGCGCTCATCCAGCAGACGGTTGATGCCCTTGCGGTCGACCCG
Source organism: Pseudomonas sp. BGI-2 (assembly GCF_004310295.1). Lineage (GTDB taxonomy): Bacteria > Pseudomonadota > Gammaproteobacteria > Pseudomonadales > Pseudomonadaceae > Aquipseudomonas. The sequence goes on along the minus strand of NZ_SISB01000020.1, from coordinate 7,009 downwards.
GCGCACTTCGCCGGTGTGGTGATAGTCGACGCCTTCCAGCACGCCGATCGGCCGCGCCGTTACCAAATTGCCGCCGGCGACCCGCAGACGCGAGCCCTGCATCGGCGATGAGGCCATGTCCATGGACAGCCGCGCTTCGATGGCGATGCGCAACTGGCCGACCGCATCGATCACACACTCAAGGGTCGCGGCATCGGTAATGCGCATCCCGTGGTGGTAATGCGGCGTCAGGCCGCGCGCGGCGAGACGAGTCTCGATTTGCGGACGCGAACCGTGAACCAGCACCAGTCGCACACCGAGGCTGTGCAACAGCACCAGGTCGTGGACGATATTGCCGAAGTTCGGATGCTCCACGCCGTCGCCGGGCAGCATGACGACAAAGGTGCAATCACGGTGGGCGTTGATGTAAGGCGAAGCGTGGCGAAGCCAATTAACGTATTCGGGCATGAACCTGGGCCTGTAATAAATAGCAGCCAAAAAATGGGCGAAACTGAAAACGCACAGCGGGCTGATGGTTATCGTCGGAACAGGCTTGGCGACACGCGCGCTCTCCTCATGAATACGGGTTGGGACACTGGCAATTTATACGGTTTACTCAGCTACGCCACTGAACCTGTGGGAGCGGGCTTGCTCGCGAAGGCGGTGTGACAGTCGACGCTGATGGTGACTGATACAACGCATTCGCGAGCAAGCCCGCTCCCACATGGACTGTGCTCAACTTTCTGACATTGGCATTTTGGCCGGCGTCAGGCAGTAATGCTCAATCAGTTGTCGTAATAGATGCACCGTAGGCTGCAAACGTGACATTTCGAGGTATTCCCCCGGTTGGTGCGCACAGGCGATATCGCCCGGACCCAGCACCAGTGTTTCACAGCCAAGACGCTGAAGATAAGGCGCTTCGGTGCCGAACGCCACTGCTTCGGCGCGATGACCAGTGAGCTTTTCCGCGACCCGGACCAATTCGGCGTCCTCGGCTTGCTCAAACGGCGGCACTTCGGGGAACAGCGGCGCGTAATCGATCTTCACCTGATGCCACTCGGCAATGGGTTTGAGCTTCTGCAGAATCTGCGCGCGCAGAACATTGGGGTCCATGCCTGGCAACGGGCGCAGATCAAACTCCAGCGAACACTGGCCGCAAATGCGGTTGGGGTTATCGCCACCATGGATGCAGCCGAAATTCAGGGTCGGCGTCGGTACGCCGAACTGCGGATTGCGAAACTCGCGCTGCCACTGCAGGCGCAAACCGCGCAGTTCGCCGATGGCATCGTGCATGGCTTCGAGGGCACTGTGGCCAAGGCGCGGGTCCGAGGAGTGGCCGCTCTGACCGAGTATGTCGATGCGCTCCATCATGATGCCTTTGTGCATGCGGATCGGCTTTAACCCGGTCGGCTCGCCAATCACCGCCGCGCGCCCCAGCGGACGTCCGGCTTCGGCCAAGGCGCGAGCGCCGGACATCGAGCTTTCTTCATCACAGGTAGCGAGGATCAGCAGCGGTTGTTTGAACGGTTGGTCGAGCAGAGGAATGACGGCTTCGATGGCCAGGGCGAAAAAACCCTTCATGTCGCAACTGCCCAAGCCCACCCAGCGGCCATCGACTTCAGTCAGCTTCAGCGGGTCGGTCTGCCACAACGCGCCATCGAACGGCACCGTATCGCTATGACCGGCCAGCACCAGGCCACCGGGGCCGGAACCGAAACTGGCCAGCAAGTTGAACTTGCCGGGGCTGACTTGCTGGATGTCGCAGGCGAAACCCAGGTCACCGAGCCACGTCGCCAACAAGTCAATGACCGGACGATTGGATTGATCAAGGCTGGGCTGGGTACAACTGACCGACGGCGCGGCAATCAGCGCAGCGAACTGATCTTTCATGGACGGCAAAGGCATCGCTGACTCCCAACTCGCGAATTGAAGACCATCATAGAGCCATCCAGTGACAGGAATAAACCGCCGCGGCACGTAGGACTGATGAGTCCTGTACACTGCACGACCTTGGCAGCCACACATTCCCCCGGCTGCGCTCCCGATCCTGGATTTTCCGGCCATGCAGAAAGAAACCGAAATCAAACTCCGCGTCAGCCGCGAAACCCTCGCTGCTCTGCGCGAGCACCCGCTCCTGAAAAAACGCAACAAAAGTGGCTGGGAACGCCGTGAGTTGATGAACCAGTACTTCGACACGCCTGAGCGCGACCTGGCCCGCGCCAAGGTTGCCCTGCGCCTGCGCAAGGATGGCGAGGAAGTGATTCAAACCCTCAAGACCCGTGGCCAGAGCGTCGCCGGTCTGTCCGAGCGTAACGAATACGACTGGAACGTGCCCAAAGCCAAGCTCGACGTGAAAAAACTCGACGGCGAATGCTGGCCAGAAGAATTGGCCGAGCTGGACAAGAAAACCCTGAAACCGATCTTCACTACCGATTTTGTTCGCGAACGCGCCGAAATCGCTTGGGGCCGCGGCAAGACCAAGGTGGTCATCGAGGCTGCGCTGGACCTGGGCCACGTGGTGGTCGGCAAGCAGAAAGAAGAAATCTGCGAGCTGGAACTGGAACTGCGCGAAGGCGAGCCGGCTGCCCTGCTGGAACTGGCCGCCGAACTGGCCGCGACCCTGGCCCTGATGCCGTGTGACATCAGCAAGGCCGAGCGTGGTTATCGTTTGTACGACGCCAACAGCTATTCGTTGAGCCTGCCGGCGCCGCAAATCACTGCCGAAACGCCGCTGGATGATGCGTTCGCAGCGCTGAGCTGGCATTTGCTGAGCAGCAGCCAGCGCCTGGCTGAGCAGTATCGTTTCAACGGCCACTGGCGGTTGTTGCTGGACTGGGTCGAGAACCTGGCGGAATTGCGCGCATTGCTCAGTAGCCTGGGTCAAGCCGCGCCGCGTCAGTCGACCCACGATCTGCGCGTGGCACTGGATGCCTTGCTTGAAGACTGGCGTCCACTGGTGCAAGCCGGTATCGACGACGAAGACGTGCGCAAAGCCGCGCCGGAGCAGTTCCTCGAAGAACTGGAAGACCCGCGTTGGGGCGTTTTCTCGCTGAACACTTCGCGTTGGTTGCTGGCTCGCACCTGGGCGGCTGATCGTAACGTGCGTGGCAATCGCCAGGGCGCTGCGCAATTGGGTAGCTGGTTGCCGCGTTTGCTGGGTGAAGAAGCGACGTCCCTGCAATTGCAGCGTTATCAGCAACAGCCGGAAGATCTGGCCGAGCAACTGCCGCGCATCGAGCGCATTCAGGCCTGGCTGCACCATGCCCGTGGCGTGCTGGACATCCCGGAAATGGATCGCCTGTACGGTGAGTTGAAGCAACTGGCGCAACTGGCTAACGAGCCGATCACCGATGAATCGCTGGATGCGCGCAAGCAGCAGGCGATTGCGGTTTATCAGAATCGTGCCTGGAAAATGCTGCTGCGTATGTAAGATCGACTTCGCGGGCAAGCCTCGCTCCTACAGGATTTACGCAACCCCCTGTAGGAGCGAGGCTTGCCCGCGAAGAGGCCCAAACATTCACCACAAAATCTCAGACCGGCAAACTCGTCGTCGACTTGATTTCCGACAACGCCACAATCGAATTCACTTCCTGAATCCCCGGCACCATCGACAGCTTCTCAAAGAAAAACCGCTCATACGCCTCGATGTCCGCCGTGACAATCCGCAGCAAGAAATCCACCGACCCCATCAACACATAACACTCCAGCACTTCGGGAAAGCCGCGAATCGCCTCGGTGAACTCGGTGAAGTTCGAGCGCCCGTGCGCGTTGAGTTTGATCTCGGCGAAGATCTGCGTGTTAAGCCCGATCTTCTTCCGGTCAAGCAACGTCACCTGACCGCGAATGATCCCCTCCTCCTTCATCCGCTGAATACGCCGCCAGCACGGCGACTGCGAAAGCCCCACCTGTTCGGCGATCTGCGCACTGGAGAGCGAAGCGTCCTCTTGCAGCAACGCCAGAATCTTGCGGTCGTAGCCATCCAGCTCGTTTTGCATAAATAATCCCGTGATTGATAGCCAGCCGAATCAAACCATTCGAAAACCAGGCAATAAGCCCAATCATAGATAAGAAATGCCCCGTGCCGAATGTAAAAATTCCTCCATTGATTTGGAGACCGACGATGCCGCACCTGGAAGCTGTGAACACCTCACCCATCCGCGCCGATGTCTGGAACGCCGGCAACGCTCACTGCCGCGTTCATTACCAACTGCTGGCCGAAGCCGAGCCAGACCTGCTGTGCCGGGCGCTCAACTTTTTCGCTTTACAGTTTCTGACGCCGCAATGGGTCAATGCGCAGCGGATGGACGATTTGATGTCGATCGACATCGTCATGGACGGACTGAGCTGGCATCGAGCCGAAGTGATTGCGGAAAAATTACGTAACCTGATCAGCGTGTGTTCGGTCGAGCTGCAAGCGGCTGATTCCATGCGGGATGCACCGGCTCAGGCGGCAGGCTGACAAACCTCGACACGGCTTCGTCGGGTAGTGGCCCAACGGTCGGCGGGTCCGCGACTATCCTTTGCGAACTGTTGTTCATGAGGAGCCCGCATGTCCGTTCAACTTGCCATTCAGGACCGCTGGCTGGATCTCAATGATTTGCTGCGTGAACTGGTCGCCCAGGGCTTTATCAGCCAGGACTCGGCCGAACACGCGCTCAATGCCCGTCGCCGGCATGCCGCCAATGGCCAGATGCATCCACTGGAATTCATCGCCAGCCAACACCTGGACGACCTCAGCCGTCCCGGTAAACATCTCGATCTGGAAAGCCTGACCCTGTGGCTGTCGCAACAGGCCGGTCAGCCTTACCTGCGTATCGATCCACTGAAAATCAACGTTGCGGCTATTACGCCGCTGATGTCCTACGCCTTCGCCCAACGCCACAAGATTCTGGCGGTGTCCGTCGACCGCGACGCAGTGACCGTGGCCAGCGCCCAGCCATACGTCAACGGTTGGGAAGCTGACCTGACCCACGTGTTGAAGCTACCCATCAAACGCGTCGTGGCCAACCCGGTGGACATCCAGCGCTTCAGCGTCGAGTTTTTCCGGTTGGCCAAATCGGTCAGCGGTGCGACCAATGCCGATCAGCAAACCAATACCCTGGGCAACTTCGAACAGCTGCTCAACCTCGGCGCCAGCGATCAGGAACCGGACGCCAACGACGCGCACATCGTCAACATCGTCGACTGGCTGTTCCAGTACGCCTTCCAGCAGCGCGCCAGTGATATCCACATCGAACCCCGGCGCGAGCAAGGCACGGTGCGTTTTCGCATCGACGGCGTGCTGCACAACGTCTATCAATTCCCGCCGCAGGTGACCATGGCGATCGTCAGCCGCCTGAAAAGCCTCGGGCGGATGAACGTTGCGGAAAAGCGCAAACCCCAGGACGGTCGGGTGAAAACCAAGACCCCTGACGGCGGCGAAGTCGAGCTGCGGCTGTCGACATTGCCGACGGCCTTCGGCGAAAAAATGGTCATGCGGATTTTCGACCCGGAGGTGTTGCTCAAGGATTTCGATCAGTTGGGTTTCTCCGCCGAAGACCTGCGCCGCTGGCAGGACATGACGAGCCAGCCCAATGGCATCATTCTGGTGACCGGGCCCACGGGTTCGGGGAAAACCACCACGCTTTACACCACGCTCAAGAAACTGGCGACACCTGAGATCAACCTCTGCACCATCGAGGACCCGATAGAAATGGTCGAGCCGGCGTTCAACCAGATGCAGGTCCAGCACAACATCGACCTGACCTTCGCCGCCGGTGTCCGCGCGCTGATGCGACAGGATCCGGACATCATCATGATCGGCGAGATCCGCGACCTCGAAACCGCGGAAATGGCGATCCAGGCCGCGCTCACTGGCCACTTGGTACTTTCGACCTTGCACACCAACGATGCGCCCAGCGCCATCAGCCGCCTGCTCGAACTCGGCGTGCCGCATTACCTGATCAAAGCCACGGTGCTAGGCGTCATGGCTCAACGACTGGTGCGCACGTTGTGCCCGCACTGCAAGGCACCGCTGACATTGGGTGAAGAAGACTGGCAAACCCTGACCAAACCCTGGCAAGCGCCTCTACCAACCAACGCCCAGCGCGCTATCGGCTGTCTGGAATGCCGCGACACCGGCTATCGCGGCCGCGCCGGGGTGTACGAAATCATGCAGCTGACTGACGGTGTCAAAGCGCTCATCAATCCCGACACCGATTTGCTGGCGGTGCGGCGTCAGGCGTTCAAGGAAGGCATGCGCAGTTTGCGGCTGTCGGGGGCGCAGAAAGTGGCGGCCGGTTTGACGACCATTGAGGAGGTATTGCGAGTGACGCCGCAGAGCGAACAAAAGTAGGCGCGGCCATCACGGAACTGGATTGGGGAAACGGCGATCAAAGCCCGTAGTTAACCAGTGGAGTCACCCATTATGCGTCTCAAACTTGCTGTCGCTACCATCGCCTTGTTGTCCCTTCCTGTTGGTTCGGCGATGGCCGATAGCTTTTGGCGTAACGTCATTTCTTCCGGTGCGACCACCGGCTCGACTTACCTGACCTTCAAGGATCACAAGCTGATCGTGGCCGCGCAGGACGATGCCGGCAGCTTCGTCGCCAGTGACGGCGGCATCCGCGGTCCATACCTGGAGGCTGCGATGCAGAAAGTCCGTGCCGACAATCCGGGCCTGCAGGCGACGGATATGGAACTGGCGAACGCGATCCTGGCGAAGAATGCCGTTGCTTCGGAATAAGCTTCTCAGCTGAATGAAAATGCCGCTCACATGAGCGGCATTTTTTATGTCCCGACACAAACCCCTGTAGGAGCGAGCGGGCGGCGATCCGACTTGCCCGCGAAAGCGATATAACATTCAACATTTACGTCAACTGACATATCGCCTTCGCGGGCAAGTCGGATCGCCGCCCGCTCGCTCCTTGTATGTTGACCCTGATTCCAACGAGAGAGGTTACGCTTAAGGATTCATACAACAGCAAGTGCGTTTCTGGGGGAGGCCGATCGCTCCTGAAGGCAGGATTTGCTCCTGACCTTGTCTGTAGAG
>NZ_SISB01000001.1 GCF_004310295.1 Pseudomonas sp. BGI-2 | reverse complement strand
GTGCTGGAAGACCAGTACCGTGTACGACGAAAAGGTTTATTTACAGGCCTTGCTCCGGCACGGCTCACCGTTGACCAGCGAGCTGGACACAGCAAAACCGCGTTGACGGAAAGGCTCAGGGCGTGATGGCGGCCTAACGGTCAACACAGCACTCTAGGTAAACTCCCGGCACTTTGTATGGGAACTACAGACATGACCGAAGACACTATCAAGCGCCGGGCTCGCGGTCTGGACCGGGCGTTCGATATCCTCGATTTCCTCAAGGAAGTCGGCAAACCGCTGCGCCCGAATGAAATCGCCAGCGGCATCGACAGCCCGAAATCCACGATCTACGAACTGGTCGCTTCCCTGCTGGAACGACGCATTCTCGAACCGGTGGGCAAGGACGGTCACGTCTACCTCGGCCGTCAGTTGTACTTTCTCGGGCAGGCGCACCTGCGCCATTTCGACCTGACCCGCGAGGCTGACCACGCCCTGCAGGAAATCGTCAGCCAGACCCAAGAAACCGCACAGATGTGCCTGCTCAACGGGCGCAAATACACCGTGGCATTGATGAGAGAGGGCGAGCGGCATTTCCGCATTTCCTCGGACATCGGCGAGAACGCGCCAATCCCCTGGACCGCGTCCGGGCGCCTGTTGCTGACGCATTTGAGCGACCAGCAAATCGTCGACCTGATCGACCACGACGACTTCATCCTGCCCGACGGCGAGCGCCTGCCGCTGGAGCAATTTCTCAAGGAAATCCGTCAGGCCGATATCGATGGCTTTTTCTCCTTCGATAGCGTTGCCGACACCTTCACCCATTGCTTCGCCGCCCCGGTCAAAGACCCTAGCGGTGTGGCGATTGCGACCCTGTGCATCGTCGCCCCACGGGACGACGCCAAGAACAATTACAACGACTATCGCCGGGTGCTGATCGACAGCGCCAACAGCCTGGCCCGGCGTATCAACGAATAACAGCGGCTGGCTGCAGCCGCGAATGTGAGGAGTTCGACCATGTCTTCTGCCCAACATACTGCCGCCGTGGAAAAGGGCTTTGCCCAGACCGGCGCCAACCTGGTACGCGACGTCAGCCTGCCTGCGCTGGTGCTGCACCGCGAAGCGCTGGAGCACAACATTCGCTGGATGCAGACGTTTGTCAGCAACAGCGGCGCCGAACTCGCGCCCCACGGCAAAACCAGCATGACGCCTGCGCTGTTCCGCCGCCAACTGGACGCCGGCGCCTGGGGCATCACCCTGGCCAGCGCCACACAAACCCGCGCGGCTTACGCCCATGGCGTGCGTCGGGTGTTGATGGCCAACCAATTGGTCGGTACGCCGAACATGGCCCTGATCGCCGACCTGCTGGCGGACCCGACCTTCGATTTCCATTGCATGGTCGATCACCCGGACAACGTCGCTGACCTGGGGGCGTATTTCGCCTCGCGTGGTGTGCGTCTGAACGTGATGATCGAGTACGGCGTGGTCGGCGGCCGTTGTGGTTGCCGCAGTGAAGAAGAAGTGGTCGCGCTGGCCAAAGCCATCAACGCCCAACCGGCGCTGGCGCTGACCGGCATCGAAGGCTATGAAGGCGTGATCCACGGTGATCATGCGGTCACCGGCATTCGTGAATTCGCCGCGTCCCTGGTGCGTCTGGCCGTGCAGTTGCAGGACAGTGGCGCCTTTGCGATCCCCAAGCCGATCATCACCGCCTCGGGTTCGGCCTGGTATGACTTGATCGCTGAGTCCTTCGAAGCGCAGAACGCCGGCGGACGTTTCCTCAGCGTGTTGCGCCCCGGCAGCTACGTGGCTCACGACCATGGTATCTACAAAGAAGCGCAATGCTGCGTGCTCGACCGTCGCAGTGACCTGCACGAGGGCCTGCGCCCGGCGCTGGAAGTCTGGGCGCATGTGCAGTCGTTGCCGGAGCCGGGTTTCGCGGTGATCGCCCTGGGTAAACGCGACGTGGCCTACGACGCGGGTTTACCGGTGCCGCTGCTGCGTTACAAGGCCGGCGTGGTGCCTGCAACCGGCGACGATGTCAGCGCCTGCAAGGTGACGGCCGTCATGGACCAGCACGCGTTCATGACGGTGGCACCGGGGGTTAAGTTGCGCGTGGGCGACATCATTTCGTTCGGCACTTCGCACCCGTGCCTGACGTTCGACAAGTGGCGCACGGGGTGTCTGGTGGATGAGCAACTGAACGTCATCGAAACCATGGAAACCTGTTTCTAAGGCTCGAGACCGAGGCGCGGCCTTCGCGGGCAAGCCTCGCTCCAAGTGCTGCGGTCGCCGCCGATTTCGCGTCCAACGCGAATCCTGTAGGAGCGAGGCTTGCCCGCGAAGACATCCTCCCAGACAACCGCAATACCAGAGACCCCACAACAATGAACACCATCAACACCCTCGGCCCCAATATTCCGCGCATCGCCCTGATCGGCGAGTGCATGATTGAGTTGCAACAACGCGCCGACGGCAGTCTGCAACAAAGCTTCGGCGGCGATACCCTCAACACCGCGGTCTACCTGTCCCGGGAACTGGGCACGGGCGGCGTCGTCGATTACGTCACGGCGCTGGGCGACGACAGTTTCAGCGATGCCATGTGCCAGACCTGGGCCAACGAAAACATCGGGCTGGGCATGGTCCAGCGCTTGCCCGGCCGACTGCCCGGTTTGTACTGCATCCAGACTGATGCTGCCGGCGAGCGACGTTTCCTGTATTGGCGCAACGAAGCGGCCGTCCGCGACTGCTTCACCACCCCGGCCGCCGCGCCGATCCTGGCCGCGCTGCCGGATTACGACGTGCTGTATTTCAGCGGCATCACCCTGGCGGTGCTCGGCGTACAGGGTCGGGAGAAGTTGCTGGAAACCCTGATCGAAGCCCGGCAGCGGGATGCGCGGATCGTGTTCGACAACAACTACCGGCCACGTTTGTGGGCATCAGTCGAAGAGGCGCGGGCGGCTTATCGCAGTGTCCTGCCCTATGTCGATCTGGCGTTGCTGACCGTCGATGACGAGCAAGCGCTGTTTCATTTTTCCGATTGCGAGGCAGTGTTTGCCGCTTACGAGCAGATTGGCACCCCTGAAGTGGTGCTCAAGCGCGGAGCCGAGGCGTGCTTGATTCGCTGTGATGGCGAGTCGTTCGAGGTGCCGGCACAGAAGGTCGAGCGGGTGGTGGACACGACGGCGGCGGGGGATTCGTTCAGTGCGGCGTATCTGGCCAGTCGGCTCAAAGGCGGGAGTGCGGTTGAGGCGGCTGAAGCGGGGCATCGGTTGGCGAGTCGGGTGATTCAGGTGCCGGGTGCGCTGATCCCCAAAACTTGAAATGCAACCCTGTGGCGAGGGGGTTTATCCCCGTTGGACTGCGCAGCAGTCCCATCTTTTGGGGCCGCTGCGCGACCCAACGGGGATAAATCCCCTCGCCACAAATAAATCCTTCACCTCTCGGGCCTTTAAGCCAACCCGATCAATCCCGGTAAAACACCTGCACCAGGTGATACCCAAACTTGCTCTTGATCGGCCCATGCACCACCCGCAGCGGTTTTTTGAAGATCACCGCGTCGATGACCCCGACCATTTGCCCAGGCCGCACTTCACCCAGGTCGCCGCCGCGCTTGCCGGACGGGCAGGTGGAGTACTTCTTGGCCAGCACATCAAAGGCTTCGCCCTTGGCGATGCGTTGTTTGAGCTGCTCGGCTTCTTCCGAGGTTTTCACCAGAATATGGCGGGCTTGAGCTTTCATTGGCAGTACCTTGCAACGGTGGTGGCTATGTTGATGCCAGCGTGAGGCGCGCGATTATGCCTCAACTCACTCCGGTTGGCCGATCATCGTGCGAATCTTGTTGGCCAGCAGGTCGATGGAAAAGGGTTTGGCGACCATGTCCATGCCTTCCTCCAGAAAGCCTTGGCGTTCGGCGGCTTTCTCCGCGTAACCGGTCATGAACAACACCTTGAGCTCAGGGCGGTGCTGACGAGCGATTTCCGCCAGTTGTCGTCCGTTCATCCCCGGCAGACCCACGTCAGTCACCAGCAGATCGACCCGCAAGTCGGACTCCAGCAAGGGCAGGGCGGCCTTTGCATCTTCGGCTTCGTGGGCGTGATAACCCAGCTCATTGAGCAGGTCGAGCACCAGCATGCGTACCGCCGGGTCGTCTTCCACCAGCACCACGGTCTCACCGGCAATTGCCGCCGGTGCCTCCCCCGTCAACGGCAGCAGCACGTTTTCCGGTTCCGTTGCGTACAACCGTGGCAAGTACAAGCGAACGCTGGTGCCCTTGTCCGGCAAACTGAACAGGCTGACGTGCCCGCCCGATTGCTGGGCGAACCCATAAATCATCGACAATCCCAGCCCGGTGCCCTGGCCAATGGGTTTGGTGGTGAAGAACGGGTCAAAAGCCTTAGCCAGCACCGACGGCGTCATGCCGCTGCCGTTATCGCTGACGGCAATCATCACGTAATCCCCGGCCTTGACCGGTTCCAGCGTCGTGATGTCGCTGCCGTCCAGGTAGACGTTGGCGGATTCGACCAGCAACTTGCCGCCATCGGGCATGGCGTCCCGGGCGTTGATCACCAGATTGAGCAAGGCGTTTTCCAGTTGGCTGACGTCGGTACTCACCCGCCAGACCTCGTCGGCCAGTAACAGTTTGAGCTCGATATGATCGCCCTTGGTGCGGCTGAACAAATCTTCAAGGGAGTGCACCAGGTCATTGGCGTTCAGCGGCTTGCGATCCAGCGACTGACGCCGGGAGAACGCCAGCAGGCGATGGGTCAGGGCGGCGGCGCGATTGGCCGAGGACACCGCGGCTTCGGTGAAGCGACCAATCTCGGCGGCGCGCCCGTCGGCGATATAGCGCTGCATCAGGTCGAGGCTGCCAATAATTCCGGTCAGCATATTGTTGAAATCGTGGGCGATGCCACCGGTGAGCTGCCCGACCGCTTCCATCTTCTGCGCATGGCGCAAGGCGTCTTCCGCGCGCTCCCGCTCGAACATCTCGTTTTGCAGCCGTTGGTTGGCTTCGGCTAGCTGCTGGGTGCGGGCGGCGACCCGTTCCTCAAGGGTTTCGTTGAGATTGCGCAGGGCTTCTTCGGTCTGTTTGCGCTCGGTTTCGTCGATTACGAAGATGTAGAAACCATTCACCGCGCCGTCCGGACCATGCCGTGGCAGGTAATTCATTAGCGCATGCCGAGTGCTGCCATCACGATGGGGAGCATCAATGCTGAAACAACAGGCCTTGCCGGTCAGCGCCTCGGCGATGGGCTCGGCGCGCAGGGCATAAGCGTCCGCGCCCAACACTTCTAGAATGGTTCGCCCGTACAGCTCCTGTGGCGTCAGGCCGTACCAGTCCAGGTACGCGGCGTTGTTGAGGCGAAAACGCTCTTCGCGGTCGACGTAACTGATCAGGATCGGCATGGCGTTGATGATCAGTTGCAGCTCGGTCTGACTCTGGCGCAAGGCCTGCTCGGTGTGCCTGCGCTCGGTGAGGTCCAGTGCGGCGCCGAGGAAACGGATCGGCCGGCCATGGTGGTCCTTGTAGCAACGGCCCCGGGCAAATAGCCAGCGCAGTTGGCCGTCGGGCTGCAGCAACCGATATTCCTCGACGTACTCGGTGCCGTGAGTGATGCAGTGTTTGATGCTGCGGGCGATCATCGCCCGGTCTTCCGGGTGCACGCCCTGGAGGTAATCGCTGATCGGTAACTGGCTGGCCATGGCTGGATCGATGCCGTGCATTTGCGCGAAATGCGCGTCGGCGATGAAGCGGTCTTCGCCGATGTCCCAATCCCAGGTGCCGACGGCGTCGGTGGCCGCCAGTGCCAGTTGCAGGCGCTGTTCGGTTTCGTGCTGAGCCTTGAGGCTGGCGGCCGAACGCTGTTCGAGTTCCAGCGCGATGCGCCGGCGTTCATTGGTTTCGATGGCGGTGACCAGAATGCCGGCGACCAGAGCATTTTCATCGCGGATCGGGCTGTAGGTCAGGTCCAGCCAGAAGTCGGAATCACCCTCGTCGCGCTGCAAGGTAAAGCGTTGTTCGCTGTAGGTTCGCACCTGTCCTTGTAGGACGGCGCTGTAAATGGGGTCGGTAAAGTCCTGGAGTTCTGGCCAGATCTGGTGCGTCGGTTGTCCGAAAGCGTGTGGATGCTTGCTGCCGGCGAGCAGGGCAAAGCCGTCGTTGTAGATCTGCGTGAGCTGCGGACCCCACAGCAACAGCATCGGCATCGGCGAATGAATCACGATGTCCACGGCGGTCCGCAGGCTCTGTGGCCAGGTACCGGCAGCGCCCAGCGGGTTGCGTGTCCAGTCCAGTCTGGCAATCAAGGCCTGGGCATCGCTGCCCGTCGGTGATGCGTTCATCAAGTTGTCCTGCGCTTAAGTCGGTGTGGCGGCGTCTACTATCCTTGCAGGGCGGTAGACGCTGGATGACCCGGCATGGGTCATTTTTTTTCATTGAATGCTTCGCGGGTGCTTTTTGCCATGGAAATCGATGCACTGTTGCAGATACTGGCTAACCAGAATGGATCCGATCTCTATCTCTCTACCGGCGCGCCACCCAGTGCGCGGTTCGACGGCGTGCTCAAACCGCTGAGCGATCAGCCGTTCAAACCGGGAGAAGTCGCGGCCATTGCCGGGTCCATCATGGACGCCGAACAACGTCTGGAGTTCGATCGCGAACTGGAGATGAACCTGGCGATCTCCTTGGCGGGTGTCGGGCGCTTTCGGGTCAACATCTTCAAGCAACGCAACGACGTGTCAATCGTGGCACGCAACATCAAGCTCGACATCCCGCGTTTCGAGGACCTCAAGCTACCGGCGGTGCTGCTCGAAACCGTGATGCTCAAACAAGGGCTGATGCTGTTCGTCGGCGCCACCGATTCCGGCAAGTCGACCTCCCTCGCGGCGCTGATCGATTACCGCAATCGCCACAGCACCGGCCACATCGTCACCATCGAAGACCCCATCGAGTACATTCATCGGCACAAGCAATCGATCATCAACCAGCGCGAGGTCGGCGTCGATACCCGCAGTTTTCATGCCGCGTTGAAAAATACCCTGCGCCAGGCACCGGACGTGGTGCTGATCGGTGAGATCCGCGATCGCGAAACCATGGAGCACGCGCTGGCGTTTGCCGACACAGGCCATTTGGTGATCTCTACGTTGCACGCGCACAACGCCAATCAGGCGCTGGATCGCATCATCAATTTCTTCCCGGAAGAGCGGCGGACGCAGTTGCTGCATGACCTGGGCAACGATCTCAAGGCATTCGTGTCGCAACGGTTGGTGCGTACCGTCGATGGGCAGCGCCGGGCGGCGGTGGAGGTGATGCTGGGAACACCGACCATCAGCGACCTGATCCGGCGCAATGAGTTTGCCGAACTGAAGGGGATCATGGAGAAATCGCTGGAATCGGGGATGCAAACGTTTGACGGTGCGTTGTACGCATTGGTTGTCGAAGGGGCGATCACTGAGGAAGAGGCGTTGAAGCATGCGGATTCGGTGAACAATTTGCGTTTGCGGCTGAAGTTGCACAACGATGCGGTACCGCCCACTCAACCTCCCACTGGAGAATGGGGCTTGATGGACTGACACCGCGCCGGCCCACTGTGGGAGCGAGCTTGCTCGCGATAGCGGTGTTTCAGTCAACATCAATATTGGCTGACCTACCGCTATCGCGAGCAAGCTCGCTCCCACAGGAGATTTTCTTCAGTCGTTGAGTTCGGGGCGGTTTCTGAATTGTTCCAGCGCCTCGGGATTGGCCAGCGCATCGGTGTTCTTCACCTTCTGCCCATGCACTGCATTGCGCACGGCCAGCTCAACCACCTTGCCGCTGAGGGTCCGCGGAATATCGCTCACCGCGACAATCTTCGCCGGTACATGCCGGGGCGTGGTGTTGGCGCGGATGACCTGGCGAATCTGCTGCTGCAATGCCTCATCCAGTTCGACGCCGTCGCGCAACTTCACGAACAGCACCACCCGCACGTCATCCTGCCATTGCTGACCAATGGCCACGCTGTCCACCACCTGCTGCACCTTTTCCACCTGACGATAGATTTCCGCCGTGCCGATGCGCACGCCGCCGGGGTTGAGCACTGCGTCCGAGCGGCCGTGGATCATCATCGCGCCGTGGGGCAGTTGTTCGGCGTAATCGCCCTGGGCCCACACGCCGGGGAACTGACTGAAATACGCGGCGCGCAGCGTTTCCTGCTGAGGGTCGTTCCAGAAACCTATCGGCATCGCCGGGAAGTGCCGGGTACAGACCAGCTCACCTTTCTCGCCCACCACCGGTTTACCGTCGTCGTTCCAGACTTCGACCGCCATGCCCAGGCTCTTGCCCTGGATTTCGCCACGGCGCACGGGTTCAAACGGGTTGCTGTTCACAAAGCACGAAACGATGTCGGTACCGCCAGACATCGAGGCCAGGCACAAGTCGCTCTTGAAGTCGCGATAAACGTAATCGTAACTTTGCGGCGACAACGCGGAACCGGTGCAGAGCAGGGTTTTCAGGCTGCTCAGGTCATGGCTCTCGCACGGTTTGATGCCGTTGGTTTCCAGGGTCGCGAGGAATTTGGGGCTGGTGCCGAAGACGCTGATGCGTTCATCGTCGATCAGGTCGATCAAGCGTTCGGGGGCTGGATGGAATGGCGAGCCGTCGTACATTACTACCGCGCTGCCCACGGCCAAGGCCGAGACCAGCCAGTTCCACATCATCCAGCCGCAGGTGGTGTAGTAGAACAACCGGTCGCCGGGGCCGAGATCGCAATGCAGTCCGTGTTCCTTGACGTGTTGCAGCAGCACGCCGCCGGTGCTGTGGATGATGCATTTCGGCACGCCGGTGGTGCCGCTGGAATAGAGGATGTACAGCGGATGGTCGAAAGGCACCGGGACGAAATCCGGCTCGCCGCCGATGTCGTAGAAATCATCCCAGAGCGTCACGTTGGCCCGGGCGTGGAACTGTTCGATGTGCGCCTGTGGCCGGGCATACGGCACCACGATCAACTGTTGCAAGGACGGCAGGCGTTCAAGGATTTCATTGACCTTGGCGGTCTGGTCGATGTCCTTGCCGGCATAACGGTAGCCGGCGCAGGTGATGAGCACTTTCGGTTCGATTTGGCCGAAGCGGTCGATCACGCCCTGGGTGCCGAAGTCCGGTGACGAACAGGACCAGATCGCCCCCAGGCTGGTGGTGCCGAGCATGGCCACCAGGGTTTGCCAGGTGTTGGGCATGCACGCGGCGATGCGGTCGCCGAGGCCGACACCGGCGGCGATCAAACTGTGTTGGAAACCGGCAACATGCTCAGCCAGTTCAGCCCAGGTCAAGTGTTCACGCTGGCCGTTCTCGCCAATGGAAATGACCGCGATGGCATCGTCGCGACGGCGCAGCAGGTGTTCGGCGAAGTTCAGGGTGGCGCCAGGGAACCACTGGGCGCTGGGCATGTGCGGGCCTTCCACCAGCACTGCGTCCGGTTGATTGTGGAAGCGGATGTCGAAGCAATCGACGATTGCCTGCCAGAAAGCTTCGCGCTGATCGATGGACCACTGGTGCAGCGCGGGGTAGTCGTCGAGGTGGATGTTGTGCCGCTCGATGATGAAGCGCCGGAAAGCCTCCATGCGGGTTTTGTTGATGCGATTGGCGCTGGGTTGCCAGAGGATGTCGGACATGGCTTGCCTCTCTCGTTCCCACGCTCCGCGTGGGAATGCCTCAACGGACGCTCCGCGTTCGGCTCTTGGGACGCGGAGCGTCCTGGGCTGCATTCCCACGCGGAGCGTGGGAACGATCATCTGTGGGTTACTGCGCCAACCACCCACCATCAATGTTCCACGCCGCGCCACGCACTTGGCTACCGGCTTCACTGCACAAGAACAACACCAACTCACCCAATTGCGGCGGCGTGACGAACTCCAGCGACGGCTGCTTTTCTGCCAGCAAATCATGCTGCGCCTGTTGCGGCTCGATCCCGATGGCAATGCGATCATCAATCTGCTTCTGCACCAGCGGCGTCAACACCCAACCTGGACAAATGGCGTTGCAGGTGACGTTCGTCGTTGCCGTTTCCAGCCCGACTACCTTGGTCAGGCCGATCACGCCATGCTTGGCCGCGACGTACGCGGCTTTACCCACCGAGCCCACCTGGCCATGCACCGAGGCGATGTTGATGATCCGCCCCCACCCTTTGGCACGCATGCCCGGCAGGCTCAAACGGGTGCTGTGGAACACCGACGACAGGTTGATCGCGATGATCGAGTCCCAGCGCTCCACGGGAAAATCTTCTACCGGCGCCACGTGCTGGATGCCGGCGTTGTTCACCAGAATGTCCACGCCGCCGAACTCACGCTCGGCGTAGGCGATCATGTCGGCGATCTGCGCCGGGTCGCTGACGTCGGCCGGATGATGGCCGATCTTGCCACCGCTTTTTTTACTGAGCTGCTCGACCTCGGCAATCACCTTGGACGCATCGCCGAAACCGTTGAGAATCAGATTGGCGCCGGCCTTGGCCAGGCTGAGGGCTATCCCCAGGCCAATGCCGCTGGTGGAACCGGTGACCAGTGCAGTCTTGCCCGAAAGAGTCGTCATGAATACCTCACACAATGCCAGTGGCGTAGAAAGTACCGATCACCACAAAGACCGCCAGGGTCTTGATCAGCGTAATACAAAAAATGTCTTTATAGGCTTCGCGGTGGGTCAGGCCGGTGACCGCCAGCAAGGTAATCACTGCGCCGTTGTGCGGCAGGGTGTCCATGCCGCCACTGGCCATCGCAGCCACCCGGTGCAGCACTTCCAGCGGGATGTTGGCGGCATGGGCCGCGGCGATGAAGTCATTGGCCATGGCCGCCAGCGCAATGCTCATGCCGCCCGACGCCGAACCGGTGATGCCGGCCAGCAGGGTCACGGTTATCGCTTCGTTGACCAGCGGATTGGGAATGCTCTTGAGCCAGTCGGCCAGCACCAGGAAGCCCGGTAGCGAGGCAATCACTGCACCAAAACCGTATTCAGAAGCGGTGTTCATCGCCGCCAGCAATGAACCGCCGACCGCACTGCGACTGCCTTCGGCCAGCTTGCCGCGAATCGCCTGGAGGCCGAACACCAGCACCATGATGATGCCCACCAGCAGGGCGGCCTGCACCGCCCAGATCGCGGTGAGCTTGGCGATTTCGGTGGTCACCGGCGCGGCCATGCCCGGCAACGCCAGGCTATGGGTCTTGCCGTACCACTGTGGAATCCACTGGGTAAACAGCAGGTTCATGATGCCGACGGCCAGCAGCGGCGACAGGGCGATCCAAGGGTTTGGCAGTTTGATGTCAGTCGCGGTTTCCGGCTCGTTGCGTAGATCAGTGCCATAGCCTTCACCGGCGGCCTGAGCCTTGTTGCGTTGGCGCTGGAGAAACAGCATGCCGGCGCTAAACACGAAGATCGCGCCGATCACACCCAGCCACGGCGCCGCCCACGCGGTGGTGTTGAAGAAGGTGCTGGGGATGATGTTCTGGATCTGCGGGGTGCCGGGCAGGGCGTCCATGGTGAACGAGAACGCACCGAGGGCGATGGTGGCCGGGATCAGTCGCTTGGGGATGTTGCTCTGGCGGAACATTTCAGCGGCAAACGGATAGACCGCAAACACCACCACAAACAGCGACACGCCGCCGTAAGTGAGCAGGGCGCAGACCAGCACGATCACCAGCATGGCTTGACGGGTGCCGAGCAGCCGAATCGCTGCCGCGACGATGGAGCGCGAAAAGCCCGACAGCTCGATCAGCTTGCCGAACACTGCACCGAGCAGGAACACCGGGAAATACAGTTTGATGAAGCCGACCATTTTTTCCATGAACACCCCGGTGAAGGCAGGGGCGACGGCGGAAGGGTCGGTGAACAAGACGGCGCCAAGGGCGGCAATCGGGGCGAAGAGAATAACGCTGTAGCCACGGTAAGCAGCCAGCATCAGCAGCGCGAGGGCTGCCAAGGCAATGATCACACTCATGGTGTGTCTCCTGGATTGTTATTTTTGTAGGGTGGATCTTTTGTGGGAGAGGGCTTTAGCGAGATTCGTGCCAGGCGTGCAACATGTTGAAATATAAGGATATTTGTTTATAGAAGAGGCAATTTTGAATTATTTGTCTCTGTTTTGGGACTCTTGAGACTGTCCGGATGCCTTCGCGGGCAAGCCTCGCTCCTACAGGTTTTGTGGTTGCCGCTGTATTTCGGCCCGACGCAAACCCTGTAGGAGCGAGGCTTGCCCGCGAAGAGGTCGTATCTACCAACAGAGATTTATGTCTCTTTATGGAGACTCAACAATCCCCAACGCCACCATCTTCTTATACAAAGTAGACCGCCCCAGCCCCAACCGCGCCGCCGCTTCAATCACCTTGCCCCCGCATTGCGCCAGGGCCGATTCAATCAACTGTCGGTCAAACCGTTCCCGCGCCTCACTGAACGTCTCATGCGCAACCGCCTCGATCACCCTCGGCGCCACACGCTCCACCGGCGTAAATGTACCAATCGCCGCGCGGATTTCTCCTGCATTCAACACCAGGTCATCACTGAGCAGCGCCGCGCGTTCCAGTACATTGCGCAGTTCGCGGATATTCCCCGGCCAGGCGTGCTGCCCCAGCAGCTCCAAGGCTTCGGTGTTCAGCTCATGCTGACTGCGCAGTTCCTCAAGGATTGCTTCACTGAGCGCCGGCAAGTCGTCGAGACGATCGCGCAGGGGCGGCACGTTGATGGGCAGGACGTTGAGTCGGTAATACAAATCGGCGCGAAATTCGCCGCGCTTGATCGCCGCGTCCAGATCCGTGGAGGTGGCCGCGATCACCCGCACATCGCTCTGGATCACTTCATTGGAACCTACCGGCTCGAACTCCTTTTCCTGCAACACGCGCAGCAACTTGCTTTGCAGCGGCAGCGGCATGTCGCCGATTTCATCGAGAAACAGCGTGCCGCCCTGAGCGATCTGCAACTTGCCAGCCCGGCCCTTGCGATCAGCGCCGGTAAACGCGCCGGGCGCGGTGCCGAAGAATTCGGCTTCCAGCAACGCCTCGGGAATCGCCGCGCTGTTGATGCTGACGAACGCTTTGTGTGCGCGCGGCGAAGCGCCGTGGATCGCCTGGGCCAGCAACTCCTTGCCGGTGCCGGTTTCGCCGAGCAACAGCACCGGTGACTCGGCACTGGCACTGCGCCGGGCGCGGCGTTTGACTTCCAGGCTGGCGGCGCTGGTCCCGATGAAGTGGGCGAAGTTGTACTTGGTCTGCCGCGCCCGCAGCAACGAGCGGGTCGAGGCCAGTTCTTCCTGCATGCTCAGGTAGCGTTTAAGCATTGGCGACAGGCTGTGCAATTCGTCGAACAGCGCAAAACCAATGGCGCCGATTACGGCACCCGCATCGTCGTGGATTGGCAGGCGCATCACCACCAGCGGTTCTTTGGGTGTGTCTTGCATGTCCAGCAGGATCGGCCGGCCCGTGCGCACGACTTCGCGTAACAGGCTGCCCGGGATCACGCTTTCGCAGGCCTTGCCGATGGCCACTTCGGCTGACTCCAGGCCGAATCGCCGGGCATAGCGCTCGTTCATCCAGACGATGTTCGCATCGCGGTCAACAATCACCGTGCCCTCGCTGGACTGCTCGATGATCTCGAACAACGAACGGATCGCCAGCAGGCGAACGCGCTGGTAGTCCTTGAGGCTTTCGGTGGTGTTCATAGGGGCATGTCCAGAATATGTGTTGTCTTGGCGGGCCTCTTCGCGGGCAAGCCTCGCTCCTACAGGGTTTGTGTCGAGCCACACATTCAACGGTAACCACAAAACCTGTAGGAGCGAGGCTTGCCCGCGAAGGCCGCGACGCGGTCATATTGCACGACGCAGATTATGCCTACCGCGGATGCGCCGCAGCCAACAGCTCTTTGGTATACGGATGCTGCGGCGAATCGAACACGTCATGGCTGGCGCCGCTTTCCACCACTTTGCCGTCCTTGATCACGATCATGTCGTGGGCCAGGGCGCGCACCACCGCCAGGTCATGGCTAATGAACAGGTAGGTCAGGCCATGTTTTTCCTGAAGCTGGCGGAGCAGGGCGACCACTTGTTTTTGCACCGTGCGATCCAGCGCCGAGGTCGGTTCGTCCAGCAGGATCAGTGCCGGTTTCAGCACCAGCGCCCGGGCGATGGCGATGCGTTGGCGTTGGCCGCCGGAAAACTCGTGCGGGTAGCGATGACGGCTTTGCGGATCAAGTCCGACTTCCACCAATGCCCGAATCACTTCGGCTTTGCATTCTTCAGCCGTCAACTGGCTATGCACTTCAAGCCCTTCGCTGATGATCTGCGCCACGGACATTCGCGGGCTGAGGCTGCCGAAGGTATCCTGGAACACCACCTGCATCTTCTTGCGCCATGGCCGCAGCTGCTTTTGCGTCAGGCCGTCCAGCGCCTCGCCCTGAAAGCGAATGCTGCCTTCTGAATCGAGCAAGCGCAGGATCGCCTGGCCCAGGGTCGACTTGCCCGAGCCGGACTCGCCAACGATACCCAGGGTTTTACCGCGCTGAATGTTGAGGCTGATGCCGTCCACCGCTTTCAAGTAAGTCTTGCGCTGGAACAACCCGCCACTGAGGGCAAACTGCACGCTCAAATTGTCCACTTCCAGCACGTTCTCGCGTTCGTCCCGGGGCAGGGCTTCGCCTTCCGGTTCGGCGTTCAGCAGCACGCAACTGTAGGGGTGTTTCGGCTCGGTGAAGATCGTCTCGCACGTGGCCTCTTCGACGATTTCCCCAGCCTTCATCACGCACACGCGCTGGGCGATGCTGCGCACCAGATTGAGGTCGTGGCTGATCAACAGCAGCGACATGCCGAGCCGCTGTTGCAGGGACTTGAGCAGAATCAGGATTTTGCGCTGCACCGTCACGTCCAGCGCCGTGGTGGGTTCATCGGCGATCAGCAACTGCGGCTCGCAGGCCAGGGCCATGGCGATCATCACCCGTTGCCGCTGGCCACCGGACAGTTGATGGGGATAGGCCTTGAGCCGCTCTTTGGGTTTCTGGATACCCACCAGTTGCAGCAACTCCAGAATCCGCGCTTGGGCCATTTTGCCCGTCAGGCCCTTATGCACCAGCAGGGTTTCGCCGATCTGCTTTTCGATGCTGTGCAACGGATTGAGCGAGGTCATCGGTTCCTGAAAGATCATCGCGATCCGGTTGCCGCGTAACTCACGCAACACCTGGGGCGAGGCGCCGAGCAGCTCCTTGCCGCGATAGCGAATGCTGCCAGTGGTTTGGGTACCTATCTCGGGCAGCAATTGCAGGATCGAGTGCGCCGTCACCGATTTGCCGGAGCCCGATTCACCCACCAACGCCAGGCATTCGCCGGGACGGATGTCCAGGCACAGGTTGCGTACCACCGTCTGGCCATTGAAGGCCACGCTGAGGTCACGGATTTCGATCAGGTTGTTACTCATATCAACATTCCGCGTCAGGATCGGGGTTCAAGACCGAGGGTCGAAGGCATCGCGCAACGCCTCGCCGATAAACACCAATAAGGAAAGAATCAGCGCCAGGGTGAAAAACGCGGTCAACCCCAGCCACGGCGCTTGCAGGTTCTGCTTGCCTTGCCCGATCAACTCGCCCAGCGATGCGCTGCCAGCTGGCATGCCGAAGCCGAGGAAATCCAGGGCCGTCAGGGTGGAGATGGCCCCGGTGAGAATGAACGGCAGGTAGCTCAAGGTCGCGTTCATAGCGTTGGGCAGGATATGCCGGACAATCACTTTTCGATCCGTGAGACCCAGCGCACGGGCGGCCTTGACGTATTCCAGGTTGCGCCCACGCAGGAACTCGGCGCGCACCACGTCGACCAGCGCCAACCAGGAAAACAGCGCCATGATCCCCAGCAGCCACCAGAAATTCGGCTCGACAAAACCCGACAGAATGATCAACAGGTACAGCACCGGGAGCCCGGACCAGACCTCCAGCAAACGTTGACCGATCAGGTCGACCCAGCCGCCGTAATAGCCTTGCAGCGCCCCGGCGGCGATCCCGATCAACGCACTGACAAAGGTCAGCATCAACGCAAACAGGATCGACACCCGCGCACCGAAAATCACCCGGGCCATGACGTCCCGGGACTGATCGTCGGTGCCCAGCCAGTTAACACTTGAGGGAGGGCTCGGCGCCGGTTTATTGAGTTCATAGTTGGGCGTGTCATCGCTGAACGGGATCGGCGGGAACAGCATCCAGCCGCCGTCCTTGTTAATCAGCTTCTGCACGTAGTCGCTGCGATAGTCGGCTTGAAACGGCAGTTGCCCGCCGAACTCCTGCTCGGTGTGACGTTTGAACACCGGGAAGTACCATTGGCCCTGATAACTGACCATCAGTGGTTTGTCGTTGGCGATCAACTCGCCGCCCAACGTCAGCAGAAACAGGCCAATGAACAACCACAGCGACCACCAGCCCCGGCGGTTTTTCTTGAAACGCTCAAAGCGGCGACGGCCTAACGGAGAGAGCTTGAACATCAGGCATTCCTCGCGGCGAAGTCGATACGCGGGTCAACCAAGGTGTAGCAGAGGTCACCGATCAGTTTTATCAGCAGTCCGAACAGCGTGAAGATAAACAGCGAGCCGAACACCACCGGGTAGTCCCGCGACACGGCGGCCTCATAACTCATGCGCCCAAGGCCATCGAGGGAGAAAATCACCTCGATCAGCAGCGAGCCGGCGAAGAATACGCTGATGAACGCCTGGGGAATCCCGGACACCACCAGCAGCATCGCATTGCGAAACACGTGACCGTAAAGCACGCGTCGTTCGCTCAAGCCTTTGGCCCGTGCAGTGACCACGTACTGGCGCGTGATCTCATTGAGGAACGAGTTCTTGGTGAGAATCGTCAGGGTGGCGAAACCGCCGATCACCAGCGCCGTCACCGGCAGCACGAGGTGCCAGAAGTAGTCGGCGATCTTGCCCACGGTCGATAGCGATTCGAAGTTGTCCGAGACCAGCCCGCGCACCGGGAACCAGTTCAGCGAGGTGCCGCCGGCAAAGACCACGATCAGGAACATCGCGAACAGGAACGCCGGCATCGCGTAACCGATGATGATCGCGGTGCTGCTCCAGATATCGAAATGGCTGCCATGATGAACGGCCTTGCGGATGCCCAGCGGGATCGAAACCAGGTATGTGATCAGCGTCGCCCAGAGCCCGAGGGAAATGGTCACCGGCATTTTTTCCAGGATCAGGTCGGTGACGGTCGCACCGCGGAAAAAGCTCTTGCCGAAGTCCAGGCGCGCGTAGCTGGTGAGCATCAGCCACAGACGTTCGTGCGCGGGCTTGTCGAAGCCGTATTGCTTTTCGATGTCCTTTATCAATTGCGGGTCGAGGCCGCGACTGGCCCGGGAGGTGCCAGACAGGGTTTCACCGGAGCCGCCGCCGACACTCGCGCCGCCGATACCTTGCAAGTGAGCGATGGCCTGTTCCACCGGACCGCCCGGCGCGGCCTGGACGATGATGAAGTTGACCAGAAGAATGATCACCAGCGTCGGGATGATCAGCAGCAGACGCCGCAGTATATAAGCCCACATCAATGCGGCCCTCCGGGTGTGCCACGGCGGATTTTCTCGGCAGTCATCTGCTGGTTGGTCAGCGGCGTGGCGCTCACTTCCCACCAGCTCTCAATGGCTTCGTCGTTACTGGCCTGCTCGTTGGGCATGCCGAACCGGTTCCACCACACCGTCGAAGTGCCCGGCGGGTAATAGTTGGGAATCCAGTAGTAGTTCCATTGCAGCACCCGGTCCAGCGCGTGGGCGTAACGCAGCATTTCCGGTTGGGTGTTGGCGCGGACCAGCCCGTTGATCAGGGTGTCGACCGCCGGGTTCTTCAGCACCATGTAGTTATTGGCGCCGGGGTCGTTGGCCGAGATCGAGCCAAAGTAGTTGAGTAGCTCGCCACCCGGTGAAGTGGTGACCGGGTAGCCGGTGACGATCATGTCGTAGTCACGGCTCATCAGGCGATTCACGTACTGGGACGAGTCGATGCGGCGAATGTTCAGGTCGATGCCGATCTGCTTCAAGGTGCGCTTATACGGCAGCAGCAATCGGTCCATGCCGTTCTGGCTGACCAGAAAGGTGAAACTCAGCGGCGTGCCTTCAGCGTTGACCAGCTGATCGCCATCGGGTTTCCAGCCCGCCTGCTCAAGCAGGTCCAGCGCTTGCAGCTGTTTGTCGCGAATCAAGCCGCTGCCATCGGTTTTCGGCGCTTCGAAGACTTTGGTGAACACCTCGTCGGGAATCTGCCCGCGCAGCGGTTCGAGGATGGCCAGCTCGCCCGCATCCGGCAGTTGGCGGGCGGCGAGGTCGGTGTTGGAAAAGAAACTCTGCTGGCGGATGTACATGTCTCGCATCATCTGCCGATTGCTCCACTCGAAATCCCACAGCATCGCCAGGGCCTGGCGCACTCGGCGGTCCTGGAATATCGGGTTTTGCAGATTGAAGACAAAACCCTGGGCCGATTGCGGTGCTTGCGTTGCCAGATGCGCTTTTTGCAGGCGACCGTCGCTTAGGGCCGGGCTCTCGTAGCCGATGGAATAGCCGGTCGCGGAGAATTCGCGGTTGTAGTCGTAGGCGCCGCCACGCAGGACTTGGCGCGCGACGTCGGTATCGCCGAAGTACTCGATGCTGAAGCGATCGAAGTTGTAGAGGCCGCGGCTGACCGGTAAATCCTTGCCCCACCAGGCGGCGTTGCGCTCGAAGGTGATGCTGCGACCGGAATCGACCTTTCCTACCTTGTAAGGACCGCTACCCAGTGGCGCCTCGTAACCACCGCCATTGGCGAAGTCGCGAGTCTTCCACCAGTGCTCCGGAAAGACCGGCAAGGTGGCAATGTCGAGGGGCAGGGTGCGGTTTTCGTTGCTTTTAAAGTCGAACCGAACCGTCAGGGGCGCTTCGACTTCGACGTCTTTGACGTCGGCGAACTGGGTGCGATAGCGCAGGCTGCCCTGGGTCATCAGCAGGTCGAAGGTGTAGCGCACGTCTTGGGCGGTGATCGGTGTGCCGTCGGCGAAACGCGCCTTCGGGTTCAAATAGAAGCGCAGGGACATGCCGTCGTCCGAGCGTTCCATCTTTTGCGCCACCAGGCCGTACACGGTGTAGGGTTCATCCAGCGAACGCTGGGCCAGAGGAGAGTAGAGCAAACCGTCGATTTGCGTGACGCCAATGCCCTTGTCGATGTACGGCAAGATATGGTCGAAATGACCGATTTCGATGGCCGAGCGACGCATCGTGCCGCCCTTGGGGGCTTGCGGGTTGGCGTAGGTTAAATGACTGAAGCCGGCGGGATACTTCGCCGGTTCGCCGTACACGGTCAACGCATGTTGCGGTGCTGCATTCACACCAGCGGCACTTAATAGCAGGGCCACGGCAGTGAACAACAAAGTAGGGAACGCCAGTCGCATTGTCAGCCTTAGAGCCGGGTGGTCGATAACCGCAATTTGTACGCTAGCGGCGCGTCCCTCGCCAGCCGTATCACGTATCCGAAACACAACGGCCCACCAAAAGGCGGGCCGTCATGCACAAAACCAGGGTGTCGATCAGTCCTGGCGGCTGGTCACTTCCAGCAAGTGATAGCCAAACTGGGTCTTGACCGGGCCTTGCACCACGTTGATCGGTGCGCTGAAGACAACGGCGTCGAACTCCTTGACCATCTGGCCTGGACCGAACGAACCCAGGTCACCGCCCTGGCGGCTGGATGGGCAAGTCGAGTTGTCTTTGGCAACTTGGGCGAAATCAGCGCCGCCTTCGATCTGGGCTTTTAGTTCGTTGCACTTGGCTTCCGAGGCAACCAGGATGTGACGGGCAGTGGCTTTAGCCATGGAAAAATACTCCTTTCAATGTTCAGTAAAGTGCGGAGCCTACCGGATTCAGTGGTCTATTTCTCGTCAAAGTTCCGGACGGATTATAGGCCGGCATTTCTCAGGCGCTCGGCATGCTGCACATACAAGGCAATCGGGTCGATGCCCTTGCCCAGTGGTCCGGCGGTTTGACTGAGGCTGTCCAAATGATCCAGCGGATAGTCGGAACGGATAACTTTGCCTAAATGGGAGCTGTAGCGGCCAACCATGCCGTCATTCTGCTCTGCTTCGGTGGTGAAGTAGCGGGAAAAGGCCTGGAGGAAACCGTGCAGCGGATTGACTGCATTCAGGCCTTTGTCGAGGAGGTCGCCCTGCAATGTCCCACTCCAGGAGTAATAGCGCACGCCGTTAACCAGTTCACGGCCCTTTCCACCCCAGGTCTTCGGCAATCCTTGCGGGAACTTGTCGTTGAAAGCGCCTACACCTTCGGTGGTCAATGCGTTGAGCGCGGCAATGGCATTCTGCGGCAGGTGCTGGTGACCGCTGAGCAACGACAGAAAGTCGGCAAACAGCGTGGCAATCGTTGCCGCGACGTGCTCCGGCAGGCGTCCGGGCGTCATGGCCTTGCGCAGAAAGTCGGCCAGCTCCGAGCCGTGATTCGGGCCGCTGACCGAAGTTACCGACGCAATGATCTCTGGTGCGATTGCCGCGGCGTAACGTGCCGCGAGAGCACCTTGGCTGTGACCGATCAGGTTGACCTGTTGGGCGCCGGTTCCTTCCAGCACCCGTTCGATCTGTGCCAACAGTTGGTCGCCGCGCACTTCGTTGCTTTGGGTAGCCGAGAGGTGGGGGATAAACACTCTTGCGCCGGCACTTCTGAGGGCCTGCTTGACGTCATGGAAGAGTTCGACTTTGCCAATGCGATCAAAGCCGAAGAGCCCGTGGATCAGCAGGATTGGATACTGAGTGGTTGCATTCCGTAGCATGTTCATTCCTTTTTTGCGGTGGTTCAGAGGTGTGGATATGGGCTCACTCTAAAGCACACCGGCAGCTCGGCGGTGTATGAGGAATCCGCTGTAAGCTGATGAAAAAGGTATAGAGAATGTAGGAAAGTTCGAAAGAGAATGAGGTCCTGTTCGGAATATTTGGACATCTTTTTGTCGTTTGCGGAGCGCATCGTTGCAACGGCCTACTATGCGAACGCCGTTTACCTGTAAACCGATTCACTTTTTTCAAACGCCAGCCCTCGATCGAGGGCTGGAAGGTCGGCAGTGGTTATGCCGGTCGTTGAACGCTGTTCTGTGATCGCAGCCGGTCGGCAGCCTGGCGCAACAGTTGTTCGGTTCCGGTCCAGCCAAGGCAGCCATCTGTTACCGATACGCCGTAGCGCAACGATGGGCTCAAGGGCTGGCAGCCTTCGAACAAATGGCTCTCGATCATCATGCCGATCAGCGATCTATTACCTTGCAGGCGTTGCTCAAGCACATCGTTGAACACGGCCGGCTGTCGTGCCGGGTCTTTGCCGCTGTTGGCGTGGCTGCAGTCGACCATGATCCGGGCCGGGATCTTGAGTCGGGTCAAGTCGCTGTTCACCTGGGCGACGCTGTCGCGATCGTAGTTCGGTCCGCGATGACCGCCGCGCAAAACCAGATGGGTGTCGGGATTGCCCGGGGTTTGAATCACCGCAGGATGCCCCTGGCTGTCGACACCGAAATGGCGATGCGGGTGGGCGGCCGAACGCATGGCGTCGCTGGCGACGGCGACACCGCCATCGGTGCCGTTCTTGAAACCGACCGGCATGCTCAAGCCACTGGCCATTTCCCGGTGAATTTGCGACTCGGTGGTGCGGGCGCCGATGGCGACCCAGCTCAACAGATCGTCGAAGTAGCCCGCCGCCATGGGTTGCAGCAGTTCGGTGGCAATCGGCAAGCCGAGGCGCAGCATTTCGCGCATCAGTTCGCGCGACAGCGTCAAACCGCCGGCCATGTCATCGCTGCCGTCAAGCCGCGGGTCGTAGGCCAGGCCTTTCCAGCCGACCGTGGTGCGGGGTTTTTCGACGTAGGCGCGCATTACCAGCAACATTTCATCGCTGACTTCGGTGGCGAGGCGAGCGAGATTGGCGGCGTATTCGAGGGCGGACTGGGGATCGTGTATCGAGCAAGGGCCGACGATGACCAGCAGACGGGAATCTTCACCGTTGAGGATCGCGCGGACCGCGTCGCGGTGAGCGGCGACTTGCCGGGTCAGGGCATTGTCGAGGGGCAGTTGCTGTTTGAGCTGCAATGAGCTGGGCAGACGCAGGGTCAGCGCTTCATTGGCGGGGCTCAAGGTGGACAGCGGCAGAGCAGAGACGGACGAGTTCATAGTCAGGCTTCCTGGGCTGGCGGCGGGTTCGTTCCCGCGTGCTCGGCCCTACTGGGGTGTTCGACAATTGGCCGGATTGGCTGCGTGTGTGTGCTTGCCACCTGTGGGTGACCGATCGGAGGCGGCAGGCTGTCCCGAGCGGAGGCTGGTAAATCGCCAGGCGGTAAAACTGTCGTAACGGCAATAAGTGGCGTAGTTCATTTTCTGAATCCTCAAGTTGTCTGGTGTGTCGCTAAAAATTGGGGGCTGAAAAAAACAAAACCCCCGGTCGGGAGGCCGACCGGGGGTTGAGAATTCTCTGGTGGCGACCCGTTTAAAGTGGGCGCCGTGTGGGTATCAGGCGCGCCAGTGGCTAAACCAATACCCAAAATAAAAGCTGACCGGAGCACAAACGTCAGGCGCCCGGGCAGCCAAAACCGAGCGCGAGGCGCTGGCGGTACGAAGCTGTGAGAGGGCGTTGAACATGGTCTGTCTCCGATGAATGCGCCGAGCTTACTAGAGGCCGGTGCGCGGTTTCAATCAGAAAATGCTATCGGTCACTGGTGACGTTTTCTATCGCTTGAGTGCGTCAGGGTTTATGACACACTTCGCGTTCCGCTTAACCAGTCACATCACAAGGACGAAACATGACGACACTGACCATCGCCGCTGCTCAATCGATCTCCATTGCGGGTGATCTGGCCGCCAATATCGCCTGGCATCAGCGCTTCATGCAGGTTGCCGCGGAGCAGGGCGTCCAGTTGCTTGTCTTTCCTGAATTGTCGCTGACCGGGTACGAGCGCGGGTTGGCGGCTGAGCTGGCAATTGACCCGAATGACGAGGTGCTGCGACCGCTGCGAGATTTCGCGCGGGAACTGGGCGTGACGAGTGTGGTCGGAATGCCGATTCGTCTGTCGGACGATTCGCCGGTACTGATCGGTGCGTTGGTTCTGGGCGCCGATGGTTCGCTCGGGGTGTACAGCAAGCAGCATCTGCATCCGGGCGAGGAGGTGGCGTTTGCGCCGGGAACGGGTGGTTCGACGTTGAAGATTGGTACTGAAACGATCGCGTTGGCGGTGTGCGCCGATTTTTCTCACGCCAGCCACGCAGCAGCGGCGGCAGAACAGCGCGCCGCCCTTTATGCCGCCGGGGTACTGATCACCGAAGAAGGCTATGCGCCGGATACTGCCCTCTTGCAAGGTTATGCTTGCACCCATTCGATGGCAGTGCTGATGGCTAACCATGGCGGGGTGACGGGAGGTTGGGAATCGGCTGGGCGCAGTGCAATCTGGGCGGCGGACGGATCGCTTATTTCCGCAGCCCCCGGCACGGGCAAGCTGCTGGTCGTTGCTCGCCGGGACGCTGACGGCTGGAACGGGCAAATCGTCAATGTCGCGGAGGCTTGATGGGCTTCGAACTACGTCCGGCAACCGCCCAGGATCTGGATTTCGCTCGCGAGCTGACCTGTCGAACCATGCTCAGCTACTACATTCAGCATGATTTGTTATGGCAGGACGAAGCCTTCGATGTTGCCTGGGCCGGGCGCGAGAACTGGTTGATCGTCCGTGACGATGTCTTGCAGGGTTATGTGAGCCTCAGTCGCGACCCGAGAGCTTTATATATCCGCGAGTTGCACGTGCTCGAAGCGTTTCAGGGGCAGGGTGCCGGTTCCTGGGCGGTCGATCAGGTATTTGCCATGGCGTGCAAGGAGCGGCGTCCGGCGCTACGCCTGACAGTTTTTGAAACGAATCCGGCCAAAGCACTGTACGAGAGAAAAGGGCTGAAGGTGGTCGGTCAAGACGAGTGTTTCCTGAGAATGCAGCGCGATGTCGATGAGCCGCATCGCTGAAACACGCTTGCGACAGGCCTTTCAAGATGTAATGAAACTTTTTATATAGCGCTTGCCGCTAGGTCTGCCAGTCGCTTTTTGCTAAGGTGTCCGGCAACCCAATAAGACCATATCGCGAGGTGTCTGCTTGATTAGGGTGCTAGTAGTCGATGACCATGATCTCGTTCGTACAGGCATTACACGAATGCTGGCTGACATCGATGGCCTGCAAGTAGTCGGCCAGGCTGAGTCGGGGGAGGAATCCCTGCTTAAAGCGCGTGAGTTGAAACCCGATGTGGTGCTGATGGACGTCAAGATGCCCGGGATCGGCGGTCTTGAAGCCACGCGCAAGTTATTGCGCAGTCATCCGGACATCAAAGTCGTCGCGGTCACCGTGTGCGAGGAAGATCCGTTTCCTACGCGGCTGTTGCAGGCCGGTGCCGCGGGTTATCTGACCAAGGGCGCCGGTTTGCCGGAAATGGTCCAGGCAATTCGCCTGGTATTTGCCGGGCAACGCTACATCAGCCCGCAGATTGCACAGCAACTGGCGATCAAATCCTTTCAGCCAACCAACGACTCGCCCTTCGACGCGCTGTCGGAACGCGAGATCCAGATCGCACTGATGATTGTCGGGTGTCAGAAAGTCCAGATCATTTCCGACAAGCTCTGCCTGTCGCCAAAAACGGTCAACACGTACCGTTACCGCATTTTCGAGAAGCTTTCGATCAGCAGTGATGTCGAGCTGACGCTGTTGGCGGTGCGTCACGGCATGGTCGATGCCAGCCTCTGAAAATGACTGAAGTCTTCGATCCAGGCGCTTTTCTGTCGACCGTCAGTGGGCGCCCTGGCGTCTACCGCATGTTCGACAGCGATGCACGCCTGCTGTACGTCGGCAAAGCCAAGAATCTGAAAAAGCGTTTGGCCAGCTACTTCCGCAAAACCGGTCTTGCGCCCAAGACCGCGGCGCTGGTGGGGCGCATCGCGCAGGTCGAAACCACCATCACGGCCAACGAAACGGAAGCTTTGTTACTTGAACAGACGCTGATCAAGGAATGGCGCCCGCCGTATAACATTCTGCTGCGCGACGACAAATCCTACCCATACGTCTTTCTCTCGGATGGGCAGTTTCCTCGCTTGAGCATCCATCGCGGCGCGAAGAAGGCCAAGGGCAAGTATTTCGGTCCGTATCCCAGCGCGGGCGCCATTCGCGAAAGCCTGAGCCTGCTGCAAAAGACCTTTTTTGTTCGCCAGTGCGAAGAGAGCTATTACAAGAATCGTACGCGCCCTTGTCTGCAATACCAGATCAAACGCTGCAAGGCCCCGTGCGTCGGGCTGGTGGAGCCCGAGGTATATGCCGAGGACGTTCGCCACTCGGTCATGTTCCTTGAAGGCCGCAGCAATGCGCTGACGGACGAGTTGTCCGCCGGCATGGAAGAGGCGGCGATCAACCTCGAGTTCGAGCGCGCCGCCGAGTTGCGTGACCAGATATCGTTGCTGCGCCGGGTACAGGACCAGCAAAGCATGGAAGGCGGTACGGGCGATATCGATGTGATCGCCGCGTTCGTCAATCCGGGCGGCGCCTGTGTTCACTTGATCAGCGTGCGCGGTGGGCGGGTGCTGGGTAGCAAGAACTTCTTCCCTCAGGTCGGAATCGACGAAGACGTTTCCGAGGTCATGGCTGCATTTCTTGGTCAGTATTTCATTACCAGTCCCGAGCGCGACCTGCCGAGCGAGCTGATCGTCAACGTGGTTCACGAAGACTTTCCGACCCTGATTACGGCCATTGAAGAGCTGCGCGGTCGCGAGTTGACCATCAGCCATCGAGTACGCGGCACGCGAGCGCGCTGGCAACAACTGGCGGTCACCAATGCCGAGCAGGCGTTGGGCGCGAGGCTGGCCAACCGTCAACACGTCGCCGCACGTTTCGAGGCCCTGGCAGAAGTGTTGAACTTGGACGAGTCGCCGCAGCGTCTTGAGTGCTACGACATCAGCCATTCCAGCGGCGAAGCCACCGTTGCCTCTTGCGTGGTGTTCGGTCCGGAAGGCCCGATCAAGTCCGACTATCGTCGTTACAACATCGAAGGCGTCACTCCGGGCGACGACTATGCGGCCATGCACCAGGCCCTGACCCGACGCTTCAGCAAATTGAAAGACGGGGAGGGCAAGCTGCCGGACATTCTGTTGGTGGACGGCGGCAAGGGGCAGCTGTCGATGGCCCGCGACGTGCTCAATGAACTGGCGGTCCCTGACCTGATTCTGCTGGGCGTGGCCAAGGGCGCGACACGCAAGGCCGGTTTTGAAACCCTGTACCTCAATGACGCAGCCCACGAATTTACGTTGCGTGGCGATTCCCCCGCGCTGCATCTGATTCAACAGATACGCGATGAAGCCCACCGTTTTGCAATTACCGGGCACCGCGCGCGCCGTGGCAAAACCCGGCGCACATCGACGCTTGAGGGCGTTGCGGGCGTCGGACCGACACGTCGGCGCGATTTGTTAAAACATTTTGGTGGATTGCAGGAGCTGTCTCGTGCCAGCATCGAAGAGATCGCCAAAGCACCCGGGATCAGTAAAAAGCTCGCAGAGTTGATTTATGCAAATCTGCACAGCGAGTAGAATGCCACCTCACCTCGTAGCCAGTTGTGCCGATGAATATCCCTAATCTGATTACCGTTCTACGCGTCCTGCTCATCCCGATCTTCATTTTACTGTTCTACCTGCCTTACCAATGGAGCTACCTGGCCTCCGCCTCGGTCTTCGCATTTGCCGCCGCCACTGACTGGCTGGACGGTTATCTGGCCCGTCGTCTGGAACAAAGCACGCCGTTCGGGGCTTTTCTCGATCCCGTGGCGGACAAGCTGATGGTTGCCGTGGCGCTGGTATTGCTGGTGCAAGAGCACGGTAATCTGTGGCTCACACTGCCTGCCGCAGTCATCATCGGTCGCGAGATTGTCGTCTCGGCACTGCGCGAGTGGATGGCCGAACTCGGCGCCCGCGCTCACGTCGCCGTGTCGAACCTGGGTAAATGGAAAACCGCCGCGCAAATGCTCGCGCTGGTGATCCTGCTGGCCAATCCCTCGGACTTCACCTTCTGGGTCTTGATCGGTTACGCCTTGTTGCTGGTGTCTGCCGGCCTGACATTGTGGTCGATGGTCCAATACCTGCGGGCTGCCTGGCCGCATCTGAAGACCGACGTGGAAAAGAAATAAAACTTTTTTGAATCAAAGGGTTGACGGGGCTTCTGGATTCTATAGAATGCGCCACACCAAGACGCGGGAATAGCTCAGTTGGTAGAGCACGACCTTGCCAAGGTCGGGGTCGCGAGTTCGAGTCTCGTTTCCCGCTCCAAGTTTGTACACATTTGATGTTGCGCTACATGACAGCAAATGTTTGAGGCCGAGTAGCAAAATGGTTATGCAGTGGATTGCAAATCCACCTACGCCGGTTCGATTCCGACCTCGGCCTCCACTATAAACAAGCTCCGTAGATCTATGATTTACGGAGCTTTTTTATTTCCGCAGCCTTGCAAGATTTTGTCTTGAAAAGGGTATCTGCGAACTTGCTTCACCGGGACGGGATGTATATATTTCGTCCTCTGTTGCACAAGCCAGACAGCTTCACCGCGCTACCGCCCGAATGGCGAAACTGGTAGACGCATGGGACTTAAAATCCCCCGCTCGTAAGGGCGTGCCGGTTCGATTCCGGCTTCGGGCACCATATATATCAAAGGCCTGCATGAGGAAACTCATGCAGGCCTTTGTCGTTTCTGCTCCGCAATTTGGCAGACGATCCTCGTCGACCTCAACCCTGGTTCTGCCAGACCCCCGCAGCAACCGTACGCCGAACATAATCGCTGAAGTCTCGCGCGGGCCGACCTAGTGCACGCTGAACGCCATCAGTCAGTGGCGTGTTGCGACCATCGAGCACCGTTGTGAAGAGATACAGCACCAGGTCGATAAACTCGGCAGGAAGTTGTGCCTGTTCCAGCGCCTGACGATAGTCTTCCGATGGCACGGCAGTGAAACGGATATCGCGCCCGGTCCCCTTGGCGATCTCCTCGACCGCTTCGGCAAACGTCAGCGCCCGTGGCCCGGTCAATTCATAGAGTTGGCGTGAATGGCCGGGTTGGGTCAGCGCCTCAACGGCGATTTCGGCAATGTCCTCCGCATCGACGAAGGGCTCCGCGATACTGCCGACGGGGAGGGCCAGTTCTCCCTGAGCAATGGGCTCCA
Organism: Pseudomonas sp. BGI-2; assembly: GCF_004310295.1. Taxonomy (GTDB): domain Bacteria; phylum Pseudomonadota; class Gammaproteobacteria; order Pseudomonadales; family Pseudomonadaceae; genus Aquipseudomonas. The sequence continues at coordinate 255,692 of NZ_SISB01000001.1, read as the reverse complement.
GAAAATGCGCTTCGCTGAAGTTCTGGAAGAACCAACTGGCCCGCAGGATCGTCCAGTCAACGCCGCTGTTCTGTATGACGCGTTCGGCTTGTTCCGCTTCGATCTCGCCGCGCCCGGACAGCAGCACCAGTTTGCTGACGCCACTTTTGACGGCCAGGTCGGTAAACGCCTGAACTGTCTCGAGGGCGCCCGGTACGGCAAGGTCCGGTTGATAGGAAATATATACGGCGTGAACGCCATCAAGCGCTGCATCCCAGGTCGTCCGGTCTTCCCAGTCAAAGAGTGGATTCGCCTCGCGCGATCCAAGGCGCACAGGCAATCCCGCCGCTTTGAGATGTTGAGTGATCCAGCGCCCTGTTTTTCCGGTCGCACCGAGAACGAGGAAAGTGTCTTGAGCGGTTTTCATCGCGTTCATCTCCATCGGGTTATGTGAGTGATGCTCACGTTTAAAAGATGATAAACGCTCATGTTGTGCCGTCAACCAACGTAGTGACGGAAACCGACGTACGGACGCAACCTCTTGGGGGCGTACGTTGGGGGTGCTAAGGTGAGTGCTTGTCATGTTACTAATCGGGAACCACTCCAGTGCGAAAGAAGGCCGCCGCCGGGCTAGAGCAACCTGTTTCAGAGCCGAGCCGACGCAATCCCACGCAACAGCGCAGTCGCGAGCGGCAGGAGCGAATTCTTGCCGTGGCGACTCAGCTGATCGCGACCAAGGGCAGCGATCAGGTCAAGATGAGCGAAATCGCTGAGCGCTCTGAGATCTCGATCGGGTCGCTTTATCAATACTTCCCAGACAAGAGTTCAGTCATTCGCACGCTGGCCGAGCGCTATAACGCTGCAAGCCGTCGTTGTATCGAAGAGGCTCTGGTCGCGGTGCAGGATGCCCAAGGGTTGGCTGATGCCTATTCGGACTTGCTGGATCAGTATTACGAGATCGTTCAGGCCGAGCCTGCGATGCGCGATATCTGGTCGGGCATGCAGGTAGACAAGCAGCTGCTGGCGTTGGAGCTGGAGGAGAGTCGTGTGGCGGGCGGGTTACTGGCCGATGCGATGCTTCGGGTGTATCCAGGCAGCGATACGCAGCGGGTTGCTGATTCTGCCTTTCTGATCTGGCAGCTCGGTGAGGCAACCATGCGGCTGGCCACTTCTTGTGCGCCCGAAGAGGGGCGGCGGTTGTTTGAAGCGTTCAAGCGCATGTCGCTCGCGGAGATCATGGAGCCCATGTGCATGAAAGCGTCCGAGTCATGACAGGAACGGGTTGAGCTGAGCAAGTCGCCCCAAACGCAATCCACTGTGGGAGCGAGCCTGCTCGCGATGGCTGAGTATCAGTCAAATCAATGTTGAATGTACCGCCCTCATCGCGAGCAGGCTCGCCCCCGCATTGGCTCTTCATCGCCTTTAAACAAAAGGCTGACCGGTAAAGCCACGAGGTAGTCTTTGCAACCCGGCCATGGCAGTAAGCCGTTCTACCCAGGCTGCGCGCCAGTCATTGGCGGTGTGGGTGACTTTGGCCTTGCGTGCGGCACGGCGTGATGCGTTGCGTTCGGCTTTTCGCGCGTCCTTGAATGCGTCGGTGTTTCGGCAGCTTCTGCACTTTACGCGGGTCAATTCGGTGCTTGAGGTGAGATTGCTGCCTTTGTGGCCGCAGGCCAGATGCCCGCTGACTTTGAAGTGAGTGACCATGGAACGTCTCCTTCGCGACGTGTGATCGTTTGACCTCCCAAGAGCGATGGCGTTCGCTGGCTGCCTGGCGGGCAAAAAAAAGGCCTGCATGCGGGCAGGCCAGGGGTGTTTCTCAAAGGAGTGACTCACTGTAAGGCGTGGGTTGTGAACGTTACGTGAAAAGAGGGCGACAAAAAAAGCCCAGCGCCAGGCCGGGTGGGTGTGTAACGCAAGATAATCAGACAGGCACGGGCGCGGTGACGATGGAGTCGCCGTTCATGCGTCCTGAATCAGGCCCTGTTCTCGAATCGCGCGTCCAGATTGGATCATCTGAACCGCGGAAGAGGCGGGTCGACAGGTTTTAACGAAGACAGGGTGTTTCGAATCAGTGGCGCGTCTTTCTCGATGTCGTTCAGGCGGTCACGGATTCTGAGGGCTGTCGGGTGCCCTCCTTGATGATCTACCCAGTCGGCAATCTCCTTGCACGCAGCGGCAAGTCGAGCCTGGCGGGAGTCGAGCAGGGTGAGCAGGGTGGTGATGGACTCTTTTTCGGACATGGCAAACACCTCCGTTCAAGAAACCTGACAAATAGCAGCAAAAAGCCCGCGTGGTGCGAGCTTTCTGCCGATGGGGTCGCTGGTCCTTCAGCTGTTTTCAGTATAGACCCGGACTTCAGGCTTGTCGGGCCGTCACTTGTGAGGTGAGATTGAGCCGCAGGCATTCACGCTGGGCATCTTCTTCAAGATCATAACCGTCACCGATGAAACCATGGGTGCGGGTATCGAAGATTCGATACCAGACTTCGGCTTCAGGTGGCGGGTGACTAACTTCTCCGGCCCGACGGCCATGAATGATGATCTTGTTGCAACGTTGCACAACGAAAATGTCTTCCATGGCGTCACCGCGGCTGATTCATGTCCACATCAACTATAGAAGTTCTTTGTGATCGTGCAAAAAAAATGGACGGGTCATTTCGTCGATTCGGCCGCCGCGATCATTTTCTCCAGATACATGGCGAGCCCGACTTCCTCTGCCCTGAGCCCTTTACGCAGCCTCGGCCGAGGCAATTGGGCCAAGGCGCCGAGCATGAAGCCTTCAAGCACCGCCGGGTGGATGTAGCACTTGCGGCACACCGCCGGGGTGTTGCCGAGTTGCCTGGCGACGTTCTTGACCATCTCCACCACATGCCGTTTCGCATCCGACTCCGGTTCCCACTGCAATTCGCGCAGCACCGACAACGCCAGAGCGCTACCCGCCCAGGTGCGGTAATCCTTGGCCGTGAAGTCGGCGCCGGTGAGGGTTTGCAGGTAGGCATTGACGTCTGAGGAGCTGACGGTGTGCCGCTCGCCATTTTCGTCCAGGTACTGAAAGAGGTCTTGTCCGGGAATCTCCAGGCAGCGCTTGATGATTCGCGCCAGGCGTCGGTCTTTTACGGTGATCTGGTGTTCGACACCACTCTTGCCGCGGAACTGGAACAGGATCGCACTGCCGTTGACCTCTACGTGACGGCTGCGCAGAGTCGTCAGGCCGTACGAGCGATTTTCCCGCGCGTATTGAGTGTTGCCGACCCGGATCAGCGTTGCATCGAGCAAGGTAATGACGGTGGCCATGACTTTGTCTCGGCTGAACCCCGGAGCGTCCAGCAGTGCTTCAAGCTGTTTGCGCAGTTTCGGCAGTGCCAGGCCAAAGTCCCGCAGCCGCGAGTATTTGTCGGCATCGCGTACTTCGCGCCAGCGCACGTGGTAGCGATATTGTTTGCGACCGCGAGCGTCACGTCCGGTGGCTTGCAAATGGCCGCGCGGGTCGGCGCAGATCCACACATTCGTATAGGCCGGCGGCACCGCAAGGGCGTTGAGGCGTTTGATTTCGTCGGGATCGGTAATGCGCTGGCCCGCGGGATCGAAGTAGCAGAATTTGCCACGCAATAGTTTGCGGGTGATTCCAGGCTGCGTGTCATCGACATAATGCAGGTCGGGTGGCAGCACATCGGGCAGCGCGGAGTCGGACATGGCGAAAATCCTTGGCGATCAAGTCAGGGGGCCTGTACAGCCATTGACCGCGGCCATTCGCCGTGGTGCCGGCGAATTTACGCCAGAACGGCCACCGCTTTGATCTGCGCCCAGAGTTGCTGGCCGGGGTGCACACCCAGTTGATCCCGGGAGTAGCGGGTGATGCGTGCCAGCAGCGGCGTGCCGGCAGCATTCAGGCGGATCAGCACGTGGGCGGCGTTATCGGCGCCAATTTCACTGATCACCGTCACCGGCAAGCGATTGAGAATGCTGCTTTGCTCCACGCCTTGCAGACTCAGGCTGACATCACGTGCCTGGACCTTGCAGCGCAGCGCCTGGCCTTGGGTCATCGGAGCGTGCGCCACGCGAATGCTCAGGTCGGTATCGGGCAGTTGCAACGTCAGCAATTGATAGTGGGAGTCGTAGGCGCTGACCTGTCCTTCAATCACCACGCCGGCATCGTCGCCCAGCGCCAGGGGCAAGTCGAGACGCGCCAGCGTTTCGCCGATAGGGCCGCTGGCCAGCGCCTTGCCGTTGCTGAGCAGGACGATGTGGTCGGCCAGACGGGCAACCTCATCCTGAGAGTGGCTGACGTACAGCACCGGGATGTCGAGTTCATCGTGCAGGCGTTGCAGGTAAGGCAGGATTTCGTTTTTGCGCTGGCTATCCAGCGCCGCCAGCGGTTCGTCCATCAGCAACAGCTTCGGGCTGGTGAGCAGCGCACGCGCGATGCCGATTCGCTGCCGTTCGCCGCCGGAGAGGTGCTGCGGATGACGGTCCAGCAGATGACCAATGCCCAGCAACTCAGTGGCATGCGCCATGTCGACCCGTCGTTGCTGCTTGGGAATGCGCTTCAGGCCGAATTCCAGGTTGGCCAGCACCGACAGATGGGGAAACAGACTCGCTTCCTGGAAGACGTAACCCAGCGCGCGTTTATGCGGGGGAACGAAAATCTTCTTGTCGCTGTCCTGCCAGACTTCATCGTTGACCTGAATAAAGCCCTGTTCGGCCTGTTCCAGACCGGCAATACAGCGCAGGCATGTGGTCTTGCCTGAACCGGAATGACCATAGAGTGCGGTGACCCCACGGCCGGGCAATTGCAGATCCACCTCCAGGGCGAATCCCGAATAACGCAGTTTCAGACGCGTATGAATCATTGATCAGCTCCAGCCCGCTTTGGTTTTACGGCTGGAGTAGAGCGCCAGCAACACGACGAAGGAGAACACCAGCATCGCCCCGGCCAGCCAATGGGCCTGGGCGTATTCCATGGCTTCAACATGATCGTAGATCTGCACCGAGACCACGCGGGTCTTGTCGGGAATGTTGCCGCCGATCATCAGCACTACGCCGAACTCGCCGACAGTGTGGGCAAAACCGAGAATGGCAGCGGTGATGAAGCCGGGTCGAGCCAGCGGCAGGATAACGCTGAAAAACGTGTCCCAGGGATTGGCGCGCAAGGTAGCGGCCACTTCCAGTGGGCGAGTGCCAATGGCGGAAAAAGCGTTTTGCAGTGGCTGAACCACGAACGGCATCGAGTACAGCACCGAGCCTATTACCAGCCCGGCAAAACTGAATGTGAGCGTGCCGAGCCCCAGTGACTGGGTGAAATGGCCGATAAAGCCGTTAGGGCCGAGCGCCAGCAACAAATAAAAACCGATCACCGTGGGTGGCAAGACCAAGGGCAGGGCGACGATCGCCCCGACCGGGCCGCGCAACCAGGATTGGGTGCGCGACAGCCATAACGCAATCGGAGTGCCGATGATCAGCAGGATAACCGTCGTCAGGGACGCCAGTTTCAGGGTCAGCCAGATGGCGGAAAAGTCGGCACTCGTCAGCGACATTTAGAGTTGGTAACCGTAGGATTTGATAACAGCGGCGGCTTTCGGCCCCTTGAGGTAGTCGACCAGCGCCTTGGCAGCCGGGTTGTCCTTGCCCTTGTTGAGGATCACCGCGTCTTGTTTGATCGGGTCGTGCATGTCGGCCGGAACGATCCAGGCCGAACCGCCGGTGACTTTGCCGTCTTTGTAGATCTGCGACAAGGCCACGAAGCCCAGTTCGGCATTGCCAGTGGAAACGAATTGATAGGCCTGGGTGATGTTCTGGCCTTCAACGATCTTGTCTTTGACCTTGTCGGTCAGGTCCAGCTTGGCCAGCACTTGAGTGGCGGCCAGGCCATAAGGTGCGGCCTTCGGGTTGGCGATGGAGAGATGCTTGTAATCGTTGTTTTTCAGCACATCGCCCTTGGCATCAACGTAACCCTCCTTGGCTGACCACAGCGCCAGCGTGCCGATGGCGTAGGTGAAGCGCGACCCCTTGACGGTCTCGCCTTCGGCTTCGAGTTTTTGCGGGGTGGTGTCGTCCGCCGAGAGGAACACTTCGAACGGCGCGCCATTCTTGATCTGGGTGTAGAACTGGCCCGTCGCACCAGACGAAGTGACCAGTTTATGCCCGGTGTCTTTCTCGAAAGCTGCAGCGATGGCCTGAATCGGCGCGGTGAAGTTAGCGGCAACAGCGACCTGGACTTCGTCCGCCTGAGCGGACCCGAAAGCGAACACAGCGAGAAGACTTGCGAGGCAAGTGGGGGCAAAACGTGAGGCACGAATGGTCATGAAACGGCTCCGTTATAGGCAAATGCAACGAGGGGGGAAACGCTATATATCGGAATATATAGCGAAATGCCTGCAAACGGAATGTGTTGGTACTGGGTTTGCGCACGGCCTGTAGCAGCTGCCTTGTGGCGAGGGGATAAATCCCCTCGCCACAAGGCAGCTGCTACAAAAGCGTGCGTTAGCGACGGAGCAACTTGGCCAAACCTTCCTCCGCCAAGCGCCGAGTCAACTCCGCCGTGGTCATTTCAGCGCCCAGCGTGAACGCCTGCCCAGCCCAAAGATTGCTGAAATCCGCTTCGCCCTTGGCGCGCAACGGCATCAACGCACCGCCGGCCAATGGGAAGGCCGGGGCTTTATCGCTCATGGGCCCGAGTTCACGCATCACCCGATTGAGAATCCCCCGCGCCGGGCGGCCGGTGAAAAGGTTGGTCACCGCGGTCTCGCTTTCCTTGGCCGTGCGCAACGCTTTGTGGTGAGACGCGCTGACCTTGGCTTCCGGCGTGAACAGGTAAGCCGTCCCCACCTGCACCGCCGAAGCGCCCAGCAGAAAGGCCGCCGCAACGCCCCGGGCATCACTGATCCCGCCCGCTGCAATCACCGGCACTTTCACCGCATCCACGATTTGCGGCACGAGGGCGAATGTGCCCACCTGGCTGCTCAAGTCATCGCTGAGAAACATCCCGCGATGGCCGCCCGCCTCGTAGCCCATGGCGATGATCGCGTCGCAGCCATGTTGTTCCAGCCAGATGGCTTCTTCGACCGTGGTCGCCGAGGAGAGAATTTTCGCCCCGGTGGCTTTTACTCGATCCAGCAGCGATTTTTCCGGCAGGCCGAAGTGAAAGCTCACGACTTCTGGGTGAAATTCTTCGAGCACTTCGCAGGCGGCGTTATCGAAAGGCGCGCGATTGGACACCAGCGTGGGCGCCTCGAAATCGACACCCAGTTCCCGGTAGTACGGCTCCAGCAAATTCTTCCAGTCCCGAGCGCGTTGCTCATCGGCGGCCGGTGCCTGATGGCAAAAATAGTTGATGTTGAACGGACGCCGGCTGTGTTGACGGATCGTCTTCAGCTCTTCGCGCAACTGTTCGATGCTCAGCATTGCGGCGGGCATCGAGCCCAGGCCGCCGGCGTTACTCGCCGCGATGACCATGGCCGAGCCGGTCGCGCCGGCCATGGGAGCCTGGATGATCGGCAATTCGATGCCGAACAGGTCAAGAATGCGGGTGTCTGGCCATTGGCTCATTTGAATGATTCTCCGACGGGTAGAACCGGTTTTTTACCAGCAATGGCTGCCGCATGGCCAGCCGACTTTTGTATCCGGGACGTTTTCCAGTGTTCCAGAAACGCGAAAAAAAAAGCGTAGCCGCACATCATGGAAACGCTCGGCGCTTTGGCGGATTAGCTTAAAGTCTTGTACGGCGAGATGTTTCTTTGTGGTATTTCAATAGCCCCACCACGTGATTGATTCCATTGAGAGGCAATGATGTTCAAAGGTATTTTGATCGACAAAGACGACAGCGGTTACCGGGCCACACTGCGAGAGATCAATGACGATCAACTGCCTGAGGGCGATGTGACGGTGCGCGTGGCGTACAGCACGCTGAACTTCAAGGATGGCCTGGCGATCACCGGCAGCAGCCCGGTGGTCAGGAAATTCCCGATGGTGCCGGGGATCGATCTGGCCGGTACGGTCGAAGTCAGCGGTCATCCGGACTATAAGGTCGGTGACCAGGTTCTGCTCAATGGCTGGGGCGTGGGCGAAGGCCATTGGGGCGGACTGGCGCAAAAAGCGCGCCTCAATGGCGACTGGCTGATCCCGCTACCCAAGGAATTCACCGCGGCCCAGGCCATGGCAATCGGCACCGCCGGTTACACGGCAATGCTGTGCATCCTGGCGCTGGAACATAACGGCGTAACGCCTGAGCAGGGCGAAGTCCTGGTCACCGGTGCCAATGGCGGTGTAGGCAGTTTCGCCATCGCGCTTTTGAGCAAACTCGGCTATCGAGTCGTGACGTCCACGGGCCGTACCACCGAGCACGATTACCTAAAACAACTGGGTGCCAGCGAGATCATCGATCGCGCCACGCTTTCCGAGCCGGGCAAACCGTTGGCCAAGGAACGCTGGGCAGCGGTGATCGACTCGGTCGGCAGCCACACGTTGGCCAACGCCTGCGCCAGCACCAAGGCCAATGGCACGGTTGCCGCGTGCGGTCTGGCACAAGGCATGGACTTTCCGGCCTCCGTCGCGCCGTTCATTTTGCGCGGCGTGACATTGGCCGGGATCAACAGCGTGACCCAGCCCAAAGCCAAACGGGTACAGGCCTGGAGTCGCCTGGCCAAGGATCTGGACTTCGCGTTGCTGCCGTTGATCAGCCATGAAATCGGCTTGAGCGAAGCCATCGACGCTGCGCCGCGTTTGCTTGCCGGGCAATTGCGCGGGCGGGTTGTGGTCGATGTGAATCGCTGATTAGCGAGTCTCGCGCTCCAACAACTGGCGCTTGCGCTCCACCCCCCAGCGATAGCCCGAAAGGTTGCCGTCGCTGCGCACCACGCGGTGGCACGGAATCGCCACCGCAATACTGTTCGCGCCGCAGGCCTGGGCCACGGCGCGCACGGCTTTGGGAGCGCCGATACGCAGAGCGATATCGGCGTAGCTCGCGGTACTGCCCGCAGGAATCTCCCGCAGCGCCTGCCAGACCCGTTCCTGAAACGCCGTGCCGCGCACGTCCAGCGGTAAATCCAGGCCAATCGCGGGGGCTTCGATAAAACCCACAACCTTGGCAATCAACTGTTCGAACTCGTGATCGGCGCCAATCAGATTGGCGCGCCGAAACTTGTCCTGCAGATCACAGACCAGTTGATGCGGATCATCCCCCAACAGAATCGCGCAAACGCCGCGCTCACTTTGCGCCACCAGAATCGCCCCCAGGGAACACTGGCCGACGGCAAAACGGATGTCGTTGTTCTGGCCCGCCGCGCGGTAATCGCCAGGCTTCATGCCCAGCAACTGATCGGCCGATTCATAGAAGCGACTGTTGGAGTTGAAGCCAGCGTTGTACAGGGCGTCGGTGACCGAGGCGCCATCGGCCAGGCGTTCGCGAACCTTGCGTGATCGATGGGCGCTGGCGTAACCCTTGGGTGTCAGCCCGGTCACGGCTTTGAACACTCGATGAAAGTGGAAGCTGCTCAGGCCCGCAGCGTCTGCCAGTTCGGTCAAAGCAGGTAGATTTTCGGCGGACTCAATGTAACGGCAAGCGGCGGCCACGGTTGCCGCGTGCTGTGCGGCGACGTCGCTTTGATCCTTTGTGGCCCGTTTGCTCGGACGATAACCCGCCGCCTCGGCTTGTTCTTCTGTGTCGAAAAATTCGACATTCTGCGGGTTCGGCAGACGCGCCAGGCTACTGGGGCGGCAATAAATTCCGGTGGTTTTCACGGCATAGACAAACTGCCCGTCGGCGCCGGGATCCCGTGCAACGACGGCGGCCCAGCGAGGATCGTTCTCGGTGGCAAGTTTTGTCGAATGAGTTGTCATGGCTTCATGTCCGTTGGACCGTTTCCTTCAGATTAACCAGCCCGCAAACCCGCTGCACCCCGAGTCTTGCGGTTGAATTCGAGGGCTTCATCCGGCGGTTCGAAAGGTGAAGTTGATCCGTTGTTCGCCCAGGCGCGGGTGATGGCCGTCCTTGATTGGCAAGACGCCGTGATAACGCAAGCGATCAACGCCGCCCCAGACCACGATATCGCCATGTAGCAGCGGTACGCGTTGGCTTTTATCGCTTCGTTCAAAACCGCCGAACAGGAAGATGGCAGGCAACCCAAGCGACACCGAAACGATCGGTGCTGCGTAGGAACCTTCGTCCTTGTCCTGGTGCAATGACATTTTGGCCCTGGGGATATAGCGGTTGATCAGGCAGGAATCCGGAACAAAATCCGCAAATCCTGCTTCCTGTGCCGCCGCCTGTGCCAGTTCGAAAAACACCTGGGGCATTTCGGGCCAGGGTTGCCCGGTCTGTGGGTCGTTGCGCGTGTACTTGTAGCCGCTGCGGTCAGTGGTCCAGCCCCAGGTGCCGCAACTGCTCAAGGCCACCGACATGGTGAAGCCGCCGGGCGTGATCATCTGCCGAAACGGCGCGGCCGTCAGAACCGCTTCCAGTGCGGGCAGCAACTGATCCAGCCGGGGCAGGGCAAAGCCGCGCAAGACGTAGGACTGTTCGCCGATCTGCTCGCGCCTGGGCGCTTGCTCGGGCTCGGCGTCGGCAAACAGATCGAAGGGGATCGGGCTCATGGGGTCATAACGCATCGTGAAAGATGATTCCAAGGGTATGCCGTTTTCCGCTGTGCAGGCGACTCACGCCATGACGCATCGTCACTCGGTAATAGCCGCGAACGCCTCTGACCGGGCGTTGGCTGACCGCAAAGATCAAGCCATCACCTTTTTTCAGGCCGACAACCTGAGGGCGTGACTGCATCCGCGGGCGTTGTTCAGTCAACACAAACTCGCCGCCGGTGAAATCTTCGTCCGGTTCTGACAGAAGAATCGCCACTTGCAGCGGGAACACGTGTTCGCCGTACAGGTCCTGATGCAAGCAGTTGTAGTCCTGCGGGCCATATTGCAGCAATAACGGAGTCGGGCGCTCCTGACCAGCGGCATGGCAGCGTTGCAGAAACGCTTCATGGGTGTCGGGGAAACGGGTCGGCATGTCCATGCATTCGTACCAGCGATTGGCGATCGGCACCAGGCGAGGGTAGAGCGCGCTGCGCAAACGGGCGACCGGTTCAGGCAACGGGTATTTAAAGTACTTGTACTCGCCACGGCCAAAACCGTGACGCGCCATCAGCACTTGAGATCGAAAGGGCGCTGGCTGGGCGTAGAGGGCGCTGAGTTCGTCGCACGCCTCCACGCTTAACAGCGACCTGATGACGGCGCAGCCATCCTGATCGAGCTTTTGTTCCAGGGTTGCCCAGTCCAGCGCGTCGAAGGTTTGCTCGCTCATCGTTGAACCTCACGATCCAGCAACTGCCGTTTGCGCTCCAATCCCCACCGATAACCGCCAAGGCTGCCGTCCTGTCGCAGCACCCGATGGCAAGGCACGACAACGGCCACCGGATTGGCACCACAGGCATTCGCCACCGCCCGAAAAGCGCTGGGCTGACCGAGGCGTTGGGCGATATCGCGGTAACTGGCGGTTTCGCCGACGGGGATTTGCCGCAGGACTTCCCAGACCCGCCGTTGAAATACGCTGGCGGTCAAATCCAGTGGCAGATCGAGCGCGGTGTTCGGGTCTTCGAGGTGGCGCAGTGTTTGCTCCAGGGCCGGCATCAAACCTTCATCGCGCTGCCGGGTGGGTTGGCCAGGGAAACGCCGTGCCAGATCCCGCTCGAGCGTGATCAAGTCGTCACCGAGCAGCAACGCGCACACGCCCTCGGCGCTGAACGCCAGCATCAAGACGCCAAGGCTGGAAGTGCCGCTGATGTAGCGAATCGGGGAAGTAAGCATGTTCTGACTCCTTAACCAAAGGTCGAGGTGGCCAGTCTAGGTAGCGCCAAGGGAGTGAACACTCCGGCGCTTGCGGTCGAACTCAAATCGGGCGCGGAGCATGACGTCCTTGTTGTCGCTCCGGGTCGCGTTTACAGCGCTTTGCTGACACTGATTTCGCTGATGACGTCTTCACTCGTACCATGAATGGCGTCCAGCGCGGCTTTGGCTTCTTCTTCGGTGCCTTTTTCGAGCTGGGCAAATTCGAAGCGGCGTTCGCCGTTGAGTTTGTATTTGATGACGTACTTGGTCGTCTGGGCCACGGTCATACCTGCCTTTCTTGGTGTGGGAAGGTCACTCAGCTCAGTTTCGTGCTGGAGCGACGGATGATCTTGATCGAGTGCGTCAGGGTCGGTTTGCGGGTCACGCTGATCGGCCGGCGGTTGACCGTGTCGATGGTGATGTTCCAGAAACCGGTGCTTGGCGCAGTGATCCGGGCCGGGAAGGTGTCGAAAGCACCGCCGTGATAAGTGTGACGGCCGCCGTTCTTGAAGCTGCGGAAGTTGGCGTCGTTCATCAAGCGGATGTTGCACGTTTGGGAGCACTGGATGACGACGATGTCGTCTTCGTTGAGGTGCTCGCGCTGGTGGATAAATTTCATGAGGCGCCTCCAGAAGGGCTTTTTCTACAAAATCAAAACGATAGCATGGGCGATTGGCGCAGTTTATCAGCCCGAACAGGTTATTATCCGGTCGTCGGGGTTCGCTTTGACAATTAAAAACAGTTATTCGGAATTCTATGAGCGATAAACGCAGTGAGCCTCGGAGAAAATTGGCATTTGTGCTGTCCGAGGGTCTTTATCGGAGGTTTTATATGAAGTGGGGTTCGTTGGTCTTGCCGTTGGCATTGGTAGTGAGTGGTTGTGCGAGTGTCTCGGAGATTAACGAGACGCTGCCTACCATGAACGTGATCTCAGGCAAAAAGCCCAATGAGTACGCGCAATGCCTGGTTGAAAAACTGGCCGACAGTCGTGGTGCCCTGCAAGTGGAGTCGCACAAGGACGGGATGCGCGTGATCGTGCCGGCAAAATTCTCGACGGCCCCGGCAGCCGTGTTCGACATCGAAGATCGCTCGGGTGGCAGCGGTATCAAGCTGCATGAGCGTATGTCCAATGTGCCGGTCCGTCCAAAGGACGTACAGAAAGCCGCCAATGCGTGCATTTCCGGCTGATAGGCTGGCCACCGTTCATACCGATGCCGTCAAAGTCATGCTTTGGCGGCATTGTCATTTCTGGAGTCGAGCATGAAGCGAGAGCAGGTACGGGAACGCCATGCAGAGGGTCTGATCTCTGCCACCCACGTCATTCAAAATCCGGCGAACCCCGGGGAATGGATTGTGTTTTTCAAGAAAAGCGCCGGGCGCAGTTATTTCCTGGTGGATGATAATGACGAGGTCGAATCGTTTGGTCGTCTCGACGATTTGATCGAGACCGTGCGCGGCCTCGGGATCAAATTCGCGGAAATTCACATGTAGGGCAGGGCGTATTACTTGCAGACCACCACGACGCTGCGGTTCTTGAAGTTGCCGACATCGACGCCTAGGGTCTTGTCGCTTTCCTTGGTGGAAGGCGTGCCGTCGGTGCCAACGATCCGGTAGCCGGTGCCGGCGCAAGAGGCATCGGCTTTTTCATAGCACGTAGCCCAGGAGTTGGCTTCGCCGGAGCAATCGATCGCCAGGCCTTGTTCGCCGTTGTTCAGGACCGTCTTTTCGGAAGTGGCGCAGCCGCTCAGGGCCAGGATCGCAATCAGGGGCAAAAATCTGTTCATGTTCATAGTGTCGTCTTCAGCGAGGGGGGGGGCTAGACGCTCTGACAGCGCCAGTGTGAAAAGGTTATAGCGATTGGCCACTTGTTTGCACCCGACCACAAAAAAGCCCTGCTCGATGGCAGGGCTCTGCGAGTGCCGCAGGAGATCAGTCCTGACTCTTGCCGCGTCGCTTCGGCGCGGGAGGTGTGTAGTCGAGCACCGACGCCACTTCAATCGCCATCGCTTCGCTGGGTAACGGCCCGGAAACATCTTCGCCATTGGCGGCGGTAATGTGCCACTGGCCATCTTTTCCTTTGTCGACCGTGTACCCGTTGATGATTTTTGCTACGGTCATCTATCTGTCTCGTTCACTGGTTCAAAGTCGCCATGATACCGGCAAATGCTCGCATCGGGGGACGATAAGCGTATGGTAGTCCAGTTTGCCGGCCTCTTTGAGCTACGCTGATTTGACCGCGCAAAAATGCGGATGGAACTATCCGCGGGAATATTTCTCTATGATGGCATCGGTTAGCCAGCGCGGGGCATTGTAAGGTGCACGCCGCCTGATTAGACTGCGCCGAAACTCGTACACACAGCCCTTTCAAGGACTTATATGATCAAGAAATGCTTGTTCCCAGCAGCCGGTTACGGTACTCGCTTCCTGCCAGCGACTAAAGCCATGCCCAAAGAAATGCTGCCGGTGGTAAACAAGCCACTGATCCAGTACGGCGTCGAAGAAGCACTGGACGCTGGTTTGACTGAAATCTCCATCGTCACCGGCCGTGGTAAACGCGCCCTGGAAGACCACTTCGACATCAGCTACGAGCTGGAAAACCAGATCAAAGGCACCGACAAAGAGAAGTACCTGGTCGGTATTCGCAAGCTGCTCGACAACTGCTCGTTTTCCTACACCCGCCAGACCGAGATGAAAGGCCTGGGCCACGCAATTCTGACCGGTCGCCCACTGATCGGTGACGAACCGTTCGCCGTGGTACTGGCGGATGACTTGTGCGTCAACCTCGAAGGCGACGGCGTACTGACCCAGATGGTCAAGCTGTACAAGCAGTTCCGCTGCTCAATCGTTGCCATCCAGGAGGTCGATCCGCAAGAAACTCACAAGTACGGCGTTATTGCCGGTGAGATGATCCGCGACGACATCTACCGCGTTCACAGCATGGTCGAGAAGCCAAAGCCAGAAGATGCACCGTCTAACCTGGCGATTATCGGCCGTTACATCCTGACCCCGGACATCTTCGACCTGATCGAACAAACCGAGCCAGGCAAGGGTGGTGAAATCCAGATCACCGACGCCCTGATGAAACAAGCCCAAAACGGCTGCGTCATGGCCTACAAGTTCAAAGGCAAGCGGTTCGACTGCGGTGGCGCTGAAGGCTACATCGATGCGACCAACTTCTGCTTCGAGAACTTCTACAAGACTGGCAAGGCTTACTGATAGCGCTTGACCCGGTTGTAGGTTCGTCACACGGGCCAAATCGTGTGACGCCAAAAAACAAACGCCCCGACTTGCTCGGGGCGTTTGCGTTTGTGCAAAAAGGAAAATTATTTTCAATTTTTTCTATCTAAGGGCAGTCGCCGCTAATTGCTAGTTCTTCCTCGATAATTTGTAACTTGAAATTTTATTTGATTATTTTGCGCCAAGTTTTTTGATCTCAGTAACGAGAGTTAACCGATTAGTTAGTGCCAGTGTTTGTTGGTCTGCGTTGCGTTTTGGTCGGCTGAATGTGTGAAAGTATTTCAAAGATACAATATGAAACACATGCTCTGTTGAACAGCAATGTAACGAAATTATAGAAATGTTTTGTTTTTAAAAGGTGGGAATTCAATTCTCTTAGGTCGTATGTATATCTTGAGGTCAAGACATGGAGTTCGACGTCATTGTTGTAGGTGCTGGCGCTGTTGGCGGTTCAATCGCGTATGAGTTGTCATCGCGAGGTTTAAATGTCTGTCGGGTCGGTGAAACGGATCGTGCAAACGCAGCGTCAAGGGCTGCCGGTGCAATGAACGGATGTTTTGGTGAAGTCACCAGCGGATTACTGGCAAGCGACTTTGGCCGACTGAAGCTGGATATGGATCGACAGGCCCAGCAATTATGGCCAAGTTGGGCAGAGCGTCTGGCTACTTCTTCTGGCAACGCGACATCCCTGTTCACCGCGATGGGGACTCATGTTCTGCTCAATACGGCGGGCATGGACGAAGTTGACAGCGTCAACTACGACACCATCGAAAACACCCTGAGTGAGTACGGTGAACCGTACGAAGTCATTGATCCACGCAAGATGGAGTGGATCAAGCCCAATCATCTCGTTCGTCCTCTGCGAGGGTTGTACATACCGAACGAACATTCAGTGAATTCCCATCTGTTGCTGGAAAAACTAGATGCTGCTTTTGTCGCTGAAGGGGGCACTCTGAAAAATGAGAATGCCCTGCGAGTACTGGCTGAGGGTGGTGTAGCTACGGGCGTAGAGTTGAGCAGTGGGGAGGTGCTCTGGGCCCGGAAAGTGATTGTCGCCGCAGGCGTCCATTCTCTGGATCTGCTGAGCGATTTCGACGATGTGGTAAAGAAGATTCCACCGTTGTTCAGTGGCTATGGCGTGTCCATCCTGGTGAAAATGCCTGAAGGGAGCGAGCTGCCTAGCTCAGTCATTCGCACCCCGAACCGTGCGTTTGCCTGTGGCCTGCACTGTGTCCCTCGTGGCGATGGGATTTTATACCTAGGCGCGACCAATATTATCTCCGAGCAGCCGAAGAAATATGCACTGATTTCGGACGTGCAGTTCTTGCTTGATTGCGCAGTTGATCAGTTGAGTCTGGATCTGCATGGCGCCGACGTCATTTCTATCCAGGTCGGTAACAGGCCGATCCCCGCAGACGGTTTCCCATTGATTGGTGAGTGCGGCATAGAGGGGCTCTGGCTCGCAACAGGCACTTATCGGGACGGGTTACATCAGTCTCCACTATTGGCAGGCTATATAGCTGATTGCTTGACCGGCCTGAAACATATCGGTCTTGATCTCAGTCCTTTTACGCCGGTGCGCGCTCCGCTGACCGGATTTACTCGAGAAAACACTGTAAAAGAAACCGTGCAGCAAATGTTTGCCACGGGCTATGAGTATCGCTGGGATATAAAACCTTATTGGTTTCCGCTGTTGGATGAGGGGTTGTCGCGCAACTATCAACAGTTGATAGATGGTTTGCACCCGACGTTTACTCCGCCACCGGAATTAGTGGCGTTCTCTTATCTGTACGAGTCAATCCTGAATAGACTTTCTCAGTATTATCGGGAGTGGTCATGAGTCTTACTGATCGCGATTACCTCGCTATTAATCAGGCGCGAGCTATGTTGCAAGAGTCCGGAGTCTGGAGTCTCGAAGATGACTTAAATTGCCTTGTGGATCGCTTTATCGAGCGGGCGGATAAGGGGCGAGCGCTGGAAGAGTTCATGTTGGCCGTCCAGGAGCGATGCAACCGAATTCCGCTCGGGCATATCGTCGGTACGGTCGACTTTGACGATATGCCACTGGTCGTCGGTAGCGGGGTATTTATTCCGCGTCCCCACAGCAGGGTCATTCACAAATGGATCGAGAGCAGTGCAGAGCTGCGGCCGGGCTCAAAGGTGCTGGATCTGTGTGCGGGCAGTGGCGCGATCGGTCTGGCGATTGCGCGACGCAGGCCTGATCTCAACGTCACTTGTGTAGAGTTTGATCCGATAGCCGTTCAGTACCTCAAGCGCAACATCGATCGACTTTCCTGTAAGGGCGTACAGGCTAGTCACTTGCAGGCAGATATTCGCGACGAACAGGCGTTTGCGCATTTCGCTCATCAGATCGACCTGATTGTTGCTAACCCTCCCTACGTTCCGCAGGCTCAGGAGCTGTTGCCTGAATGGGGTGAGCACCATCCTCAAGCGTCTGTTTACTCCGGGGCCGATGGTCTTGAGCTGATCAGGCAGATTATTTCTCTCGCCGATCAGATGCTCGTTCGCGATGGATGGTTGGTCATGGAACACGGCGAAGACCAGGCCGAAGCGGTGCGAGAACTGTTCAGGCGCAATGACTTGACTGACATACAAACAGTGATCGACAAGGACGAGTCCGATGCGTCGGGCAGCTCGGTAATGACAATTGGCCGCAAACCTCAATGATTTCTGGACGGGAGCTTTAGCAATGGATGTGCGAGTCAAGCAAGACTGGATGAGCATTCGCCGTGACAACACCACCGGTGCTCTGACAACCGCTTATGAGGAAGGGCTGACAGGTTTTACCGTTGCGAGTCGTGTAGGCAAGCAGATCGCCCTGCAGGAAGGAGGTGTGTACACCGAATTTGTGTCCTGCTCGTATTTGGGGTTGGAAACCCATCCTGCACTGATCGATGCTGCGCATCGGGCTCTCGACACTTGCGGACTGCATCTGTCTTCTTCTCGAAGTGCGATGCGCCCAGTTTACCTGCCGCAACTGGAGGACCTGCTAGGCCAAGTTTATAGAGGTAGCGCGGTTGCAGTGTTCACCTCCACCAGCAGTGTTCATCTAGGTGTTTTGCCCTTGCTGGGCAGTGGATCACTGCCAGGTTATCCCGTTAGAAAGAGAGTGCATTGGCTGATGGATAAAACCGCCCATGCTTCGATGCAGGTTCTAAGGGGGATTCTGGAGCAGTTCGGGTCTGTTTCCAGGGTCGAGTCGACGGACTCGGAGTCGATGGCCGTTACGCTGAAAGAGTGCTCGAATAGGGGTGAAACCCCAGTGCTCTTGATTGACGGCATTGGCTCGATGAGTGGCTTGGTGCCCATCGCCGAGCTTTCCCAGCAGTTGGAGTCTGCGCAGGGATATCTGTATGTAGACGATGCGCACGGTATTTCGATTGTCGGCCGACATGGCGCGGGTTATGCGTTTTCTGCGGTAGATCATTCGTTGCCGGCAAACGTCATTTTGGCCGGGTCACTTTCCAAAGCCTTTGGCGGCGCGGGTGGTTTTGTTGTGGTGTCGGATCCACAGGATGTAGGGATCATTCAGACGTCGGCGAATCCTTTGATATTCGGCCACTCGATTATGTTGCCGATGCTCGCGGCGAACGTTGCCTCTGCGCAAATTCATCTCAGTGAAGAAATTGATGTGCTGCAACGGCGCCTCTGGAAAAACGTCAGCCTTTTAGACGCGGTTACCGACAACCAGCTGCTTAACGCAGGTATCCAGTCGCCAGTCCGGGGAGCCTTCTTTGAAACGGAGGAAGCCGGATTGCAGGCTGCGAGAGCCCTGCGCGACCAAGGCATGCTGCTGTTCCCGGTTTTCTATCCAATCATCGCCAAAGGCAAGGCAATGCTGCGTTTTGCAGTTTCGGCCGACCACAGTGAACAAGACATCAGGTTGTTAGGGGCTGCCCTGCAAGCGTTGTCGAGAAACGGGACATGGACACCCACTATCAGTGAGCCGGCTTAAGTCTGACTATCGAATACCTTGCAGAAATTGGCTAATGGAGATGCATGAATGCAACAACATGGACAGTTAACACAGGCAGGATCGTCAAACATTTTGCAACCGCTGCGAGAAAGGCTCGACTCGATAAATCTGCAGGTTGTCGATCTGCTTTCGGAGCGTATGAAGGTGTGCATGGGCATTGCCGAGCTTAAAGCCGCACATGGTATTGCCATGATGCAGCCCGGGAGAGTTTCCTATGTGCTGGAAATGATTAAGGAAAGATCACAGGCTTCAGGGCTAAGGCCGGAATACACCGAGTCGATATTCAAGCTGATTATTGCGGAGACCTGTAGCCAGGAAGACCTGTTGATCAATCAGCGTCTGAGTCGGGGCCTTTCCTCATGAAGATACTGCTGATTGATAACTTCGACTCCTTTACCCAGAACATTGCTCAATATCTGTTCGAGGTCACCGGGGTGTGCGCAGACATCGTTAAAAACTCTGTTTCGTACAGTGAACTCGGCATCGAAAAGTATGACGCAGTGGTGCTGTCGCCCGGGCCGGGACATCCCGCTGAAGAGGACGATTTCGGTGTCTGTGGCAACGTCATTTTGCATTCTCCTGTGCCAATACTCGGCATCTGCCTGGGGCATCAGGGCATTGCGCAATTTCTTGGCGGGTCAGTGGGGCATGCTCCCAGCCCTGTGCATGGCTATCGCAGCCGCATCACGCATTCAGGCAGAGGGCTTTTCCGCGACTTGCCAGAGCAGTTCGAGGTGGTCAGATACCACTCGTTGATGTGCACGAGCCTGCCGGCAGAGCTTCAATGTACGGCCTGGACGTCCGAAGGTGTGGTTATGGCAATCGAGCACGTTGCCAGACCGATCTGGGGCGTTCAATTCCACCCGGAGTCCATCGATTCGGAATATGGGCATGCGTTGCTGAGCAACTTCATACGCATGGCACTTGAACACAATGTGAGTGTGAGAAGCCGACTGGAGTCGGGTGCAGAGTGCGCATCGTCAAAAAGCGCCTATGTAGCAGTGGGCGGCGAGCTGAACATGCAACTCGCCTACCGTGAACTCCCCAAAGACCTGGATCCTCAGGCGGTATTTTCATCTCTTTATGCAGGCGACCGCTTCGCTTTCTGGCTCGACAGCGAAAAGTCGGAAAGACCGAATGCGCGTTACTCGATCATGGGCAGTGGGGTGACTCATGGAGCCATCAGGTTTGAGTACGATGTCACTGATGAATGCCTGACGCTTGAAGGACCGAAGGGCACAAAAAGCATCAAAGGTGACTTCTTTACTCTGCTTGCACAGATCTTCGAAGCGGTTCAGGTCGCAACTCCACAGTACTTGCCGTTCGGTTTCAAGGGCGGTTTCGTCGGTTACCTGGGGTATGAGTTAAAAGGATTGACCGGAGGGCATAAGGCATATCGGTCGGGTTATCCGGATGCGGCATTCATGTTCGCACCGCATTTTTTGGTCTTTGATCATCAGGAAGCTAAAGCTTATCAGTGCATGATCACTGCCACCGGAGAAGCGGCCGTTTGGTCGTCTCTACCCGACGTTACTGAGCTTGAAGATAAGCCCACGCTACATGACAGAGTCTTTGTTCCAGGTGCTGTAGATCAATTGAGCTTATCGCTTGAAGATGGGCCGGATGAGTACATCACCAAGATCAACCGGTCTCTGAAGTACATTACTGATGGGGAGTCTTATGAGATTTGCCTGACCAACCGGGCAAAAATGACGTACGACGGTGCGCCGTTGAGTGCATACAAGCGGATGCGTCGGGCCAGTCCGGTACCTTATGGTGCCTATCTTTCATTTGCGCAGTTCTCGGTGCTCAGTGCATCGCCGGAGACTTTTCTCAGGATCGATGACAGCGGAATGATCGAGTCCCGGCCGATCAAAGGAACGAGGCCGCGCAGCAAGCAGATTTCTGAAGACCAGATGCTGCGCGATGAGCTTCTGGTTTCAGCCAAGGACAGAGCCGAGAACCTGATGATCGTCGATCTGGTCCGTCATGATTTGAATCAGGTGTGTCGTCCGGGGAGCGTACATGTTCCCCAGATTTTCTCGGTCGAGAGTTTCTCGTCGGTACAT
Source organism: Pseudomonas sp. BGI-2 (assembly GCF_004310295.1). Taxonomy (GTDB): domain Bacteria; phylum Pseudomonadota; class Gammaproteobacteria; order Pseudomonadales; family Pseudomonadaceae; genus Aquipseudomonas. Next base: position 234,588 of record NZ_SISB01000001.1, on the reverse strand, counting down.
CAACTTGTTTCCACCGTTCGCGGGCACCTTCGCTCTGAAGTGGCAACGCTTGAGGCCATTCGCGCCTGTTTTCCAGGTGGCTCCATGACCGGGGCACCCAAGAAGCGCACGATGGAAATTATTGACGTATTGGAATCCTCGGCACGAGGTATCTATTCTGGCGCTTTGGGTTGGTTATCTTTCAGTGGTGCGGCAGAGCTGAGTATTGTCATACGCACAGCTGTTCTCCAGGACGGCGAGGCGACGTTTGGCATCGGCGGCGCGATCGTTGCGCACTCTGATCCTCAGCAGGAACTTGAAGAGACATTGGTGAAGGCAAGCGTGCCTTATTACAGTTTTGTCGCAGGGAGCGAAGCATGATGGGTAACACGGTAGTCGTGTTGGGCGGAGCGGGGCTGGTGGGGTCCCTCATCACCCGCATACTTGTCCAATACGGATGTAATGTCCGTGTTGTGGATCGCAGGCCTCCAGAGCAGCAATGTAGTTTTCATGAGGTCGATGTCACCAGCCCGTTCAGCAATACCGGACACATTTTTCAAGGGGCGACGGCGATTGTTTTTGCTCTGCCGGAAAGTGTCGCGATTCGGGCAATCCCGTGGGTGCTTGGGGCTGTTTCGGACAAGACTGTATTTATTCCGACCTGCTCTGTTCAAGAGCCGTTTTACCGAGCATTGAAGAATGCTTCATCCCGCCAGCCTTTTGTCGGGATCAACCCTATGTTTTCGCCCAAGCTTTCTGTTCAAGGACGTACCGTTGCTGTTTGCCTGGACGAGGAGGATTCACCTTCAACCTTTATCGAGCAATACCTGCTCGGTGCAGGAATGAAGATTAAGCGAATGACGCCTGTTGCCCACGACGAGCTGATGGCTCTTTGTCAGGCATTGCCTCATGCCGCCATTCTCGGCTTCGGCCTGGCGCTGGCGAAGTGCTCACTGGATCTTGAAAGCGCACTCGAAGTGATGCCGCCGCCAATGCGCACGATGATGGCGTTATTGTCTCGCGTTCTGGTGAATCCGCCTGAAGTCTATTGGGATATTCAGCTGGAGAACGACCACTCCTTCAAACAGCGCGAGGCACTGGCGGAAGGAATGAAGCGTTTGACGGAGAGTGTTCGCAGCCAGGATTACGACGGGTTTCGCAGTGATCTCCAAGGTGTTTCAAATGCATTGGGCCGCCGTTTAAATTCGGGGGCAGTCGATTGTCAGCATGTGTTTTCACTGTTGAACTGATCCATACACGCCAGGGAAGTGCGTAGGAAAATGATTCGCGGGGACATGAAAAATGCCCCGTGGAATTATCTCTGTATAAGGAGCTTTATTCATGGCTTTAACAATTGAGGCTGCCCGCCGCAAAGCTGCTTCAAGACGCTGGTTCGGCCTCGGCGTGTTGATGTTGCCAGTGCTGCTGGTAACGGTTGATAACACCGTGCTTGGTTTCGCATTACCTAAAATCGCGGAAGCCTTGCGTCCGACTGCCAGCCAACAACTGTGGATGATCGACGCCTATTCGTTGGTTCTTGCGGGGCTGTTGGTGTCGATGGGTAGCCTGGGTGATCGGGTCGGGCACCGTAAGTTGTTGCTTATCGGGTCGCTCGGTTTTGCTGTGGTATCGGTGTTGACCGCGTACTCCGAGACGGCCATGCAGCTGATTATTGGGCGGGCTTGTATGGGGATTTTCGGTGCGATGCTGATGCCTTCCACATTGGCATTGATACGTTCGGTATTTGAGGATCGAGAAGAGCGCAGGCTGGCGATTGCGATCTGGGCAACGACGTTGACCGTCGGTTCGGCACTGGGGCCTTTGGTGGGTGGGGTGTTGCTGCAGTTCTTTGATTGGGGCGCGATTTTTCTGTTGGCGGTACCAGTCCTGATTCCGTTGTTGGTATTGGGGCCGCTATTGCTCCCGGAATCGGAGCGTGATGCGTCGGGTCCGCTGGATCCGATCAGCATTCTCCAGTCGATGGTCGCACTGGGTGGCATCATTTACGGTATCAAACATGGCGCCAGTGAGGGTGTTGACGGGGTCGTGCTGGGCACTTTTTTGGTCGGTGCATTGGCGGGCTGGATGTTCGTGCGGCGGCAGTTGCGTCTTCCTGTACCCCTGATGGATATGACCCTGTTTCGCAACGGCACCTTCAGCGGGTCTGTTCTGATCAACCTGATGAGTCTTGCGTTCCTAGTCGGCTTCGTTTTCTTCACCACTCAGTTCTTGCAGATTGTCCTTCAGATGTCGCCCTTGAGTGCGAGTCTGGCGTTGGTGCCGGGGCAAATCATGGCGATCGTGGTCGGGATGGCGGTCGTGCCGGTCGCGCAGCGGGTACCCGTGCATGTGTTGATACCGATTCTGATGGCCTTTGCCGGCGCGGCGTTTTTGCTGGTGGCCAGCTTGGGCAGCAGCCTCGCGGTGTTGGTAGCGGCGTTCGCCTTGCTGAACATCGGAGTAGGCGCTATCGCGACGGTTTCCAATGACGTGATCTTGTCGGCAGCGCCGCCGGCAAAGGCGGGCGCCGCTTCCGCCATTAGTGAAACCGCTTATGAAGTAGGCGTGGTGCTGGGAACGACCGTGCTTGGCGGTCTGGTCACAGCCTACTACCGCGCAGGTCTGCAGCTTCCGGCGTTTTTGAGCGACATTCAGACGACGCTGGCAAGTGAGACGCTGTCTGGTGCTCATCATGTGGCCTTAGGTCTGGCGGGTGATGAGGCACAACAGTTGATGCAGCAGGCAGGAGGTGCATTTGAAGGTGGAATCGCTTTAGTTTCGTGGGTCGCTTTTGGCCTGGCGTTCATGGCGATTCTGATCGCCTGGCGCACGCTGCGGTTACCAAAAGCTCAGTCGGCAGAATGTCATTGATCGAAAGCGTAAGGCTGGGACGCTTGGTGTTGTCCATCTGCATATCGGCAGATGCTTGCTCAATAAGCGTCTGCAGGTATGCTGGTTGCCTGCCGAGGAGATTGAAAATGGCCTACGATTTTGACCTTTATGTGATTGGCGCCGGTTCCGGCGGTGTGCGAGCTGCGCGTTTTGCTGCCGGTTATGGCGCGAAAGTGGCGGTGGCCGAAAGCCGTTACCTGGGCGGTACGTGTGTGAACGTCGGCTGCGTGCCGAAGAAGTTGCTGGTCTATGGCGCGCACTTCGCCGAAGACTTCGAGCAGGCTTCGGGCTTTGGTTGGACACTGGGCGAAGCGAAGTTTGATTGGGCAACGCTGATCGCCAACAAGGATCGCGAGATCAATCGACTGAACGGTATTTACCGCAACCTGCTGGTCAACAGCGGTGTAACCCTGCATGAAGGTCATGCCAAAATCGTCGACCCGAACACGGTCGAGATCAATGGTGAGCGCTACACCGCCAAGAACATCCTGATTGCTACCGGTGGCTGGCCGCAGATCCCGGAGATTCCGGGGCACGAGCACGCGATCAGTTCCAACCAGGCGTTCTTCCTAAAAGAACTGCCGAAGCGCGTTGTGGTTGTGGGCGGTGGTTACATCGCTGTCGAATTTGCCGGGATCTTCCACGGGGTGGGTGCCGAGACCACATTGTTGTATCGCGGTGAGTTGTTCCTGCGCGGCTTCGACGGTGCAGTGCGCAAGCATTTGCAGGAAGAGCTGACCAAGCGCGGCATGAACCTGCAGTTCAACGCCGACATCGAGCGCATCGACAAGCAGTCCGATGGCGGCCTGAAGGTGACGCTCAAGGACGGTCGCGAGCTGGAGGCGGATTGTGTGTTCTACGCCACCGGTCGCCGTCCGATGCTCGACAATCTCGGGCTGGAAAACACCGGCGTCAAACTCGACAAGAAAGGTTTCGTCGAGGTCGATGACCAATATCAGACCGCAGAGCCGTCGATCCTGGCGCTTGGCGATGTGATCGGCCGTGTTCAGCTGACCCCCGTCGCCCTGGCTGAAGGCATGGCTGTGGCGCGTCGTTTGTTCAAGCCTGAGCAGTATCGCCCGGTGGATTACAAGATGATCCCGACCGCCGTGTTCAGCCTGCCGAACATTGGCACTGTCGGCTTGAGCGAGGAAGAGGCGCGCGAAGCCGGCCACGACGTGCAGATTTTCGAAAGCCGTTTCCGCCCGATGAAGCTGACCCTGACCGAATGCCAGGAGCGCACGCTGATGAAGCTTGTCGTCGATGCCAAGACCGACAAGGTTCTGGGCTGCCACATGGTCGGGCCGGATGCCGGCGAGATCGTTCAGGGGCTGGCAATTGCCTTGAAGGCTGGCGCGACCAAGCGCGACTTCGACGAAACCATCGGCGTGCATCCTACTGCCGCCGAAGAGTTCGTCACCATGCGTACGCCGGTTGCCGGTTAATCGCTCTTTTCGCTCTCTGATGCGTCTGGTGCTGTTGCAATGACAGCCGCCAGGCGCAGGCTTTCATCGAGGCTCGCCTGAGTCTTGAGCAATTCCATCTCCAGCATTTTGTTTATCTGCGACTGCTCGTCGACGTTCTGCTTGAGCGACTGACTTTCCAGCAGGGCGGCGCGCAAGCGTTCCTGGAGGAGGGTGCGTTCGCTGTCGATGCGGTTGACCTGCTCCAGCAGTTGATCCTGACGGCCGTTAGTGTGTTTCAGTTGCTCCTGCAATAGCCCCAGCTCTCGCAGCGTTCCGCGGTTCTCGGTGAGCAGGCGCTCGTTGTCGCGGTGCAATTGAGTAATCTCATCCTGACGCACCAATGCGCTTTGCTGGGCTTGGCGCAGTTCCATCTGAATTTGCTGCACCTGGCCTTCGTGGCGACTTTGCTCCTGCTCGCGTTGTTCCTTGACGGCGTTGCGGTAGTGTTCCAGGGCATCGCGCGTGTGCAGGTGCTTTTCTTCCAATGAGCGGATCTGCTCATCCTTGTCTTGCAAGCGCAGTTCGAAATCGGCCAGCGCCTGGTTCAGTCCGGCGTTGCGGGTTTGCTCGGTCTGCAGCATGGAGCGGGTTTCTTGCAGGGCCTCGGACTCTTGAGTCAGTGCCAGGCTTTGAATCTCGTATTGCTGGTGCAATTCAGTATTGGCTTGCCGGGCTTCGGTCAGCTGGATTTCCAACTCTTTTCGTTGCTGATCGAACTGCGCGCGTGCCTGGTCGATGGGTTCTTGCGCCTGCTCCTTGAGGCGTTGCGCCAAGCGCGAAACCAGCCCTGCCAGCTCATCATCGATGGGCTCTGAAGGCGTTTCGGTGCGTTCGCTGCCGTCATCCAGCTCCTTCAGGTAGCGGTGGATGGTGGTTTTCGAGCCGGTATTGCCCATTTCGATCCGTACTGCATCGATGCTGGGGTTTTCGCCACGGGCGAGGATTGCCAAGCGTGCCGCCTGCACCACTGCTTTATTTACGCCGCCACGAGCCATGTGTTCTCCTACGATTTCGTACTGTGGTACATGCCACCAAGGTACGCAGTGTACCATCTTGTTTGAGAAGATAAAAATTGTGAGTTATTGATACGGGATATACTGGTATTACCCCGTGTGATACGCCGTGCGGCAGGTTTTATCCCGCGAAAGCGGTACGTTTTAGAGAATTGAGCCCATGACTGATCTGGATCGCTACCTGCAAGCCGCCACCCGCGACAACACTCGTCGCAGCTACCGGGCGGCCATCGAGCACTTCGAAGTCAGTTGGGGTGGTTTCCTGCCTGCAACGAGCGACAGCGTGGCGCGTTATCTCGTGGCCCATGCGGGCGTGCTGTCGATCAATACGTTGAAACTGCGGTTGTCGGCGTTGGCGCAGTGGCATAACAGCCAGGGTTTTGCCGATCCCACCAAGTCGCCGGTGGTGCGCAAGGTCTTCAAGGGCATACGGGCGCTGCACCCGGCTCAGGAGAAACAGGCCGAGCCTTTGCAGCTTCAGCATCTGGAGCAGGTGGTTGCCTGGCTGGAACAGGAGGCGAAAACCGCCAAGGCGCACAATGATCAGCCGGGTTTGCTTCGCGCCAGACGCGACACCGCGCTGATCTTGCTGGGTTTTTGGCGTGGCTTTCGCAGTGATGAGTTGTGCCGCGTACAGATCGAACACGTGCGGGCGAGCGCCGGTTCAGGCATCACCCTTTACCTGCCGCGCAGCAAGAGCGATCGCGAGAACCTCGGCAAGACTTACCAGACCCCGGCCTTGCAGCGACTCTGCCCGGTGAACGCCTACATCCAGTGGATCACCGAAGCCGCGCTGGTCCGCGGACCGGTGTTCCGCGGTATCGACCGTTGGGGCCATTTGAGTGAGGAGGGCTTGCACGCTAACAGCATCATCCCCTTGCTGCGCCAGGCCCTGGAGCGTGCCGGCATTTCAGCTGACCACTACACCAGCCATTCCCTGCGACGCGGTTTTGCCAGTTGGGCCCATCAGAGCGGTTGGGATTTGAAATCGTTGATGAATTATGTGGGCTGGAAGGATGTGAAGTCGGCCATGCGCTATGTTGAAGCCAGCCCGTTTGTCGGGATGGCCCGAGTCGCTGAAAAGCCATTTGCGCGCTAGATACCGTTTTCTTCTATTAATACTGTCCGCTAATAGCGAAAACCAATCAGCAGCATGAGCTTTGCCAATGAGCCAAGCGGTGATCGAGTGGGTAGGATTCACCCCATCAACTTCTCAACCGAACTTTTCAACCCTGACGGAGAGTCATCGATGCCTATCATCAACAGCCAAGTTAAACCGTTCAAAGCAGACGCCTTTAAAAATGGCGACTTCGTAAAAGTGTCGGACGCTGACCTGAAAGGCAAGTGGTCTGTCGTGTTCTTCTACCCAGCCGACTTCACCTTCGTTTGCCCGACCGAACTGGAAGACCTGGCTGACAACTACGACGCGTTCCAGAAACTGGGCGTCGAGATCTACAGCGTTTCCACCGACACCCACTTTGCCCACGCTGCCTGGCACAACACTTCGCCAGCCATCGGCAAAATCCAGTACACCATGATCGGCGATCCTACTCACGCCATCTCCCGCAACTTCGACGTGCTGATCGAAGACGCTGGCCTGGCTGACCGTGGCACCTTTGTGATCAACCCTGAAGGCCAGATCAAAATCGTTGAACTGAACGATGGCGGCGTTGGCCGTGACGCTTCCGAGCTGCTGCGCAAAATCAAGGCTGCTCAATACGTCGCTGCTCACCCAGGCCAGGTTTGCCCAGCCAAGTGGAAAGAAGGCGAGGCCACTCTGGCGCCGTCCCTGGACCTGGTCGGCAAGATCTAAGTCTGTGAAAGCATCATCAGGGCGGGTTTCCGCACCTAAGTAAGCTGCTACCGCCCTCAAAAACGCCCGGGCGAGATTCGCTCGGGCGTTTTTTTATGTCTACGTCTCTTCACCAAACTGCATGGAAATCGCCCGTATGTTGGACGCCAATCTTAAAGCCCAGTTGAAATCGTACCTGGAACGGGTCACCCAGCCGATCGAGATCGTTGCCTCCCTTGACGACGGTGCGAAATCCCAGGAAATGCTCGCATTACTCAAAGACGTTGCCAGTCTTTCTACCCAAATTACCTTGCTCGATAACGGTGACGATGCACGCAAACCATCGTTCTCGATCAACCGCCCGGGTGCCGATATCGGCCTGCGTTTCGCCGGCATCCCGATGGGCCATGAATTCACTTCGTTGGTGCTGGCATTGCTGCAAGTCGGCGGCCACCCATCGAAAGCCAGCGTTGAAGTGATCGAACAGATCCGTTCGCTCAAAGGCGAGTTCAGCTTCGAGACTTATTTCTCGCTGTCCTGCCAGAACTGCCCGGACGTGGTCCAGGCGCTTAACTTGATGGCGGTACTGAACCCGAACATCCGCCACGTCGCCATCGACGGCGCGCTGTTCCAGGCTGAAGTCGATGATCGTCAGATCATGGCCGTGCCAAGCATTTACCTGAATGGCGTTAACTTCGGTCAGGGCCGCATGGGCCTGGAAGAAATCCTCGCCAAGATCGACACCAGCGGCATCGAGCGTCAAGCCGAGAAGATCAGCGCCAAGGACGCCTTTGACGTATTGGTCGTCGGTGGTGGTCCAGCGGGTGCTTCGGCCGCGATCTACGCTGCTCGTAAAGGCATTCGCACCGGTGTGGCGGCTGAACGTTTTGGTGGCCAGGTCCTCGACACCTTGGCCATCGAGAACTTCATCTCCGTGCAGGAAACCGAAGGGCCGAAACTGGCGGTGGCGCTGGAAGAACACGTCAAGCAATACGACGTCGACATCATGAACCTGCAGCGCGTTGACAAGTTGGTGCCGGGTAAAAGTGGCGAGCTGCACGAAATCCACTTCGCCAGCGGCGCGACCCTGAAAGCGAAGACAGTGATTCTCGCGACCGGTGCGAGGTGGCGTGAAATGAACGTCCCGGGCGAGCAGCAATACCGCAACAAAGGCGTGGCGTACTGTCCGCACTGTGACGGTCCGCTGTTCAAGGGCAAGCGCGTGGCGGTGATTGGCGGCGGTAACTCCGGTGTCGAAGCGGCCATCGACCTGGCGGGCATCGTGTCACACGTCACCTTGCTGGAGTTTGACGTGCAGCTGCGTGCCGATGCGGTGTTGCAGCGCAAGTTGCACAGCCTGCCGAACGTCACCGTGATCACTAGCGCGCAAACCACTGAAGTGTTGGGCGATGGTCAGAAGGTTAACGGCTTGCGTTACAAAGATCGCCAGTCTGATGAACTGCGTACCGTGGAACTGGAAGGGATCTTCGTGCAGATCGGTTTGCTGCCCAACACCGACTGGCTCAAAGGCACCATCGACCTGTCGCCTCGCGGCGAGATCATCGTCGATGCCCGCGGTGAAACGTCGATGCCGGGCGTATTCGCTGCCGGTGATGTCACCACCGTGCCGTACAAGCAGATCGTGATTGCGGTGGGCGAGGGCGCCAAGGCTTCGCTGAGCGCATTCGATCACCTGATCCGCACCTCCGCGCCGGCATAAACGTCGTCGCTGAAAACACAAAAACCCCATGAGTGATCATGGGGTTTTTTGTGCCTCACACCTTCCCACCGGGGAATGGTGGTGGAGGTTACATCGGGGCTGGCTGGATGATCTCAACCCAGTACGCATCCGGGTCTTTGATGAACGCCAGGCTCTTCATGCGACCGTCGTTCAGGCGTTTCTGGAAATCGCAGCCCAGCGCTTCAAAGCGTTCGCAAGCGGCACGGATGTCCGGCACAGAGATGCAGATATGGCCGAAGCCGCGCGGGTCGGTGTTGCCGTTGTGGTAGGCGAAATCTGCATCGTTCTCGGTGCCGTGGTTGTGGGTCAATTCCAGAATGCCCGGGATCGATTTCATCCATTCGGTACGGGCGGCAGCGTCGGCCGGAATCTGGGCTTTATCGACCAGCGCCAGGAAGTACAGGCTGAATTCGGCTTCCGGGAAGTCGCGTTTTTCCACCAGCGAAAAACCCAGGATGCGCGTGTAGAAATCCAGGGACTTGGTGATGTCTTTGACCCGCAGCATGGTGTGGTTGAAGACGAACTTCTGGGTGGCGGTGTCAGGTTGCGCGGTCACGCCGGGGAAAGTGTTCAATTCGTGCAGGCTCATGGGCCCTCCGGAAAATAAGTGGGGCTAACGAATGGCGACAATGATACGCAAGGGCTGGGACATCACCAAACGCAAACAGTCGGCTATTGCCTGACGGACGGGCGAGGCTCAGACTTTACGGTTCAATCCGTGAGTGTTCATTGCAATGATCCGATTCTGTAAATCGACGTTGGTCCTGTTTTGCCTGCTGTCAGGTGCTACTAGCGCTCATGCGGATGCGCCGGTGGTGACCTGGCCAAATGGCTGGGAGGTTGAAGCCGTGCCGCAAGATGACGCCAAACCAGAGGTTGTCCGGCAGCGCGCGGTGAAAGTCGACCAGGGCGGAACACCGGTGCTGGTAATGGAATTGACCATGACTCCAGTAGAAAGCAGTCATCAGGTCAATCTGGAAGGCGTGTTGCTGGAAATGCGCAAGTCGGTGCAGAAAGACTTTTTTCAAAGCGGCTATCAAAGTGTCTGCAACAAAATTCATCCAGCGCCCTTGAGCCGCTTATCGGGGTTGGAAACTACCTGCACGATTACACAGAATGGTCGACATGTGCTGTCGCAAACATTGGTCGCGGCGGTGGATGCCGATAAGGCCTATGTTCTTTCCTACGCGGGGCAGTCCGAGGCTTATAAGGCAAGTCAGGACGAAATAGCAGCAGCTCGTAACAGCTTGAAACTTTAGCTGACGGTTTGCATGACTGCAGATTTCAGCGCGATCCGAAATTTTTAGATACCCAAACGGATTAAGCACAAAGTTGAGTCGGCAAGTAGCGAGTTGATCGTCTCCTTTCGTTGCATTTAGAAGGCGTTTATAAAAAAGCCCTGCATTGGCAGGGCTTCTTTTATCACCGCGAGTGCTTAGCCTCGCAGCCAGGAATCAACGGTAGCGGCACCGTACTGTTCCTTCCAGGCTTTCAAACCGCGGTGGTTGCCACCCTTGGTTTCAATCAGTTCGCCGGTGTGCGGGTTATGGTAAACCTTGACCACGCGAGCGCGGCGGGTTTTAGGGGTTGCTGTCTGCAGGCCGGATTTTGCCGGGTTCGGATCGAGGATGGCGATGATGTCGCGCAGGCTTTTGCCGTAGGTTTTCATCAGCCCCTGGAGCTTTTCTTCGAACTCGATTTCTTTCTTGAGCCCGGCATCATTCTTCAGCGATTCCAGCTGCTTGAGCTGTTCTTGAAGGGCCTTTTCAGCGGCACGAAATTCAGCGAGTCTGGACAAATTCATTACTCCAATAGTGTGTTTGGCTGATACCAACCGCAAACAAAGCTATAAGCCAAGAGCCTTGAAGCGACTCGGTGATAGTGGCTCACCTGCCAATCTTGCACAGGCATGAAAAATTGTAGTAGTTAATTGGCCAAGAGTAAATCCTGTCTTTTTCTTCATGTAACAACAGTAGACTTTTGATTCAATTTGGTGCGCTGTTTCGTTGTCTCGTCGCTTAAAACCGCCGGTTAATGGTGCCTTAATGCATTAATGAACTCTGCACCGGGCATCGGTCGACCGAACAAATAACCTTGCAGGAAGTTCACGCCATGGGCGGCCAGATAGTCACTTTGCGCCTCGGTTTCCACGCCTTCGGCGACGATCCCCAGATCAAGCTTGGCCGACAGTTCGATAATGCTGTCCAGAATGTGCCGGGAAAGCGCGTCAACGCCGATCATCGCGACAAAACTCTGATCGATCTTTAGGAAGTCCACATTGAACTGACGCAGGTAACCGAGGCTTGAGTGGCCGGTGCCAAAGTCATCGATGGCGATCATCACGCCCAATGCGTGGAGCTGCTCGAACAATTGGTGCGTGATGGCTGTCGGCTCGATCAGTTCGCGCTCGGTCAACTCCAGCACCAGATTGATGGCGCCCGGCGCAAAGGCACTGAGAAACTCACGGCAGTCCTCGACCAGATCCAGGTCCTTGCAATGGCTGGCAGTGATGTTGATGCCGATGTGGAACGGACCGTCGAACGACGACGCAGCAGGCGCCAACAATGCTGCGGTCTGTCGCATCAACGAGCGGGTCATCGGCACGATCAACCCGGAATGCTCGGCAAAAGGAATGAACAGGTCCGGGCGCACCAGGCCTTCCTTCGGATGGTTCCAGCGCATCAACACTTCGGCCCCGGACCAGGTTTTAGTATCGCCATGCACCACGGGCTGAAAATACGGAACGAACTCGGCAGACTCCAGCGCACGCTGCATTTCGTGACTGGGGGATGACGAGCGTTTCTGTAGGACATGTCCGATAGCGCCCGACACCATCCCGAAGAAGATAAGCAAACTGAACAGCGGCGGATACTCGCTGCTCATGTAGCGCCAGGTTTCACCCTTGGGGAAACCGGCGGCGACCTCAAAGGCATAACGCGAAGATGTCAGTTCAATTGGCGCCACTGGCGAGGCCATCAGAACACCTTCATGAAACGCGCCATCGGCAGATAACCAGTTGGGACCGACTTGCAGCAACAACACGGTTTTGCGGCCGATCATGCGCAGCACGTTGCTCAGGTGATAGCCGTCCAGGGTACTCATCGCGCCCTGTTTTCCTTCACTGAGTCGATACACCAGTAACGCAGTATCGGGCGTGACCGGGTTGCCTTTCATCAGCAGCAACTGGCCTTTGGAGTAGTCGCCGGCACTGATCTTTTCCTGGTAGTCACCGAACAACGAACTGCAATAAATGTTGTTGTCCCACACTAGGTTCGTCGAGCGCACGAACGGTCGGCGGGTAACCTGCTCGCGCAGGGCCAGTTTGACGTCATTGCAAGGTTGGCCGGCCAGCGGCAGCAGTTCGCGCGCAGCCTGGGCGGTATTGTCGAGTATCAACTCGAATTGGCGGACGGCTTCTTCGGCCGTCAGCTCGGTACTTTGCTGGAGCGTGCGCTCAGCCTGCATATAGAGGATGACGCCCCCCAACAATACTGGGAGCAAGCCGCTCAGCAGCGTTACAACCAGTCGTTTGCCGCGCTTGCGGCGGGTTTTGGCGTTCAGTGGCATTCGCGAAGCCTGTGACGATGAGGTACGGCTCTCAAATGCTGGGAGGATAACGGCACGTCCCCCAAAAAGAGTTCAGGTAGTGGGCATGATAGATGGTCGTCGATCCTTTTGCCGCTCAACGATAGCTCAGGCTTGAAGCCAGTTGAATAAACGCCAGCGTTGCGGGCGACGACTGACGCTGGTCGAGCACCGCCAGGCACACCTGCCGAGTAACGGGTGGCGACAGCGGTTTTTTCACGTAGCGGCTGTCGTTGTCGTCGGGCAACGAGCCTTCGGCGACAACGGTCACGGCATCGCCACGGCCCACGGTGTCGAGGGTGCTGAGTAGCTGCGAGCAGCGATAACGGATGTTCGGTGTCAACCGGGCAGCACTGAACAGCCGTGAAACCAGCTCCGAAGATCCGGCTTCGGTCAGCACGAACGGGTCGTGACACAAGTCGCTCAAACTCAGGCTGTCGCGACCCACCAGCGGATGACCGGCGGGCAGCAGGGCGACCATCCGGTCTTCGATCAGTGGGAAGGTGTCGAAACGATCTTCGGGCAGCACCACGAAACCGATATCGATTCGCCGCTCTTCCAGCCACTGGAGAATCTGACGGTCCGGTCCTTCGTCGATGTGGACTTCGATACCGGGGTGAGCGGGGCGGTAGTGCTGCAGGATCTGTGGCAGCAGTTTGATCGATGAAGTCGGGCCGAACGAGCCGATACGCAGGGTGCCATGCTTCATTCCGCGGGCGTCGGCGGCTTCCTGGCGCAAGGTGTTGGCCAACCCGAGCATCGCCCTGGCGCGCGATAAGAGCTGTTGGCCGATGTCGCTCAGTTCGATTTGAGACTGGTGGCGCCTGAACAACTCGACCCCCAATTCCTGTTCCAGCGACTTCAGGGCGTGAGACACCGCCGATTGGGAAATCCCCAACCGATTGGCCGCCATTGTGAAGCCGCGCAGTTCGGCGACCAGCGAGAAAATCTCGAGTTGTGTCAGGGTCATGAGTCTTTACTCATTTTACGATGATCGCGCATTAATCCAATGATACGTCATCTACCCCCGATTAAAGTCCTGACGCCTTATGAATAGCTATGCGCAAACCATGTCATCGGATGTCCCGGTGTATCTGAAACTCGCTGCCGTCACCATGATCTGGGGCGGGACGTTCGTGGCCGGCCGGTTTCTCGCGGACAGCCTCAGCCCGTTGTTTGCCGCCAGCCTGAGATTCCTGCTGGCCAGCGTGGCGTTGCTGGTGTTTTTGCTGCTGGCCCGCGTGCCATTGGCGAAACCGAGCCCCAGGCAATGGCTGCAACTGACACTGTTGGGGTTCTTCGGGATCTTCTTCTACAACCTGTGTTTTTTTTACGGGCTGCATTACATCAATGCTTCGCGAGCGTCGTTGATCGTGGCGCTGAACCCCGCCGTGATCGGACTGGCGTCATGGCTGCTTTTCAAGGAGCGCTTGAGCCGGACGAAGGTCGTCGGGATCGCGGTGTGCATAGCCGGGGCGAGTCTGGTGATCGTCAGCCGAAACCCGCAACTGCTGGCCGGCAATGCTAACGCCTGGATCGGTGACCTGCTGATTTTCGGTTGCGTGCTCGGCTGGGGGATTTACTCGCTGTTCTCCAAGGACCTGAACCAGACGCTGGGGCCGGTGCAGACAGTGACGTATTCGATTCTGCTGGGTACGCTGATGCTCTGGGTGACCAGTGCGGTGCGCGGTGAACTGAGTGTCAGCGCGCTTATCGGTCTCGGCCCGCAACAATGGCTGAGCCTGATGTACCTGGGCGTGTTGGGCTCGGCGCTGGCCTACATCGGCTATTACGACGGCATTCGCCAAATCGGCGCGACACGTTCGGGGGTGTTCATTGCCTTGAATCCGCTGACTGCCGTGATCCTCGGCGCGTTGCTGTTGGGCGAGCAGTTGACGCTGGCGATGTGCCTGGGAGGAGGGCTGATTCTCGCCGGGATTTTCCTGTGCAACAAACCCCTTGCGCGAGCAGGGAAAAAGGGGATTTGATACAGAAGGCGGACAAACCTATTTACGCTGTGTAGAATCGGGTTACGCATACAATAATAATCGTCTTCTGGAAGCAGAAGCCTCGCCCGCATCAGCCTTGGGTCGACAATGAAAAGTTTCGGGTTTCAATTGATCTACGGTGACTTCCTCGCCCGCAGCGTGCGGGGCATCTCCTGCGCGCCACCCGCCGGCTTCAGCATTATTAGCAACTAACGTTCCGTTAATTCTAAAAAATGATGAGGCGCCAAAATGGCAGATTTATACGAAAACCCAATGGGCCTGATGGGCTTTGAATTCATCGAGCTCGCATCGCCGACCCCGAACACCCTGGAGCCGATCTTCGAGATCATGGGCTTCACCAAGGTCGCGACCCACCGCTCCAAAGACGTGCACCTGTATCGCCAGGGCCAGATCAACCTGATCCTCAACAACGAACCGCACAGCGTCGCTTCATACTTCGCGGCCGAACACGGCCCGTCGGTGTGCGGGATGGCGTTCCGCGTCAAGGATTCGCAGCTGGCCTACAAGCGCGCACTGGAAATCGGCGCCCAGCCGATCCACATCGAAACCGGCCCGATGGAGCTGAACCTGCCAGCGATCAAAGGCATCGGCGGCGCGCCGCTGTACCTGATCGACCGTTTCGGCGAAGGCAGCTCGATCTACGACATCGACTTCGTGTTCATCGAAGGTGTGGACCGTAACCCGGTCGGTGCTGGTCTGAAAATCATCGACCACCTGACCCACAACGTTTATCGCGGTCGGATGGCGTACTGGGCCAACTTCTACGAGAAGCTGTTCAACTTCCGTGAGATCCGTTACTTCGACATCAAGGGTGAATACACCGGCCTGACCTCCAAGGCCATGACCGCGCCGGACGGCATGATCCGCATCCCGTTAAACGAAGAATCGTCCAAGGGTGCCGGGCAGATCGAAGAGTTCCTGATGCAGTTCAACGGTGAAGGCATCCAGCACGTGGCCTTCCTCAGCGATGACCTGATCAAGACCTGGGATCACCTGAAGAGCATCGGCATGCGCTTCATGACCGCGCCACCGCAAACCTACTACGAAATGCTCGAAGGCCGTTTGCCGAACCACGGTGAGCCGGTCGATCAGCTGCAATCGCGAGGGATCCTGCTGGACGGTTCGTCCGAGTCGGGCGACAAGCGCCTGCTACTGCAGATCTTCTCGGAAACCCTGATGGGCCCGGTGTTCTTTGAGTTCATCCAGCGTAAAGGCGACGATGGTTTCGGCGAAGGTAATTTCAAGGCGCTGTTCGAATCGATCGAACGTGATCAGGTTCGTCGTGGTGTACTCGCCACCGAATAAGCCGCATCAGATGTAAGAAAGCCCGGTCAGCAACAATGCTGGCCGGTTTTTTTTGGATCATGCAAAACCAATGTAGGAGCGAGGCTTGCCCGCGAAGGGGCCGATGAAGACGCTAAAAGCTTCGCGGGCAAGCCTCGCTCCTACATTGGTTTGCGTCGTTGTCGCACCAGGTGTTTGAAGCCTTCAAACACCAGCACCACTACCGCCAACCAGATCGGAATATAAGTCAGCCATTCCCCAGGCTTGATGCTTTCCCCGAGCAGCAACGCAACGCCCAGCAGCAACACCGGTTCCACATAACTCAACAGCCCGAACAGGCTGAACGGCAACAGCCGGCTGGCGATGATGTAGACCACCAGCGCCGACGCACTGATCACCCCGAGTATCGGGATCAGCAGCGACAACCACGGATGTTGATCAAACACGCCGAAACCCTGCTCACCACTCTGCACGAACCAGAACGCCACCGGCAGCGTCAACGCCATGTCCAGCCATAAACCGCCAAGGTTGTCGGCTGCCAGACGCTTGCGCAGGATGAAGTACAGGGGATAGCCGATGCAGACCAGCAAGGTCGCCCAGGAAAAACCACCGACCTGATACACCTCGTTGATCACGCCGAGGCAGGCCAGCATCACGGCGATTTTTTGCAAATAGGACAGGCGCTCGCCATAGGCAATCCGCCCGGTCAGCACCATGGTCAGCGGCAACAGAAAATACCCGAGCGACACATCCAGGCTGTAGCCGTTGAGTGGCGCCCACATGAACAGCCAAAGCTGTACACCGAGCAGGGCCGAAGAGGCGACCAGGCCGGCGATCAATTTCCGATTGCCAGCGATGCGCCGGAAAATTTCGAGCACACGCTTCCATTCGCCGGAGACCACCATGAACACGGTCATGCACGGCACGGTCAGCAGCATGCGCCAGCCGAAAATCTCCACGCCGCTCAGGGGCGTGAGCAACGAGGTGTAGTAATACATGACGGCAAACAGCACCGAGGCCGAGACCGATAAAGCGATACCTTTAGACAAACTGCCCTCGCGAGGTTGGACGTGAAACGGGCGCAGAGGATACGTGGTTTTCGCGTTCAGTATTGACGAACTGATCAACATTGATCGAGTGCGAGAGCGGCGCTGCGGTCTTAGCTCAGAAGCCGAATCGGCTCACCGGCAGACCACGCCTGGACATCCTCGATCATCTGCGAAAAGAACTGATGGTAGTTCTGTCGACTGACGTACCCGACATGGGGCGTCGCCAACACATTGTCCAGCGTTCTGAACGGATGATTCACTGGCAATGGCTCGACGTCGAACACATCCAGCGCAGCCCCCGCCAGCCGATTCTTCTGCAACGCCTTGATCAGCGCGGCCTCATCGACAATCGGTCCGCGGGCGGTGTTGACCAGCAGCGCCGAAGGTTTCATCCAGTTCAGCGCTTGGGCGCCGACCAATCCCCGGCTGCGATCACTGAGCACCAAGTGAACCGACAGCACATCGGCCTGCTCGAACAGTTCCTGCTTACTGACGTAGGTCACGCCCACCTCGGTGGCACGTTCGGCCGTGAGGTTTTCGCTCCACGCGATAACCCGCATCCCGAACACCTGACCGAACTGCGCGACGCGTTTGCCGATGCTGCCGAGGCCGAGGATCGCCAGCGTCTTGCCGTGCAAGTCGCCACCCAGGCCTTGCTGCCATTTTCCTGCGCGCAAGGCATTGGTTTCGACCACGAGATTACGGGTCGCGGCCATGATCAGCGCCCAGGTCAGCTCCGGAGCGGCATGTTTGTAGCTGTCGGTGCCACTGACCTGGATGCCCAGAGCAGCAGCGGCCTTGAGGTCCAACGCGGCATTGCGCATGCCGCCAGTGACCAGCAGTTTGAGCTTGGGTAACTGGCGCAGCAGGTCTTCATCAAACCGGGTGCGCTCGCGCATCACGCAGATCACCTCGAACTTGCCCAGACGCTCAGCCAGGGTTTCGTTGTCGGCAGGATAGTCATGGATAAAACGCACTTCGCCGAGGCTGTCCAGCACTGACCAATCGACCACGTCACGGGCCACGTCCTGCCAATCATCGATCACCGCAATCTGCACAGCCATCAGCCTTACCTCATCAACGAACGGGATTGGATTTGTTCAGCCAGTCGAGCAGTGCCTGGTGGAATTGCGCCGGTTCTTCCATCTGCGGCGCGTGGCCCATGCCAGGGAATTCAACCAGTGTGGACTGCGGAATCAGTTTCGCCACTTGCTTGCCGAGCACGTCGTAGTGACCGAGCTTCGCCTTGACCTCCGGTGAGGCAATGTCACTGCCGATGGCCGTGGTGTCGGATGTGCCGATCAGCAAAAGCGTCGGCATCTTCAGGTCCTTGAATTCGTAATACACCGGTTGGGTGAAGATCATGTCGTAGATCAACGCCGAGTTCCACGCCACTTGCGTGTGCCCCGGGCCTTTATTCAGGCCGGCAAGCATATCGACCCAGCGATCGAATTCAGGCTTCCAGCGGCCACCGTAATAGGTGTTGCGTTCGTATGTGCGGATGCCGTCGGCGCTGAGTTTCAGTTCGCGCTCGTACCATTGATCGACGGTGCGATACGGCACCCCGAGGGCTTTCCAGTCTTCCAGGCCAATCGGATTGACCAGCGCCAGTTGCTCGACCTGATCGGGGTATTGCAGCGCATAGCGCGTGGCGAGCATGCCGCCGGTGGAGTGCCCGAGCACGCTGGTCTTCTGGATGCCAAGGGCTTTGAGCAGTTGCTGGGTATTGGTCGCCAATTGCTGGAACGTGTATTGATAGTTGTCCGGTTTGCTGGAGGTGCAGAAACCGATCTGGTCCGGCGCAATGACCCGGTAACCGGCTTCGCTCAGGGCTTTGATCGAGCTGTCCCAGGTGGCGCCGCAGAAGTTTTTGCCGTGCATCAACACCACGCTGCGCCCGTTGGCCTTGCCGTGGGCGGCGACGTCCATGTAACCCATCTGAAGGGATTTACCCTGGGACTCGAACGCGAAGTGCTTGACCGTGTAGGGGTACTCGAACCCTTGCAGTTCCGGCCCGTATTCCGGGCCTTCAGCATGAGCCAGAACCGGCAATGCCGCTGTCAGAAACAGGCCGGGCAACCAGCGCGAAAGAGCAAGGGGCATGGGTGGACTCCGTTGGAAAACAGCCGATGCTGGATCGGCATGATTAGGGCGACATTAAACACAGGCAATTGCCGCACCTGATCGTTCAACCGATCCAGCCCAGCGTGGCTAGGGCCAGCACCCCATAACGAGCACCCTTGGCGAGGGTTACGATCAGCAGGAACCGCCCAAACGGCTCGCGCATGACGCCTGCCACCAGCGTCAGCGGGTCACCGATGATCGGCACCCAGCTCAGCAGCAATGACCAGTGACCATAGCGTTGATAGTGTTTTCGGGCCTGTTCGAGATGGCGCGGGCTGACCGGAAACCAACGCCGGTCGCGAAACCGTTCGATGCGACAGCCGAGCCACCAATTCACCACTGAGCCAAGGACATTGCCCAGCGTCGCGACGGCCAGTAGCGACCAAAGCCAGTATTGCCCGCTGAGCAACAGCCCTACGAGCACCGCTTCGGACTGCAACGGCAGCAAGGTCGCGGCACCGAATGCCGAAAAGAAAAGCCCGATGTACGCACCGCCCATCAATGGGCAGGGTAGTCCGCCACCACCACATCAGTGCCGTCCTTTTTCAGGCCGATCACTTGATAAGCATCGCTCATGCCGTCCATTTCCATCCCGGGCGAGCCCATCGGCATGCCCGGTGCCGCAACACCCAGCAGGTCATCGCGTTTGCTCAAGGCAAGGACTTGATCCGCCGGAACATGGCCTTCGACGAATTTGCCATTGATGAGGCCGGTGTGACATGACGCCAGGCGCGGAGGCACGCCGTGCTGTTGCTTGAATTCGCTCATGTTGGATTCGACGTGGTCTTCAACCTTGAAGCCATTGGCCTCGAGGTGGCTGATCCATTTTTTGCAGCAGCCGCAGTTGGCGTCACGGTGGACTTCGATCGGGATCAGGTCGGCGGCCTGGACCAGGGAGGAGATAAAAAGGGCGCTCAGGGCGACCAGACGCAGGTGGGTTCGCATGGGGGGCTCGTCTCGGGGTTGCGGCCAAAAAGATACATTTTGACCATTTTTTGCCGCGGAGAGATACGAGGTTGTTTCGAAGTAATACCGCCAGTTCCTCACCAGACCAAGCTCCCTCGCCACAGGGAGCTTGTCAATCAGCAGCGGTCAACGCACCTTGAACCGCCCCATGATCGCGCTGACGCGAGTGTTGGCTTGCAGCAGTTGCTGAGTATTGAGCTCGCTGGCCTGACCGCTTTTCACCAGCTCATCCACCATGTGGCGGATCTGCACCATGCTGCGGTTGATCTCTTCGGTCACCGCGCTTTGCTGCTCGGCGGCGGTGGCGATCTGCGTGCTCAGGCTGTTGATGTGGCTGACCGAACCGGCCATTTCATCCAGGCCCGTGTTGACCCGCGCCGTGGCATCGGCAGCGGACTGGCAGCTGGCCTGGGTGTTTTCCATGGCGCTCACTGACGAACTCACGCCTTGGGTCAGGCGCTTGAGCATTTCATTGATTTGCGAAGTGCTGGCCTGCGTGCGGGCGGCGAGGGCGCGGACTTCATCGGCGACCACTGCGAAACCACGACCTTGCTCACCGGCCCTGGCGGCTTCGATGGCGGCGTTGAGTGCCAGCAAGTTGGTCTGCCCGGCAATGGCGCCAATTACCCCGAGAATCTCGGTGATGCGCTGCGCATCCTCCTGCATGCTTTCAACTTTATGGGTGGCGCTTGCCACTTCGTCGATCAAGGCGATCACGCTACTGGACGCTTCACCAACGACGACGCGCGAACGGTCAGCGTTTTCGTTGGCGCGCTGGGTGAAGGCAGCGGTTTCTGCGGCGTTCTGCGCGACACTTTCGGCGGTCGAGCTCATCTCGGTGATCGCCGTGACCGTCTGATCGGTTTCAGACGCATGGCGGACCAAAATCTGGCTGGTGTGGGCGGAGGTGCGCTGCAAGTTGTCGAGGCTGGACGCCATCGCGCCGGTGGCCTGGGTGACTTCGCCGATCATGTTCTGCAAGTAGACGATGAAGGCGTTGACCGAGTGCCCGATGGCGCCCAGCTCGTCTTCGGCGCGGATGGTGATGCGCTTGGTCAGGTCGGCATCGCCAGCGGACAGGGCGTCGATGTTGGCCTTCAGAATTCTCAAGCGCTGAACCAGTTGGCGAATCGCGTAGATCTGCAGCAACACCAGCAGGATCACCATCGGGATTTGCAGCAGACTCAAGGTGCTGAGCACATCGTCACGCTGGGCGGTGATCAGCTTGGTCGGCAGGGCAGTGGCGAGGAACCACGGTGTGCCCTCGATCGGGCGCATGAAGAAGGTGCTGGCTTCACCGTTGTTATCGAACTCGCCCCGCTGCGACTGATCACGGTTTTGCAGGCCGGCCTTCACTTGGCTGGCGAAGGGCGAGTTGCTGGCCAGTTCACTGATGCTCTTCAGCACGATCGGCCCGCTGATCCGCGAGCTGTTGCTGATGATCTTGCCGTCGGCCTCGACGATCAGCATTTCTGCGCCGAGGTCTTTTTCCTTACGCGCGATCAAGTCGTTGAAGAAACCCAGGGTCACGTCGATGGTCGAGACACCATACGCCGCGCCATTTTTCTGAATGGCCATGGCGCAGTTGGTCCGCGGCTCGGCGCTGGCGTCATCTTTATAGGCAGCAGCCCAGGCGCATTGGCCGCGCGGGGTTTGCACGCCGCCCTTATACCAGGTCTGGTCGTAATAGTTGGGGGCCGCATCACTGTTCCAGAACGTATTGACCGCGAGCTTGCCCGAGGCGTCGCGGTGCCAGAAGGTGCTGAACTTGTTGCGTCCGGCCTCACGCTGGCCGGGCAACGGCCAGATCCCGCCACCGAACACTTTCAACTCGCCGTACTGATCGACCAGGCCTGGCAGCACCGTATCGATGGCGGCGCTGTCGAGTAATGGGATGGTCTGGGTGATGCTGCGCTGTTGCGCCTGAACTTTGTTCAGCTCGCCCTGGATTTGCTCGGCCACTTCGGCGATGCGGTTGAGGGCCACCTGTTCTTCGGTGTGGCGAAGTTTAGGCGCGACCAACTGGCTGATGCCGACCACTGTCAGAACGAACAACAGCAAGATGAACAGGACCAGAAACAGCGTGTAGCGAGCCTGGATAGTGCGGAATGCGGGCATGGGACCGGTCCTTGTGCAGCGTTTTTATTGTGGTTTTCGATCGAAAGATCGGCGCTTCAAAGGGCTATCGGCCCGCAACAGGCGAGCTTTAGGTACGAACGTACAAGAATGGAGCTGGGTGACGGACGGTCAGCCCCTGAAGGGTGTCAATGTGGATACAAATGCACTGTTCAGGACGCATTACGAGCCGAATCAGTTGTGTCGACCAATGTTGGAAAGTTGGTCTAGACCAATGAATAAAGGCACTTGGTGCTTTGTATCTTAAATGTACGAAAATTGTAAAAACCGGAAATAGTTGTAGGCAGTCGGGAGTGCAGTCATGACTATCGGCTATGCCGGGGCTTGGACGTCCAAGGCAGGTTTACTGGTTAAAGATACGGGCGGCGGCAAGCCTGTAACGCAAAGCGCCAGGATCAAGCAGATGCTGGCACTGGTGTGGACCAATCCAAACGCGCTGAGCACGGCGAAAATGGATGCAATGAAAATCCACCGAAACGTAAAAGGTTTCGACCCGGAAAATGTCTCCGCCAAACAACTGGGCAAGCTCAGTGCCTTCCTTAGAGGTAAAGGCCTGATTTCCGATACTACGTGGATGACGTTAATGAATGCCGGTGACAAGTTTGACCGGTTCGGGGTTCAGAATGACCCGGATGCAAAATTCAATGCGCTGGAGTATTTCGCCACGCAACTGGACACCATCCAGAACAACAGTATCAGGGGCGACAAGTACGCCACTGGCCTGATCCCGGAATACAAGACAGCGATCTACGTATTGCAGAACTTGCAGACTTACGGCAAGGGCAATGGGACGACGGTGCCACCTACCGATGGTGGCGTCAGCGCCAAGGCCTGACATTCGGTAGTGCTGGCCCACTCAGACCGGGTGGGCCAGGCGTCGGTTACCGGTCAAGCAACTTCATCACTTCCTCTGGATAGCGCAATCCTGCGGTGGCATTGGCCGGGAAGATCGCTTCCAGCGCGTGCAATTCGTCGCGGCTGAGCTTTACCTCCAGTGCGGCAACATTCTCCTCAAGGTATTTACGCTGTTTGGTCCCTGGAATCGGGATCAGGTAGTCACCCTGCGCCAGCACCCAGGCCAATGCCAATTGGCCTGCCGTCACACCTTTGTCGGCTGCCAAGGCCTGAACTTGCTGCACCAGCAACAGGTTTTTCGCGAAATTTTCCCCTTGAAAGCGCGGGCTGAAGCGGCGGTAATCGTCGGCGGCAAAGTCATCCGGGCTTTTCAATGCACCCGTCAGAAAGCCGCGACCCAATGGGCTGTAAGGGACGAAGGCAATGCCCAGGCGCTGACACGCGGCCAGGCAACCGTTCTCTTCCTGATCGCGGCTCCACAGCGAATACTCACTTTGCAGCGCGCTGATGGGATGGACCTTGTGCGCACGTTCCAGCGTGGTCACCGACGCCTCACTCAACCCCAGGTAACGCACTTTGCCGGCCTTCACCAACTCCGCCATGGCGCCGACAGTTTCCTCGATGGCCACCTGCGGGTCGATCCGGTGCTGGTAGTACAAATCCAGGGTTTCAACACCCAGGCGTTTAAGCGTGCCGTCAATTGACTCGCGAATGTAGTCAGGTCGACCGTTCACGCCCCGGGCTCCGGGGTTGGACGGATCGCGGACGATGCCGAACTTGCTGGCCAGGAACACCTGCTCGCGCTTGCCGACAATCGCCTTGCCGATCAGCTCTTCGTTGGTGTGCGGGCCGTACATGTCAGCGGTGTCGAGCAGGTTGATCCCCAGTTCCAGCGCCCGATGCAGGGTGGCGGTGGCTTCGCGGGTATCGACACCGGTCGTGTAGAAATCGGTCATGCCCATGCAGCCCAGACCGATGGCAGAAACCTGCGGGCCATTTTTGCCCAATTGACGTGTTTGCATGAAATCAACTCCCTGTGGTGTAAGCCCCTAGTGTTGACCTCGACAGAAACAAGATAAACCGGCTAAAACTGCTTTCACTGTTCGTAATTTCTAAATAATCACTTGGATCACCTGACAAATGGACCGTTTTAACGCCATGCGCGTGTTCACCCGAATCGTCGAGCTGGGCGGCTTCGCCAAAGCGGCGGACAGCCTGCAGTTGCCCCGCGCGTCGGTGAGCATCCTGATCAAGCAACTGGAGGCGCATCTTGGTGTGCAACTGTTGCAACGGACCACGCGGCAGATCAGCCTGACCCTCGACGGTGCCGCCTATTACCCCCGTTGCGTGCGATTGCTTGCTGACCTGGAGGAAACCGAAGCGGTGTTTTCCGCCGCCCACCACAATCCCAAAGGCTTGCTGCGAGTGGACATGCCGTCCGGGATCGGCCGCTTGATCGTGATCCCGGCATTGCCGCAATTCACCCGTCGTTATCCACTGATCGAGCTGGATATTGGCTTGAATGACCGACCTGTCGACCTGATCCGTGAGGGCGTCGATTGTGTGTTGCGCGGCGGTTCGGCGCTGGATGATTCGCTGGTGGCGCGGCCGCTGGTCATGCTGGACCAGGTGACCTGCGCGAGCCCGGAGTACCTGCAACGCCACGGCTCGCCTCAACATCTGGCCGACCTTGAGGGCCATCTGATGGTCGAGTATTTCTCCAGCACCACCGGCAAGCGTTACGGGCTGGAGTTCGTTGTCGACGGCCAGATTCAGTTGATCGATCTGCCCAAGCATGTGTCGGTTAACAGTGCCGACGGCTATCTGGCGGCGTGTGAGGCAGGCTACGGACTGATCCAGACGCCTTACTACCACGTTGCCCGACAGTTAAACGAAGGCCGTTTGTGTGAAGTGCTCAAAGCGACTCCGCCACCCGGGATGCCATTGACGGCGCTCTATCCCCCACACCGCCAGTTGTCCCGGCGGGTGAGGGTGTTTGTCGACTGGCTCGTGGAGCTTTGCGCGCAGCCGGGCAATGACTTTCACAGAAAAGACTCAAGCGGCTGAGCGCGCGCTGCCCAGTGATTCGGTGTTGCGCTGCAAGTCGTCGTGCAACTGTTGCATGTAGGGGCAATGCAGGTTGAGGTGCCGAGGCTGTGCCCCTCGATGAAACAGGGCGAACCATCCATGACTGCCGGGCTTGGGCATCAACCCGGTGAAGGTGAAACCAAGCCGCGTCAAGCTGTGCAGGTCCTCGGCAAAGTGCTGCGACAACGCCAGTTGGGTCGAGATCATCCAGTGTCCGGGTAATTGCCGTATCTGTTCGAGCAGGCGCTTGGTCAGGCGGTGAATGACTATGTCGAAACGGTGATGGTGTTGCGTGATCTGTAAGGGCATCGCAGGTGGTGTTGTCGTTTCCGGATGGGTCCCGAACAGCGAACACAGGTGTTGCATAAACCCCCGGTAACGCTCGGGCCAGGGAATGTCGGGGAGCGGGCGCGCGTGGCCTTCGACCAGGTGGCAACCCATCACGATGGTTTCCGGGTGCGGTTCGGCGAACGGCGAAGGAACGTAGTCGGGAAGCACTCCCGTACTGTGGAAGCCAATGTTTGCGGCCATGCGTTGCGTGTAGGGGTGGTGGGTCACTTGTTTGATCAAGACGCTTGTGAAACCCAGCGGCCCTGCCTGCAACAGCAACTCCCGGCCCAGACGCGTCGCGATACTGTGCCCCTGCGCAGCGGGATGCACCACGCTGAGGGCCAGTTCCGCGGTCTGCGGGGACGCTTCATGGCACAGCGCTGCATGCCCGAGAACCCGCACGTCGTCCACCGCCAGCATGGATTTCCAGCGGCCGTCGGCAATGTGCTGGCTGATCATGTTTGGCAGGTAAACATCCGGTTGAACGTAATGATCGCCATAGACCTCGCGAAACAACTGGCTCACGTCGCGGGCGTCGCAAGGGCGGTAGCGTCGAAAAATCAGATGAGACATCACGCAGTCTCCGGCGATGGCGCGTCATAGGTGCGCAAGTCCAGGACCCGCATCTGCTTGCCCGAACGAGGATGAAGTTTCAGTTCGGTGACGGTGCAGGACAGCACTCGCAACTCCAGCAGCCCTTCGCGATTCAGGTGCTCGAGCGCGGGGTAGTGGGCCACAAGCGCTTCATACAGCGCCCGGCACAGCGGGGCGGTGGCCACGGTTTTAGCGTCAGGCACCCATTTCACACTCACGATGTCCTTGTAGCCGTCATGTTCGATACGCAATTGCCATTGGTCGGTGTCAGCGACGCGCTGGACGATCTGCTGCATTTCGTCGATCAACAACGACATAGATCCCACCCGAACCCGCTGACTATGGGCACTCCGTCCCTTGAGGGCGAATTTGCGCATCGGGATTGTGCCAGGCTCACGCCAGCAGGCGCGGTCGCCCACCGGGTAACGCAGCAGTGGCATGAGCCGGCGTGTCAGGTTGGTCACCACCAGCAACCCGGTGCGGTCGCATTCGTCGATGACTTCACCGGTGAGCTCATCGACGATCTCCAGAAAGGTCTGTGGTTCAAAAACCCGATGCTCGCCCAGAGCGCAGTCGCGGCTGGTGGCGCCAATCAGGCCTGCATCGACGCTGGCATAGCCGATTGAGGCGATGCGCACGTTGGGAAACACCTGGTTGAGAATTGCCAACTGCGGGGCGAACAGGCTTTCGCCGCCGTACAGCAACGTATCAACTCCGCACAGCACCCGTTGATGCTGAGTCAGGTACGCCGCAAAGCTTAATAACTGAGCCGGTACGCCGACCAGCACATTGATCCGGTGTTGATCAAGCGCATCGGCCAGGACGTCCATGCTGACTTCGCCGGTGAACGGAAACTCGCAGATGGACCGTTTCACGTGCGCCAGGGAGTCGTGGATGAACACAAAACTGGCATAGAGATCGCCGCAGAAGAACAGATTGGCAACACGATCGCCGTTTTCCAGCTGCGAGGAAATACTTTCGCCGAACGTGCCCACCAGCGTTTGCCATTCATCCGAGGTGTAAACCGACAGTTTGCCGTGACTGGTCGATCCCCCGGTTTTGAACACCAGCGCGTCATTGATCTGCCCCGTCAACACTGGCCATTTATTCAGATCGTTACTGTCAGCCCAATAGTCGGCCACGTTAGTCAACGGCAAGTCTTTTAATTTAATACCTTCTGCCGGTAAGTGGCTCAGGTGTGTACGGTAGAAATTTGAGTGTTGCCTTATGTAAGGCACGAGTTGTTCAAGCGAATAAGTTGTTTTCACTGGGTTCTCTTTTTTATCAGGCGTTATCAAGGCAAAAAGACTAACGATGTCATTATTTTCTATTATCAATAACCAACGGTATTTTTCCGCTGTGATTGTTTCTTGTGAATTCGGATTCGGCGCACTCGTGAACCTCCACCGTTATAAGCTCGGCGTACACGGCATTGGCCAGTGCTTCATGGCTCAATAACTTTTCATAAACCTTATCGGCCTCCAGGTTCGCTAAAACCTCCAGCCGCTCCCTGCCATCGGGGGCGTGGTCCAGGACAAGTTGAACAGGCATGCCGACGCTTTCCTGCAACGCCATAGGTGAAATGAATTCCGTGCCCATCCGTATCAGCTTGCCGTGGCGCTGCAACAACTCGAATCGGGGCGTGTCGAGTCCACAAGGACAGGCTCCTGGTATCCAGCGGCCCGTGTCTCCGACGTCATACCGGCGCACAGCCTGGCCTTGCCGGGCCCGGGACGTAAACAGCAGCCGGCCGATCTCGTTGGCCTGTACCGGCACGTCGTGTTCGATATCCACGATTTCCAGATGCTGGGTATCGCACATCAAATGAAAGACGCCGTCTGCCGTTGCCGTGCAGGCATGCCCCAACGGGCCGGCGTCGACCGAGCCATAGATCGCCGAGCGGATCGTCGAGACTCCGCAGCTTTCCATCAGGCGCAGGCTGGCCTGGCCGGGGTGCTCCCCGCCAAGGAACACTTTGCCGATGCCGGCGTACGCGCGAAGTCGGCTTTGTTCGTTGAAAAACAAGCGATGCAACGTACTTGGCATGCCGATCAGCACGGTGACGCGGTGATCAACGATCATCTGCGCAATTTCGCTGAAGTCATCATGGTGCGGCGCCCCCATGGGGAAATGCGTGACGCCCATCTGTTCCAGGACCTTGGTGAAGCTGGAGAAGCCTCCATACAGGCTGCCGCCGTAAAACAGGTTCATCACCCGATCCGTTGACGGGTCGAGGCCGGCGGCAAACATCCCGTCAGCCGCAGCGCGCATCTGCTGTTGAAAGTCGAGATAGCTGAACCCGGCGAGGGCTGGCGTACCGCTGCTGCCCCCGGAGCGAAAATACAACTGTGCCGCGGCGTTGATCGGCTGGGTCGTGAACGCGTTTTTGTCCATGATCGGTTCATGACGTGTATCGGGCGCGGAGGGGAGCGCATCGAGCGTAGCCCGGCCAGATACAACCTCCGGTGCCAGACTCACTGAGAGGCGGCGACTGAAGCGTGACAGCGCGTAGACGCCGTCGTGGGGCTCGCCGGGGTAGCCGTCATGAATCAACCCGCACGGCGCGATACGCGTGACGCCGGCGTTGACCAGCGTCCGCACCAGCCCAGGCGTCTCTGCCGGAGCGCAAATCAACGCGCAGCTTTGCAGGACCGTGCGCCAAGGTAATAGCGTCTCGGCGATCAAGTGTTGCGGCACGGGTTTGAGCAGCAGCGTACGAAACAGCGGCGAGGGCGCGAGCATTTGGTGGTGATCCCAGATGACTCTCCATCCGGGGCCGGCCCAGACCTGGCCGGTCTGGTTCCCAAAGCAATGTTCCAGTTTCGCCATGGCGGTGCGGGTGGTGATCTCAGAGGCTTCCTGGTCTGTCGGTACCAGCGCTGGCCAGTGTGAAGCGCGGCGTGTGAAGGCTTCAGCCAGACGTTCACCCATGTCCCGCAAAACCGCCGGATCGCTGCTGTCCACCAACAGCCATTGCGGGCTGGAACACGCTTGCTGATCGAGACTGCACACCTCATCCACCAACGCGTCCAGCGTCGAAGGACTCGCCGCGTCGGGCAACAGGTAAGCGAAACTGATCCTGTGACCCCAATCGATCCAGCGACACCCGGCCGGGATTTGCTGACGAATCGCCTTGAGGGC
Organism: Pseudomonas sp. BGI-2; assembly: GCF_004310295.1. Taxonomy (GTDB): domain Bacteria; phylum Pseudomonadota; class Gammaproteobacteria; order Pseudomonadales; family Pseudomonadaceae; genus Aquipseudomonas. The sequence goes on along the minus strand of NZ_SISB01000001.1, from coordinate 205,544 downwards.
CTTTTCACCGCCCCAGGCGGCGACGCCATCGGCGTGGGTGCAGAGTTGCGCGATCTGAGCAGTGCCGACCGGCAGCACCGCAATGAAATCAGCCAGCTTGCCGCTGGTGTCGCAGTGCACCAGCGCCGCGAGTAACCGGGCGGTCAATCCTTCATCGCTGGAGCTGGGGCGCAGCCAGTTGATGTTGCCGGCCAGCAGGCTTTCCAGGACCGCACAGAACGCCAGCAACGGCGCATTGCCCGGCGTCACGTGCACCACCAGCCCCAATGGGTGCCAGCTTTCAAAACACGCTTGCCGGTAATCGATTCGCCGCAGCGATCGCGGTTGTACACCCAGTTCTCGCTCAAGTTTGGAACGCAGGTTGCTGCGCTGGCAGAAGTCGACAAGCCCCGATTGTTGATCGTTGTCGAGGCGCACATCGAGCCTGCCAGCCTGCAATTGCAGGATGAAACGGGCCGCTGCGTCGATCACGGTGTCGCTGTCGATCGGTGTATTCAGCAGTCGCGGCAGTTGTGGGTGCAGCTCCTCGAGCGCAGCTTTGAGGGTGATGTCGTCACGCAGTTCGCCATTGATCAGGTACATATCAGATCCCTCCAATCAGTTCAGACGCGGCCATTGCGCAGCTTCGGCTGGCGGTCGTGCCGGCGCGTCCATGCAGTTCAAACCAGTCGGTCTTCAAGCCGCACCCGCAGCTTGCACCGGGGTGCAACGTCGCCAGATCCCCCATGACCACGGCGTGCGCGGGGCTGGACGAAATGTAGGGCGACACGAACTCCAGCAAGCCGCGCCGGCCGTAGGGCTGGACGGTGAAATCGGCTGGATTGCGCACGAAGACCTTCGAATAAACCGGCACATGAAAATGCTGGTGAGCGCACTGGATGTAAGGCACTGCATGCTCGACAGCGCCGTAGCCGTCCCGGCAGCGGGCCAGGTCGATGCCCAGTTGGCGGTTGATCCGCTCATACAATTGCGACAATGGAATTTCCTGCGCCGCCTGGGTTTTCCAGCCGCCACCGAGAAACACCAGTGACTCGGCCGGCAGCTTCAGGTCCGCTACGCCGGTGTCTTCCATGTGCTGCAACGCGTGGGAAAGGAAGGCAGGGAAGCCAAGAATGCGAACGGGTAAACCTTCTTCGGCAAACGCCTGCAAGGCGTGGATCACCCCAAACAGATCAAACTCATGACCATTGCCAGTCAGGCGCAATCCATAGACGACACGGTTTACCGGCGCATAGCTGCACAGAAACTGGTCGGTGTAGGCGGTGCCCAAGGTAATCGCAGCCTTGGGTTCATAGCTCAGGAGCAAGTAATTGCAGGGACTGTGCGGAGTGTCCCAGCCGTAATGGCGAAAAATGTGGCTCACCATGCCTTGGGCAGCGGCCATGCTGCGCTGGTCATAACGCAGGCGACTTTTCTGGCCGCTGGTGCCGGACGATGTCAGTTCCAGCGCGCCTTCGCCCGTGGGGCCGTACAACAGGTGACGCTTGAAATAGTTGGCGAAAATCGGCGGCAGTCTTGACCAGTCATCCAGCGTCTCCAGGTCCTGTGCATCAAGACCGTTGCTGTTGAGCCAGCGCTCATAGCCAGGCGTGTGGTGACAATGAAACAGGCTGATTTCCGCCATGGCCCGGTCGAACAGGCCTTCAGGCACGGAATCCAGGCAATAGGGTTGCGTTAACGCGCAAAGCGCATCGGTGTGGGGTAACTGGATCATCAAAGGACCTATCGGGTCAGGCAGCAAGCGGGAGGTGGGAACGCCGCAGAAACAGGCGCAAGGGCAGCAGGCACATGAGCCCTGCGATACCCGCCATCAGGGCGAAGGATTCGTGGCTGTCGCCGGCGCCGGCCGCCGCAATCAGTGACCCGCCGCCGCCCATGACGGCGATTGAAATCATGCCGATCATGGCCGAGACCAGGCCCTTGCTGTCGTCGCTTGAAAACAGCGCGAGCCGGTAGAGAGCGGCATTGCTCATGCCCAGGCCGACGGCGTACAGCGCCAGGACGCTGATCAGTACGGGTGTTGCAGCGCCATAGAAACCGATGACAAGCAAGGTGATGAGCCCGCCACAAAACGGCCAAAGCGCGTATCGAATCAGTTGCGGCAGCTCAGTGTTGGCAATCAATCGGTTGAGTATCAGATTGCCGACAATCACCGCCGCAAACACCGGGATTTGCCACAGGCCGTACTCAAACGACGAAAACCCCTGGTTCTGAATCAGCAGGAGCGGCGCCAGTCCGATCCAGGCGATCAATGGCAGGCTCATCACGCCCAGCGCAACCGAGGCCGTCATGAAACGCAGGTTGGTGAGTAACGCGACATAGCGACGAAAGATGCCGCGCCATTCGAAGGGTATTGCAGCCAGGCGCTGACCATCGTGGCGCAGAGTCCCGACGGTCTCCGGCATGAAGGCGAAAAGCGCAACCCAGGTCAGCACGCCAATAACGCCCAGCAGTAAAAACAGCTCCCGCCAGGAGATCCATTCCAGCAACAAACTGCCAAGCAATGGCCCCAGAAGCGGAGAAAGCAGGGCAACATTCCCTAGCAGCGCCATGATTTTTACCGCGTCGGCTTCGCAGAAGACTTCCTGCAAGGCCGGGTAGCTGACGGCGATGACGAACCCCAGCCCCATGCCTTGAATCAGGCGCAAGGCGTTGAAGGCGAATATGGTCTGCACGTTGAACGCGGCAACGCAGGCCAGGGCGAATAGCGCGCAACCGACAAGCAATACCCTGCGACGACCGAATTGATCGGACAGCGGCCCGATCAGCCACTGCAGAAGAATGCCCCCGGCCAAATACAGATTAAAGGCATAAGGGACATGCTCGGGACTGGCATCCAGTTCTCGAGTGACAGTCAGCATGGCTGGCATAATCATATCGCTGGCCATATAAGTGAGAAGTTCGAAAAGAGCAATTGCGATGCAAAACCCGAATAATCGAATGGGTCTTATATTAATCAAGGCGCGGCGCATGAAATTCCTTTGGGGGCTGAAGTTGTAAAGTGAGTTCTCAGGTGACGAGGCAAGAATAGTCATCATCGATGAATGATTTCATTGCGGTTATTGAGACACAAAATTTCAGAGTTTTTGTGACCGGTCTAGCTCGCGGTTCAAAGGAAAAAAGAGAGGTTGTTTGTGAAGTGACTTACAGTAGTGCGGGAATATTCCTACACGAAAAAGCCCGCTAAAGAGCTAATGCTGTTCACTTAAGCGCGGGCACTCATTTGTGGCGAGGGGATTCATCGAAACGTCGCACCGCCCCGTTCGGCTGCGAAGCAGTCGTAAATCCACACAACTCGGTCTGTCTGAACGGGCGCAGGGGGCCGCTTCGCAGCCCAACGGGGATGAATCCCCTCGCCACAGGTTCTCGCTCGACTGATGATTGTCTTAAGTGAACAGCATTACGCTAAAGAGCGGGCTTATTTACAAGTATTACAGGGTACGTTTTTTTATAAGTGATCAGCTTTGCACTTGCAAATGCGCGTTAACGGTGCTGGTAATAACCAGGTCCACCCCTGTCGTAATGGTGGTCGCCGTGCCAGCCGCCGTGGGGGAAAACGATGCAGCCGCTCAGGGTCAGCAGAGCGAGCAGGGGAATCAGCAGTGTGATTCGACGGAACATTTGAAAATCCTCATGGTTATCGCCGCGATAAAGCCAAATCTCTTCATCGGCTGTAACATGAGACCCCGTTTGCAGCGTCCCATTCCCGCACATAGGTAGGGGCTTGGCATGCTTTCGGATACAAGCCGGATACATTTTTCAGGTTCAGGAACTCGCAATGACTCAATCGCAACGTTTGAAATACTCGATTCTGATCTCCCTGGTGGTATTGGGGATCATGTTCGGTCTTTCGTATCTGCAAAACACAGGCGTCATCAGCGAGAAGCTGTTTCAGTACATCGCCATCGGCGTGGCGGTGGTCGTGGTGGTGATCAATGGCGTGATGCGTCGCAAGGTCAAAGCTTGAGCGACGCACCTTTGAGCTGATCAGTCGCGATGAAGCATGGCTACAGCGTCTGGATGCAGGCTGTAGCTTTTGTCCGCATTGAGCGTGATCACGCCTTCGCTGCACAAGCGTTTCAACACTTCTCGCACACTGAGAAAGGACAGGGGAATATCCAGGTCCAGCAAATGGCCGTGCACCCCGCGCACGCCCAGGCTGCGCTCGCTTTCGGCGGCGGTCAGCAAGGCGTCGATGACTTTGAGGCGAATCAGGCTGGTTCGCAGACCAAAGCTTTTGAGCAGCAATCTGATCCGTTCGTTGCCATTGCGCTCGCCCCGTTGATTGAAGACGCCGGCGCCCATGGCTGAGCCCTTTGGCGCGTTACCACCGTCCGTTGGCAGTTGCGAGTTGTACATGCAAAAACTCCTTTTCCGAGCCGGCCAGGAAATGTGATGGGTGCTCTCATTCAATAAGACGTACGAGCACGACAAATAATGAAGGCTCGAATGTAGAAAATTCGTCACCGTCACGTCACAGGCCTGTGAGATGGCCGGATAAAGCGCCTTTGCGGGCCTAAATTTTTGTCGTGGGTTTCGTTCCTAGGGGGAGGCGCGGTGCGTGTTTGACGCAGGGTGTTTGTCTTTTCGATCAGGAGCGAGCGTGATTATTTCCAGTCAATTAACCAGGTTGAGCCTTGCGGGCATGTTGGTGGGGCTGAGTCTTGCGGCAAGCGCGCGCAGTACGCCCGAGCAGGCGAGCGCCGACATTCGCCGCACCAGTTTCGGTGTACCGCATATTCGTGCCGAAAACGAGCGTGGGCTCGGTTATGGCATCGGTTACGCCTACGCGCAGGACAACCTGTGCTTGCTGGCCAATGAGATTGTCACCGTCAATGGCGAACGTTCGCGCTATTTCGGCCCGGATCAGCTGACGGTCGAGGAGCGCGAGAACCAGGTCAGCGATCTGTTCTTCACCTGGCTCAACACCCATGAGGCCGTCGCCGGATTCTGGAAGGCGCAGACCCCGCAAGTGCGTGACCTGGTGGAAGGTTATGTCGCGGGGTACAACCGCTCGCTGCGCGAACGTCGCGCACAGGGTTTGCCGCAGCAGTGTCAGGGCGAATGGGTACGGGACATCACCTCGCAGGATCTGGTCAAGTTGACTCGCCGTCTGTTGGTCGAAGGCGGAGTAGGGCAGTTCGCCGAAGCACTGGCCGGCGCCACGCCACCACAAGACGTCGCCCAAGTGGCCGGCGACGCGTCGTCATTTGAGGTAGCGGCTTCGCGCATGCAGCGCTTTGCCCTGGATCGCGGCAGCAATGCGGTGGCGGTTGGCAGCGAGCGTTCGTTCAATGGCCGCGGGATGTTACTGGCCAACCCGCATTTCCCGTGGATTGGCGGGATGCGCTTCTATCAGATGCACTTGACCATTCCCGGCAAGCTGGATGTGATGGGCGCAGCGTTGCCGGGGCTGCCGATGATCAACATCGGTTTCAACCAGCACCTTGCGTGGACCCACACCGTGGACACGTCCAAGCATTTCACCCTGTATCGCCTGCAACTTGATCCCAAGGATCCGACCCGCTACCTGCTCGACGGCAAGTCGCTGCCGATGGACAAGCAGACCGTGACGGTGAGCGTGAAGCAACCCGATGGCCAGACCCAGGCGGTGTCCCATGTGGTCTACAGTTCGCAATTCGGCCCGATCGTGCAGTGGCCCGGCAAACTCGACTGGGACAAGCAATACGCCTACAGCCTGCGCGATGCCAACCTGGAAAACGACCGGGTGTTGCAGCAGTGGTACGCCATGAACCAGGCCGCCAGCCTCAAAGATTTGCAGGCCTCGGTGCAAGAGCTTCAGGGCATCCCGTGGGTCAACACCCTGGCGGTAGATAATCAGGGACAGACGCTGTACATGAACCTGTCGGTGGTGCCGAACGTCAGTGCCGACAAACTGGCCAAGTGCAGCGACCCGCACGCCGGGGTGCAGATGATCATCCTCGACGGTTCCAACAGCGCCTGTGCCTGGGACAACGACCCGAACGCGGCGCAAAAAGGTATTTATGCGGCGGACCAGTTGCCGCAACTGCTGCGCAAGGACTACGTACAACACTCCAACGACTCGGCGTGGATGGCCAACCCGGCGCAACCGCTCACCGGTTTCTCGCCCCTGATCAGTCAGGAAGGCCAGCCACTGGGACTGCGCTCACGTTTCGCCCTGGACCGGCTGAGCACGCTGAGCAAGGCTGGCCCGGTCTCGGCGGCGGATTTGCAACGGATGGTGATGGATGATCAGGTGTACCAGGCCGGGCAGGTGATGCCGGACCTGCTGCAAGTTTGCGCCGGTGATCTGGGCGCCGATGCCGCAGCGCTGGCTCCGTTGTGTGCGAGCCTCAAAACGTGGGATCGCAGCGCGAATCTGGACAGCGGGCTCGGTTTTGTTCACTTCCAGAATGTGATGGAACCGTTGCAGCAAGTCCCGGGCATCTGGCGAGTGGCGTTCGACCCGAAAGACCCGCAGCACACGCCACGTGGGCTGGCGCTCGATAATCCGCAGGTCCTCAAGGCGATTCGCGAGGTGATGCTGGCGTCGGTGGAACAGGTGAAAAAACTGGGGCTCAAGGATGACAGCCGCTGGGGCGACATTCAGGTGGTCAGTAGCGGCGGCCAACAGACGCCGATCCACGGCGGGCCGGGCACGCTGGGCGTGTACAACGCTATCCAGAGTGTGCCGAGAACCGATGGCAAACTCGAAGTCGTCAGCGGCACCAGCTATTTGCAGGTGGTGACCTTTGATGACAAGGGGCCGCACGCTCAAGGTCTGCTGGCCTTCTCGTTGTCCAGCGACCCGACGTCGAAGTATTCCCGGGACCAGACCCTGGCGTTTTCGAAGAAGCAGCTGAGCCCGTTGCCATTCACCGAGCAACAGATCACCGCGGATCCGCAGTACCAGGCGCAGACGATCCGCGAGCAGGATGAAAAAGCCGGGAAGGTGGCCGCTCAGTAAGAAGAGTGTAGTTCAAGCAATAATAAGGCCGCATCCCGCTGAGGGTTGCGGCCTTTTCAGCTTTTGGGGGTTTGTTGCGGGATCGAATTGAGCACCGGATTACCTTCCTTGTTACGGGTCAGGTAGACCGGCAACACTTTGGGCAGGGAAGCCACCAGGTTGTTCAGTTCTTTGATGTTATAGATGCCACCCAGACGAATCGTGCCAGTGCTGTAGTCAGCGACCATTATCGGTTTGTTCAGATAACGGTTGATCAACGGCAGTGCGTCGTTCAGCGCCAGATCATCGAGCACCAGTTTGCCGCTGCGCCAGGCCAGGGAATTGTCGTTGGGGTAGGTCTGGTTGATCTGCGGCGTGAAGTCGCCGTGTTTATAGCGTGCCTGCATCGCCGGCCCGAGACGCAAGCCGTCGCCCGGAAGATCGTCGTTGCTGCTGACCAGCACCGACCCTTCAATCAGGTTAACGCGCACCTGATCTTCATACATCCAGACGTTGAATTTGGTCCCGGTGACCCGAATCCTGCCGTCCGCTGCCCTGACAATAAATGGGCGAGCCATGTTGTGGCTGACGCTGAAGAAGGCTTCGCCTTTTTCCAGCGTGACCCGGCGCTGATCCTTGTAGTTGCTGAAGGTCAGCTCGCTGCCCAGGTTCAGTTCCACCTGGCTGCCATCGCTCAGGGTGACCTGACGAACCGTGTCACTTGCGTCGAAGTGCTGATACGAATTCGGTAGCCAGCCCATGTTCCAGCCGCTGTACGCCGCCAGCGGCAACGCCAGGGCGCAAACGGCGGCGGCAATGCCGACCGTACGCCACGGCGTGGCAGGTTTGAAGCGGGCAACCGATGGGAAGGCTTCGGGGCGCGGCAAATCCCCCGCGACTTCCCAGATCTCCAGCATGGCCTCGTACTCGAACGCATGCAGCGGATGAGCTTCACGCCATTGTTCGAAGGCGATCCGCTCTTCGGCGGTGCAGTCGACGGCGTGCAGACGCATGCACCAGTGCGCAGCGGCATCGGTGATGGCGTCATATTCGGCTTGCGAGAGAGAATTGTCGGTCATTGACTCATCCTGATTTCCTGCATTCTAACCTTGAGGGGAAGCATGCGAGAACAGCCGTCATGGCAATTAACCATCAATTGAGAATTATTTTTGACATCAGGGCGTGCTGACGTGCAGTTGGCGCCCCAATTGACTGACCAACCAGGAGACGCTGTCAGCATTACTTAGCTGCACGGCCAGCCTGACCAGTGGATCTTTCTTGAAAGTGTGGCGGGCACCGCTCAGGTTTTCTGAGCCAGTCAACGCCAGAATATGCGCCTTCACCCGATCCGTATCTTCATAAGACGTACTGCCTGGATCCTCCCACACACCGGTATCAGGATCCTGGGTCATAAACAGCTGGGTCAACGGCGTCTTGATCGAGAGTGCCGTGGTCTGAGCGTCGGTTAAGGCGCGTTTGAGTTCAGTTGCCGGGGGAGTGGCTGTTCCAATCAGCTCGGTGAACGGTCTGCCGGGATCGAGATAAGAAATGTCCTCGGTTTTACAGGCCATGTGCGACAGCTCATGAATCAAGGTCACTGCTCGGGCATGGGTGTGGATAGGGAAGGCCGCGTCGGTCAGGTGTTGGCGGTAAAGTTCGAATCCGGGATCGAAGAATCTTTCCGCGAGGTGAATTCTACGGTTGGCGTCTGAAGCCACGATGAAGGCAAATGTGTTATGTGCGTCTTCGGTCAGTCTGCCGACCGCAAAACGACTGGACTTCGGTTTTCTGAGTGATGGCTCCAGCAGCGCGGTGAAAACGTCGCCGACGACTTTTTCAATCTTCTCGACATGCGCCGGCAGCACTTCCTGCACACCCATGAAATCCATGACGAGTTGATGCACGGGAGTGACCTTACCGTCGGAAGTCTTCAGCAGTTGCAGATTTCGATAGCTGTTCCAGGCATAAGTCGTTGCCAGGTCCAGCGCTTCGTCGATCTGGCGGGCCTTTTGCGGAAACTTGCGACGAATGGCGGGCATTCCTGTGGCATCGACGTTCATGCCCTCAAAAACTGATCGTGCGGTCTCCCATCGTCCGAACAAGCTGAAGCGGGGCGCGGATTTCGGCCCATCAAGCACCCATTGTTTCGATCCGTTCTGGCGCAGAAGCGGGCCACGGGTGTTCGTGTCGCCGATGCGCCAGTGGGTACCGCACTTCATGACCGGATACACCTTTCCTTCAACCGGCCCGTACTGTTTTTTTGTCGTTGGATGGGTGTAGAGCCCAAGCTTTGCGTCTGATGTCAGCGAACCCAGATCGACATTAATACTTTCATGGCGTTTCAATTTCGTGCGTTCGGGGGCGGTGACGTCGATGTCCTGCCATTTGAGCCTGGTATCGGGTGTTTTTGTCTCTGTCTCTGTCTCCGGTGTGGCGGGTGTCGAAGGCAGCAATGTCTCATTCCCCAGTGATTGGCGCAGCGTAGAGAGTTCGGCCATGCCGCTGATGAACTCTTTAATGGCGACGCCCCATTTATGGGTTTGCAGGTCTTCGGCGGATTGCTTGATATCGCGGTAACTGCGCCACACCGTCTCCGGGTAGGCGAGTTTGCCCATGAAATACGAATAGGCCGCGTGCAGGTCTTCGCCCAGTACATGCTTGATGGTTGCCCATTCTCCCTGTTTGTTGTCATCGGACTGGCAACCGAGCAATCGGCCCAGCAACGCGGCGTTGTCATTGAGCAGATGTTTGAACAGGTTCCCCTTGATCGGATTGGAGGCCAGCGTAGTCACGGTGGAGAGATGACCCGTGTTCTTCGGCTCGGCTCTGGCAACACGGCGATGGGTGGTCGCCATGCGGGTCTCCAGCAGTATCCGCTCGGGCTGCGGCAGATTCAGCAGTAGCCAGTCGAGCAACGGTCCGCGGGTCTTCAGTTCTGCCAGCAGTTGCGCTTCATTTTCATATTCCTTAACCCCGTGTCGAGGGCTGTGAGGTGCAACAAGCACCTGGGGTGCCGCGCGATCAGCCGATGAGCCGATCAGATAAACACCGGGCACTTTGATTGTCTGGTCACTCTTGATCCCCAAAAACTCAAGCGGACGGATGATCGCGTGGGCACCGTCGACGGCTGCGCGGGCAATAGCGTCTGGCATGTCCATGACTTGCCGGATCAGATCAAATCCGGTCTTGCTCAGATGTTCCTGCAGATGTTCTGCATGGGCGTAATGCATCAACTGCCAAGGTAATTGTGTGTAAAACCGCTTCCTGCGGTCCGTGTTCGCCTGGGTGTCAGCCAAGGCGTCGCTGACTATTTTCTGCTGATGTTCGCCCGGTTTGAGATTTCGTATCAGGTCTTTGATGTAGCGTTCGTCCATCCCCTCGGGAATCACGGTGGTATCCAGTGACACCAGTTTGAAATGGAGGTGATCCAGCTCCTTGAGGTGAGTCAATGCAAAGTCGGTCAGGGTTTGGGTTCTGGCGACAGATGTGGGGCGGGCGCTGATCTGGACCTGGACGTTGTCCGGGTTGATGTTGAAGTCGTCTGCCTTGAGTTGTTTTTCAAGTTCATGGTGCGCCGTGCGTTGCAGTGACCGTATTCCGGTCAGGTAATCCTGGTCGTCTTTAACGTTGTTGAGGTATTGCTGAAGCAGCTCGGCATGCAGAATCAGATCGTTGACGGGCGCCTGGGCCAGCCATGCCGGCAGTTTTTGTTGCGTCGTCAGTGACCGCGCAATGTCTACCGCACGGTCGAGCCCTGTCATCGGCTTACGCAGCGCCACCAGATTCAGGAGACTGGTCAGCGGCGTGGCGGAGAGCTTGGTCGCCAGCGCGTTGGTCAGGCACGACTGGTCCAGGTGCACATAGGGTTTTTGCAGATAGTCAAGAAAATGCCCATAGACCCGCTGCAGGGGCGCCAACGTGTAAGTCTTGCCAGGCAATCGCTCGCTGCGGCCAAGGTTCTCCAGGAGCGTTGAGCGAAGGTTGACGTCTGCGAGGCGTCCTCCGAGTTCGGTCAGCAACGGTGTCAACGCCTTGAAGGCTTCAAACCCTAGCGCTGGCGTCCACAAAATCGCCTTGCCCGAATGCACCGGGTCCAGGCCACCTCGCTCAGTCAGCACAAAACAACTGGCCAGTTTCAACGGGGCCGTTGCGTCGCCGGCCTTCAGCACTAGGGAAAATACCTCCGGCAAAAAGCCGTTCAATGCCGCTCGCTGCAGGTGTATCGGGCTATCAAGCACGGTTTTGATGATGGCCTGTTCCGTCGCACCCAAGGTGCGCGTGACGGCACGCAGCTTCAATTCACTGCGCAATGCGGTTGACAGGGTGTGGGTGAAACTCGATTGCAAGCTCGCCACGGAGGGGCCCAGTACGCGCTGCGCGTCAGCGATTGAGCGGGTTGCCGTGGAGATGGCCGGGTGTTTTTCCAGAAGGAGATCAAGCGCCTGCTCGACAGCATTGAGCAGCGACAGCTCCTCTTTGGCCGACTCGGCACGCACGGTGGCCGGTCGTGCGCTCCCGCCCCGGTCCACGCGTATACTCCAGCGCCCCGAAGGTTCGGGAGTCAGCAGTCGATCATCGATCAATCCCCGTACATCCAGTGCGCTGTCGAGCAAGGCATGGGGGTTGATCGTACCTGCGCTTTCGCGCAAGCGGCTCAGCGCATGGGACAGGTTGTCCTGCTGCTTGCCAAGAATGTCGACCATCAAATGTTTAAACACCGGGCCGATGACCGGTTTGCCTTCAATCAGGCGCTCAACCGGCTCCAACGCAAGAAAGGTGGCGCGTTCGTCCAGCGACATGAAATTGAGTAGCGTGTCTTCATGCCCTTCGGTTTTCATCATCTCCAGCACGATTTTTTTGACCGCCGGCAGATTGCTCGTCGCTTCGATCCCTCTGGAGGGGGTGTAGAGAAAATCCAAGGTGTTGGTGCCCCCGATCATCAAGGTCGAGGCCAGCTCGGCAAAGTGCTTGAAGGGCGCAGTCACACGCACTTTCTCGACGCGAAGCGGATCGTGCGCGTCAGGCGAGAGGCTGACTTTCATCAGTTGCAGGTAGTCCTGCGTCGTTAAAATACCGTTCTGGCGCTGGTGTAGAAGCTTTGTGTGAAAGGTGTCGCGCAAGCCTTCGGTGAAAAAATCCAGACGTGACAAGCCAATGCTCATTGAGGTGTTCCAGAACAAGGCGAGCAGGCTGTGCAAATGAGGCGTAAAGCTTTGCGCGATCTCCTTCACCGCGCTTTCCCATGCCTGGTTATCAGCGTCGCTGCTCACGTTATGCTCGGGATTGGCGAAGACTCTTGAATCGCCAGCGGGCCAGTGGTTGGTCAGGTAGAAATGCAGAAGCGCATCGCTCAGCGGTATCGACGAAATCGTGTGCTGGTCTTCGTTGCCGTCGAAGGCTGAGACGGTCTTCATGAAGCTCTTCAATTTGGTCAGGCGCTGGTCCAGTGTAGGGAATGCTTTGTGCAACGCGTGCTTGAGGGTGTCGTCCAGCATCGATTGCAGCGTTGGCGTCTTGAGCAGCTCATCCTTCATCGTCTTGATGTTCTGTTCCTGATTGCGATCGAGGTTCTGTTGCTGGTCCTGAAATACCGCACCTTCGATATCTTTGGTGGAAACATCGGGTGCGGTGGCGGCGGGTAAAACGCTGCGTTGTTCGATGGAGAGAAAGCGCAACAGCTCCCGCTTCGCTGTAGCCTGCGCCAGCCATTCCTTGAGCTTGTTTTTGAGGTCGGTCATGTCCGCAAACTTGATCAAGCCTTTCCTCGGTGTGTAGAGCGTGACCTCTGCATCGTCAGGCCGGCTCATGGCAAAGGCGCCGGCCAATTGAATATCCGGTGTGCCCGTCACCTTCAGCAACAGTTGGTAGACGTGCATAGGGTCTTTTTGCGCAATGCGGGCAGCGTGGGTGGCCAGGTAAACGTGCTTCAACCATTTCAGGTCGGCGAGTGTGAAATTCAGTGCTTTTTCTCGGTCACCGGGCTGTTTGGCAGTGGACGCACGCTCCGCCTCGTCGAAAAAGTAAGGCTCTACAGGTTCAGTCATGGTTTTTCCTCATGCTGCGATCAGCGGCCTGGCGCAGGCTATTGCTTGAGGAAAAACACTAAGGTCAGTGGAGTGCTTCGGTGCGGTACATATTGCTTGAGCCGAACAGGCGAGACTTGACAGGACGCCGGTAAAACAGCGCTTAATCGACGCCTGCTTCAGGTTGCACTGCAACCTCGTTTCCCTGGTGCCCGTACTCAATAATAAAACTGGAGCTTCAGATGACCGCAACGCCCGAAGTGGCCGTCAGTTCGACCACCCCATCGCTCAATTTCGACGAGCTCGTTCTATTGCTTGAGCAAATTTTCCTGCGCCATGGCACTTCATCCGATGTCGCTAAAACCCTGGCGTTGAACTGCGCCGGCGCTGAACGCGATGGCGCCCACAGCCATGGCGTGTTTCGTATTCCAGGGTATGTATCGACGCTCAAGAGCGGCTGGGTCAATGGCCAGGCCGTGCCAGTGGTCGAGGACGTTGCCTCGGGTTTCGTCCGGGTCGATGCCGGCAATGGTTTTGCCCAGCCCGCGCTCGCGGCGGCCCGTGCACTGTTGGTGGAGAAAGCCCGCAGCGCCGGGATCGCGGTGCTGGCGATCCGTAATTCTCACCATTTCGCGGCACTGTGGCCGGATGTCGAGCCTTTCGCCTATGAAGGGCTGGTGGCGTTGAGCGTGGTTAACAGCATGACCTGTGTTGTGCCCCACGGCGCCGACCGGCCGTTGTTCGGCACCAACCCGATCGCCTTCGCTGCGCCCCGGGCTGACGGTGAACCGATTGTGTTTGACCTCGCCACCAGCGCCATTGCCCATGGCGATGTGCAGATTGCCGCACAAAAAGGTGAACGCTTGCCGACGGGCATGGGCGTGGACGGCCTTGGCCAGCCGACTCAGGACCCGAAGGCGATTCTGGAAGGGGGCGCGTTGCTGCCGTTTGGGGGGCACAAAGGTTCAGCGTTGTCGATGATGGTGGAACTGTTGGCGGCGGCACTGACCGGCGGCAATTTCTCTTTCGAGTTCGATTGGTCGAACCACCCGGGAGCCAAGACGCCCTGGACCGGCCAGCTGCTGATCGTGATCGACCCGAGCAAGGCGGCCGGGCAGAATTTCGCCGAGCGCAGCCAGGAACTGGTCCGGCAGATGCACGGCGTAGGGCTTAAGCGCCTGCCGGGCGATCGACGTCACCACCAGCGAACCAAGTCGACCCCTCAAGGCATTCAACTGGATGCTCAGACATTGGCGAATTTGCGAGAACTGGCAGGGCTCTGAAACGCTTTTTGTAGGAGCCAGGCTTGCCGGCGAAGGCGTATTTGAAATCGCCTTCGCCGGCAAGCCTGGCTCCTACAGGTTCGATGTATTTCCGTTTAACGGCGACCCAGCAACAACCCGACCACCAGGCCGAAACCGGCGGAGATGGCCACGGTTTGCCATGGATGACCACCGATGTACGTCTCGGTCGCGTCGACCACAGGTTTTGTGCGGTCGCGAACACTGGTGACCGAGTCCCGGGCCTGCTGGAGTTTCTGAGCGATTTGCGCGCGAAGGGTCTCTGCTTCCTCACCCACCAGTGAAGCGCTGCTCTTGAGCAGTTTTTCCGACTCTTCGATCAGGGACTGAAGTTCGCTGAATGCCTGATCCTTGATCTGGTCATTGGCGATTTGTGTGGCAGTTTTCCGGGCCATTGGGTACTCCTTGCAGGTAAATGGGCAGTGAACAATGGAGTCTTGCACGACTGAAAAAGTTGCAGCGGGTTTGCGTATCGACTGTGCGCCGAGGAAAAATCCGGAGTCGGACATTTCCTCCTACAGTGTAAGATGTCGCCTATTTTACGCAGCAGGTAATTCCCATGAGCTTCAATCTGGCCGACAAACCCCTGGCTGAGCGCGCCGCGCTTGAAGATGAGAAATCCCGTCTGTTCGATCTCTGGCAAAGCAACCTTGGCAAGTCCAAGGGCGAGGCCGCGCGGTTGTTCGGCGAGCGCGCCAAGCGCAAAGGTAAATGGGCAGAATGGGTTCGCTCGGAACTCGACGGCATGTCGCCCCCGGAATTCGCGAACATGGTGCGCAGTGAAGTGAATCGCTTGATGGCCGCCAAGTAAGGCCAGCCTCAGGCAAAACTTGCGACGATGGCCTCGCGCACTTTCAACACCACTGGATCGAGCTGCGTGCTGGTGCGCCAGCCCAGTTCGATCGGGTAGCGCGGCAAGGCCAAAGGGCAGGGCAGCAGCGCCAGTCCGCAGAGCGCCGCAATACTTTCAGCGGCGTGGGCCGGAATGGTCGCCACCGCCTGACTGCCTTTAAGCAAGTGCGGCAACGCCGCAAAGTGTGTCGTCGAGGCGCACACCCGCCGATTCAGACCCAGCGCCGCCAATCCTTCATCGGTGATCCCGATGAAACCGCCCGACGACACCAGAATGTGTTCGCGGGCCACAAATTCTTCAAGACTGATTTCCGTTTGCCCCGGTGTCAGGCTGAGCGGGTCCACCAGGCACAGATAACCGCCTTCACCCAGTACCTGACGGCTGAGCAACCGCTCGGTAAACCCGCCTGCGGTGATGGCCAGATCGATGCTGCGTTCCATCAACGCCTGAGCGACGATCTGGCTGTGAGTCTGCCGGAAGATCAGGCGCAATTTCGGCGCACTGAGCGCAATCGCCTCGATCAATCGCCGCCCGTAGGCAATCTCGAAATCATCCGACAACCCCACTGTGACCGAACGTCCGTCGTAATGATTGGCCGCCGGATCGACCATCGCCAGGCTCTGACGGCATTTGTTCAGCGCGTCGCTCACCACCGGTTTCAACTGGTTGGCCCTGAGCGTCGGTGCCAGGCCACGGCCGGTGCGCACAAACAACTGATCGCCATACATCTCGCGCAGCCGTCGCAGCGCCGCGCTGACGGCCGATTGCGTCACGCTCAGGCGCAGTGCCGCGCGGCTGGCGCTGGATTCTTCATGCAGCGCTTCGAAGACTTTGAGCAGGTTGAGGTCAACCGTGGCGATATTCATATGGCTCATATCATTCAGCAGTGAATCGGGCTTTATTCATGATCCCGTGGCGCATGAGAATGGGCAACACCTCATTGCTTTCGGAGTGACCGCCATGCCCAAGTCCATGGTTGCAGCGTTGCAAATCGGCGCCTTGCCCGGTGGCAAGGCCGAAACCCTTGAACAGATTCTCGCCTGGGAAAACACGATTATCGAATCCGGCGCCGCGCTGGTGGTCATGCCTGAAGCGTTGCTCGGTGGTTACCCAAAAGGCGAGAGCTTCGGCACGCAACTGGGCTATCGTCTGCCGGAAGGTCGCGAGGCGTTTGCCCGGTATTTTGCCAACGCCATCGACGTGCCCGGCGCGGAAACTGAAGCACTGGCTGGATTGTCAGCGCGCACCGGGGCCAACCTGGTGATCGGCGTCATCGAACGCGCCGGCAGCACGTTGCATTGCATGGCGCTGTATTTCGATCCGCAGGCCGGACTGGTCGCCAAACACCGCAAGCTGATGCCCACCGGCACCGAACGCTTGATCTGGGGCAAGGGCGATGGCTCGACGCTGCCGGTGATCGACAGCCAGGTCGGGCGAATCGGCGCGGTGGTGTGCTGGGAAAACATGATGCCGCTGCTGCGCACGGCGATGTACGCCAAAGGCATCGAGGTCTGGTGCGCGCCGACGGTGGATGAGCGGGAAATGTGGCAGGTCAGCATGCGCCACATCGCCCATGAAGGACGCTGCTTCGTGGTCAGCGCGTGTCAGGTTCAGGACTCACCGCAGGCCTTGGGCGTGGAGATCGCCAACTGGCCGGCGGATCGGCCGCTGATTGCCGGCGGGAGTGTGATTGTCGGGCCCATGGGCGACATTCTGGCGGGGCCGTTGCGAGACGGGCCGGGGTTGCTCACCGCTGAAATCGACACCGACGACTTGATCCGCGCGCGCTACGACTTCGATGTGGTCGGTCACTACGCGCGCCCGGATGTGTTTGAGCTGAGCGTCGACGAACGAGCCAGACCTGGCGTCCGTTTCAACACATAACCTCTCCCACAATTGGAATTGGGTCCATCACAATCTCCCGGCCGGCCAGGAACCCTGTGGGAGCGGGCTTGCTCGCGAAGGGGCCATAACATTCAACATCTATGCTGGATGTGCCGGCCTCTTCGCGAGCAAGCCCGCTCCCACATTGGGATCTCCAGCGTCAGGATCTTTCGGGATTACCA
Source organism: Pseudomonas sp. BGI-2 (assembly GCF_004310295.1). Classification (GTDB taxonomy): domain Bacteria; phylum Pseudomonadota; class Gammaproteobacteria; order Pseudomonadales; family Pseudomonadaceae; genus Aquipseudomonas. The sequence continues at coordinate 188,373 of NZ_SISB01000001.1, read as the reverse complement.
GGTGCCGGTAGTAGCCCCCGGCAAGCTCAGTTTGCCAGTGTCCACAAACCTCATCGTGCCAAACAAACCGCCGGCCAGTTTGCCGCGCAGCACGTAAGGCAGATTGTTCAGAGTTTGCGTCTGGCTCAGGCCCAGGGTCTGGCGTATCACCGAGAACGCCGAAACGCTCACCGGCACGGTCAGCACGGTTTCGGAAAAGCGTGCAATCGAGCCCGACTGATCGCTGACGCCGGAGGCAAGCGGCTGGCCATTGACCTCCAGATTCAGCGCCACGCCGTTGTAGTCGATCGGCGTTTCGTTGGGGTTCTGCACGCGTATCTTCACCGCAAAGCGCACTTCCATGTCCTGGCTTTGCAGCGGCTCGATGCCGACCACATTGATGTTCAACGGATCGCGATTGGGGAAGAGGGCGCAGGCGCTCAGGGAGAGCAACAGCAGGGAAAGGATTGTCGCGTGGACGCTGCGCAGGGACAGGCTCTCGTGTAGAAAAGGGCTGAACCGCCAGCGGCTCAGCCCTTGAGCTTTCCTAGCGGTTCAACTGTGCGACCGCCGCAGGCCGTGCGGGTTCACCCTTGGCCGGGACATCCGGATTCTCCATGACCTGGAGGATCGAGGCTTCCGGATCGAAATCGTCCTCTTCCAGCTCGATGAATTCTTCGGGCAGGAAGATGTTCAGCACGATAGCGCACAACGCCCCGACGGTGATCGGTGATTCGAAGATGTTGTGCAGCGCCTTCGGCAGCTCGCGCAACACTTCCGGCACCGCGGCGACACCCAGGCCCATACCGATGGAAATCGCCACGATCAGCATGTTGCGTCGATGCAAACCGGCTTCGGCGAGGATCTTGATCCCGGCCACCGCCACGGTGCCGAACATCACCAGTTCAGCGCCGCCAAGCACCGGTTTAGGCATCAACTGCAGCACCGCGCCGATCATCGGGAACAGCCCCAGCAGCACCAACAAACCAGCAATGAAGAACGCCACGTAACGGCTGGCCACGCCGGTGAGCTGGATCACGCCGTTGTTCTGGGCGAAGGTCACCATCGGCATGCTGTTGAACACCGCCGCCATGGCCGAGTTGAGGCCATCAGCCAGCAGACCGGACTTGATCCGGCGGATGTAAATCGGGCCCTTGACCGGCTGCCGGGAAATCATCGAGTTGGCGGTCAGGTCACCGGCGGCTTCCAATGGCGACACGAGGAAAATCACCGCCACCGGCACAAACGCCACCCAATCGAAATTGAAGCCATATTTAAACGGCACCGGCACGCTCATCAGCGGTACGTCGGGCAGGCTGGCGAAGTTGACGTCGCCCATCAGCCAAGCGACGACATAACCGAGGGTCAGGCCAATGACAATCGCCCCCAGGCGCAGGAAGGGCACATCGACCCGGTTCAACACCACGATTGTGCCGAGCACCAGCGCCGCCAACGCCAGATGACTGGCCGCGCCAAGGTCCGCCGCGCCGAAGCCACCAGCGATGTCGGTCATGGCGACCTTGATCAGCGACAGGCCCATGAGGGTAATGATGGTGCCGGTCACAACGGGGGTTATCAGCATCCGCAGCTTGCCAATGAACTGGCTCAACACCACTTCGATGAACGCGGCGAAAAAGCACACACCGAAGATCGTCGAGAGGATTTCATCGGTGCCGCCACCCCGGGCCTTGACCATGAACCCGGCGCTGAGAATCACGCTGATGAACGAGAAGCTGGTGCCTTGCAGGCACAACAGGCCGGAACCGATCGGGCCGAACCGCCGCGCCTGAACAAACGTGCCCAGGCCCGAGACAAACAGCGCCATGCTGATCAGGTACGGCACTTCGCTTTGCAGTCCGAGGGCGCCGCCCATGATCAGGGTTGGCGTGATGATGCCGACGAAACTCGCCAGCACATGTTGCAGGGCAGCGAAGACCGTGGCGGTGAGATGCGGGCGATCGTTAAGGCCGTAAATCAGATCGTTGTGGCGCGGGGCAGGGGCTTTTTCAGAGGCGGTCATGGTTGTTTGCGGGCCGAAAGGCAGGCCGGGTCAGAAAATGGAGGCGCAGGATGCCAGAAAGACTATTTCGAGGCGAGCGATGAGCCCGATACCCAGGTCGCTCCCACGAGAATGTCGCTGGTCTCAGGCAAACGCCGCGAGTAGATCCTCTTCAAACGCCTTCTGCGCATCCCCCGGCACTTGAGCGCGATGGCGCGCCAGATGAAACGCCACGTCGAAGCTCATGTCATCCCGGCGCACAGCGCGCAGCAAGCCTTTGTCTTCCCAGCCGCGGGCAAAGTGATTGGGCAAATACCCGACGTGTTTACCGGACAGCACGAAGGCGAGGGTGCCTTCGACCTGCTCGGACCTTGCCGAACATAGCTTCCCTTGGAAGGGCTCATCCATGCGCAGAAAGCGATAAGGATGATCAACCCGGTCACACGCCTGCAACGCCAGATCATCCGGCGCATCGTCGGTGAACAGCGGATGCCCGGGGGCGCAGTACAGGTGTTGGGTTTCGGTGAACAGTTCGCGGTAGTCAAACGCGCTTTGCACCTGGGAGAAATAGCCGATCGCCAGGTCCAGTCGCTGTTGCAGCAGCAGGCGTTCCATCTCGCCGGGCATGGCGCTCATCAACTCGATGCGCACCGATTCGTCACGTTCACGAAAACGCCGGATGGCATCGGCCACTTTTTGCAGCACCGATTGATCCAATGCCTCGGACAAGCCCAGGCGAACTTCGCCGATCAAACGACCCGCCACGCCGTTGGATTGATGGCGGAACGCTTCGATGGATTCAAACAGCCCGCGTGTTGCGCTCAGCAACTGTTCGCCCTTGGGCGTGATCCTGAATCCACCCTTGCCGCGACTGCACAAGCGATAGCCGAGCCGGGTTTCGAGTTTGGCCATTTGCTGGCTGATGCTCGACTGGCTCAAACCCAGTTCACCTTGCGCCGCGCTGAAACCGCCGCACTCCACCACGCGGACAAATAAGCGCAGCAGTTGCAGGTCGAGGTCGTGGAGTTGACCGAGCATCAAACATTACTCCGCAATAAAGTCAGGTTAACAAACTTGATATTTCGCCAATGTATCCGAGCGCGCACGCTGCAACCACTTCCTCTGGTCAGGTGTTCGTCATGGCTCCCGCAATCAAGCTGTGTTTACCCGCGCTGTTCCTCGCCATGGCCGTGTCGGCCCAGGCTGAGGAAAAGACCCTCAACCTCTACAGCTGGGCCGATTACGTAGCGCCTGAAACCTTGCAGCGTTTCGAAAGGGAAACCGGCATTCACGTGCGTTACGACACGTTCGATTCTTCGGAAGTGCTTGAAACCAAACTGCTCACCGGCGGCAGCGGCTATGACGTGGTGGTGCCGTCATCCAGCGTATTGGCCCGAGGTTTGGCAGCCGGTGCGCTGAAGGAGATTGATCACGAAGGGCTCAAGGGCTACGCCAACCTCGACCCGGACCTGTTGGAAAAACTCGCCGCCGTCGATCCCGGCAATCGTTATGGCGTGCCGTATACCTGGGGCACGCTGGGGTTGGGGATGAATGTCGAAGCGGTGCAACAACGCTTGCCGGGTGTGCCGCTCAACAGCCTCGACCTGCTGTTCAAGCCGCAATACGCCAGCAAGCTGAAGGACTGCGGCATTGCGATTCTCGATTCGCCGCAAGAGGTGATCGGCCTGGCATTGCACTATCTCGGTAAAGATCCCTACAGCACCGACAAGGCTGATCTGACAGCCGCCGAGGCGTTGTTGCATCAGTTGCAGCCCAATGTGCTGTACGTCGCCACCGGGCGGCAGATCAGCGATCTGGCCAATGGCAGTGTTTGCCTGGCATTGACTTACAACGGCGATGCCAGCATGGCCGCCGACCAGGCGCGCAAGGCCAACAAACCGTTTGAGGTGGCCTACCGGATTCCGAAGGAAGGCACGCTGGTCTGGCAGGACAACCTGGCGATTCCCAAGGACGCACCGCACCCCGAAGCGGCCCGGGCGTTCATCGAATTCATGTTGCGCCCCGAATCCGTGGCGGCGCTGACCAACACGTTGTTCTTTGCCACGGCCAACCAGGCGGCGACCCCGCTGGTGGATGAAGCCGTGCGCACCGACCCGGACATCTACCCACTGGCGGACACCCGCGAACGGCTGTACGCCGACCGCAGCATGAGCCTCAAGGACATGCGCTTGCGCACTCGTCTGTGGACCACTTTCCGTAGCCGCCAATAAATAATAAGGAGATCACCATGGACGTCCCGATGCAAAACGATCAGGCCATGACCCGCGACAGCCTCTTTGGTACTGCCGCCGAAAGTACCTACGCCGGTATCACCAGTTTCATGCGTCGTCGCTACAGCCGTGATTTGCGCGGCGTCGACGTGGTGGTCAGCGGTGTGCCCTTCGACACCGCCACCAGCAACCGCCCGGGTGCGCGTTTTGGACCGCGTGGCATTCGCGCCGCCTCTACGGGAATCGCCTGGGAACGCCACTGGCCGTGGACCTTTGATCCGTTCGATCATCTGGCGGTGATTGACTACGGCGATTGCGACTTCGATTACGGCTCGCCGCACTCGGTGCCGGAAAGCATCGAGGCCCACGCCGAGCACATCCTCAACGGCGGTTGCGCGATGCTGACGTTCGGCGGTGACCACTTCATCAGTTACCCGCTGCTCAAGGCCCATGCACGCAAACATGGCCCGCTGTCGTTGATCCACTTCGACGCCCACAGCGACACCTGGCCGGACGAAGAGGGCAAGCGCGTCGATCACGGCACCATGTTCTGGCACGCGGCCAAGGAAGGTCTGGTGGATCCGTCGCGCTCGGTGCAGATCGGTTTGCGCACCACCAATGACGATCACCAGGGCTTTGAGGTGCTGGATGCGCGGCAAGTGCATCGGCAAGGGTGTGAGGCGATTGTCGAGGCGATCCGTGCGCGGGTGGGGGATAACCCGGTGTACCTGACGTTCGACATCGATTGTCTCGACCCCGCTTTCGCACCCGGCACCGGAACGCCGGTATGCGGCGGTTTGAGCACGGTGCAGGCGCTGGAAATACTCGGCGGGTTGCGCGGGATCAATCTGGTGGGGATGGACGTGGTGGAAGTGGCACCGGCCTACGACCATGCGGACATTACCTCACTGGCGGCGGCGACATTGGCGATGGAAATGCTGTGCCTGTATGCGGCCAGACATAAGGTCAACCGGTAAGACGCCTTCGCGGGCAAGCCTCGCTCCTACAAGGATCACATCGAACCTGGAGCGAGGCTTGCCCGCGAAGCTTTTTCAGGCGACCGGGATAATTGGCAGATCGAGGGCCTCAGCCCCGGTATAGCGCGCCGCCGAACCGGCAATCGTTTCATGCGGAACACCCTTCGACACACCACTGACCTCATCAAGCCGCGACAATTGCTCAGCACTCAATTGCACGTTCAACGCACCCAATGTCGCATCCAGTTGCTCACGAGTACGTGAACCAAGAATCGGAATCAGCGCCGTCGTCGAACGCTTGGCCTTTTCCCGCAATCAGGCAATGGCCACGTGGGTCGGCGTGGCTCCAAGTTCAGCCGCCACCGCGAGCAACGTGTCGAGCAGGGCGGTTTCGTGGGCGCTTTTCTCAGTGTGAATCAGCATGCCGAGTTTGGCGGCGCGGTTGTTCTCATCATTGCTGCGGTACTTGCCCGTGAGGAACCCACCACCCAGCGGCGACGCCCCAGCCGGTGCCGATGTTACCGGCGCCCAGCGCCAGTTCCGAAACCCGCAAACCGGTTTTGCGGCCGAAGACTATGTAATGCACGAGGTAACTCCTAAAGAACGACGCCGGGGAGAGGATATAAATGTCCAGCAACATGTATTTAATATGATGTGAGTAATATGAGCCGTCAAGGCGCTTTTTCATTCGGGGCAAAAGGTCCGACCTGCGGGGCAATGATTCTTCAGTCGACCCCTCGCCACAAAGTAGGTGTGACTGAGCGTCCGCGCAGCCTTTTGCTCCTGCCAGTTTCTGACAGCAGCCTCTGCTAAGCTCCGACGACTTTTCAGGAAAGAGCCTGCCGATCGTGTCGCGTACCACTCGTTTACTCACGTTGCTGCAAGTGCTGCGAGGTAAAAGTCGTCCGGCCACTGCTGCAATGCTCGCCGGTGAACTGGAGATTTCCGAACGCACGCTGTACCGCGACATCGCCGAACTGACCGCGCTGGGCGCACCGATCTTCGGCGAGGCGGGGGTCGGTTATGTGTTGCGCAGCGGTTTGTTTCTGCCGCCCCTGATGCTCAATGCTGACGAAACCGAAGCCATCGTGCTGGGTTTGCGTTACGTGGATCAGCGTGGCGACGAGGTGTTGAGCAAAGCCGCGGCCGACGCTCTGGCGAAGATTGCGGCCGTGTTGGCCCCTGAAGCTCAAGATGCATTGCGCAATCCGACAGTGCTGCCGGGCCCGCGCGGTTATGGTTATCCGCAAAATGCAGTGCCGTTGAGCGTCTTTCGTCAAGCTATCCGCGATCAGTCCAAACTGAATATCGACTATGCGGACGCCCATCAGGTGCCCAGTCAGCGGTTGATCTGGCCACTGGCGCTGGGCTTTCTCAATGAGGTGCGGATCATTGTCTCCTGGTGTGAGTTGCGCAGTGCCTATCGCACCTTTCGCACCGACCGGATTTCCGCTGCCCATGAGCAGGGCGAACGCTATCCGGGGCGGCGCAGCGACTTGTTGCGCACCTGGCGCAAGCAAATGCAACTGGATGAGGCCGGGCGTTTCACTCCTGACAAGAACTGACACAGACCTGTTCTAGCATGGCTCCAGAATCAATAAACAAGGAGCCGCACCCATGTCCAATCCAGCCTCTTCACTGGCACCCGCCATCGCCGCTTACATTGCCGCCGCCAATGCTCGCGACACCTCGCGTGTTGGCAGTTTTTTCGCTGAGGATGCCAACGTGTTCGATGAGGGCCAGCACCGGATCGGCACGCAAGCCATCGCCCAATGGATGCAAGACACTGCGCAACGTTACGAACCACGGGTCGAAGTGCTCGACGTTCAGCTGCGCACCGGCAAAGTCCTGGTGCACAACCTGATTTCCGGGACATTTCCCGGCAGTCCCCTGGAACTGAGGTACATGTTCCGCCTCAATGAACAGGGCAAGATCGCCAGGCTAGACATCTCTCTGTAAATCCTGACGCGTGGCATACTCCCGCGCATGAATGTCGACTCTCCCTTAAGTGCCTGGCAACACGCCATCGAACAGAAGGGTTTCGTCCAGGACGAAGCCCAGGAACATGCCGTGTGGGCGCTGCAAAAATGCCACGAAGCCTTGCATGAAGGCCGCGCGCCGATCACTGGTGTTTACCTCTGGGGGCCGGTCGGACGGGGCAAGACCTGGTTGATGGACCAGTTCTACGAAAACCTGAAGGCCCCGGCCCGGCGTCAGCACTTTCACCATTTCATGGGCTGGGTGCATCAGCGTTCGTTTCAGTTGACCGGCACCGCCGACCCGTTGAAGGCATTGGCCCGTGAATTGAGCGAAGAAGTGCGGGTGTTGTGCTTCGATGAATTGTTCGTCAACGACATTGGCGACGCGATCATCCTCGGGCGTTTGTTTCAGGTGATGTTCGAGCAGGGCGTGGTGGTGGTCTGCACTTCCAACCAGCCGCCGGACCAGCTGTACGCCGATGGCTTCAACCGCGACCGTTTCGTCCCCGCCATTGAAGCAATCAAAAAGCACATGCAGGTGATCGCGGTGGATGGCGGCGAAGACCATCGCCTGCATCCCGGCGCTGCTCTGCAACGTTACTGGGTGACGGCGCCCGGGCAGCCCAGCGCGCTCGGTGAAGTGTTCAAGGCACTGACCGTTGGGCAGTCGCTGTCCGACGAGCCGATCACGGTCGGTTACCGTTCAGTCAACGTGGTGCAGGCCAGTGCCACCGTGCTCTGGTGCCGTTACGCCGACCTGTGCGAACAGCCGTTTGCCGCCATGGACTTCATGGCCCTGTGCGACACCTTCAGCGCTATTCTGTTGAGTGACGTGCCCAATCTCAGCGCGCAGAAACGCGAAGGACGCATCGCCCGAGGCACCGAAGACGGTGCCGAGCGGGTCGTGGCCGGTGATCGCGAGCTGCCGCAATTGTCAGTGCATGACGACGGTGTCCGGCGTTTCATTGCCCTGGTGGACGAGTGCTACGACCGTAAGGTGCCGCTGTACCTCGAAGCGCAGGTGCCGATGGCCGTGCTGTACACCGAGGGGTACCTGGAATTTCCGTTCCGCCGCACGTTAAGCCGTTTACAGGAAATGCAGCTGCAACGTTTCGCCGAAGCCTAATTACCGGGAGCCGCGAAGATGAATCAGCCCCTGTCTCATCATTTGCTGACCATGGCTTATCAGAATGCCTGGGCCAATTACCGACTCGCCAAAGCGTGGAATCGGTTGACCCCGGCCGAACTGGCGGCACCGCGCGTCAGCTTCTTTCCCAGCCTCATAGCCACCCTCAACCACATCCTGACCTGCGACTGGTTTTACGTGGATGCGCTGGAGCGGGAGTTGCGCGGCCACGACCCGCACCCTGATTGCTATGTGTTCTTCACCGAGGACGAACCGTTCACGACGGGCGACGAGCTGCAGCGCGAACAAGCGTATGTCGACCGCCGCCTGATTGCCTACTGCGAACAATTGCGCGACACCGACCTGGGGCGAATCGTGACCATCGCCCGGGACACGCCGCAACATGACAGCCGTTTGCGCTTACTGTCGCACCTGTTCGAGCACCAGCTTCATCATCGCGGTCAGGTTCACGCCATGCTCAGCGGCACTTCGGTCAAACCGCCGCAACTGGACGAATTTTTCTGCGCCGGTGAATCGCGGTTGAGGGCCGAGGATTTTACCGAACTGGGCTGGACCGAAACGCTGATCTGGGGCGTTTGAGAAAGGTTCGGGTTGTCGAAGACGGCGCCTCGCGATAATGTCCGTCGACCTCCCGGTGCGACAGACGTGCCGGGACAACTTGACGGGACGTTGACGATGGAAAAGGAATCCGCAGAAATTCTGGTACTTCAGGCCAGCTACACCAATCCACTGCATGCCGAAGCCATCGGCGTGGTGCTCAATGCCTACGCCGAAGACCCGATGGGCGGCGAGCAGCCATTGCCCGAAGACCTCCTGCAACAACTTCCGGGGGAGCTGGCCAAGCGTCCTCATGCGTTCAGCGTACTGGCGTTTGTCCGCGGCGAGCCAGCCGGGCTGGTCAATTGCTTCGAAGGTTTCTCGACGTTTGCGTGCCGGCCGCTGGTCAACGTGCACGATGTGTCGGTAGCGCCGAAGTTTCGCGGCTTGGGGTTGAGCCAGAGGATGCTGCAAAAGGTTGAAGACATCGCCCGTCAACGGGGTTGCTGCAAGATCACCCTGGAAGTCCTCGAAGGCAATGCTGTCGCGCAGGCGTCATATGGCAAGTTCGGATTTGCGCCCGGCATGATCGACCCGGCCCATGGCCGAATGCTGTTCTGGACCAAGAACCTTTAACGCCCCATGAATAGCCTCGATGGCACGCAGGGCAGGGCGCCCATGGCAGACAAACCGTGGGTGATTTTCCTGATCTTCCTGCGTCTGGGGCTGACCTCGTTTGGCGGCCCCGTCGCGCATCTGGGCTATTTTTGCAGTGAATTCGTTCAGCGTCGGCGCTGGTTGAGCGAAGCCGCTTACGCCGAATTGATTGCCCTGTGCCAGTTTCTACCGGGCCCGGCGAGCAGTCAGGTGGGCATGGCGCTGGGCTTGTCCCGTGCCGGCTATTCGGGGGCATTGGCGGCGTGGGCGGGTTTTACTTTGCCTTCGGCACTGATCCTGACGCTGTTGGCGTTCGCCATCACCCACGGTGGCTGGGCATTGCCGACCGGTTTGATTCACGGGCTGAAAATCGTCGCCGTCGCCGTGGTTGCCCACGCCGTGTGGGGAATGGCCCGTACGTTATGCCGAGGTCCGGTGCGCGTGGGCATCATGCTGGTGGCGACTGTCGGGGTGTTGCTCTGGCCTACGTCTGCCGGGCAGATGACGGTGATGGCCGTGGCGGCGTTGATCGGGTTGGTCTTGCTACAGAACGCAAATGGAGCGCAGCAGGAGGGCCTGTCGATTCGAGTCAGTCGACTGGCAGGCTGGCTGGCGCTCGGCCTGTTCGTGGCTCTGCTTCTGGGTTTACCGCTGATTTCGCACCGCTGGCCGGACTCGCTGATCAGCCTGTTCGACGGCTTCTACCGCACGGGTGCGCTGGTGTTTGGTGGCGGCCACGTCGTGTTGCCGCTGTTGCAAAGTCAGGTGGTGGGCACGGGATTGCTGAGCAACGACGTGTTTCTCGCCGGTTACGCCGCGGCTCAAGCGATGCCGGGGCCGTTGTTCACGTTCGCGGCGTTTCTCGGCGCGTCCATCAGCGGCTGGAGTGGTGCGCTGGTGTGCGTACTGGCGATTTTCCTGCCGTCGCTGCTGTTGGTGATCGGCGTCCTGCCGTTCTGGCAGCGCTTGCGTGGCAATGGCCGGGTGCAAGCGGCGCTGGCCGGGGTGAACGCCGGGGTGGTCGGATTGTTGCTGGCCGCGTTGTATCAGCCGTTGTGGACCACCTCGATCCTCGGCCCGCTGGATGTGCTGTTGGCGGTGCTGGCATTGATGGCGTTGCTGTTCTGGCGATGCCCGCCGTGGTTGCTGGTGCTGCTCGGCGGCTTTTGCGGTGTACTGCTGGGCGCTTGAAGCTTTTCAATCGGGCATGAAAAAGGGCGTCCATCAGGACGCCCGTCAGTCATCGTTTAGTTCGGCCGATAGGTTTCGGTCACCTGTGCCGTTTGATCGTTCGGAACCCGCAGTTCAATAGATCTGGTTTCGACGCCATTAGCCTGCTGTTGTTTGAGTCGCAGGGTTTCGAAGTAGTACCTCATTCGTTCGGCGCCGCCTTCGGCAAAGGCAGCGGTGGAACCGAACATCATCAGACTGGCGAGGATCAACGCGGTACGTTTCATGGTTTGCCTCCCACTACGGATATCGGGTGCCTTTCATCCATGAACCAATGTTGCCGGGACATTATCCGCCGATTCCGTTATTTGGGAATTAACCACCTCAGAGCTTCCAGTCCAGGCTCAGGGTGACCGTGCGCGGGTCGCCCCAATAGACGCCGTTGTAGAACCCGACGTTGTCGTAATACTTTTTGTCGAACAGGTTGTCGACGTTCAGCGAAGCCGACAGGTGCTTGTCGAACTGGTAACGCGACATCAGTTTGACCACGGTGTACGCCTCCTGGCGGATGTTGGTGCTGGCGGTGATGATTTCGCCATCGGCGCCACGGCCGACCGGGCGTCTGGCGGCGCGGTAGACGTCGCTTTGCCAGTTCACCGCGCCGCCCACGGTCAGTGCCTGCCAGTCGCCGGGCAGGCGATAGGCCGTGGAGAAGCGGAGCATGTTCAACGGCTGGTTGGTGTTGTTGCGCTGCTTCTCGCCATTGGCCGAGTGGGTGTAGGTGTAGCCAGCCGTCATGTTCCAGCCCGCCATCACCTCGCCGGATACCTCGGCTTCAAAGCCCTGGACCTTGTTGCCCTTGCCCCCCGATTTGAAGAATTCCTCGCCGGTGACCGGGTCCGGTGGCACCGAGTCGTCGCGTTCGGCGACGTTGTCCTGCTTGCTCCAGAACACCGCGGTGGCGAGGTTGAGTCGTTCTTCCAGCAGGCTGCCCTTGAGCCCCAGTTCATAGTTGCTGCCAACCACCGGCTCCAGGTATTGGTGATTGCTGTCGCGATCCTCCTGCGGCTTGAAAATGTCGGTGTAGCTCACGTACACCGTGTATTCAGGCGTGAGGTCGTAGAGCAGCCCGGCGTACGGCGTCCACATGTCGTTGTGCTGCTGGCTGATGGCTTCAACACCGGTCCGTTGCAGGTTGCTGTCGTATGTGTAGGTGTTTTTCGAGATCTCCCAACTGCCGTAGCGACTACCGAGTACCGCGTGCAGGTCGTCGGTCAGGGTCAGGCGCGTGGCCAGGTAACCGGCCTTTTGCCGGGTGCTTTCATCGGACCCTTTCAGGCTGGTGACGGTGTCGGGGAATTTGGGAATGCCGCCCATGTACTTCCAGTCAGGGACTTTCTCGTAATCCGACGACCGTGCGCCGTCTACCGTGTAAGGGTTGTCTTCGCTGCGTTCGGCTTCGCCATAGCCAATCATCATTTCGTGCTCGCGTCCGAACAACGAATATGGGCCGGACACGTTGAAGTCATAGGCCTTCATTTTTTGCGTGCCGACCATGTGGCTGACGTTGGCGAACATGCCGCTGCGATCCGCCTCGGGGAAACCGCCACCGCCATAGTAAATCTTGCCGTCGGTGTCACTCTCGCGGTGGGTGTAGGCCGCCTTGAGCTGCCAGCCGGCGCCCAGTTGCTGGTTCAGCGTGGCAAACGCGGTCTTGTCCTTCAGCGGCCACGAACTCCACGGCGTGGCCATGTTGGTGGAGCGTCCCAGGTTGGCTTTGCTGCCGTCAGCGTTCCAGTAGGGCACGGTGCCCCAGGAGGTGCCTTGCACCTGCTTGTCCTGATAGTCGTAACCCACGGCGAGCACGGTGTCGTCGGTCAGGTCGGCTTCGAGAATCCCGTAGCCGACTTCCCGTTGCTGCTGGTACTTGTCACGGTAGGAACCGCTGTCGCGATAGGCCAGTACACCGCGACCGCGCAGGCGCCCGTCGAAAGCCAGCGGTCCACCAACGTCCACATAGCTGTAGTAATCGTCATAGCTGCCGCCGCTGACACCGGTCTGGGCTTTCCATTGCGCGGTCGGCCGTTTGCGCACCATGTTGATCGTCGCTGAAGGATCGCCGGCACCCGTGGTCAGGCCGGTCGCGCCGCGAACCACTTCGATGCGGTCGTAAATGATGGTGTCGGAATCAGACTTCATGTAGCTGAAGGTGTTGAGCATCCCGTCGATCTGGAAATTGTTGATCGAGTAACCGCGGGACGAATAGCTGACGCGGTCCGAGTCGTTGTGCTGAACCACCACGCCGGTGGTCTGGCTCATGGCTTCGGAGAGCGTGCCGAGTTTGAAATCGTCCATCTGCTGGCGCGTGACCACGGACACCGATTGCGGCGTTTCCTTGATCGACAGGTTCAACCGCGTCGCGGTGCTCATGGCGCCGGTGGTGTACGACTCGGTGTTTTCGGTGGTGCTGCCCAAACCCTGGGCGGTCACATTGGTGATGCCCAGTTCAAGGGTGCGGCTTGGCTCTTGATCGGGGACGGTTTCAGCCAGCAGATCGGGGCTCAGTGCAGCACTGCACAGGCCCAGGGTAAAGGTCATGGAACGGGTGATAGGCGCGAACATCGCGGCCGACTCCTTGTCTTCGAGGGAAAAATTCCGTTTGTTCAAAGACGAAGGGGGAGGAGGGGATTTAGTTCTAAACGAGAATAATTGTTATTTTAAGATGTTTCGGAGGTGGCTTTCATGCAGAAGAAAGCTGGAAACACGAGACCTGTGGCAGCTGGCGAAGCCCTGTGGGAGCGGGCTTGCTCGCCAAAGCGGTGTGTCAGTCAACGATGATGTAGAAGCTGGCGGCCCCTTCGCGAGCAAGCCCGCTCCCACAGGGCTTCGCCAGCTGCTAGGTGTGCGCTGGAGCCATGGATTAATTATGCGCAACCTCCGGATCGCCAGGCTTGCCCTTGGGCTTCATCAGGCTGAAGTCGATCAACGGGCGCGACTGACGCTCGTACGGATTACCGATCATCAACGGACGCGGCTTGAAGCTGTCGCTCACAAGGCTCTTGCTGCGGTCCAGTTCGTCAAAACTCAAACCCGCCAGATCCGCCCAGGTGTGGATCAGGTGAGAGCTGCTGTACGGCCGCGCCAGGTCACCGGCAAAACTCCAGTCGTGGGTTTCACGCCATTTCGGCGAAGCCCAGGCCATGAACGGAATGGTATACATCGGCGACGTCGGCTTGGCCTCGTTGCGCCCCAGCGTGCTGTGGCCCGGGGAGTCGAAGACATCTTCACCGTGGTCCGAGAGGTACATCAGAAAGCCGTTCGGATCGGACTTGGCGTAGTCCTTGATCAGGCTCGACACCACGAAGTCGTTGTACAGCACGGCGTTATCGTAGCTGTTGTAGGTCGGCACCTGATCGTCACGAACGCCCTCGGGCACACCTTTGCGATCGGTGAACTTGTTGAAGGTTGGCGGATAACGGTACTGATAGCTCATGTGCGTACCGAGCAAGTGCACAACGATCAGCTTGCGCGGCGCGGCGTCTGCCAGTGCCTTGTTGAACGGCGCGATGACGTCGCCATCGTACTGCGCGGCGTTCTGGTTGCGGTTGTTGTTCAGGTACACCTGCTCGTCGGCCTGTTCGGAGAAGGTCGTGAGCATGGTGTTGCGCTTGGTCATGGTTTGCTGGTTGGTGATCCAGAAGGTCTTGTAGCCCGCCTGTTTCATCATGCTGACCAGGGACGGCGTGGACAGGTAAAGGTCCGGGTTTTCTTCGTCGGCGAAGGTCAGTACCTGCTGCAACGCCTCGATGGTGTACGGGCGCGGGGTGATGACGTTGTTGAAGACCGCCATCTGATCCTTGAGCTTGTCCAGTTCCGGCGTGGTTTCACGCGGGTAGCCGTAGAGGCTCATGCGCTGACGGTTGGTGGACTCGCCGATCACCAGCACCAGGGTCGCTGGCTGGTTGGCCATCGTGTCCTTGAGGTTCTTCAGTGGTGGAATCTTGCTCGCGCTGTCGAGCATGTCTTGCATGCCGGCCAGCGTGTCTAGGTAACGGTGATACGCCACCGCCATCTGCCAAGGCACCGCCGGCTCGATACGGGTTTCGAATTTCTCGAAGCCGCCGGCCAGGCTACCGGTGCGCGCGGTTTGCTTGATCAGCGGGTAACCGACCACGGCTACCAGGATGGCGGTCGCGGCTACCAGCGCTCGACCGCGGGGCATGTACACCGGGCGCAAGCGAGTCCACAGGAAATACGCGAACAGCGTGTGGGCGAGGAACGCCGCCACCATCCACCAGGCGAAATACTGGGTCATGTACTCGCCAGCTTCAGAGATGTTCGATTCGAACATGATGAAGATGACGCTCTGGGAAAATTCCTGCTGATAGATGAAGAAATAACCCAGGCTGGCCATCGAACAGGCCCACAGCACCACGCCAATCAGCGCGGCCAACACTCGTGTCTGTCTAGGGAACAGCAGCATCGGCGCGAGCCAGATGGCACTCATCACAAAGGCCTGGCGGAACCCGGTGAAACCCGAGGTGCCCGTCAGTTGAATCAGCAGTTGGGTAATGCCGGAAAAATACCAGAAGAACAGGAACAGCCAGAGAAATCCTGCCCAATCGAAACCTTTCGCAGTCGTAGTGCTGCGTTTAAACACAGTCATTCAGCGCTCCAGCCAAGAAATCACGTCGACCCGTCGGGAGCCTTCCATGTTGCCGACGAACAGAGGCCGCGCGGATACCGAGCGGCCATAATGAGCCGGAGTATCAACAGGTCGGTGTGAAAACTTTGTGAGTTGCCACAAACGGCAAGGCAGGGAAGCGGTGTCGGAAACAGCAGAGGGCTGTTTCCGAATCAAGCGAGGGGATCAGGCGTGGGGAGCACGCTGGGTGACGGGCAAAGGCTGAGCCGAAGAGCTTTGTGTGAGTAAGCGCAGCTGCGCGAGTTCCTGCTTCAACAGGTCGCGCTCTTCTTTCAACTGGCGCAATTCATCACGACGGATCGTGACGTAAAGGGTTTGTGCTGGCCGTGCTGCTTGTACTGTGCCCATTGCTCACCTCGCAAATGGCTGTCTCAACTGTAAATCCGCCCCGACATCGGTGCTTATCTACTATCGGCGCCAATTTTGATTTCTTTTGCCCCTGAAGGGAACTTTTTTATTTTTCAGGGTCGTTGTGTCTTCAGTTCGATTTCTGACGTTATCAGTCAGGATCGGGCACAATGCCCGGAAACTTCACGCCAGCGCTCTGGACTAACCCACATTAGTCGCGTTGGGCTATAACCTTTGACACATTTTATTTGTAGTAGGGAGCATCAGCACATGCAACTCGGGATTATTGGACTGGGCCGCATGGGCGGAAATATTGCGCGTCGCCTGATGCTCAACGGGCATACCACCGTTGTTTACGACCGCAATACCGCCTTCGTCGACACTCTGGCCGCAGAAGGCGCCAAGGGCGTCATCGACCTGCCGGCGCTGGTCGCAGGCCTGGCCAAACCACGTGCGGTGTGGGTCATGCTGCCGGCCGGCGCGCCGACCGAAGACACCATCGACACCCTGAGCACCTTGCTCGAAGCCGGCGATACCATCATCGACGGCGGCAACACCTTCTATAAGGACGACATCCGCCGGGCGAAAACCCTGTCGGAGAAAGGCCTGCACTACATCGATGTCGGCACGTCCGGCGGCGTCTGGGGCCTGGAGCGTGGTTACTGCATGATGATCGGCGGCGAAGCCGAGGTGGTGAAACGCCTTGATCCGCTGTTCGACAGCCTGGCACCGGGCATGGGCGATATCCCTCGCACCAAGGACCGCAAGTCGGAAGACGATCGCGCCGAGCGCGGTTACATTCACGCCGGTCCAGCAGGCTCTGGCCATTTCGTGAAGATGATCCATAACGGCATCGAATACGGAATGATGCAGGCCTTCGCCGAAGGCTTCGACATCCTCAAGACCAAGGCCAGCACCAACCTGCCGGAAGATCAGCGTTTTGACCTTAACGTGGCCGACATTGCCGAAGTCTGGCGCCGTGGCAGCGTCGTGTCGTCCTGGTTGCTCGACCTGACCGCCGACGCACTGGCCAGCGATCCGAAACTCGACGGTTACTCAGGCTCGGTCGCTGACAGCGGTGAAGGTCGCTGGACCATCGAAGCCGCCATGGAACAATCGGTGCCCGTACCCGTGCTGTCGAACTCGCTATTCTCCCGCTACCGTTCGCGCGGTCAAGGCACCTTTGGTGACAAGATCCTTTCGGCCCAGCGCTTCGGCTTCGGCGGCCATGTGGAGACTGCGAAAAAATGACCCGTCTGATCCGCAATAAATCCAAGGCAGAACCCGCACCACCGACCACGCTGTTTCTGTTCGGTGCCCATGGTGACCTGGTCAAGCGCTTGCTGATGCCGGCGCTGTATAACCTGAGTCGCGACGGTCTGCTTGGCGATGGACTGCGGATCATTGGCGTTGACCACAACGCCATCAGTGACGAAGCCTTTGCGCAGAAGCTCGAAGATTTCATTCGGACCGAAGCGGCCACCAAAGTCGGCAAGGGCGACGCAGCCCTTGACCCGGCGCTGTGGGCCAAGCTTGCCAAAGGCATCAGCTACGTCCAGGGCGACTTCCTGGACGACAGCACTTATCAAGCGCTGGCGGCAAAAATCGCCGCCAGCGGCACCGGCAACGCGGTGTTCTATCTGGCCACCGCGCCGCGTTTTTTCAGTGAGGTGGTGCGCCGTCTCGGCGCCGCCGGCTTGCTGCAAGAAACACCCGAAGCCTTCAGAAGGGTGGTGATCGAAAAACCATTCGGCTCCGATCTGCACACCGCTGAAGCGTTGAACGCGTGTTTGCTCAAGGTGATGTCGGAAAACCAGATCTACCGGATCGATCACTACCTGGGCAAGGAAACCGTGCAGAACATCCTGATCAGCCGGTTCTCCAACAGCCTGTTCGAAGCGTTCTGGAATAACCATTACATCGACCACGTGCAGATCACGGCCGCCGAAACCGTCGGCGTGGAAACCCGTGGCAGTTTTTATGAACACACCGGCGCCCTGCGGGACATGGTGCCCAATCACCTGTTCCAGTTGCTGGCGATGGTGGCGATGGAACCGCCGGCAGCCTTTGGCGCCGATGCGGTCCGTGGCGAGAAAGCCAAAGTGGTCGGCGCGATACGTCCGTGGTCCACGGAAGAGGCGCGGGCCAACTCGGTGCGTGGCCAATACGCGGCCGGCGAACTCGATGGCAAACCCTTGGCCGGTTATCGTGAGGAAGGCAACGTAGCGCCGGACAGCAATACCGAAACCTACGTCGCGCTGAAAGTCATGATCGACAACTGGCGTTGGGTCGGCGTGCCATTCTACCTGCGCACCGGCAAGCGCATGAGCGTGCGCGACACCGAGATCGTCATTTGCTTCAAGCCTGCGCCGTACGCGCAGTTCCGCGATACCGAGGTCGATGAGTTGCAACCGACCTACCTGCGCATCCAGATTCAACCCAACGAAGGCATGTGGTTCGACCTGCTGGCCAAGCGGCCCGGGCCGGCCCTGAAAATGGCCAATATCGAGTTGGGTTTTGCCTACAAGGATTTCTTTGAAATGCAGCCGTCCACCGGCTACGAAACGCTGATCTACGATTGCCTGACTGGCGATCAGACGCTGTTCCAGCGCGCCGACAACATCGAAAACGGCTGGCGCGCCGTGCAGCCATTCCTCGATGCCTGGCAACTGGACGCGAGCGTGCAGCGCTATCCGGCCGGCGAAAACGGCCCGAAGTCGGCTGATGAGCTGCTGGCCCGCGACGGTCGCGTCTGGCATGGTCTCGGATGAGTGACGTCACGCAACAACCCATCCGTTTTCTGCTGAGCGACATGGATGGCACATTGCTGCTGCCCGATCACACGCTCAGCCAGCGCACCATTGAGGCCGTCCGATCCTTGCGCGAGGCTGGCGTGCTGTTCAGCCTGGCCACCGGGCGTCCACCGAAAGCCATGTTGCAGCAGATCGAAGCCCTCGGCGTCGATCTGCCAACGGCGGCGTTCAATGGCGGCACGATCGTCAATCCCGACGGCAGTTTGCTGGTCGCGCATTATTTACCGGCAACGGCTGCGCTGACGGCGTTGGCACTGTTTGCCGATC
This sequence comes from Pseudomonas sp. BGI-2, assembly GCF_004310295.1. Classification (GTDB taxonomy): domain Bacteria; phylum Pseudomonadota; class Gammaproteobacteria; order Pseudomonadales; family Pseudomonadaceae; genus Aquipseudomonas. The sequence goes on along the minus strand of NZ_SISB01000001.1, from coordinate 169,564 downwards.
AGCCGGACGTTGAAGTCTGGGTGTTCAGTGGCGGCGACTGGTTGCTGAAAGACCCGAGTGGGCCGATGGTCCCGCGCGAGCAGCACGGCCTCGGTTATCCGCCGGTGGTGGTCGAGAGTTTCGAGCCGTTTCTGACGCGCATCGACAAGATCGTTGCCACCAGCAGCAACACACAACTGTTGATCGAACTGGAAGCGCAGTTATTGCCGAAAGTGGAGGGCCAGGCACAGGTCTCGCGCTCGCAACCGGTGTATCTGGACGTGACGGCAATGCAGGCGAACAAGGGCGCTGCGTTGGCGACACTGGCCGAGTTTCTCGGTGTGCCGCTGGAGCAGACCGCTGCGATGGGCGATGGCGGCAATGACCCGGCGATGTTTCATCGCGCCGGATTGTCAATTGCCATGGGGCAGGCGGAAGAAGCGGTGAAGCGCCAGGCCGATGTGGTGACAGGCACCAACACCGAAGACGGCGCGGCCCAGGCGATTGAGCAATACATCCTCCCTCGCCAGTTCACCTAAAACCAATGTGGGAGCGGGCTTGCTCGCGAAAGCGGTGTGTCAGTCAATATTTATGCTGAATGACACACCGCATTCGCGAGCAAGCCCGCTCCCACATTTAGGATTGTGTTACAGCCAGTAGCTGACGGCGTACCAACCCAGCACACCCATCACCACCGTATACGGCAACGCCATCCACACCATCCGCCCATATGACAGGCGAATCAGCGGCGCAATCGCCGACGTCAGCAAAAACAGAAACGCCGCCTGGCCATTAGGCGTCGCCACGCTCGGCAGGTTAGTGCCTGTATTGATCGCAATGGCCAGCGTTTCGAAGTGCTCACGGCTCATGTGGCCGGAGATGAACGCCTGTTTCACTTCGGTGATGTAAATGGTCGCCACAAACACGTTATCGCTGATGGCCGACAGCAATCCGTTGGCAATGAACAACATGCCTGGCTGCTGATCGGCCGGCAGCGCCAGCACCCACTGGATCAGCGGCGTGAACAACTGCTGATCGTGGATCACCGCGACCACCGCGAAGAACACCACCAGCAATGCCGTGAACGGCATGGCGTCCTTGAACGCGTTGCCGATACGGTGCTCGTCGGTGATGCCCGTGAAGGCGGTGATCAACACGATCACCATCAAACCGATCAAACCCACTTCAGCCACGTGAAACGCCAGGCAGCCAATCAGAATCAGTGCCGCCAACCCTTGAACGATCAGGGCTGCACGCTGGCGCGAGGTGCGTTTGACGTTGTCTTCGGCAGCGTAATTGGCCAGTACGGTGCGCACGTTGTCCGGCATCAGCGTGCCGTATCCGAACCAGCGCAATTTCTCCAGCAGGACGCAGGTCACCAGACCTGCGACCAATACCGGCAATGAAACGGGCGCGACTTTAAGAAAGAACTCGAAAAAGTGCCAGCCCATTTCGTGGCCGATCAGCAGATTTTGCGGCTCGCCAACCAATGTGCAGACGCCGCCCAATGCCGTGCCCACGGCGCCGTGCATCAGCAGACTGCGCAGGAACGCACGAAATTGTTCGAGGTCGTCATGATGCAGTTTGGGTAGGTGCTGATCATCGCTGAACTCACTGTCCTGACGCGGATCATTGCCCGAGGCGACGCGGTGATACACCGAGTAAAACCCCACGGCAGCACTGATGATCACCGCCGTCACCGTCAAGGCATCGAGGAACGCCGACAGAAATGCCGAGAGGAAGCAGAACATCAAGGCCAGCAGGGCCTTGGAGCGAACCCCCAGCAACAGGCGCGAGAACAGAAACAACAGCAGGTCTTTCATGAAGTAGATGCCCGCTACCATGAACATCAGCAGCAGGATCACCGGGAAGTTGTGCACCAGTTCGTCATAGAGCGCTTGCGGCGTGGTCATTTTCAGCAGCAGCGCTTCAATCAGCAGCAACCCGCCGGGCATCAGCGGATAACATTTGAGGGCCATGGCCAGGGTGAAGATGAATTCCAGCACCAGCAGCCAACCGGCCGCCACCGGACCTACTGTCCACAACACCAGGGCGTTGAGTATCAGGAAGCCGACAATGCTCGCCTTGTACCAGCGGGGTGAGTGGCCGAGGAAATTGTGCGCGAAGGCGTGGGCCATTGAACCGGACATCGGCTACTCCTTGTATTAAGAAGCGCGCAACTTGCCGTAAGCCGAAGGGAAGATCAAGTGTGGGAAAAGTGGTTGTCCTGACCGAGATAGCGCACCACAACCGCCCGATAGTTGCCATCCAGCGAATAACCGCCTACGACAATCCCTCCATCCGCCTGAACGGCCATCGAGGTGGCGGTGTCCAGGCTGCGGCCCAAACGGGTGCGAACCCAGCAGGTGCCCTCGGCAAAGCCGGGATCCAGCTGCCCGCCAGGTAAGTACCGGGCCAGGAGGAAGTCGGCTTCGACTCCGCCAATGGTGGCGCCAACCGTCAGCACGCGGCCGTCTGGCTGGAGTTGGGCGGCGGTCCACTGACAGCCGCTGAGACCGACTTTCAGCAGATGTGGCTGGCCACCGTTGCAACGAGCGTCCGGGCGACCGTTGCTTTGCAGTTTCAGCGCCAGGCAATGCATCGGGTCGCGGCTGGTGCCAAAACACTGCAAGTCGCCATTGTCCTGCTGGACGATCTGGCTGACTTGGGCGCTGTGCCCCTGAACGCTGAAGGTCATGAATCCATCCACGGCGAAGCTATCATCCAGGCTGCCGTCGGGCAGGTAGCGCGCCAGCAAGCCTTCTTCAGGGAAATTGATCGAACCGCCGACCATGATCCGACCGTCCCGCTGCACCATCAGGCTGCTGAGCCAGGAGTTCATCAGCAAATGCCTGACGATGACAAAGCCGCGGCCATTGAAGGCGCTATCCAACTCGCCATTGCAGGTAAGGCGAATCAGCAGGCCAACGTGATCGGCCAGTTCGAAATGGTGATTGGCCAGTAGTAGGATTCGGCCGTCAGCCTGAACCTTAACGTCGCAGGCTTCGGCCCCCGGCACCCCGGGAGGGAGCCAGGCGTCGCGCATGCCCAGTGACAGATTTCCCGGCAGGCGTATGACGCAGCGTCCATTGTCGCCAAAATCCCTGACCGGGTGACCTTGAGAGTCGAACAGCGCCAGGGCCGGCAACGTCTGGTGAGCGTCTTGATAGTGCAGGCCGGCGACCAGAATATTCCCGTTGGCCAGGACAAGGACTTTGCCCGCCATTGCCTCATAACCGCGCTGGAATTGCCCGATGACGCTGCCGCGAGTGCCGAATGCCAGGTCCGCCGAGCCGTCTTCAAGCAAGCGGGCCAGGCCAAAGCAATGGCCGTCGCGAGTGCCGACCTTTGCCGCCACCAGCACGCGACCGCTCGAGTCGATCGCCACGCTGTTGGCGATGCTCGACGTACTGCCGGCGAAATACACTTGGGTTTTGCCGTTGGAGGCAAAACTTTTATCGAGATGACCGGCCGTGTACTGCGCTGCAGGTCGGGCAAAAGCAGTCTGGTCTGGCATGCGCGCATCTCCTTGCGAGCTGACCGAAACCCGGGTACCGGGAGGGCAACTGCGTGTGCAAAACATTCAATCCCTGAATGATCGATTGCACAACTGTCACAACTAACGGATGGAGGGTCGTTTTGTGCCAGAACAGTGTCTTTTCGAACCATTGACAAGCCTGCCAAGTAATTCGTGGCAGGCAAGTTGGAAGACGGGGGCAATGACTACCGAAAACAGCCACTAAAAGAATGGCGAGGGGGGCGGATCACACTTGAGTAATCCGCCAAAACCCTTAGTGCGGCATGGACCAAGATTGCAGCGTGTAACCATCCTCGCTCAGTACGGCGCGAGCTTCTTCCAGGATGTGTTCAAGTTGCTCAGGATCAGAGTACGCACTGCTTGGAATCTGTGTGCGGCCGATGTGGGCATTGGTGCGATCGATAATGGTCAGGCTAAGTTCGCCATTGCCGTCTTGTGGGGCCCAGGCCACGCATTGGAAAGGTTCAAATGCACGGCCGGCAATCAAAAGAGCTTCGTTGATACGGAGCGGGGCGGTCATGGGGTCTTCTCTCTTTATGCCCAATCAAGTGACAGGCCGTCGGTTGGGCTTACCGTTCGGCTGGTTACTTGTACTGATGCCCTCAACCGGGGGTCAGGTCACACACAATCAAAAGAAATTTCAACTTTCTTTCATATACTCAATGCAGGGGCAGGTTTTGAAAGCTGAATGAAAGGTTGAACTCGTTAGGTAACTAACAAACTTGTTCTTATAACTAATAACGCGACGTTCCTATAGTCAAACGGTACAAGGGTGCGTCAAATTCTTGCTAATGTTACAGCCAGATCCGCCAAACGACTGTTTTTTAATAATATTTCCTAAAGTTTGGCGTCAAGGAACAGTCATGATCGAAACGCCTGCGTTACGACGTCTGTTAGTAGTTGACCCCTGTGATGACTGCCATCGTCTGTTGCCGGGTCTGCGCTCTGTGGGCTGGGATGTTGACAGCTGTTCCCTGGAGAATGCCGCCGACCGAACGTGCGACGTTGGCCTCTTGCGATTACAACCCTTTCATCTGGAACGCCCGGAAGCCGTCAAAGAGTTGATCAGCCGCAGCGGCACCGAGTGGATTGCCGTACTCAACCAGGAAGTCCTGCGCCTGCAAAATGTCGGTGATTTTGTTTGCGAATGGTTTTTTGACTTCCATACCTTGCCGTTTGACGTTTCCCGGGTACAAGTCACGCTGGGACGAGCGTTCGGCATGGCGCGCCTGCGTGGGCAGGGCACCGTTCACATTGATCAGCCTGAGCATGAGCTGCTGGGCGACAGCAAACCGATTCGTGAACTGCGTAAGTTACTCAGCAAACTGGCGCCCACCGAATCTCCGGTCCTGATCCGGGGCGAAAGCGGTACCGGTAAAGAACTGGTCGCCCGCACGCTCCATCGACAATCCCAGCGTCACAGCAAACCTTTCGTAGCGATCAATTGCGGGGCCATTCCCGAACACTTGATCCAGTCCGAACTGTTTGGCCACGAGAAAGGCGCCTTTACCGGCGCCCACCAACGTAAGGTCGGCCGGATCGAAGCGGCAAATGGCGGCACACTGTTTCTCGATGAGATCGGTGACCTGCCACTGGAGCTGCAAGCCAATCTGCTGCGCTTCCTGCAGGAAAAACACATCGAGCATGTCGGCGGCAGTCAGCAGATTCCGGTGGATGTGCGGGTATTGGCGGCGACTCACGTCGACCTTGAGGCGGCGATCGAGAAGAAACGCTTTCGTGAGGATTTGTACTATCGCCTGAACGTACTGCAAGTTGTCACCGCGCCCCTGCGTGAGCGTCATGGCGACTTATCGATGCTGGCCAATCACTTTTCTCACTTCTACAGTCATGAAACCGGCCGCCGTCCTCGCAGCTTCAGCGAAGACGCCTTGATTGCCATGGGCAAGCACGACTGGCCGGGCAACGTTCGCGAGCTGGCCAACCGGGTACGTCGCGGGTTGGTGCTGGCCGAAGGGCGGCAGATCGAAGCGCGAGACCTGGGGCTGATCAGCCAACAGCCCTTTGCCGCGCCGATGGGCACGCTGGAAGACTACAAGACCCGCGCTGAACGCCAGGCCTTGTGCGATGTTCTTAACCGCCACAGCGATAATTTGAGCATCGCCGCCAAGGTGCTGGGGATCTCCAGGCCTACCTTCTACCGTTTGTTGCACAAGCATCAGATACGATGAGCGATTGCAGACCCGTAGGAGCGAGCGGTACGGCGATCCGACTTGCCCGCGAAGAACGCTACGCAGTTTAACTGAATCACCGCGCTATCGTTCTTCGCGGGCAAGCCTCGCTCCTACAGGATCAACAAAAAAACCCGCCGAAAAAGCGGGTTTTTTGTGGGTGCCGGATCAGAAGTAGTACGGGAATTTCAGACTGAAGGAAAAGTCTGGCGAGTCGTCGGTCAGGCCGATGGCCAGGTTGGGCACGATCGTCAAGTTATCGGTTGCTGCCAGGGTCATGCCGATGTTGAAGTTGGCAGAGTTGTAATCGCTGTTGGTGATCGATTGCCAGTCGCCACCGTCAGGCCTGATCTTGCTCTTGCGGGCGAACTGATCGGTGAACGAGAACGACATACTCATCTTCTCGTTCAAGGCGAATGCAATGCCTGCGCCGACCTGCCAGGAATCGCCCAGCTTCACGTCCCCTTTCACCTTGGAGCCGACCTGAGGGCTGATGTCGCTGAAAGAGTCCTGCACGTTGTAGGTGTAGGACAGGCTGCCGAACAGTACGGCCGGGTCGAACGTCTTGACCAGCGAAATCCCCGGGGTGATCGACCAGATACCATTGCCGGTAGGCAAGTCCTCGGGTACCGCGAGGTTGTCGTTGTTCGGGTCTTCGATCAGCTTGATGCCGTAAGGGTCGTCACCGGTTGGTGCCTTGACGCGCAGTGTAACGACCGCGTCGGGCAGATTTGCCGACTCGTCCAGAAACTTGTAAGCAATGCCAACGTTCACGTCGCCGATGGTCGGATCCCGCGTAACGGTTGCGTCCGACGTCACCGGACCTGCGCCTCCGGCGCCACCGGAGGAATACGTCGATTCGCGATAAACCACGGGGACGTTGATGTCGAACTGCCAGCGTTGCGCCACGTTGTAGCGGGCGGTCAGGTCCAGTGTCCAGTTGTCGGCCTTGATGCGGTCGAGGTTGATGTTGCCGAGAAAAATCGAGTCCAGTGCCAGAAAGCCGTTGAGCGTTAATGCACGGGTATCGTAATGCGTGTAGGTCAGGCCGGTTTCGACGCTGAACTTGCCGCCACCGAAGAAGCCGCTGGCTTCGTCATAAAGGTTGGAAACGCTTTGCGCAGGCTCCGAATCATCCTTGAGCGATTGGCCATAGGAACTGCCTGTGGTTCCCGGCGCACCGGCGGCCACCGCCTGGCCACCCCTGGCCGGTTCGGCGGGGGATTTGGTCAGGCGTTTGGGAGCGGGTGTCGCCGGTGCTTCTTCGACTTGGCGAACGCGTTGCTCAAGGACCATCAGCGCGTTCTGTTGTGCTTCGTAACGCTGTTTCAACTCCATGAGTTCTTGTTTTAGGATTTCGACCTGGGGGTCCGGTGCTGCGTATAGCAAAGTGGTCGGGGCCAGGCTACTCAAACAGACAAAAGCTCTGAACGTTAAAGATCGGTGCATGGGTTAGTAGTCCCTTCTGACTCTGATGAGACTGAGCGTAGATCAGAATCCGATAGTGCGAAGACCTTTAAGCTGGTCCAGGTTGCCGCTCACCGATCCGGCTGTCGGCACATTGTCACGCAGCACGACATTGAAGGAAGTGAGGTTGCGGACCTGATTGCTACTGCCGAGCAAAGTCGTATTCTGCATCAGCCCACCCTGGGCCAGGCGTTGTACGGTACTGCCCTGATTGTTGTTGGCTACGATGTTGAGTTGCACACCAGTCCCGGTTGAGGAAATGCTCAGCGAGCCGGCGCCATTGTTGCCAACCAACGTTGAGCCTGCGGTCAATGCCTGGCCCTGCTGTTGCGTTTGTTGTGGTTGTTGCGTGGCTGTCCCCTGGCTAGCCTTTGAGACGTTGATATCAACGTTGTTGTAGGCAGTATTATTGTCGCCGGCAGCACGCACGACTTGAGTGACGCCCTCGGTGGTGTTGAGGCCGCTGCCGCCAGTGACGGTGCCCGTGCCAGTGCTCGCGCCTTGCGAGCGCGCTGAGCCATTACCTTTTTCGTCGATCATTGACACATAGAACTGTGGCTTGATGGTCGATTGTTGAATTTGCATCGTGGACGTTGCGCCGATCACTTCACCGTTGGCATTTTGCCAAGTGCTGGTCATCGCAATGCCGAAGCTGACAATCCGTCCCGGCATGACATAGCGGCCACGCAGGGTTGCCAATTCCTGGTCTTTCAGTTCGATGGGTTTGAATGTCTGTGCCTCGGTCGGCAGGCTGGCGGCCAGGCAAAGCACGGCCAGCCAGATTGGAGTCTTCATGGGATGCTCCCGGAGCGTCGTGCTCCTTTGTTATTAGAAGAAGTCGCTTTGGATGAATCCGAAATCCATCAACTCTGCGTCTTGCACCGGGCTGAAGGCGTTTATGCGGTTCTTGGCGGTCAGCGGCATGGGTGGGTCGAGCAATGCATTGGTTTTGTCGTAGCCCTGGCCGATGACGGCAAAGATGATGCCGTTCCAGCCTTTGACGAAGTCATCGACTTTGTAACGTTTATGACCGAGTACCGGATCTCCGATATAGACCCAGCCGTTATGGATTCTTTGCATGACCACAAAGTGTTTGTAGCCACGAATATCCATGAGTACCACCACCGGAATTCTGATGTCGCTCAACGTTTCCGGCGCTACCCGATAGCCACGGGCCCGCATGCCGATACTTTCCACGTAACGCTTCATGTCGAGCATGGAGAAGCCCTGTACGCGGACGAGATCTTGATCGGAGTGTGCAAGCATGCCTTCGATGATCTGCTCTTCATTCACGTCCAGCCAATAGGCTTGGCGCAAGATGGTCGCCAGCGCAGCCGCGCCGCAACTGAAGTCGGTTTTCTGTTGTACCAGGTCCTCAAATTTACGTTCGCGAACGCTCTGGATCGGCTTGTACACCAGCGCGCCACCCGGCAGGACGGAAAGCGGCATTTGTGCAGCCTCGATCACACTGGCCACGCAAAGCAAAAATGCCAAGGCAGTAATGCGCATGATGGGACGCCCCAAGAGGTGTTGAAAAAGGCCCCCGTAAGGGGGCCTCCAAAGACAGCCATTAGAACGAGTTGTTGGAAATGGCCAGCGAGTTGCTTTGTTGGTTGCCCACACCAGCAGCCACGTTGACGCCCAGGTTGCCGCTGCCGCCATTCACCGAACCACTCAGGGTTGCAGTGTTGGTCACAGGGTTGGCCCAGCCAGTTGGAGTCAGCACTTGATAGGAGTAGGTGTTGCTCAAATCATAAGAGCTGCTTTCACTGTAGCTTTTCGCTTTGTCGTATGCAGACTCGGACGATTTACTGCCCGATTCTTCGTACGAGGAGTCAGACGACTTCGTATACGATTTATCGTACGATTTTTGGAACGAGGAATTGCGCGATTTGTCATACGACGAGTCGCGAGATTTGTCGTACGAGGACTCGTGCGATCTGTCATACGATTTGTCTATCGATACATCAAGCGTTGCGTCGAGCGATGCGTTTAACGATGCGTCGGAAGAACTGCTGCGGGTGCGGTCGCCCCAGCCATTATTGACGGTAGTGGAGTTGGAAGCCGCCGCAGCAGCGTCCAGCGTAGCGCTCAAGGAAGCACTCAAAGAAGCGTTCGAAGAACCGCTAGCACTACTGCTGTTGGAACCGCTGGCATTACTGCTGTTGGAACCGCTCGCATTACTGGCGCTAGAACCGCTTATATCAACGCTTTTGGAACCGCTGGCGTCATAGCTCTTGGCGCCGGCCGCGTTCCAGCTCGAAGAAGCGCTTTGACTGCCGCTCGCCTCAAATGACTTATCTTTAGAGAAACTGCCGCTCGCCGTATTGGTAACGGTGATTGTATCCACGCGATAAGTACGATCGGCGGCGTTGTTCACAACCAGGCCAGGACCGTTTTGATCTGCAGAGGCGGTGGCTGTTGCGTTACCGAGTGGAGCATTGGTATTGGCAATTGCCATGGTGTTTTTCTGCTGGTTCAGGTCGCCGCCAGCAATGTTGATGCCCATGTTGCCGCTGCCGCTATTACCCGATCCACTCATAACGGCAGAAGATGTGCTGCCGTAGTTGTCGACCCGGTTATTGTTGCTGTATTGCCGCACGCTAGCGGTAGCGGAGGCAGTGCCGAACACGAAGCTGTTGTCGAGACTGGAGTCAGAAGCAGCGTTTGCAATGGCGGCCGCGTTGTCTTGTTGGTTGCCATTGCCTGCAGCCACGTTGACACCAACGTTGCCACTGGTGCCTGTGGCAGAGCTGGTCATCTCGGCTTCGTTGACAGTCCCTTCGTTACGGATGTGGTTGTTGGTACTGCTTTGGTTATCCCAAGCATTGGCAGTCGCGTAAACAGGGATCTTTGTTGGAGGAGGGGTGTGATGACCACCGTTGTGGTGGCCCCCATTGTAGTGGTTGTCACGCTCCCCAGCTTGTACAGCAACAGCCATGACCGCAGCAATTGCGAATACCAGAGGCTTTATTGCCATCGAAGGTTTCATGGTGATTCTCCGTGCTTATTTTAGGTTAAGTGTTGTTTCTTACCTTTTTGGGTCAATTCGCGACCCGTACGCTCAGGGTGTTGGCCGTTCGGTTTCCCACCCCGGCGCTCTGATTCAACTGAATCACCCCACGGCTACCGGTGAAAGCCTGGTCACTGGTAGTGACCTGGCGATAGCCTGGTGCAGAGTCAGTCGGATCGGAGTTGTTGAGCAGCGCCACGTTCTGTTGCATGAGGACGCTGTCGTCGATACTTTGCGGCTGTGTACTGATGCTTATCCGCAGGGCATTGGCTTGCTGGTTGCTCGCGCCCGTGCTCTGGTTGACACCCAGTACGCCATTGCCGTGGCTGAATGAGTCGCCTTGAATGCTGGATCGGGCATCGATCCTTGGGTCGACTTGCGTACGCAGCCGTTGGCGAATCTGTGTGGTTGCACTGGCGTTGGTGCCAATGGCGATGGCCCGGGCATTGGCCTGTTGCTGATAATCGCCCGCCGCCTGGTTGACCGTGAGGTTGCCTTGGTACTGCATGCCCGAACCGTCGATGTCGGCGTTATTGATGACGGGAGGTTGGGCAAAGATCGATGCACTGCAAAACATGGCGATAAAGAGCAGCGTACGATTCATCTTAACGGTCTCCCGTTATGATTTTCAGAGCACCCAGGCCCTGCTGGACGTTTGAATTGACCATGTTGGCAATACCGTTGCCCGAGTTTCCGGAACGTCCAGCGGGGAGGTTGGAAAGCTGGGTCTGGTTGCTGACATTGCCGCCCATGTTGTTGGTGTTTTGAGTGATCAGGCGGTTGATGCCTGCACCACTGGCGACGTTGGCAAAGTCGCCGTCGCTCAACTCGTTCGTTTGCTTGAGGATTTGTTTGGACGGGTTGGCATTGACGGTCGTGGGGTTAGGATCGGGAATCAACGGTGGAATCGTTGCGTTGCGCGGTTGGACATCACGTTTGATAAGAATGATGCCGTTTTCAGCCTGTACAGGCAGGCAGACACTTGAGCCCAGTGCGCATCCGATCAGCAGGAGGCTATAGATGCGTTGATCAAATTTCCCCACGGCGGCAATTCCTTCTGTAGTTGGAACGCTGGCCCTTATCAGCGTTGTGAGGTAGAGAGCAGAAGGTGTGCCGCTTTTGGTTTTTCGTTTAAAAACAGTGGGTTGGATTTAATTGTCGAGTTAGTCAAAAAAAAATTGTAACGCCACTGAGACAGACCCACGCCAAAGCGCAGCCCATGCGGGCGGCATTGCTCGTCGAGGGCACTGAATGCAGGTTGTATCAGTGGCTTAACATATTATTGCAGGAGTGCTCGGGCCGCTTTAGCTTGCGGCTCTGCACAGGGGAGGGTGTTTCAGGAATGGAACATCGGTGACGGGTAGGGCAACCCTGTCAGGCCTTGAGCAAGCGCGTGACAGCCTCGAATGCCGCGTCCCTTCGCTCTTGCCAATCACCTTGCACTACCTGGCAAGGCTGGCGGTGCAGGTCAAGCCATTGGCGGCTGGCCTGGAAAAACGCCTGGCGTTCTGCCAGTTGCGGTTGGCAACGTTGCCCGTCGTCATGCCAGGCTACGGTTTCAGGGCTCAGCAGCAAATGCAGGTCGTAGTGACGTGACAGCAATGCTTGCTCGATCCATGTCGGGCAATCGCCAAACAACGTGCGACTCCAAAGGATGTTGCTCAAGAGGTGTGTATCGAGAATCAACAGTGACGGTTGTCTGGCGCGTGCTTCATCCTCCCAAGTCAGCTGGCCATTGGCAATGGAGGTGATGTCATCGTAGCGAGTTTCGCGGGCTTCGCTGTCGATGAAATGCCGAACGTACTCATTGACCAATATGCCGCCAAAGTTGGCGTGAATCTCGTTCGAAAGCCAGCTTTTGCCGCTGGATTCCGGACCTGTTAGCACCAGAACTTTCATGCGCGCAATGCCGGGTCGGCGCGCCACTCACGCCAGCCTTGCACGGCCAGCAACAAGAACAGCGCGTAGAGGGCGGCGGTCAGGTACATGTCCTTATAGATGAACAGCCCGACGAAAATCACATCAACGGCGATCCACAGCGGCCAGCATTGCACGCGTTTTTGCGCCATCCATAATTGCGCCACCAGGCTGAACCCTGCCAGCGCAGCGTCGAGCCATGGCTGGGCGGCATCCGTCCAGTGCGCCATGGCGGCGCCCAGCAGCAGACTGCCAATGGCGCCGGCCAGAAGGCCCAAAGCAATCGATTTCCCATCGAGGCGGCTGACCTGTCGGCCGGTATTCGCCTCGCCCGCGCGGGTCCATTGCCACCAGCCGTAGAGCTGCAGCCCGGCGTAGACCACTTGCAGGAGCATGTCCGAATACAGCTTCACTTCAAAAAAGATCCAGCTGTAAAGCAACACCATGACCAAGCCGATCGGCCAGCACCAGGGGTTCTGTTTGACCGTCAACCAGACGGCAATCACGCCGAGGGTGGCGGCAAACAGTTCAAGCCCGGACATGGAGGTTCCTTGGGGGAAGACAAAGAGGGTGCGGATTGTACCGGCAGACACCGCCAAGTAGAACCGGCTTGCGCGGCCGGTAGCAGCTGCCGAGCTGCGCGAGGCTGCGTTCGGCGACGAAGTCGTCGTGAAATCAGCCCCGCAGTGCATCAGGAAAACAGCGCTCGCAGGGTTTACGACGACTTCGTCGCCGGACGCAGCCTCGCGCTGCTCGGCAGCTGCTACAAGAGGGCGTTTTACACGCGGAACTGTTTGAGAAGGCCGTTCAACTGCTCGCTCAAGTCCTTGAGCCGGACACTGGCCACGCTCGACTGCTCCGCCGCCAGCGCGGTGCTGTGGGACAACCCCGCGGCCTGGGTGACGTTCTGATTGATGTCTTCCACCACATGGGCTTGCTGCAGGGTCGCGCTGGCGATAGACGCGTTCAACCCGTTGAGGTTGCGCAACGCCTGGCCGATTGCATTCAGGCTGGCGCCCGCAAGACCGGCCTGTTCGATGGTCAGTTGCGAGGCTCTGCTGCTGTCGCCGATCACTTTGACCGCCGCTTCGGAGTGCGTTTGCAGGCGTTCGATCATCGACTGGATCTCCGCCGTGGACTTCTGGGTGCGTTGGGCCAACAGGCGTACTTCATCGGCCACCACCGCAAACCCTCGACCTTGCTCGCCGGCCCGGGCGGCTTCAATAGCGGCGTTGAGCGCCAGCAAATTGGTTTGCTCGGCGATGGAGCGGATAACCTCCAGCACGCTGCCAATCTGGTTGCTTTCAGCCGCCAGGGTGCGAATCACTTCAACCGCTTGATCGATGGTGCCGGACAGTTTGTCGATCTGCTGCAAGCTGCCGTCAATGTTGATCTGCCCCTGCTGCGCCTGGGATTCGGCATCGCGCATTTCGCTGGCCGCGTGCTCGGCATTCTTGGCGACATCCTGCACGCCGTAAGTCACTTCGTTGATCGCGGTCGCCACCAACTCCATTTGCTGGGACTGTTGCTGACTGCGTTGCTGAGCCTGGGCGGCGTCGTTGCCCAGTTCGCTGGAAGACTGGCCCAAGGCGCTGGCGGACACTTGCAGCTCACTGATCACCCCGCGCAGTTTGGCGGTGAAGGCATTGAAGTGACGGGCCAACTGAGTGACTTCATCCTGGCCATGGGTGTCGAGGCTGCGGGTCAGGTCGCTTTCACCGCTGGCGATATTGGCCATGGCGGTCACGGTAGCCTGGAGCGGACGCACGATGCTGCGAGCGATCATGATCACCAGCAGCGCCATGATCAGCGCAATCACCAGGCCGACGAAAGAAGCCTTCCACACCTGACCATAGAACTCGGCCTGCATGTCATCGATGTACACCCCCGAGCCAATCACCCAACCCCAAGGCTCGAACAATTTGACGTAGGAGGTTTTCTCGACAGGGGCGCTGGCACCCGGTTTAGGCCAGCGGTAGTTGACCGTGCCGGCACCCTTGGCCTTGGCGACGGCAACCATTTCGTTAAACAGCGCAAAACCGTCCGGGTCGCGAATTGCCGAGAGGTTCTGGCCATCGAGTTTAGGGTTGGCCGGGTGCATCACCATCACCGGCGTCAGATCATTGATCCAGAAATAGTCGTTCTGGTCATAACGCAGACCGCGCACGGCCGTCAGTGCCTGCTTCTGTGCGGCATCGCGGGTGAGTGTGCCGGCGGTTTCCAGGCCGTGGTAGTAATCCAGAATGCCGCTGGCGGTCTGCACCACGTGCTGGGTTTTCTGGGCCTTTGCCTGGTAAAGGTCGTCATGGATCTGTTTGAGCATCAACACGCCCAACGTCAATAACATCACCACCGACACGATCAAGATGAGCCACAAGCGTCGGCTGATCGACACACTGCGCAAGCTGTTCATAACGCTGTCACTCCGATTTCTTTTTCTTGTAATAAACGATTGCCAGCATCCAACCACGCTTTGCCGGTCGGGCATATGCGACCCAAGTCTCATTACGCGGCAGCGTTATCGAGGCTTGTCTGATAGGATTTCGGCCCCGCGCGGAAAAACCTGAACCCAAGTTGATTTTTCACGGAGTTTTTACGGCTCCGTCTGGATACTTTGCGCGCGGGACTTCAGCTACGCTTGGTGCGATGAACGCTTAAAAAATTAATGGGGCATGCCTTGGCGCATCGCCTTTGGGGGATTGATGGAACTTTGGACCGCCTTGCAGGCATTGATTCTTGGAGTTGTAGAGGGGCTGACGGAGTTTTTGCCCATTTCCAGTACCGGTCACCAAATTATCGTGGCGGACTTGCTCAACTTCGGTGGCGAGCGAGCCATGGCGTTCAACATCATTATCCAGCTCGGGGCGATCCTGGCGGTGGTATGGGAATTTCGCCGCAAGATCTTCGACGTGGTCATCGGCTTGCCGACGCAACCGAGTGCCCGACGCTTTACCGCAAACCTGTTGATCGCTTTCCTGCCTGCGGTGGTTTTGGGGGTGATTTTTGCCGATCTGATCCACGAATATCTGTTCAACCCGATCACCGTCGCCACGGCATTGGTCGTGGGCGGGATCGTGATGCTGTGGGCGGAACAGCGTCAGCATGAAGTGCATGCCCACACCGTCGACGAGATCACTTGGAAAGATGCCCTGAAAGTCGGCTTTGCCCAGTGCCTGGCGATGATTCCCGGGACCTCTCGTTCCGGCTCGACCATCATTGGCGGTTTGCTGTTCGGGTTGTCGCGCAAGACGGCCACCGAGTTCTCGTTCTTCCTGGCGATGCCGACCATGGTCGGTGCAGCGGTGTACTCGGGCTACAAGTACCGCGACCTGTTCGTGCCGGCTGATCTTCCGGTGTTTGCGATCGGCTTCGTCACCGCGTTCATCTTCGCGATGATTGCCGTCAGAGCCTTGCTGGTGTTCATCGGCACTCACAGCTATGCGGCATTCGCCTGGTATCGCATCGCGTTCGGTCTGCTCATTCTGGCCACCTGGCAGTTCGGTTGGGTCGATTGGGCTGCAGCACGTCCATGAATGACTCCAGCGCGCGCAACAATCCCGGACGCGAGAAAATCCAGCATCTACGGCTGAAACTGCTGGTGCTGGCGATCCTGTGCGCGCTGCCGCTGACGGGCTCGGTGTCGTTGTGGCTGCGCGGGATTTCGCTGATTCCGCTGGCGGCCTATGGCATCGTCAGCGTGCTGGCGTTCTTTCTGTACTGGAGCGACAAGCGCAAGGCTCGCGCCGACAGCTGGCGGACCCCGGAGAACGTCCTGCACGCGGTCGAACTGGCGGGCGGCTGGCCCGGCGCCTTGCTGGCCCAGCAAGTGTTTCGGCACAAGACCCGCAAGCTTTCGTTCCAGCTAGTGTTCTGGCTTATTGTGCTGATGCACCAGGTGTTCTGGATCGATCAGCTGTTTCTTGGCGCGCATCTGTTTGCATTGTTCTAAAACAAAGAGTTTTAAAGCAGCAAACTGATCTGGGTGCGCTTGGGCAGCTTGCTCACCACCAGTTGGTGAGAGCGTTGCAACAACCCTTGCAACTCTTCGCTGCCCAGCGGGTAGGGCGTTTGCATGATGATCCACTGAGCCCGCGCCAGATATGGCGCCGGGTGAATGCCCGGGCGGTCGCAATGTCCAAGGAACAGATCCTTGTCGACCTTGAAGGCCAGGGAATCGCCGCGCAGATTCTGCAAGGCGAACATCTTGTTCCCGGCAATCGAAAACACCCGAACGCCTCCCCATTTATAGTCTTCCCGCGCGCCGGGCAACGCGAGACAGAATTGCGCGACGTCCTCTTCGCCCATGCGTCCAGCCTTCATATCAATCGGTCCCCACAGGCATTGAATGATTCGATCAAATGGTCGATCCAGGCGCGCACGGCCGGCATCACCCCGCGCCGATGAGGGTAGACCGCTTGCAGCCAGCCGCCAGGCAATGACCAGTCGGGCAGCAACTGCACCAGCGAGCCATTCTCCAGTTCCGTTTCGCAATACATCATCGGCAGCATCGTAAAGCCTTGGCCGGCGAGCGTGCAGGCCTTGCGCACAATGAAATCGTCGATGCCCAATCGTGCTTCCAGGCTCAAGTCATAGCTTTTGCCCTGTTGATCGAGCATGCGGATGTGCACCATTCGGTCGGCTTCCAGCGCGCCGAGCACCGGCAAGGCTTTCAGGTCTTCGGGGTGGTTGATCTCACGTTCGTGCAGGAAGGCCGGGCTGGCGACCATCGCCATCTGCGCCTGGCGCAAGCGACGGGTCACCAGCAGCGGATCCTCATCGCCCAAATCACGGACCCGCAGCGCGACATCGACACCTTCAGTGACCAGATCAACACGGCGATTGATCAGCATGACTTCCAGTTGAACCTGGGGGTATTTTTCAAGAAATCTGCTGATCACCATCGGCAGCATTTCGTGGGCCAGGCCGACGGGGCAGGAAACCCGCAAGCGTCCCCGGGGCTCGCTGGACATACTGGCCACGGCCTCATCGGCCATCTCGGCTTCCAGCAGCATCGCCTGACAGTGCCGCAGGTAACGTTCACCCACCGCCGTCAGCTTGAGCTGCCGAGTGGTGCGTTGCAGCAGGCGCGCGCCGAGGCGTTCTTCCAGTTCGGCAATGCGGCGTGACAGCCGGGACTTGGGAATCCCCAGCAAACGCCCGGCCGCCGGCTTCGACCACCTTGGCGAAATAGTAGAGGTCGTTGAGGTCTTGCATGATGGGAATCCGATTGTTCTATCAGTGGGACGAACTATCGCATTGTTGCGGGCTAATCAGCTATTGGTTTCATCTGTAGGATCCTCCCCATCAGATCGCCCGGTGGCGATCCTCACCTGGAGATCCCTTATGAAACTGTTGCATATCGATTCGAGCATTCTTGGTGACAACTCGGCTTCCCGTCTGCTGAGCAGCGAAGTCGTCAAAGCCTGGCAAGCCGCCGAGCCAACCGCCGTGGTGACATACCGCGACCTGGCCGCTGATGCCATCAGCCATTTCTCCGCCACCACCCTGGTTGCCGCCGGCACCACCGCTGAACTGCGCAACGCCGCGCAACAGCACGAAGCCGAGCTGAGCGCCACCACCCTGGCCGAATTCCTCGCTGCCGACGCCGTTGTGATCGCAGCGCCGATGTACAACTTCACCATCCCGACCCAACTCAAGGCCTGGATCGACCGCATTGCCGTTGCCGGTCAGACCTTCCGCTACACCGAAGCCGGCCCTGAAGGCCTGTGCGGCGGCAAGAAAGTCGTGATCGTCTCGACTTCCGGCGGTCTGCATGCCGGTCAGGCGACTGGCGTTGCGCATGAAGAGTACTTGAAAGTGCTGTTCGGCTTCATCGGAATCACCGACATTGAGTTTGTTCGTGCCCATGGCCTGGCCTACGGTGACGAAGTGCGCACCAAAGCCATGAGCGACGCTCACACGCAAATCAGCGAGCAGTTGTTCGCCGCTGCGTAAGACTTGGGTAAAGAGTACAAACAGCTCAGGCACCAAAAAAACTCTGTATTCTGATCACGCAAGGGTCAGATACGGAGTTTTTTGTTTCTGATCGTTGCTGGTTGTTTCATATAGTGGCCCGAGTTATGCCGTAAGGGTTACCGTCTCCGGTCAAGTAACAAGGTGGGGCATCCCATGGTGCGTCTTTGTGCAACGTTACTGATTTGCCTGCTCAGCAGCCTGAATTCAGTGCACGCCGCGCCTGCGCCGCATCCTCACTGGAGCGTCGGCTTCCATGAGATGAGTTTTCTCGACCCTCTGGATTTGCAGCCGATGCGCGCCATCGCGTTCTATCCCTCCAGCGACCGGGAGCACACCAGCAAAATCGAGGGTTACACCGTCGAAGCCGGCGAAGACACCCGAGTTGCCATGGGGCGTTTCCCGATGCTGATGCTGTCTCACGGCAACACCGGAACCCCGCTGGCCCTGCACGACCTTGCCACCTCGCTGGCACGCAAAGGGTTTGTGGTGGTGGCGGTGATCCACCCTGGTGACAACTCCAAAGACCACAGCCGCCTCGGTACTTTGAGTAACCTTTACGGCCGGCCCATCCAGATTTCCGAAGCCATTACCGCGACCCTGAGTGATCGCATGCTCGCGCCTTTCGTCAATGCCGATCAGGTCGGCGTGATTGGTTATTCGGCGGGTGGCGAAACGGCGCTGATCCTGTCCGGGGCGACGCCTGACCTGGATCGTCTGCGCCGCTACTGCCAGGAACGCCCGGACGACCGCGATGCCTGCAACACCAAAGGCGAGTTGATCGTCGACCGTGATGACTTGCAACCCGTGGCGGATCCCCGTGTGCATGCGTTGCTGCTGATGGCGCCGCTTAGCCTGAAGTTCGGCCGCCACACACTGGCCGACGTGCATGTGCCGGTGCTGCTCTACAGCGGGGATGGCGACAAACTGGTGGCATTCGACAAAAACGCCGCCGCCCTGGCGCGCAAACTGCCGATCGCACCGGACTTCAAATTGCTGGCCGGGGCAGGGCACTTCGTGTTCATGGCGCCTTGCAATGAAGAGCAGATCGCCGCCATGCCGGCGCTGTGCACCGACGCTGACGGCGTCGACCGCGAAGACATCCATCGCAACATGGTGTCCGAGGCCGGGCGGTTCTTCTCTCATGCGCTGGGCAAGCCTACCCGGGCCGGGATGCAAACCGCTGATCAGTGATTCCACCCGAACCCTTGTGGGAGCGGGCTTGCTCGCGAAGGCGGCGTTACTGTCGATACTTTAGTCGTTTGACACACCGCCTTCGCGAGCAAGCCCGCTCCCACAGGGGATCACACGCGTCAGGCTGTAGCGCGGCGTTTCAGCAATAAGGTCAAACCGAGTCCAGTCACCGACAACATCGCCGCGCTGAAGAAAATCCACGAATACCCCAGATTCAACGCGACAGCGCCCATCAACGGCCCGGCAATCGCCAGTGCCAGATCGAAAAACACGGCATAGGCGCTCAAACCCGCGCCACGACTGGAGTTGGGCACCTGCTTGATCGCTTCCACCCCCAGCGCCGGGTACACCAGCGACAGACCAAACCCGGCCAGGCCGGCGCCGATCAGCGTATAAGCGGTCGAGGGCGCAAGCCACAGTAGCACCAGGCCCACGGTTTCAATGCTCATGCAGGCAATCGCCGAGGTGAAACCGCCGAAGCGGCTGATCGCGGAGATAAACAGCAATCGCGACAAAATAAAGCAGATGCCGAAGACCGTCAGGCAGTAGGCCGCGCCGGTCCAGCCACGGCTGACGTAATACAAGGTAATAAAGGTTGTCAGGGTGCCGTAACCGATGGAGGCCAGGCTCAAGCTCGCACCAAACGGTGCAATGCGTCCGAACACCGCCCAGAATGGCAGGCGCTCACCGCGAATCACCGGCACCGAGGGTTTATTTCGGATCAGCAACAGCGCGGCCAGGGCCAGCAGTGACAGCGCGATGCCCAGGCTGGCAAAGCCGTATGCGGCGACCATCACCACGCCCAGCGGTGCACCGATCGCAATGGCGCCATAAGACGCAATGCCGTTCCACGAAATCGAGCGCGCGGTGTGCTCCGCACCGACCTGGCCCATGCACCAACTGATCGTGCCCACGCCGATTAAGCCCTGGGCGACGCCAAGCAACAAGCGTCCGACAATCAGGATCGACAGGCTCAGCAGTGGAAAGCTTTGCAGCATTGTTGAAATCAACGTCAGCACGCCACTCAGCACGATCCCCGACAGGCCGTAGACAATCGCCCGTTTGGTGCCAATGGTGTCTGACATGCGCCCAGCCATGGGGCGGCTGAGCAGGGTGGCCAGGTACTGGGAACCGATGGTCAGCCCGGCGACGATCGCGCTGAAACCCAGCTGCTCATGGACATAGCCCGGTAACACCGCAATCGGCAGGCCGATGCAGAGGAACGCAATAAAGGTATAGAAAACGATGGAGACGATCTGCAGGGTAATCGCCATGGAGCTTTGCGGTGGCAGTTGCTGCGCAGACATGAGGGCTCGTTCGCGGGCGGCGGTGGGAGAGCTGCATCATGGCGTGGGTTGGAAATAAAAGGAAGCAGGCTAACTATGCTCGTCGAGTTTGAGGGCCTCTTCGCGGGCAAGTCGGATCGCCGCACCGCTCGCTCCTACAGGATTTGCGTCGTGCGCAATGATTGTGGACGACATCGATCCCGTAGGAGCGAGCGGTGCGGCGATCCGACTTGCCCGCGAAGAGGCCTTCAGCACCAAAACATCCCTCGGCCCTGAAATGCAAAAGCCCCGTCACAAGGACATAATGCTGTTCACTTGAGCGCGGGCACTCATTTGTGGCGAGGGGATTCATCGAAACGTCGCACCGCCCCGTTCGGCTGCGAAGCAGTCGTAAATCCACACAACTCGGTCTGTCTGAACGGGCGCAGGGGGCCGCTTCGCAGCCCAACGGGGATGAATCCCCTCGCCACAGGTTCTCGCTCGACTGATGATTGTCTTAAGTGAACAGCATTACGTCACAAGGACAGGGCTTTTCATTTATAGCGAACGCTTAGAACACAACGCCCTGGCTACGCAGGTAGTCATCATAAGTACCGCTGAAGTCGATCACGCCGCTAGGGCTCAACTCGATAATGCGGGTGGCCAGGGACGATACGAACTCACGGTCATGGCTGACGAAGATCAGCGTGCCCGGGTAGTTTTCCAGCGCCAGGTTCAGTGCCTCGATGGATTCCATGTCCAAGTGGTTGGTCGGTTCGTCCATGATCAGCACGTTCGGCTTTTGCAGGATCAGCTTGCCGAACAGCATGCGACCTTGCTCACCACCGGAGATGACCTTGACCGACTTCAGAATCTCGTCGTTGGAGAACAGCATCCTGCCGAGGGTACCGCGAACGATTTGCTCGCCGCCCTGGGTCCATTGGCCCATCCAGTCGAACAGGTTGCAGTCGTCTTCGAAGTCGTGTGCGTGGTCCTGGGCGTAATAGCCCAGTTCCGCGGCGTCGGTCCACTTCACGGTGCCGGCATCCGGGGTCAGTTCGTTGACCAGGGTGCGTAGCAGGGTGGTTTTACCGATACCGTTCGGGCCGATGATCGCCACGCGCTCGCCAGCTTCAACCTGGAAGCTGAAGTCCTTGAACAGTGGCTTGCCGTCGAAGCCTTTGGCCATGCGCTCGACGATGACCGCTTGACGGTGCAGCTTCTTGGTTTGTTCGAAACGGATGAACGGGCTCACACGGCTCGAAGGCTTGACCTCAGCCAACTGGATCTTGTCGATCGCCTTGGCGCGGGACGTGGCCTGCTTGGCTTTCGAGGCGTTAGCCGAGAAGCGGCTGACGAACGATTGCAGTTCCGAAATCTGCGCTTTCTTCTTGGCGTTGTCCGACAGCAGTTGCTCGCGGGACTGGGTCGCCACGGTCATGTACTCGTCGTAGTTGCCCGGGAACAGACGCAGCTCGCCGTAATCCAGGTCAGCCATGTGAGTGCACACGCTGTTCAGGAAGTGACGGTCGTGAGAGATGATGATCATCAGGCTGGAGCGCTGGGTCAGAATGTTTTCCAGCCAGCGGATGGTGTTGATGTCCAGGTGGTTGGTCGGTTCGTCGAGCAACAGCACTTCAGGATCGGAGAACAATGCCTGCGCCAGCAATACGCGCAGTTTCCAGCCTGGGGACACTTCACTCATCGGGCCGAAGTGCTGCTCGATGCCGATACCCAGGCCCAGCAGCAATTCACCGGCGCGGGATTCGGCGGTGTAGCCGTCCATTTCGGCGAATTCGGTTTCCAGCTCGGCCACAGCCATGCCGTCTTCTTCAGTCATTTCCGGCAGCGAGTAGATACGGTCGCGCTCGGCTTTGACCTTCCACAGCTCTTCGTGACCCATGATCACGGTGTCGATGACGGTAAATTCTTCGTAGGCGAACTGGTCCTGGCGCAATTTACCCAGACGCACGTTCGGCTCGAGCATGACCTGGCCGCCGGACGGCTCGAGGTCACCGCCGAGGATTTTCATGAAGGTCGACTTGCCGCAGCCGTTGGCGCCGATCAGACCGTAGCGGTTGCCCGCGCCGAATTTTACCGAAACGTTTTCGAATAGCGGCTTGGCGCCGAACTGCATCGTGATGTTAGCTGTAGAGATCAAAGGTTTTTCCTGCGAAGCATTCAGAGTAGCTAGGGTTGCGGCAGTACCGATTCAGTACCCGTTTCCGGTATCCGAACCACGGGAAATGCATCCCGGTCAGAAGCGGAAGGTCCATCTGGCAATAAGTGGACAGCAGCATATGGAGCGCTTGGCCCGAGTCGAAGTGCGCTGAGGCGGGTTCATTCCCGTCATCAACCAAGGGGGGCGCGTAATGTTTGGCGGCGATTGTACTGGTCTGGCTCTTTAAACGATAGGGCGTTGAGGCCACGCGGGCGCTTTGGCGGCACCAGCGGACAGATTTTCACATTTGAAGGTTAACTATTGGTTACAAAATGAGACTAAAATCCCACTTTTTCACCTGACGCCGACTATCGGCACAGGCTCAAGGACGCGCCACCGGGACCGCTGTTTCGTATTCAGACACTGCACTAGACCCCTGGGCCGCTGGGTTGGCGGGGGAAACAGTTTGTTCACTTCTGACATGTGACGATTTCTGTGAAACTGATTATTGCCGCTATATATGTAATATCCATTGCCTACGTCCACCTGCGCGGTCGGGTGCGTCACAAGCTGGGCCGCCAATTGAGCGATCACTCGTCCTTTCTGGCGCCAATCAATTGCTTCCTTTATATGTTCTCGAAAATCCCCAACAAGCCTTACCTCGACCCGGCCGATTTCCCAGACCTGAGTCCGTTGCAGGAGCATTGGGAAGAAATTCGCGCGGAAGGCCAGAACCTGCTTCGGGCCGGGGAGATCAAGCGCTCGAACCAATACGACGACGTCGGTTTCAACTCGTTCTTCAAGACGGGCTGGAAGCGCTTCTACCTGAAGTGGTACGGCGACAGCCATCCCTCGGCGACGAAACTCTGCCCGCGCACCACTGAACTGGTGCAAAGCATCGGTTCGATCAAAGCCGCGATGTTCGCCGAGTTGCCGCCGGGTTCCAAACTGGTCCGCCACCGCGATCCGTATGCCGGCTCTTACCGTTATCACCTGGGCCTGGAAACGCCGAATGAGGCCGGTTGCTATATCAACGTCGATGGTGAGAACTACCACTGGCGCGACGGTGAAGCGGTGATGTTCGACGAAACCTTCATTCACTACGCCGAAAACACCACCCAGCAGAACCGCATCATTCTGTTCTGCGACGTCGAGCGGCCGATGAAGTACCGCTGGGCGGCGGCGTTCAACGGCTGGTTCAGCCGTAACGTGATGTCGGCGGCGGGCGCGCCGAATAATGCGGGGGACAAGACCGGTGGCATCAACCGTTTGTTCGCCAAAATCTACAAGATTCGCCTGCGCGGCAAGGCGCTGAAGAAGCGTAATCGCAAACTTTATTACCTTGAGAAGTGGGCGATTTTTGGTGGGTTG
Organism: Pseudomonas sp. BGI-2; assembly: GCF_004310295.1. Lineage (GTDB taxonomy): Bacteria > Pseudomonadota > Gammaproteobacteria > Pseudomonadales > Pseudomonadaceae > Aquipseudomonas. The sequence continues at coordinate 145,497 of NZ_SISB01000001.1, read as the reverse complement.
CTGGCGGTTTTTGTTCTGATCTGAATGTTGTGTTGTTACATATGGCCCCATCGCGAGCAGGCTCGCTTCCACATTAGAACTCGGTCAACTGTAGGAGCGAGCCTGCTCGCGATGGGGCCATGACAGACACCGCAGAACCATCAATCAGCCACGAGAAGTCTTCGTGGCTTTTTTCTGCGCAGCGGGTTTAGCCGCCGGTTTGGCCTTAGCGGCACCCTTGCCCCCAAGGCTACGTTTAAGCAACTCAGTCAAATCAATCACATCAGCGGTTTTACGTTCCTCTTCGCCCGTCGCCGTTTCCACATCCTCAATCTTGCCTTCATTCGCTTTCTTCTCGACCAGCGCCATGATCTTGTCTTCAAAACTGTCGCGGTAATCCTCGGGTTTCCAGTCGGCGCTCATGTCTTGCACCAGACGCTTGGCCATGTCGAGTTCGCCTTTGGCCAGTTCAGGCTTGGTCACTTCAGTGCCCAGCTCCAGCGTCTCCAGACTGCGCACTTCGGCGGGCCAACGCAGCATCACCAGCACCATCGCCGATTCGAGCGGCATCAACGCAGCCAAATGCTGACGGGTATGCAGGACAACATGGGCGAGTGCGACCTTGTTGGTCTTGCTCAGGGTTTCGCGCAACAGCGCATAGACCTTGCCGCCGCGTTTGTCCGGCGCCAGGTAATAGGGCGTGTCGATGTTTTGCAGGGGGATCTGTTCGGCGTCGACAAAGGAAAAGATGTCGATGGTCTGCGTTGATAATGGGTGCGCCGACTTTATTTCGTCCTCGCTGAGCACCACATAACGGCCTTTTTCGTACTGCACACCTTTGACGATGTGTTCCTTGGTGACTTCCTTGCCGGTGACCTTGTTGACGCGCTTGTAACCCACCGGGTCCATGCTGCGGCTGTCGAGCCAGTCGAAATCCACGCCTTGCGAGGAGGTCGCCGAGACCAGCGCCACAGGGATATGCACCAGCCCGAAACTGATTGCGCCTTTCCAGATTGCCCGTGCCATGGTCGTCTACTCGCAAGTGATGTGTTCAGGTGACCCGCGGCGCGGCGCAAAAGTTTCAGCGGGCTGCGGCCCGGTCCTGCGGGGTGGTCAACTGGTGTTACATCTTATGAAAGAGGTTTTAGTTAACAAATCCGAACCCCGGGCGTAGCGTGCTATCGAAGACCCTATCCACGCTGACGCCCGGAGGCCTCCCATGAACAGATTCGTGCTCGCCTGCACCGTACTGGCATTCAGCGGCCTGTTAAGCAATCTGGCCCAGGCCGACGTCGCAGTGCCGTCGTCTTCTTTACTGCTAGCCCAAAGTCCAACGGGCAGTAGCAATAACAACCCTTACAACAGCCCGATTCGCCGGGCCAATCCCAATAGCATGCAAGGCACGCAACCGAGTGCCCCGGCCATTCGCGGGCCGAACACGGTGCCGGTACCGCGTCCACCGACCCTCGATAATGGCGGCATCGGCAATCGCTATCCGCAGGACCGAACCGCTCCCGCCACTCCACCCAAATTCATTCCCAATCCGCCTCATCGAGACGCAGACACCAGCAACCGTTGAACGGCAGGACAGGTTCTTGCCAGCCATTCGAACGACATAAGGAATCGTGCATGTTGCGTAAAACCCTCTTGGCCACCTTCTGCGCCAGCGTACTGATCACCGCCACGGCACCCGTTTTCGCGGCACCGCCCCAGGACATGAACAGCGAACAGGGCACCCTTGAGGTCTGGCAAGTTGCCAAGGGCCTGGAACATCCTTGGGCCTTGGCGTTCCTGCCCGACCGCAAGGGCATGCTGGTCACCGAACGGCCCGGCAATCTGCGGGTGGTCGATTACGACGGCAAACTGTCGGCGCCGATCAATGGCGTGCCAAAGGTCTGGGCCAAGGGGCAGGGCGGCTTGCTCGACGTGATGCTGTCGCCTGACTTCAAGCAGGACCGCACGGTTTATCTGGCATACGCCGAGGGCGGTGGCGCGGGCGACAAGGCCGGCACGGCGGTGGGGCGAGGGCAACTGTCCGAAGACCTGAAAACCCTCAAGGATTTCAAAGTGATTTTCCGTCAGGAGCCCAAGCTTTCGGTCGGCAACCACTTCGGCTCACGATTGGTGTTTGATCGCGACGGCTATCTGTTCATCACCCTCGGCGAAAACAATGACCGAGCCACGGCCCAGGACCTCGACAAGTTGCAAGGCAAGGTCGTGCGGATCTATCCCGACGGCAAGGTGCCGGACGATAACCCCTTTGTCGGGCAGGCCGGTGTGCGCCCGGAAATCTGGTCCTATGGCCAGCGCAATCCGCAAGGCGCGGCGCTCAATCCGTGGACTGGTGTTCTCTGGGGGAACGAGCATGGCCCGCAGGGCGGTGACGAAATCAACATCATCGAACGCGGCAAGAATTACGGCTGGCCGCTGGCGACCCACGGCATCAACTATTCCGGCCAACCGATCCCGGAAGCCAAGGGCAAGACCGCTGAAGGCGCCGTAGCGCCGCACCATTTCTGGGAAAAATCCCCCGGCCTCAGCGGCATGGCGTTCTACGACGCTGATCGCTTCAAGGTCTGGCAACACAATGTGTTCATTGGTGCGCTGGTCAGCCAGGAGTTGATCCGCTTGCAGTTTGATGGCGACAAAGTGGTTCACGAAGAACGCTTGCTCGGCGAACTCAACAAGCGCATTCGCGATGTGCGCCAGGGGCCGGATGGGTACTTGTATGTGCTGACCGATGAGGACGAGGGCGGGCTGTACAAGATCGGCTTGAAGTAACTGGTTCCTGAAACCACCACTTCCCCTGTGGGAGTGAGCCTGCTCGCAATAGCGGCGTATCAGTCACCAACAGTGTCGGATGTGAAACTGCCATCGCGAGCAGGCTCGCTCCCACACAAGATAGGTGGCGTCACCGGGCATACAGGATAACCGCCGCCCGAAGCTTGCCCCGGCCAAAGCTGCACATTTTGTCGAACTCCCCATGGCTGACCGGCAAATGCTGGCAGTCCATCGGTTGGCGATGTTGGCTGTGGTCCACGTCCGGGTCGTGCAGGTAGACGAACTCGTCATCGCAATCGGTGACGATCACCCAATGGGGCGCCTTGGAGCGGGTCAGCCGATAGCTGCTGATCAGCACCAGCGGCTGTCCGCCATCGCCCAGTAACCGTGGAAGGTTCAGCGGGCCACCGATGACTTGCTCCACATCAGTTTCGAGTAGCTGCGCGGTGAACTCTTCGTGCACCAAGCGCATTACGTCTTTTTTATGCTCATCGCGCACGCCATCGAGAAACAACGGCCCGTCCATGCTCAGTTGCAAACGCACTCGAAAACCCCGGCGCCATGCCGCCAGTGCCAGGCCTTGAGGGCTGCATCCACCATGGCCTGCGGTCATGAACACCGTCGTCGCCTCACGCCATATCTGCAATTCCTCGCGGCGTTCCAATACCCGGTCCGCTTGCAGCGCCCCCATGGCCATCAGCAGGCAAGCCGGACCGCAGGTGAAATCGGTGGTTTGTCGATACCAGGGCACCTTAATGCTGCGCGAATCGCGGTGCTCAAGGATGCGTTTTTCCAGGCGTAGCGCGTCGGCATGGTCCTGGTAATAGTCATGGATCAGCGCGAAACGCCGGTAGCCGTTGCGCTCATACAAGGCAATCGCCGCCGGGTTGTCGATACGCACTTCAAGCCGCAGGTAGGCACAATCATGTTCAAGGGCGCAGGACTCGACGCGTTCGAGCAACTGCTTGCCCAGTCCGCTGCCGCGCGCCCCGGTCGCGATCGCAATCGAATAAAGCCGCGCCAGCGAAGTGCCCCGGTGAAACAGCACCACCGCGTAACCAACCAATTGCTCGCCACGCTGGGCCACCAGCAGCTGGCCGTGAGCCCGCGTGATCATCCACAGAAAGCTGCGACTGTTGAGCCGGTCCGTGGTGAAACATTGCTGTTCCAGTTCCAGGAGCGCGGGTAAGTCTTCAACTACCGCCAAGCGAAAGACAGTATTCATATGACCGCCGTAAAAGTTGCGTAACGAAACGGGACTTTCGAAAAAGTTCGTGCTTAATAGGAAAGGTCTTGTTCTCCAACGGATCAATCACTATGTCAGCGGTACAAGGTCATTGGCGCGAAGTATCCGAGCAAACTTTGCCGGCAGCAACTTATTTAAATGACGCAGGCAGAACTTCAAGTCAGTTGATTATCATCGTCGAACGCAAGGAAGACTGGGCCTCGTATTTCCCCAGCGAGGACATTGTCAGCGCTCAGGAATACCTTGAGCAGACGCGGGACAACGAACAGGGCAAACGGGTCCAAGTGATCAACCTGTGCCGCAGCTACAAGTACCTGGGGCACGGTTATTACTGCTCATTGCTGGCCGAGGCCCGGGGGCACAAGGTCATTCCGTCGGTGCGAACCATCAGCGAACTGACAAAAAAATCCCTGTACGGCCTGGCGCTGGACGACCTGGATAAACCCCTGGAAAAAGCCCTCAGCAATCATCTTTACAGCGACACCGAAGGCTTTACCCTGACGTTGTACTTCGGCAAAACCAATATAGAACCCTTGCAGGATCTGGCGCGTCAGTTATTTGAAGTTTTTCCGTGTCCGATATTGTTAGTTGAGTTTCGCAGAACCAATGGTTGGCACATCGAAGGTATCAAGTCCGGCACCTTGCACAAGTTGCGCGAAGACCAGGAAGATCAATTCGCCAACTCCTTGGACAGTTTCAGCCGCAAGATCTGGCGTGTGCCACGCTCACGGCGCCTGGCCCGTTATGACTTGGCCATCCTGCATGACCCGCAGGAAGCCTTACCGCCCTCCAACCCGAAGGCACTGGATAACTTCGTACGTGTCGGCAAGACCTTGGGCATTGATGTCGAGCTGATCGAGCGCAAGGACTACGCGCGCATTGCCGAATACGACGGCCTGCTGATCCGCGAGACCACAAGTGTCGACAACCACACCTATCGCTTTGCGAAAAAAGCCGAGAGCGAAGGGCTGGTGGTGATGGATGATCCGGCGTCGATCCTGCGCTGCACCAACAAGGTGTACCTGACCGATCTGCTCAAGAGTCATCAGCTCGGCATGCCCGCCACCGAAATTCTCTACAAGGATCGACCGGAAGATTTCGAACGGGTCGGCGAACGGCTGGGCTTTCCCTTGGTGTTGAAGATCCCCGACGGCTGTTTCTCCCGGGGCGTGATCAAGGTCGAAAGCCAGCAGGCCTTGCTCGAAGCGACGGCCGAACTGTTCGAACACTCGGTGCTGCTGCTGGCTCAGGAGTTCTTCTACACCGAATACGACTGGCGCATCGGCGTACTTAACCGCAAACCGATCTTCGCCTGCCAGTACTTCATGTCCAAGGGCCATTGGCAAATCTACAACCACAAGGCCAAGGGCCAGGACATCAACGGCGAATGCCGCACCCTGGCAGTCCACGAAGCCCCGCGAGCCGTGGTCGACCTGGCCGTGAAAACCGCCAACCTGATCGGCGATGGCCTGTACGGCGTGGACCTCAAACAATCCGGCGACAAGGTGGTGGTGATCGAAGTCAACGACAACCCGAACATGGACGCCGGCATCGAAGACGCGTACTTGCAGGACGATCTGTACTCGTTGGTGCTGGAAGAATTCGTCCGTCGGCTGGAACTGAAACGTCGCGGTCAGGCCTGGTGAGCGGCCGATGATCAAATGCTTTCAACTGGCCGGCGGCGCCCTGCAATCGGTCGAACGCCTGGACGCCGAGGTGATGCTGTTCAGCAACCCTGATGCAGCCGAGCGAGATTTGCTGCACAGCCACTTCAAGCTCGATGAGCATGCCCTAGCCTCGGCTCTGGACCCTGACGAGGTGTCGCGCATCGAATTTCACCCCGACAACCTGTTCCTGATCTGGAAGCGCCCGGAAAACTATTCCGGCGCGGGCAGCCTGGCCTTTGAAGTGTCGTCCTGTGGCTTGCTGTTTTCAGCGGATCGCCTGCTGGTGATCGCCACCGACGATGCGCCGCTGCACGGGCTCGGCACCCGGCAGCGGTTGAACACGCCGCTGGATGTGTTGCTCGACCTGCTGTCCAACAACATCCATCACTATTTGGGGCACCTGAAGGTGATCAAGATGGTTGCCCGGGAGTTGCAGCAGAAATTCAACGCATCGATGCAGAACCAGCATCTGATCCAGATGTTCAACCTCAGCGAAAGCCTGATCTATTACATCAATGCGATTCACAGCAACGGCGCGGTCCTGACACGGCTGCGCAACCACGCGGCCAAGGAACACTTCAGCACCGAAGCCATCGGCCTGATCGACGACCTGATCATCGAAAACAACCAGTGCTACAAACAGGCGGAAATCTACTCCACGGTGTTCTCCGGGCTGATCGACGCCCGCGGCAACCTGATGAACAACAGCATGAACAACCTGCTGCGCAAACTGACGTTAATCAACGTGGTGTTTTTGCCGCTGAACCTGATTGCGAGCATTGGCGGCATGTCCGAGTTCAGCATGATGACCGGGGACACGCCTTGGTGGGTTTCGTATCCGTTGTTTCTGACGGCGATGATGATCGGGGCGGGGGGAATGGTGCTTGGGCTCAGGCGCTTGGCGAAATAGTTTTTGCGGTTGTCAGATCGCTTTCGCGGGCAAGCCTCGCTCCTACAATGGAATGCATTCCAATGTAGGAGCGAGGCTTGCCCGCGAAGACTTAATCAGCATCACAACAACACCTGAATCAGGCTTGCTGCCGTGCATCAACGCAACTCTTGCGGTCTTTAAGCCCACGGACCACGAGGTACAACAATGGCCCGACCGACACGAAAACCGCTGTGATCAACAAATACGGAATCACCGACACCCCCGACTGCCCACGCTTGCGCGCATCCTGATACATCCAGATTCCCGCCAGCGTCGCCAACAGGTAAAGATCAATCACCACCTGCGCAGTATCCGGGCGCGACATCAGGCTGATGCCGAATTCGATCAGCGACTGCTCCGCCTGAAGCATCACTGAAACGGTGTAACCGGCAAAGGCGATCAAGGCAACGAGGGGCAGGGCGACAGACTTCATGGTTTCCTTCCTTGGGACAATGAGTGGTGTCGCCAGCCTACAGACGCCGAAAAAAAATGGCCATTGACTTGCCATCAATGCCCGGCTAATTTCCAGCCATGACTTCCACCGTATTGCGCTGCCAGCCAAGCATTATTACCGCCATTCCTTATCTGGCGGGCTAGCTCACGACTGCAGCACCCAACCCGCCCTAGAGGCGGGTTTTTACTTTCTGTCTCCCGGGCTCCGATCAACGTCAGGAGACGACCATGAGCAGCACCCCCGCCCAGCAGGCTTTGCTTGAGCACTACGTGAAAAAAATCCTCGCCGCGCCGGTGTATGAACTGGCCGTGTGCACACCGTTGCAACCCGCGCCAGCGCTGTCCGAAGCCTTGGGTAATCAGATCCTGCTCAAGCGCGAAGACTTGCAGCCAACCTTTTCCTTCAAGATCCGCGGCGCTTACAACAAGCTGGTGCAACTGAGCGATGAGCAAAAGGCTCGCGGCGTGATCACGGCGTCGGCGGGCAATCATGCCCAAGGCGTGGCGTTGGCGGCGCGTGAATTGGGGATCGCCGCAACCATCGTCATGCCCTGCACGACGCCAGAATTGAAGGTGCTCGGGGTACGCAGTCGCGGTGCTGACGCCGTGCTGCACGGCGAGAGTTTTCCGTTCGCCCTCGACTACGCGCTGCGTCTGGCCGAGCAAACCGGTCGCACCTTCGTCTCGCCGTTCGACGACCCGGACGTGATCGCGGGGCAAGGCACCGTCGCCATGGAGATCCTTCGCCAGCATCAAGGCCCACTGGACGCAATTTTCGTCCCGGTGGGTGGCGGAGGTTTGATCGCCGGCATCGCGGCGTACGTCAAATACCTGCGACCTGAAGTGTGCATCATCGGCGTCGAGTCAGAACATTCCGCGTGTTTGAACGCCGCGTTGCAGGCAGGTGAGCGTGTTGTACTGCCCAATGTGGGCACCTTCGCCGATGGCGTGGCCGTTGCGCAGATCGGCGCTTACGGTTTTGAGGTCTGTCGGTTTTGTGTCGATGAAGTGCTGACCGTCAGCAACGACGAACTGTGCGCCGCGATCAAGAATATCTACGACGATACCCGCTCGATCACCGAACCCTCCGGCGCCTTGGCGGTGGCCGGAATCAAGAAGTACGTCGCTCAGACCGGTGCGCGCGGTCAAACCCTGGTGGCGATCGATTCGGGCGCCAATATCAATTTCGACAGTTTGCGGCATGTTGCCGAGCGCGCCGCGTTGACCGGCGCTTCAGCATGAGGAGGGGCGAGGTTATTCCTGGACCGCTTTCTCGACCTTGCTCGACGCCGACCAGATCCGATAGCGGACTTCGACGTCCTTGGGCACGTAGAGCACGATCGGCAACTTGCTGTTGTAACGAAGCATGAAGCCGTCACCGACCACCGGCACGAACTCCTTTTTACCCTTGCCGTCGGGGCAGGCCATCATCGTGCTCATCGGGCCGATGACTTTTTCCAGGCGGTAGAAGGGATAGCCCCAGCCTTCAAGGTTTTTTTCTTCAAGGATACCGCCAAGACGCTGGCGATTGCAGTCCACGATCAGGGTCTTGCCGGCCAGCACCTCAACCTCGAAGTTTTCTTCCTGTGGCTGCGGCGCCACATGAATGACCTGGCGGGTAAAACCGCTCTCAGGCTTGGGAAATGGCGCGACAGTTTCGAGCTTTGCGGCATGAGCCACGCTCGAAAGACTGGCAACAATCAGCCCGACGGTAGTGACAAAGGTCAATGAACTCATGGTGCCTCCTTGCGTGTGAGTAGGGTCAGCGGATACTGGAATGACAGGCGCATTCTTACTGTCGGTCTCCGCTAATGCAAACCCGCTCGGGTTGTATGCAAATTGCAGGGCTGAAGCGGCCCTTTGTTGCAAATTGCATGAGGCCGTTTATAGGCATGTCCGTTAAATCGTTGATTTACCGATGAGCTGCACGGCGAAATTTGCGGCATGTTTTATGCTCATTCAGGTCTTGAGTTGACCGGGACAGTATTGAGTCAGCTTGGAACGCGAGGACGGTCTAGTGTTTGAGACGTAGAAACCCCGCCTGAGGAAGAAAAGCGGGTGATTTCAGCACGGACCAACGCTTGAATTTATTTGGCAATCTCACAATTAGGAGAGGGTCGCCATGTTTCTTTCTGCCCTGGAACTTCGCAATATCGTTGAAAGCAGTTTTCTCCCGAAACGCTGCCAGTGCACGTTGTCACCGGACTTGTCGATGACGGTCAAGGTGTATTCCGACCGTAGAACCGATCATCTCGATCTATCCGTGACCGGAATAGATGCCAAACAGCTCAATGGATGCCGGGAAATCAGCGACCTGATTGCAGGTCTACGCTCTGAGATGCAGCATCAGGAAGCGATTCAGACACTGCATCCCGACAAAAAAGCGCTTTAACCCGCAGTTTCGAGTTCCACTGAAACGCGCCGGGTCTGGACAAACCCCAGTCCCAGCGCCGACTCGACCACCACAGCCAGCAAAATGCCTGGCCCGGCATGGCCGTTGAGCCATTCGCCAAAACCCAGAATGGCCAGTCCGAAACAGCCGACGATAAACCCGGTGCTCAGCGCATTGCGGGTGCCGGACGGCGCCTCGTTTCGAACCAGATAAAACATCACGCCCAACGCCGCGAACAGCACCGCACCGCGCCGCGCAACAAGACCTGCCGCAGACGAATACTCAATACTCCAGAGCGCCAGCAATACGTCCGGCATCAAACCCCAGACCAGGGCCAGTAAAAAACACAAAAGGGAAGTGAAGGTCGACAGGGTGCGAAACGATAACTGCATGGCGGATCCTTGCGGCAGTGAGGGACGCGCCAAAGCATAGCGCCTGATCCCTCACAGGAATACCGTAAAGTGCAAAATCAGACCTTTCGGTCAGTTCTGATAACTGCATGCGTCAGAAAGCTTCCTATAGCTGATTTCTTCAGGCTTGCCTGACGTATCGATGTACTTCATGTCGGCCGTGATCACTTTGCATTCCAGCGTGCTCGGCTCAGTCAGGGCGACCACTTTGCCGATGTTCAGCGGCATGCCGTAGTGATAGGGCACGGCCTGCGAGGGCGAAGTGTCGTTGGCCTGGGCAAGCCCGGTAAACGCGGTGCAGGCGAGGGCGGAAGTGATCAGCAGCGTGCGGATGTTCATGTGACGATCTCCAGTGCAGACGTAAAGTCAGCTCGACGGATTGGGCGTCGAACCTGCCGCACTGGGCGTCAGAGGAACCTGAGGGCGTGCGGTCCAGTAAAGTTTTGGACCGCGGGGTTAACGTTTGGTTAACCCGGCTGAACGCCGCCTGTCGCGAGGGCGTTTCTGTCAGAAGTTTCATGTGGGAAACGATCTACGGGATCTTCGGCCTGGTCCTACAAGGTCAGATGCCTTGTCGACTTTCGCCTGATGGGGGGCAGCGTTTACTGTTTGGGCTCGCTGCAAAATCAGCGGACAGGTTTGGTCACCTGTAAGAACAGTGCACATATGTGTGCCATGATTCGCCCTGCGGACATCTACGTCCTTTCGGCGCATTGTTATGGCGGCTGTGTGCAGGACGCCTTCGGGCGAGCTGAGTTACTGTTCTCGGTTGACCAAGCCTGTATACAGTCCGCCTCCCACCGTTTGGTCACGGTGGCGGTGGTTACTTCAAAACAGATGAGTAACTTACTATGCCTACGCTTAACCCGTTTCCCGATCGCTACCGTTCAATCAACAGCAGCGTTGCCGACTCAAGTCCTTTGGTGATCGACACCGAAGCCAATCCCCAAGACATTCTCGAAGCCGCCTTACAGCGAGTCCGGGCCGCCAGCCAGTTACTTGAAACTCTTCATTGCCAATGCTTCAAGCACGGCGACGTTCAAGACATTCCGCACATTACCCATGCGCTTTACCTGCTGACTCAGGATGGTTTTGATCTGTTGCAGGTGGCTCAGCAGCGGATGATGGGGTGGAAGGCGCCTGCTTGATGTTTCATCTTCTTTACAGAAAATCCAGCGTCACTTGACGCTGGATTTTTATGTTGAAGTGTTCTAATAGTAATAAAAATTTGAAAGCGTTATCGTGTCATGTGTTAGACCGCATAACGCTATGCGAGCAAGCGTGAGGTTACTGCTCAAAAGCTTTAATCGATGGGTCATGATAAGATTCGTCGATTTCGATCCCCGCGGCGCGGGCTTTTTGCTCGATAATCAATCTTGTTTGATGAAAACTGTTTAATTTTTCCGGTAACAAGTCTGTCCAGCGATTCCTCTCATTCTCAGGGATGCTGGACTTCCAAAATTCTCTTTCTGATAGAAATTCCAGCGTAATCAGATAAGTTCCTGTCTTCGTAGGGTTATCTTTTGAATCATGGCGCCACGCTTTTAGATTTAAGTGAACCCCGTCATTGTAGAAGTACCAGTTGTAGAAAGGGCTGATTTTTAGCCAGCAGTCGATATCTATAGGGTACTCAGGGTCTAGCCAAGGGTGACTTGAAACATGGTAGCCCAATACGTTGTCTGGGGAGTCTATCTTAAGAACTTGTGATCCAGGGATTCGTGGGTCTTCTACAAAGTAATAATGTTCCCAGCCTGATGATTTGATGCTTTCGATTAGCTGGTAAATAAATGTTTTGTATTGTTCGTGCGTGCTGTTGTCTGGGAGGCCTCGAAGTGTGACGTCGATATCTTCGACCTGATTTCCAACTCTTTCATCGACAACAATAGTGATATTGGTAGTTTGGTTTAGGTGGAGTGAGCTGGAGTCGGTTGTAATGATAGTGTCAGGAAGACATTTGTCGTTTGCCGATTTGTTTATTTTGTACCAGCACAGCTCAAGATCTTTCATACATGCTGATGAGAATTTATTGCTGTTTTTATCTAATGTATTTTGAATGGTTGCATTAAGAGTTATTTCAGTTGGGGGTATTTTATTATTCATGTTTGAGTCGCTGTCATTGCAGGCAGAAAGAAAAACACAGGCAATGATAAGCCAATTAAATTTCATTGGGCGTTCGCCCAAGTCGAAATCGTGCGTATTTTTCCTTCCTTGTAGGATTTACGTGTCTTCATAAGTCCGTGATATCCGTTAGCAATATTGTCGATAAATTTCATAAGGTCGACCTCGTTTTAAAGTTCGCCCTCTGTCATTTGTACCTTGAGTTCCAAATCGCAGTCAGGGAGGCTGACGCTTCTGGTGCGGGTTTCCAAGCGCAGATTGAAGCGCTTGATGACCGGTTTTGTGACGGCTATGCCGGAGTCTTGCTGGTGGGGCACGAACGAGAGTTTGCGGAATATTGTGTGGTGAGTTTGGCGTGCATGCGAGTACGGAGGTAGCGCAGCATCCGACCTGAGATACACCACCAGAACAGGACGAAACCACCCTGAATAGAATCGTCAAGATGACTTTTTCGGCAGTGAGTTACCGTTTGGGGAAGATCGCCACCGCGCCTGCTACCAAGCACATTGCAAATAGCAACGTGGGTAGCAGACCATCCTGCATATGGTAGCCCGGTAATTGGGCCAGTAGATAATTCAGGTACAGTCATCATGCTCAAACATGGGCTATTGTTCTAGTGCGTGAATCGGTGGATCCCGATAGGACTCATCGATTTCGATCCCTGCGGCGCGGGCTTTTTCTTCCAGTTCAAGTCTAGTCTTGTGGTAGGTATTCAACCTTCCTGGCAAGAGCTCCTTCCAATGCTGCCTCTCTTTATTGTCTGTAATGCCGTCGAGCCAGAACTCACTCTCTGATTGAAAATTCAGCGTAATAAGGTAAGTCGCCTTTTCGGTTGGGGCTTCTGAATCGTTTTGCTTCCACGCTTTAAGGTTGAGATAGATGCCGTCTTTGTAAAAATACCACCTGTAGAAAGAGCCAACCTGAAGCCATCTCTTCAGATCCAGTTGGTAATTAGGGTCCAGCCAAGGGTGGCTGCTGACGTATCGCCCGAACACCTCGTCAGGACTACTGATTTTTCCCGCCTGCGAGCCAGAGATCCTAGGATCTTCTGGAAAATAAAAGTGTGACCAGCCAGATTTTTTTATTTTTTCTATCAGACTGAATATCAAGTCCCGATATTGTTCGTGTGTGCTTCCTTTTGGGAGCCCACGTAATATTACGTTTAGGTTTTCGATGTTTTCTGTCGTGTCTTTGTCTAATGCAACTGTAATATTTACAGCCTGCTCCAGGCTCAAAATGCTGCCGTTATTTTTTACGTTGATCGTTGGTAGGTCGGTGTCATTTGCCGATTTTTGTATTTTATACCAGCAGGTATTTACCTGGGGCATGCAGCTTTCCGTGAATGGAGTCGGTGTGTTTGTTGTGATATTTTTTATAGAAGATAAAAGTTCGATTTCAATGATTTCTGATTGATTGGTCATGGTAGGGGTCTCTGTCGAGTTGCTAACGTCATCGCATCCACTGATCAATATTAAAATGGCGATTAGGATTTTTTTCATTGTTGATTTGACCAGCTTGAAATCTTTTTGATCTCGCCTTCCATGTATTCGGCTTTTTTACCCATTAGCAAGTGGTACTGATTGGCTATTTCAGTGATAAAAACCATTCTGTCAGTTTCGTCATAAAGATCACCTTTCTTCATTTGAACTCGTAATTCAGGCTGTTCAACGTCACAGGCGGTGCTAAAAGCGGCTACTCTGACCGGAACAAATGGAGCCCACTCAAATCCAGCTTGCATCTTAAGCGTGGTTTGAAATGCCTTGCCATCATAAATAAGGGGCTGAAGAATTTTTCGTTGCTCATGGTTTGCAATATCCATTAGTGACGAAAGTTGCATTTCGCGCCTAGCCGTGCCTTTAGATAGATTTTCCGTGTTTTGAATGGATTTGAAACCTGATTTTATTTCGTCGGTAACATGCAAGTTTCCAAGTGTACTGAGCGCATCATCCGCCCAAGGCAGACTATCAATATTTGTCTTTATCTGCCCCTCACAACTACGCGCATTACGCTCCGGCGCGCACTCATCGAATTGATCTTTATATTTACTGTAAAACCAATGCCAGACAAAAATATCCTGAAACAGCCAGAAATTGCCTTTGCCCAGTTCGTTCTTACCAATACGCAGAGGGGGCTGAATGGCGAGGGGGGTCAGTGTCAGGTAGGGTTCACTCGGAATAAAATCCAACCCGCATTTGACCTGCTTGCTGGCAAATGCCGCAAGCCCCATCCAATAGAAGCGACCCTTGAGTTCCGGTTTTCCATCTTCACCTTGTTCGAGATAGAAACTGGCGTAAGCGGCGGCAATTCTTGCGGCGCGAGCGCCAAAGTCAGAAATCAGTTCATATTTGCTAGAGGCAGATGAGCGTTTTTTGCTCAAGCGGCGTATGGCTTCTTCCTGGCCCATGGCCCACAACTTGTCGCAGCCGAGGACAACCTCGTGGACGGAGCATTCTTTGGCATTTGTTTTAAAGGTTGTTATTGGCGCACTCATTTCTTTCTGCTCGCTTCATAGTCGTCCGCACCGGAAGGCACGACCAGTTCATCCCAGACAAGGTGAGCTTTTACCGGCTCTTCGGCTTCTGTCTGGACTCGCGGGTGGAGGCCCTCAGCATTACTTCTCGATATTTGGGGAGCGGTTTCCGATGGCACGATCAGTGCCGCCTTGACTGACTTAACAGGTTGCCCACGCCGTGTAACAAACTTGAGTTGTTCGTCATAGCTTTCACTGATTTTCTTCGCATTCAGCAAGCTTCCTGCCCGCGCTTGATCTGCAATGACTGGAATAAGGGGAACGAGAATACCAATCCCGGAACCGGCCCCCGGCGAGCCCCCGGTGTTCACTTTCACCTCAGCCCCACTAATCGTCACCCCCCCCGCATCAACCTTGACGAAACTCCCGCCAGCCTTGGCCGTCAGTTCCATCCCGCCTTCAACCACCACCTTCTCGCCAGCGTGGTAATGAATCTCCTGACCCGCCTCGACAAACTGCGTCGTCCCCACTTTCACATGCTGGGTCACCGCGACCGTCAGGTGATCATCCGCCCGCGCTTCGGTCTTGCGATCCAGTTGCGTGATGCGGTGTTCTTCAACCTTGAACTCGCTGAAAACATTAGCCTCGACCGTGTCATGGCGCTCATTGCCGATGCGGATTTTCTGGTCGTGCTCAATGTTTTCATCCCAGTCGCGCTGGGCGTGCAGGTAGATTTGTTCTGCGCCTTTCTTGTCTTCGATGCGGAACTCGTTGTAACCCTTGCCGCCCGGTGAGCTCAGGGTTTTGAAGGTGCTGCGGGTCTTGTTCGCCGGCAGGTCGTAGGGGACGACGTTTTCCTTGTGGAACAGGCAGCCGGTGATCAGCGGTTGGTCGGGATCGCCTTCGAGGAAGGTGACGAGGACTTCCATGCCGACCCGCGGAATGGCGATGCCGCCGTATGCACTGCCGGCCCAGCCGGTGGCGACGCGTAGCCAGCAACTGGTGTTGTCGTTGGCCTGGCCGTCGCGGTCCCAGTGGAATTGCACTTTTACGCGGCCGTATTCATCGCAGTGGATTTCTTCGCCCGGCGGGCCGGTGACGATGGCGGTCTGGCTGCCCAGGACTTTCGGTTTCGGGTGTTCGAGTGCAGGGCGGAAGTGCGCGTCCCACGGGGTGGCGAGGAATTGGTTGCGGTAGCCCTGATGGAAATCGTCTTTGTTGTGGGTGACGTCGCTGGTGACGTTTTTGCCGAGCACTTGCGGCTGCTTGCCTTCGTGCACGACTTCGAGCAGCAACCAGAGGTCGTTCCACTCGGCGCGCGGGTGTTCGCTCAGGGCCATGAAGTGGCCGCTGACCAAGGTGGGCTCGTCGCCTTTGCCTTCGGCCAGTTTGTAGTCGCTGCGATGCCGCTCCAGCGCGCGGGTCGCCAATTGTTTGCCGCGTGCACGGTCGGTGAAGCGGCCGGGGTAGTCGTAGTCTTCAAGGTCCGGCGCGAAGGTGCTCTTGGCGGCGCCTTCGGGCAGGATGCGCGGTTTTTCGAAGTCGTAGTCGCGGCGGCTGACGCGGGAGGTGCGGGTTTCCAGGCGCAGGTTGAAGCGCTTGATCACCGGTTTGGTGGCGGCCATGCCGGAGTCTTGCTGGTAGGCCACGGGAGAGAGTTTGCGGAACACCGTCTGGTCATCGCCGAACACCAGTGTGTGGCCGCTGGCGCTGTGCTGGAAGTGGAAGTGAATGCCTTCCTCTTCACACAGGCGCTGGATGAAATGCAGGTCGGATTCGTCGTACTGCACGCAGTAGTCGCGCTCGGGGTAGATCGTGCCGAGCTGGAAACTGTAGGCGTCAGCCAGGATGCCGCGCGCCTCAAGTACCTGGGCGATGATTTTCGGCACACTTAAATGCTGGAAGATCTGCTGGTCATGGTTGTGACGCAGGTAAGCGAGTTGCGGGACCAGGCTGATGCTGTAGCGCGTCAGGCTTTTGCCGGAGTCGCCTTGCTCGATGCGATAGACCAGACCGTGGATGATGCCCTTGCCGGTAGCGCCGAAGGTCAGGCAGCCAGGCTTGTGCAGTAACTCTTC
This sequence comes from Pseudomonas sp. BGI-2, assembly GCF_004310295.1. Taxonomy (GTDB): domain Bacteria; phylum Pseudomonadota; class Gammaproteobacteria; order Pseudomonadales; family Pseudomonadaceae; genus Aquipseudomonas. Next base: position 128,972 of record NZ_SISB01000001.1, on the reverse strand, counting down.
GAGTTTCAGGTCGGGACGGGCGCTGACCAGTTCTATATCGAAACAGAACGGTTGGTTGAGGGTTTCGCGACCGACGAAGCTGAGCACTTGCAGGTCAACGGAAACGCCTTCCAGCGTCAGGGAAATATGGGTTGCGTTCGCGTCCAGCATGCCTTTAATTCCGTCCTTTGAATAAGCTGGTGCGGATGGTGCAGGATTAAAGCGCCTCGTTCAAGGAAACGAGCCGTCAGATCCATCCCCGCCTCAACCACCACTTTGTCGCCTGCGTGGTAGTGAATCTCCAGACCCGCCTCAACAAACTGCGCCGTCCCGCGCATGTTCAATTGGAGGATGTGCAGCGCGCTAGCCCGTCACCTCCAGGAAACTTTAAGGGCCAGCTCTGACTTACTTCCAAGAGTCGTACGGCACACCAAACTTCTCGACATAGGCTTTGGACACATCAGAAAGTGAATCGTACTCACCGCCAGACTTACCTTCATACGGGCCGCGCGGATCAATCACGGCTTTTACCGTAGTTACCTCAATCGGTGTCATACAAGGGCCGCCTACCCAGACTCTGGCGATACCTCCGGGGACCAGCCTTATGCCGATTGAATCACGATAACCTGTGATCCATTTCCCATCGGCCGCGCAGAACACTTTCTCCCCCTTGCGCATGATCTCTCGAGTGGCTTCGGGGATTTTTATCACCATCAGGTAGGTTTGCGGTTCGACCAGCGATTGCCAGCGGACATAGATCTGTTGGGGCAAGTCCGCCCCTGTCACACGTTTTCCGCCTCCGGCAGGCCCTCTTTTCGGCCAACCACGTGGATTGCCGGCGTTGTTGGGAGGCGATTGCATTGACGCGATGCCACTCGCCGAACGTTGAAACACATGGTCCTGAATATCGACGACATCGGCTGTTTCGATCCAAACTTCCATGTAGTCAGGGGCAGAAAACCCCAAGTGCCACGCCTTGTAGGGCATTGACTGACTATTCGCAAATATGCAACCACTGAGCAACAATGCCACGATGGCAAAATGAACAAATTTACTCATTAGGATGTTGTGGTTGGTCATTTCCAAGAGTCATATGGAACACCAAATTTTTCTACATAGGCCTTGGATTCATTGGAAAGTGAGTCGTACTCACCGTCAGACTTACCTTCATACGGGCCACGCGGATCAATCACAGCTTTTACCTTGGTCACTTCGATCGGTGCCATGCAAGGACCGCCTACCCATACTTTGGCGATGCCGCCAGGGACCAGCCTTATACCGATTGACTGACGATATCCTGTGATCCATTTCCCATCGGCAGCGCAGTAAACCTTTTCACCCTTACGCATGAGCTCCCGAGTCGCCTCCGGTATCTTAATCACCATTTGATAGGTTTGTGGTTCGACCAGCGACTGCCAGCGGACATAGATCTGTTTGGGTAAATCCGCTCCAGTTACGTATTTACCGCCGCCCATGGGAGCTCTTTTCGGCCAACCTCGGGGATCACCGGAGTTGTTGGGCGGTGTAATCAATGACGCAACGCCACTCATTGCACGTGGAAACACCTGTTCCTGAATATCGACTACATCCGCCGACTCGATCCATACCTCCATGTAGGCGGGGGCCGAGAATCCTAGGTACCAAGCTTTGTAAGGCATTGACTGGCTGTTGGTGAGCGTGCAGCCACTGAGCAATAACGCACAGATGGTAATTCGTAAGAAACTATTCATTAGTCTGGGATGGCTCTCTCGCTACCACGAGCCATACGGCACCCCAAATTTCTCGACATATGCTTTGGATTGATCGGATAGCGTGTCGTACTCACCATTAGACTTACCTTCATAGGGACCGCGCGGGTCAATCACAGCTTTTACCCTAGTTACTTCTATTGCTGGCAGGCACGACCCCATCACCCACATTTTGGCTATACCACCGGGCGCCAAATTGATAACCAATGCGTTGCGGTAGTCTGTTATCCACTTACCATCAAATGCACAAAAAGCTTTTTCTTCCTTGCGCATGATCTCCCTGGTCGACTCAGGTACGTTGATCACCATCTGGTAAGTTTGCGGCTCGACTAGCGACTGCCAGCGTACATAGATCTTTTGGGGTAACTCCGCTCCAGTCACGTTCTTACCTTTGCCAATTCCTGGTCTTTCGGGCCACCCTCTAGGGTCACCTGTATTGTTGGGAGGTGTCTGAATGGCAGCTGTGCCACTCATTGCGCGTGGATACACTTGTTCTTTGATATCGACCACATCAGCCGACTCGATCCATACTTCCATGTAATTAGGGGCCGAGAATCCTAGGTGCCAAGACTTGTAAGGCATTGAATTGCTATTGGCGAACGCGCAGCCACTGAGCGTCAACGCGACGATGGCAATACTTAAAAATTTACTCATTAGGATGTTGTGGCTGGTCATTTCCAAGAGTCATATGGCACACCAAATTTTTCGACATAGGCTTTGGAGACTGCCGAAAGCGGGCGATGTTTACCTCCAGACTCTCCCCCGTACGGACCAAGAGGAGCAATCTCGGCTTTCATCCTAGTAACTTCGATCGGTGTCATGCAGGGACCGGCTACCCAGACTTTAGCGATACCTCCCGGAACCAACATGATAGCGACTGAGTCCCGATATCCGGTGATCCATCTTCCGTCAGCTGCGCAGAAAACCTTTTCCCCCTTGCGCATGATTTCCTGAGTTGCCTCCGGTATGTTAATTACCATTTGGTAAGTTTGCGGCTCGGCAAGCGACTGCCATCGGACATAAATCTTTTTGGGTAAATCTGCCCCTGTTACATTTTTACCTTTTCCGATGCTCGCTCTTTTTGGCCAGCCTTTGGGGTCCCCCGAGTTGTTAGGGGGCCTTAGTATGGCTGCATTCCCACTCATCGCACGTAGATACAGCTGTTCCTGAATATCGACTACATCTGCTGTTTCGATCCAAACCTCCATGTAGTCGGGGGCCGAGAACCCTAAGTACCAGGATTTGTAAGGCATTGACTGACTGTTGGCGAGCGCACAGCCACTGAGCAGAAAAGCGGCAATAGCGACACGTATAAAATTACTCATTTGGGTGCACCGTGCGCACATAGTTCTCGTCTGGTCGATTAATGAATACTATATTCAGGTCGCTATTGTTTCGATTTTTGGCAGCATTCCAGTTGTCGGATAAATGAACGTAACGCTGGAACAACAGTTCCTCCTCATGCGGAGTAAGTCCTGTTGTTTTGCTTTTCCCCAGGGCGTATTCCATCAGTTTTTCGGAAATAGGAATGAGTTCTGCAGGTAATGCAAGTCGCGGTTCACTTTCGTCAATCTCGTCAAATGGTACTCCATTTTCCACGGCCAGCTTGCGCATGATCCGAAAGTAGATCAAGGACAGATCACTGCGGACTTCTCGCTGGCTGCTGACCGCAGCATAAACGTGTTTCATGTCTTTTTGATTGCCCTTCTCAGTACTCCGAAACGGAACCTCCCATGTCCGGACCTCCAACGAAAGGTGATATTGGGACAATTGGTCTTGAAACCTTCTCAAGTCCTGTTGGGCGAGCTTGTAACTATTGGCTTGAGTGAAAGGAACTTTCTCTTCAACCTCGCTTTTACGCGGCTTGCTAAGCAGGATGCGCTCCATTGCTTTTGGTAAATATCCACCTCCCAGATCCGAGTGCACGCCGGGCAAGACAATATCCGCCGCACCAAGACTATTGAGGGCAAAGTTATAACGACGTTCATTTCGGGCGACCAATTGAATGACTTTTTTAGCCGCATCTGGTGCCACAAAGATGTTGATGCCAGGGTTGTAGGCGTTATTCCCATCAAGGTCTCCTACCAGGAGATTGGCAATGGCAGCGACGGTGTCGTAAACGCCGATAAAATTTATAGATACATCTGTTTGTGGCTGCCAGGCAAAGCTGTCAGATAATACCGAGGACCCGATTGGTAACGCTTTGGCAAGGATGCTTTGGTCGCCTTTTAATACCTCATTTGCAAAGTCCCTTGCTGCTGCTGAGCCGCGACTGAACCCGAAAATATCGAACTCGATTTTCGCCACACGTTTATCGGGATTGTTGTCTTGGAAGGTACGGATCACCCGAAGAAGCAGCTGTGGAGTTTCTTCAACTCGCGCCCGGACGCCTTGCGCGCCCAAGCCTGTGCCTTGCGAAAATGTAGAGTCCTGCGCGGTACTGCTAGTACCGATTCCATCTACATAAACTGGCAAGCTCGCTGTCTTGGCATCGATAGGCAGAGTCTTATCCGCCTCGTTTACGTAAAGGTCATATAGCCTTGCCACGTTACTGACATCGTTCCCGTAGCTATTGTCCGGGGAGCTTCCCTTACCGTCATAACCATAAGAGGCGCAGAACTGACGGATATCCTCTGCCATTTCCTCCAGGTTTACATCCGGCGCAAAGCAGCCAAAGACGCGTTCACTGTTGTTACGGTTATTGCCCGTACCATCGAAGAACACCCCAACTCGCAAGGTAATGTCTTCCAGCTCAACCTCTTCCTCCTCTTCCTCAAGCTCTTCTTCCACCGCCTGTGGCGCGGCTTTAGGCGTTTCATCAGCAACCGCATTGAACTTGCCAACCGGCGGAGCACTCAGCAATTTCCCCGCAAGGGCAGCCGCAGCGGCGCCCGGCGTGATCGGTGGCAGAATCTGAATCCCGGAACCCGCCCCAGGCGAGCCCCCGGTATTCACCTTCACCTCAGCCCCACTAATCGTCACGCCCCCCGCATCCACCTTGACGAAACTCCCGCCAGCCTTGGCCGTCAGTTCCATCCCGCCTTCCATCACCACCTTCTCGCCAGCGTGGTAATGAATCTCCTGACCCGCCTCGACAAACTGCGCCGTCCCGACCTTCACATGCTGGGTCACCGCCACCGTCAGGTGATCATCCGCACGCGCTTCAGTCTTGCGATCCAGTTGCGTAATCCGATGTTCTTCAACCTTGAACTCGCTGAAAACATTGGCCTCGACCGTGTCATGACGTTCATTGCCGATGCGGATCTTCTGGTCGTGCTCGATGTTTTCATCCCAGTCGCGCTGGGCGTGCAGGTAGATCTGCTCTGCACCTTTCTTGTCTTCGATACGGAACTCGTTGTAACCCTTGCCGCCCGGTGAGCTCAGGGTCTTGAAGGTGCTGCGGGTTTTGTTGGCCGGCAGGTCGTAGGGGACGACGTTTTCCTTGTGGAACAGGCAGCCGGTGATCAGCGGTTGGTCGGGGTCGCCTTCGAGGAAGGTGACGAGGACTTCCATGCCGACGCGCGGGATGGCGATGCCGCCGTAGGCACTGCCGGCCCAGCCGGTGGCGACGCGCAGCCAGCAGCTGGTGTTGTCGTTGGCCTGGCCGTCGCGGTCCCAGCGGAATTGCACTTTGACGCGGCCGTATTCGTCGCAGTGGATTTCTTCGCCCGGCGGACCGGTGACGATGGCGGTCTGGCTGCCCAGGACCTTCGGTTTCGGGTGTTCGAGGGCCGGGCGGAAGTGCGCGTCCCACGGGGTGGCGAGGAATTGGTTGCGGTAGCCCTGATGGAAATCGTCTTTGTTGTGGGTGACGTCGCTGGTGACGTTTTTGCCGAGCACTTGCGGCTGCTTGCCTTCGTGCACGACTTCGAGCAGCAACCAGAGGTCGTTCCACTCGGCGCGCGGGTGTTCGCTCAGGGCCATGAAGTGGCCGCTGACCAGGGTGGGCTCGTCGCCTTTGCCTTCGGCCAGTTGGTAATCGCTGCGATGGCGTTCCAGCGCGCGGGTCGCCAGTTGTTTACCGCGTGCGCGGTCGGTGAAGCGGCCAGGGAAGTCGTAGTCTTCCAGGTCCGGCGTGAAGGTACTCTTGGCGGCGCCTTCGGGCAGGATGCGCGGTTTTTCGAAGTCGTAATCGCGGCGGCTGACGCGGGAGGTGCGGGTTTCCAGGCGCAGGTTGAAGCGCTTGATCACCGGTTTCGTGGCGGCCATGCCGGAGTCTTGCTGGTAGGCCACGGGCGAAAGTTTGCGGAACACAGTCTGGTCATCGCCGAACACCAGTGTGTGGCCGCTGGCGCTGTGCTGGAAGTGGAAGTGAATGCCTTCCTCTTCACACAGGCGCTGGATGAAGTGCAGGTCGGATTCGTCGTACTGCACGCAGTAATCGCGCTCGGGGTAGATCGCGCCGAGCTGGAAACTGTAGGCATCAGCGAGGATGCCGCGCGCCTCAAGTACCTGAGCGATGATTTTCGGCACACTCAAATGCTGGAAAATCTGCTGGTCATGGTTGTGACGCAGGTAAGCGAGTTGCGGGACCAGGCTGATGCTGTAGCGCGTCAGGCTTTTGCCGGAATCGCCTTGCTCGATGCGATAGACCAGACCGTGGATGATACCCTTGCCGGTAGCGCCGAAGGTCAAGCAGCCAGGCTTGTGCAGTAACTCTTCGAGTTTCAGGTCGGGACGGGCGCTGACCAGTTCTATATCGAAACAGAACGGTTGGTTGAGGGTTTCGCGACCGACGAAGCTGAGCACTTGCAGGTCAACGGAAACGCCTTCCAGCGTCAGGGAAATATGGGTTGCGTTCGCGTCCAGCATGCCTTTAATTCCGTCCTTTGAATAAGCTGGTGCGGATGGTGCAGCATTAAACCGCCTCGTTCAAGGCGCAAATGCCGTAGGCGTGGATGCCTTGTGCTATCGGGAAAACCCCTAGATATGGGGTTTCGGCTAATGAATGCGGGGGATGCTTCGTCATCCTTTGCAGAACTTCACCGCGTCACACCCTTGCGGTGACCAGGAATCCATAGTCATTTTCAGACTCCAGTCGTTCAAAGCACTTAAAACCCCTTAAAACCCCTCTGCCGTCATTGCCTACTGATCGTTCCCACGCTCCGCGTGGGAATGCTTCATTGGACGCTCCGCTTCCGCTTTTGGGCCGCAGAGCGTCCCGGGCTGCATTCCCACGCAGAGCGTGGGAACGATCTGTCAGATTCAGCGCATTTCCAACTGCTGCCGATACGGCAAATCCGGCCCGGTCTTGCTGCATGTCAGCGCCGCTGCCTGCACCGCAAACTTCAACATCCCGTCGATTTGCTCGCGCTCAAGCGATTGCACGCCTTCAACAGAATCCAGCTGCTGCTCGGTCAACCAGGTAATCAGCGCCGCCTGGAACGTATCGCCAGCGCCCACGGTGTCGGCGATCTTTACCGAGCAGGCCGACACCGACCACGAACCTTGAGTGCGGCTGTACACAGTCGCTCCCTCGCCACCACGGGTCAAAAACACCAACTGGCAGCGATGTTGCAGCCAACCCTCGATCACCCGCTGCGGATCCTGCTCGGGGTACAACAGGCTCAAATCCTCATCGCTGACTTTAATCAGGTCAGCCAACTCAACCAGCGTCGCAATCCGCGAACGCCACAGATCGATGTTCGGCTCAGGATTGAGTCGCACATTCGGATCAAGGCTGATCAAGCGTTTACCGCTTTCCCGCTGCACCAACGCCAGCAGCGTGTCGGCAATCGGCTGCACCACCAGCGAATACGAGCCGATGTGCAAACCGCGCACTTCAGGCCCCAGCTCAGGCAGATGCTCAGGTTTGAGCTGCCGATCCGCACAACCTTCACCACGGAAGCTGTAGTGGGGCGAGCCATCGGCACCGACGGCAACCATCGCCAAGGTCGTCGGCGCAGCGAAATCGACCAAATAGTCGGGACGCACGCCTTCATCTGAAAGCACTTGCTGCAAACGTCGGCCAAGGTAGTCGGTCGATAACCCGGCAAACAGCGCCGACTCGACTCCCAACCGCCGCAGTCCAACCGCGACGTTGAACGGCGAACCACCGGCAATCGCCTTGAAATTCACTTTTGAAGCCAGGCCGCTGGCGTCGTCTTCACTGAAGAAATCGAACAGCGCTTCGCCACACACCAGATACATAATTGTTCGCTCTTTAAAGGGTTGCGACATGCTGTTGATAGCGTTCATAGGCCTGCTGACAGGCCGCTACATTGTCGGCAATCGGCAAGGTTTCACTGGCTGGATCGAATTTTACGCAACGCTCGCAAAGGTCCGCCAGACTGTCCTCGTGGCCGTTTGCCCAGGACTTGCACCACGCCGCCTGTATCGCCGCGCCGAGGGCGGCGGCTTCGCTTTGTTCGGTGCAGATGACCGGGGTGTTCATGATGTCGGCGACCATCTGCCGCCACACCGGGCTTTTCGAGCCGCCGCCGATCAGGCAAATGCTGCGGCTTTGTAAGCCATTCTGGCGCAGCAGGTCCAGTCCGTAACGCAAACCGAAGGTCGTGCCTTCCACCACCGCGCGGCACAGGTTGGCCTGGGTCAGGTTGGTCATCGTCAAGCCTAGCAGGCTGCCAGTGGCGTGGGGCAGGGCGGGGACGCGCTCGCCGTTGAGAAACGGCAGCATGCACACGCCTTCGGCCCCGATGGGCGCTTGTGCCACCAGTTTGTTGAAATGCTCGATATCGAGGTCGAACAGCTCGCGGATGCCCCCCGTGGCGTTGGTCAGGTTCATGGTGCAGATCAGCGGCAGCCAGCCACCGCTGGAGGAGCAAAACGTCGCGACCGACGCATCCGGGCTGACTTTCGGCTGGTCGGAATAGGCGTACACCGTCCCCGAAGATCCGAGGCTCATGGTGATCGCGCCGGGCTTGATGTTGCCGGTGCCGAGGGCGCCCATCATGTTGTCGCCGCCTCCGCTGGAGACCAGCGCCTGCGGGTTGATGCCCAGGTGTTCGGCGATACCCGGCAGGATCGTGCCGACCGCTTGATGCGCATCGATCAACTCCGGTAACGCGGCTTGCAGGCGTCCGCTCGGGTCGATGTCGCGCAGCAACTGCCAATCCCACTGGCGGCTGCGCACGTTGAAATACCCGGTGCCGGAGGCATCGCCGTACTCGCTGCAACTGCGGCCGGTGAGCCAGAAGTTGAGGTAGTCGTGGGGCAGGAGGATGCGGGCGATTCGGGCGAAAATGTCCGGGTGCTGTTCTTTGGTCCATAGCAGTTTGGAAACGGTGTAGCCCGGTGCAATGACCACGCCGAGGCGCTCCAGCGAACCCTTTTCGCCGCCGAGGTGGTCCAGCAGACGGTCGTTTTCCGGGGTGGATTCGGTGTCGCACCAAAGCTTCGCCGGACGTAGCACCTGGCCCAGATCATCGAGCAGCACCAGACCGTGTTGCTGGCCGGAGACACCGATGCCGAGGATGTCCTGACCTCCGACTTTAGCGGCGAGCAACGCACGGCGGGTGGCCAGGGTGAACGCCTCCAGCCACTGATTGGTGTCTTGCTCGCGACGACCGTTTGCGCCGCTGAACAAGCTGTGCGTCGCGGCGCCCTGACCGAGGACCTGGCCGCTGTGGGCGTCGAGGATCACGGCTTTGGTGCCTTGGGTGCCGCAGTCGATGCCGAGGAAGAGGTGTTGGTTTGTCATGGAAAATCCTTGGATCGTCAGGTCAATCTAGGTGAAGCCATTCGCGGGCAAGCCTCGCTCCTACAAGGTTAGTGTCGAGCGCGGATCAGATGGTTGACCCCGGACCTGTAGGAGCGAGGCTTGCCCGCGAAGACGGCGGTGGTCTCACCGCCGCACTTACGCCAACACCCGCTCCAACGTCCGCGTCACACCCACTTCCCGCAAGCTGTTGCAGCACCATTCAAACGCCGCCACAAACTCCGGCGAATTCGGAATTGCCGTACCAAAGATCTCCTCAACCTCCAACAACCGCTGCGTAATCAACACATCATCCGCCACCAGTGCCTGGCAGAACGTCGCCCGCGGATCAGGAATCGAGTAGGTGTCCCCGTTCTCATCCACTGCCTTCAAATACAACGCCCAGGCCGCCACCACCAGCGCGGCACGCTTGGGATCCCGGCCATCGGCAATCAGGCGATTGATCGTCGGAATGGTGAACTTGGGAAACTTCGACGAACCGTCCGAACACACGCGTTCCAGCTGATCGGCAATCGCCTGATTGGAGAAACGCGCGACCAGCGTGTTCTTGTAATCCGTCAGGTCAATCCCCGGCACGGGCGACAGCTGCGGCGTGACATCCAGGTCCATGTAGGCACGCATGTAACGCACAAACAGTGGGTCATTCATGGTCTCGTGCACGAAGCGATAACCCTTCAGGAACCCCAGATACGTCAGGGCCAGATGACTGCCGTTGAGCAGTTTGATCTTCATCTCTTCATACGGCGTGACGTCGTCGGTAAATTGCACGCCAACCTTTTCCCAGGCCGGACGGCCGTTGACGAACTTGTCTTCCAGCACCCACTGCACAAAAGGTTCGCAGACCACTGGCCAGGCATCATCCAACGCATGTTTGTCGGCCAGTTGCAGGAGATGCTCGGTGCTGGTTATCGGGGTGATACGGTCAACCATGGCGTTGGGGAAGCTGACATGGCTGTCGATCCAGTCGCGTAGATCGGCATCGCGTAAAGCGGCGAAGGCCAGCAAGGCTTTGCGGGTGACCGCGCCGTTGTGCGGCAGGTTATCGCACGACATCAAGGTGAAGGCCGGCGTGCCAGCGGCGCGGCGTTTGGCCAGTGCGGCGCAGAGGAAGCCGAACACGGTTTTCGGTGCGTCCGGGTTCGCCAGGTCGTACTGGATTTGCGGCAGGTGCGCCATGAACTCGCCGTTGCTGTCGTCGATGCAATAACCGCCCTCGGTGATGGTCAGCGAGACGATGCGGATCTCCGGGCTGGCGAGTTTGTCGATCAAAGCCGCCGAGCTGTCTTCGGCCAGCAGCATGTCGCGAATCGCGCCGATGACCCGGACTTCGGTGTCGTCGGTGTCGCCCAGCTCGAACAAGGTGAAGAGGTAATCCTGCTCTTTCAGATCGTCCCGGGCGCGGCGGTCTTCGGCGCGCAGGCCGACCCCGCAGATCGCCCAGTCCAGGCCTTCACCGGTGTTCATCAGTGCGTCGGTGTAATACGCCTGATGGGCACGGTGAAAACCGCCGACGCCGATGTGTGCAATGCCCTGGCGCGTATCGCTCAGGGTGTAGGCGGGCAGGACCACCTCGGGGGCGAGGCGGTTGAGGTTCTGCTTATTGAGTTTCATCACAGGCTCTCTAAATCAGGCCGCTGCGCGCAGCGGACGCGTCAGCGCCACGCCGTCGGCATCGAATAAATGGCAGTGTTCGGCGTCAAGGTTCAGGCTCAAGGCTTCGCCGTAACGGCTGGCCAGGTCGCCACGAACCCGCATGGTCAGCGCTTCACCGGAAGAGGTCACGACGTGGCAGAAGGTGTCGCTGCCCAGGCGTTCGCTGACGTCGGCGGTGACTTGCAAGGTGCAGTCGCCGGTTTGCGCGAGGTTGAGGTGTTCCGGACGAATGCCCAGGGTCACCGCGCCGCCGACGTTCAGATTGGCGCCGGTTAGTGGCAGCGTGATGCGGGTGCCGGCGTCCAGCATGACTTCACAGCTTTGAGCCTCGACGCGGGTAACTTTGCCCTTGAGGAAGCCCATTTTTGGCGTGCCGAGAAAGCCTGCGACGAACAGGTTGGCCGGCTGGTGGTACAAGTCCAGCGGCGAGCCGACTTGCTCGATTTTTCCACCGTTGAGGACGACCACTTTGTCGGCCATGGTCATGGCTTCGACCTGGTCGTGGGTCACGTAAATCATCGTCGCTTGCAGGTCTTTGTGCAGACGCAACAGTTCCAGGCGCATCTGCACCCGCAGGGCGGCGTCGAGGTTGGACAGCGGTTCGTCGAACAGGAAGATTTTCGGGTTACGCACGATGGCGCGGCCGATGGCGACCCGTTGACGCTGGCCGCCAGACAGTTGCTTCGGCTTGCGCTCCAGCATCGGCCCCAATTCAAGGATGCGCGCCGCTTCGCCGACTTTTTTCTCGACTTCAGCTTTCGGCACACCGGCGAGGTCGAGGGCAAACGACATGTTTTTGCGCACGCTCATGTGCGGGTACAAGGCGTAAGTCTGGAACACCATCGCCAGGTCGCGTTTGGCCGGGCTGACTTCGGTGATGTCGCGACCGTCGAGTTCGATGGTGCCGCCGCTGACTTCTTCCAGCCCGGCGATCAGCCGCAGCAGCGTGGACTTGCCGCAGCCTGATGGGCCGACGAAGACCACGAATTCCTTGTCGTTCACTTCCAGGTCGATGCCTTTGATGATGGAAAAGCCTTCGAAGCCTTTTTGCAGATTCTTGATTTTCAGGTTGGCCATGATGATGGGCCTCCACTTGTTGTTATTCAGTTGAGCCTGGCGCGCTTTTCTGTAGGAGCCAGCGGTGCGGCGATCCGACTTGCCGGCGAAGGCGTCCGGGAGATCGCCTTCGCCGGCAAGCCTGGCTCCTACAGGGGTTGTGCCCGTTTTATTTCACGGCACCGAACGACAGGCCGCGGACCAATTGTTTCTGGCTGATCCAGCCGAAGATCAGGATCGGCGCACAGGCCAGCGTCGACACCGCCGACAACTTGGCCCAGAACAAGCCTTCGGGACTGGAGTACGAAGCGATCAACGCGGTCAGTGGCGCGGCTTTCGACGAGGTCAGGTTCAGCGACCAGAACGCCTCGTTCCAGCACAGGATCAGCGACAGCAACACCGTGGAGGCCAAGCCACCCTTGGCGATCGGCAGCAGCACCCGGACCATTTCCTGCCACAGCGTGGCGCCATCGAGGCGCGCGGCTTCGAGGATGTCCTTGGGGATGTCCTTGAAGTAGGTGTAAATCATCCAGACCACGATCGGCAGGTTGATCAGCGTGTAGATCACGATCAGCGCGATGCGTGTGTCGAGCAGGCCGAAGCTCTTGGCCAGCAGGTAGATCGGCATCAACACGCCCACCGGTGGCAGCATCTTGGTGGAGAGCATCCACAGCAGCGTGCCCTTGGTGCGCTGGGTTTCGTAGAACGCCATCGAGTAGGCCGCCGGCACCGCGATCAACAGGCACAGGGCTGTGGCGCTGAACGAAATCACCACCGAGTTCCAGGCGAAGCTGAAGTAATCGCTGCGCTCATTGATGTGCAGGTAGTTCTCCAGCGTCGGGGGGAAGATGAACTGAGGCGGCGTGGCGAAGGCGTCGATTTCGGTTTTGAAACTGGTCAGCACCATCCAGAAGATCGGGAAGAAGATCAGGATCGCGATGGCCCAGGCCAGGGTGCCGAGCAGCAGACTTTGCAGACGGCGGGATTGTTGAAGAGTCATGGCGCAGGCCTCAGGCTTTGTCTGTCAGGTTTTTGCCGATCATGCGCACCAGCACGATGGCCGCGATGTTGGCGATCACCACCGCGATCAAGCCGCCGGCGGACGCCATGCCGACGTCGAACTGCACCAGCGCCTGGTTGTAGATCAGGTAGGCCAGGTTGGTCGAGGCATAGCCGGGACCACCGTTGGTGGTGGTGAAGATTTCTGCAAACACCGAGAGCAGGAAGATGGTTTCGATCATCACCACCACCGCAATCGGCCGCGCCAGGTGCGGCAGTGTCAGGTGCCAGAAGATCGCGATCGGACCGGCACCGTCGAGGCGCGCGGCTTCCTTCTGTTCCTGATCGAGGGACTGCATGGCGGTCATCAGGATCAGGATCGCGAAGGGCAGCCATTGCCAGGACACAATGATGATGATCGACAGCAACGGGTAATGCGCCAGCCAGTCCACCGGCTGCGCGCCGAACAGCTTCCAGACGTAGGCGAGAATCCCGGATACCGGATGGAAAATCAGGTTCTTCCAGATCAATGCACCGACGGTGGGCATGATGAAAAACGGTGAGATAAGCATCACCCGCACGATGCCACGACCGAGAAACTCACTGGCCTCCAGCAGCGCACTGATCAACACGCCGAGCACCACGCTGATCAGCAGTACGCTGCCGACCAGCAACAAGGTGTTGGTGGCGCCGGGCAGAAAACCCGAGTCGCTGAGGAAGTAGCTGAAGTTCTCCAGCCCGACGAACTCGTTCTCACCGGGATAGAGCAGGTTGTAGCGGATCAGCGAGAAGTAAACGGTCATGCCCAGCGGCACGATCATCCACAGCAGCAACAACGCCACCGAGGGACTGACCAGAAACCAGCCGGGATTGGCCAACCGGCTTTTACGCACCGGTTGGGGAATGTCCATGTGAGCTTTAACAGTTGAAATATTCATGGCATTAAACCGATTGGGAACAGACAAATGAAGATCAACTGTGGGAGCGGGCTTGCTCGCGAAAGCGGTGTTCCAGTCACTGAAGATGCATCGGATGTACCGGCCTCTTCGCGAGCAAGCCCGCTCCCACATTGGTTGCGTGGGTTACTTGGGATAACCGGCGCGCTTCATCTCACGTTCGGTGGTTTGCTGGGCGGCCGTCAGGGCCTGGTCGACCGTGGTCTGGCCGATCAGCGCCGCCGAGAACAATTTACCGACCTGGGTCCCCACCGCCTGGAATTCAGGAATGGTCACTAACTGAATGCCGATGTAGGGCACGGGCTTGAGGGTCGGCTTGCTCGGGTCCGCGGCTTTCAGCGATTCAAGGGTCACCTTGGCGAACGGCGCAGCCTTCATGTACGCCTCGCTGTAGGTCGAGGCCCGAGTGCCGGGCGGCACGTTGGCGATGCCGTCTTTCTCGGCAACCAGCGCACCGTATTCCTTGGACGTGGCCCAGGCACTGAAGGTTTTAGCCGCATCCTTGGCCTTGGAACTGGTCGGGATCGCCAGCGCCCAGGAGTAGAGCCAGGCCGAACCTTTGTCGGTGGTCTCGTGGGGGGCGTAGGTGAAGCCGATGTGCTCGCTGACCTTGCTTTGGGTCTTGTCGGTGACGAAGGAGCCGGCGACGCTGGCGTCCACCCAGATCGCGCATTTGCCGCTGTTGAACAGCGCCAGGTTTTCGTTGAAACCGTTGCTGGAAGCACCCGGCGGGCCGGATTTCTTCATCGTGTCGACGTAGAAATTCAGGGCGTTTTTCCACTCGGGGCCGGTGAACTCCGGTTGCCACTGCTCATCAAACCAGCGCGCACCGTAGGCGTTAGCGACGGTGGTGATCAGCGCCATGTTCTCGCCCCAGCCGGCCTTGCCACGCAGGCAGATGCCGTACTGTTCTTTGTCTTTATTGGTGAGTTTGCTGGCGAATTCGCCGATCTGCGTCCAGGTCGGGTGCTCAGGCATGGTCAGCCCGGCGTCCTTGAACAGGTCGATGCGGTAATAGGTGATGGAGCTTTCCGCGTAAAACGGCAGGGCATAGAGCGAGCCCTTGACCGACAGGCCTTCACGCACCGAAGGGAAGACATCGTCGAGGGCGTAGGTGGCCGGCAAGTCCTTCATCGGCTCCAGCCAGCCCTTGCCCCCCCAGAGTGCGGCTTCGTACATGCCGATGGTCAGCACGTCGAACTGCCCGCCTTGTGTCGCGATGTCGGTGGTCAAGCGTTGGCGCAGGACGTTTTCTTCCAGTACCACCCAATTGAGCTTGATGTCCGGGTGCTCGGCCTCGAAGGTTTTCGAGAGCTTTTGCATGCGGATCATGTCGCTGTTGTTGACGGTGGCGATGGTCAGGGTTTGAGCGCCGAGGCTGACGCTACTGAGGGTCATGCAGGTGAGGGCAAGCAGAGCTTTTACAGAAGGTTGCATCGTGCACTCCTTTTCTGCACCCGATGGGGGACAGAAGGACGGTTATTGTTTTTGTGTCTTCCGAGGGCAGGAAGAATGTGCACTGATTACAGCGTTCAATTGCGGATCAGACAAATCATCCGTCGCACTTGAATCGATACTATTTTGCACTGGGATTAAAGGAGGGAACTGCAAGGACAGGCTTCGCGGAGGTGAATGGTCATCGAATTTGTACAGGTTTTCGGGCCTCTTCGCGGGCAAGTCGGATCGCCGCACCGCTCGCTCCTACAGGGATATACGTAAACCTGTAGGAGCGAGGCTTGCCCGCGAAGGCGTACTCAAGATCACCCCATGACCAAGACGATCAACCCAGATTCTGTTCGGTCAACCGCTGCACCGCCAGCCGCCGGTAATGCGAAGGCGTCATGCCCTTGAGCTGCTGGAACCGTCGATTGAAGTTGGAAATATTGTTGAAGCCCGATTCGAAACACACATCGGTCACTGGTTTGTCGCCATCGGCCAGCAACTCGCAGGATTTACTGATGCGCAGGCGATTGACGAACTCAATGAAGCAACGCCCGGTGGCCTGTTTGAACACCCGGCTGAAGTAAGTCGGTTTCATGCCCAGATGCTCAGCGACTTCCTCGAGCGGCAGATCCCGGGCGTAATGCGCAAAAATGTAATCCACCGCCCGGTTGGTGCGATCGATGTTGTGTTCATCTGCCAGTTGCGGCGTGGTGGCACCCGACAGCAATTGAAAATCGTCTGAAGCGGCGAGCAGCTCCAGCAGAATAAAAAAGTGACCCAGCCGGGTGATGCCTTTGGTATCGGCGATGCGTTGCATCAAGGTCATGGCCTGGCGGATGGTGCGCTTGCAACGAAATTCGATGCCGTACTGCGCGCGCTCCAGCAGTGGTGCCAAGGTCTTGAGTTCCGCGAATACCTGATGACCGCTCTCGAACAACTCATCGGTGAAATTGACCAGCATGTCGCGTTTGGGCACTACCTCGTCTTCGGCCACCTGGCTGATCCAGTTGTGGGGCAGATTGGGGCCGGTCAGGAACAGGGATTCCGGGTAAAAGTTGCCGATGTAGTCGCCGATGAACACCTTGCCGGAACTGGCGACGATCAGGTGCAGTTCGTATTCCTTGTGGAAATGCCAGCGTACCAAAGGGCAGGGGAATCCATGCTGGCGATAGATGATCGACAACCCGTTGTGGTCGTCCATCAGTTCGTAGGAAGGATCGGTGACTCTGGCGGTTCGGGTCATGTCAGGGCGCTTTCTATTGTCATTGCACCCTGATCATGCCTCTTTCCTGGCCTGTAATGCCAGCTTGCAACGCTTCGGGCGTTACGCCGGTTCCCGAGTATGCAAGGCATAACCGTAAACGGCTTTCATGCTGGTGGCCGTCCAGCAGTAACGTACGATCTCTGACTCATCAAAAAAGTCGGTACTGATGATGCAGCAGCGCGTCACCCAGTCCCGGGTGGGATTGAACCAGTCATTGATCTGGTTTTTGATGTCTTGAGGACCTCCCAGAAACGCGTAGCTGGTGGCCGATAATGACCATAGAAATGTTCCGAAAGGCGGGTTTTCGAGTGTGTTGGAAATATGGGTCTTCAGATCCTCAGTGTCGGTAAATCGCCTGCTGCTCCACTTGTGTGTAATGCGTGGCCAGAAGTAATCCTCATTCAGTTCCCGATGTGCGAGTGCCGACAACACCACCCTGCGGCGAGTGCTGATCCGCTTGAGCTCGCCGATGGTTTTTGTGTCGTTGTCGGGCGGTATGACCCGCTGTCCGAGTCGACTCACCAGAAGATCATTGAGTTTTCGATAGTCAAAGGGTTTGGACCCGTCTGCGAGTTGGTGAAAATCCAGCACAATGAATTCATCCGGATTTCGGTCAAGGAACGCTAATACCGCCGTGATCAGTTCATCGAGGACGCGATGGGACTGGTGTCCATTGTGATGAAAATAGAAGATCGACTGGTCAGCACCCTCGGTATAGCCCAAGCGGATATCAAAGGCCCGTGCGCCATTGGACAGTTGCCAGGCAAATGAACCGTTTTGACACGTCGTCCAATTGCCGATGACCACTTCATAATTAGGTGCTTGTTTATCCATGCCGGCGTTATGGGCACCAGGCCAGACGACATCGGTCAGTTTTATACGATCGATGTCGAGGACATTACTCATCCACTTCTGTTTATCGAGATTCCCTTCTATAGGTCGTGTCATGTCTATTCCCGTCGGTTACCTTCGCCCCATCCATGAGGTGAGTTAATTGATATGTATGGCAAAGCATAGAAGGGCATCAGGACAATGCCAGCAACGGAAATATCTTCATAAATATAGCTAATTAATGGCGCGCGACAGTTGCACTTTGATCCAGGTATTAGCG
The DNA here is from genome assembly GCF_004310295.1 of Pseudomonas sp. BGI-2. Lineage (GTDB taxonomy): Bacteria > Pseudomonadota > Gammaproteobacteria > Pseudomonadales > Pseudomonadaceae > Aquipseudomonas. The sequence goes on along the minus strand of NZ_SISB01000001.1, from coordinate 111,085 downwards.
GCGCTTGGCGTTCGCCTTGATGGTGTTGGCGTTTCGACAATGGTGCACCAACTTTGATGCTTCCAAAAAGTCAATATTGATAATGCTGCTCTTTAGTACCCAATCGTTAACAGCAGGATCAAACCATTGATCAAGGTATTCCGCGATATTCACTGGCCCTCCCACTGCATGGTAACTGGTGGCGGACAGTGACCATGGCGAGCCACCAGGCGGGTACTTCATCACCTGTGTGATATGGGCGTCCAGTTCGCTGACGCTGGTGGTCGCGATACCGCTCCATTTGTGTTCAATTTGCCGACAAAACCAGCGCCAGTCGAGGTCCGGATGGCTGTTGGTGGCCACCAGCACTCGCTGAGCATCACTGACCTGCTTCAGTTGCCCCAGTGTCAGATGAGCATTGCCAGAAGGGATCATCCGATCACCCAGATGGGTCAACAGGAGCCTGCTGAACTCCTTGAAATTGAAAGGTATGCTGTCGGACTTCAGCTCATGAAAATCGAGCAGGATGAATTCGTCAGGATTCTCCTGAAGAAAACGGATAACGCTCGTGATTACATTCTCCAGTGAACGAGAGGACCTGAAACCATTGTGTTGAAACCAGAATACAGAGACGCCGTTACTTTTGACTTCATACTCCAGTCTTAAATCAAGTGCGCGAGCGCCTTTGGTTAGCTGGAAGTAAAAGGAATTGTTTTGGCAAGCTGCCCAATGACTCACGCCGGGTGCCACGTAAGAGGCTTTTTTGTCGACGCCTGCATTGTGAGCGCCTGGCAGGGTAAGTTCCGCGAGCGTTAAATGATCCAGGGCGGGCGTGTTGCTCATCCAGTTATTAAGTGTGAGGTCTTGGTTTTCGTATGGAGAATATTTCAGATTGTTTATAAGGGCGTTAGGCATGGTGCATCCTTGCATGTTTAGTAAGTAGTTAGTGCAATAATCGCTTGTGCGTAAAGTTAAGCGATTCAGTGCCTATTTATAAACATGCGCCCATAAAAAACAACTAAGGGTTGATGCAAAGCGTATCTTGCTTAGTGTCAGGCGTCTTCTTGGTAGCGATTCTTCGCTTCAATCCATTGCGACATGTACTGAGTGCTCTTGTGCTGATGATGCCGCAACATGCTGCCGGTGAAATTATCTCGGCGAACAGTGGACAGACGTTGTCGGCAGTCCTCGAGCCTGGCAATCAGCGCCGGACCATGAATGCCTTGCTGGTAACGATTCGTCAGTAATTCCAATCCAAGCGTCTGCGCCTTCAACCACTGGGTTTTGTCCGTATAGAGTTGCACTGCGCAATCAGCGAACACCTGGGCCGATCGGGTGACCGATCCCGGCCACGGCTCGTTGCCGTGCATGGCCTCCGCGCCTATCGGTGTGGTGACGTTCGGCGTGCCGCAGATCATTGCATCAATGATCTTGCCTTTGATCCCGGCGCCGAACCTTAGCGGCGCCAGACACACGCGCGCCGCCGACATTACTTGCAAAGCATCTTCCGCCCAGTTCATGACATGAAAACCCTGGGCCGGGTTATGCAGTGCAGTGGCCTTGGGCGGCGTGTAGGCGCCATAGATGTGCAACTGAGCGCTGGGCAGCTGCTCGCGGATCAACGGCCAGATCGCTGTTTTCATCCAGAGCACCGCATCCCAGTTCGGTGCATGTCGAAAATTACCGATGCTGAGAAAATGTGCCCGATCTTCAAAGGCGACCGGTGGCACGCTCGGCGGTTCGACCATCAGCGGACACCAATGCAGCAAGTTGCGCGGCATTTTGAACTGCTCGACCAGCAACTTGATCTCCACTTCAGAAATCATCAGGTTCAAATCGCAACGATACAGCGCAGCAATCTCCCGTTTAGCCAGATCGGTATCGGCCATCAAATCGAACTCTTCACGCAACGCTGGCGCGAACAGGTCGCTGAAATCATTGTTGTCATCACTGGCCTTCAAGCGGTCCTTGAGGCGCTGATGCCGGGCATGTCGCAAGCTTTGCAAATCAGAGGTTTCAAGCACGCGCAACGCGTCAGGACAGTGCTTCTCTACACGCCAGCCGAACTGCTCTTCCATCATGAACTGGTCAAACAGCACGATATCCGGCGCCAGTTCACTGATAAACGCGTCGAAACTGCTGTTGTTCAACTCGATCGGCACTTCGCGGATGCCCAGTGCCGTCAGGTCAGCCCGATGTTCACCGGTACCGGCCGGGCTGCTGAAAGTAATGTCCCAGCCCTCTTGCAAAAACGTATCCAGAATCTGCATCACATGCCCACTGGCGGCGGAAGAACGAGGCTCGGGCCAGACGTAACCGATGACCAGGACTTTGGTGGCGGGAGGAGGAGTCATGAAGGGGATCCTTTGCTGCAAGCGGCAGGGCGCGAAAAGGGCGTAATTAAACCACAGCGCTAGATAGTTTTAATCGGTGATGCATAAATGCCAGCCCTGAGCGGGACTGGCATTTTTTATCTGCCAATCTATTTAATTGATCTTTGCATTGAGAGCAAAAATCAACTCGATCCTCTGCCAAGATTGATTTCCAGTGAGCCTAGGAATTGGTCGGCTGCGGTGTTGTTTAGCGCCGTCTCGATGGTAGTCATGTTTTTGGCAAATCCAGCAGGGTCGGATTTGATTTGGTCAATCAAGGAAACTGCTACTTCATAAGAATCCGCGTTGTATAAGGCTGGATGCTTCTGAACCAACGTCGGAAGGCTGGGGCGAATGGATTCAAACTGGTGCAGATGGGTAAATTTTTGCGTGTCCACTGTCTTGTAAGGGTTCGAAAAAGACGGGTCAACCATGCGAGGGTTACGCGCGAGATCAATTAACGGTGCAGCGTCGAATTCAACGCGATTCAGAGTTTTTCCGTAATACAAATCGAGCGTGCCAGGCGCGCCATGTGACATCTCATGGATCAAAACATCCGCAATTCTGGATTCATCGTATTTGGTTGTGCGAAAAAAATCATCCAGGTGTTCGGGGTAAATCTTGATGAATCTCTTGATTGATTCTTTATGTGCAGTCCCATTAGTTACCGCCTGCTTCCACCGCTTGTAATCAGGCACGTCCAGTGCCGCCACCGCGCTGACATCGGCTTTTCGGAACGACACATTAGTGAGCGTGAAGGCATCGAGATCCTTGCGTATGGCTCGCAGTTTAAGCCCGATATGTTGAGCGGCTTCGTCGGATCCCGTCCCAAACAGATAGTTGAGAACCTTGCGAACTTCGTTGTCTGACTCTATATCGGCCAACAAATGGATGGCACGGTCCAGTTTGGCTTTGGCGGCGGGAATAGCTTTCTTGATGTAACGTTGGGTGTAGCTTTTCGGCATGATCCTGTGCCACGGCAGGGTAGGCAGTTTGAATTTGTAATTGAAATTTTCCAGTTTGGCTCCCCAAGGCTGACCCAATCGGTTCAGGGCGTACCATTCGTCATTGTGGCGTATTCCCCATACCTGGAAGACATCCTGGGAAGTTTGCGCGGGACGCCAGGTTCCCAGGCGAATAGTGTCAGGGTCGACGGTTGCGGCCAGTTGGCTGTGTGGCGTTACGCCCGCCCATTTGCGCGCATCGACAATCGCGTTATCCAATGCGACCACGCTGTTGCGCCACGTTTTGCGCAACAGTTTTGCGCCATGTAAAAATAGGTCGGATGCTCCGTCCAGCGGATTGATCAGGCTGCCCACCAATCCGAGTCCCGTCGAAGCGAACTTGCCGGCCTTGGTCGCAAGGCTCATGCTTTTGGCGGCAAGACTGGCAATCTGAGCAACGGCTCCGACGACTAACAGAACGGTCATCGTGGCTTCTAACGTACAGGCCGCTACCCCTTGGAATTGTCGATCCAGATCGTCTGAGTTCAGGTCTTCGATGCAGGATTTGAAGGGCACGACAAAGTTGAGAAAGGTATCCAGATCCTTTTCCCGTTTTGCGCGCAATGCCTCCAGTTTTGTCTGTCCCCAGCACTCTTTCACCAATTCATCGAAGGTCGCGACGGGTCTGTGCTTGAGTACGAAGTTCACCAATGGGTCGAACTCTGTGGAATAGAAACTCTGGTAGTAACCGTTGATACCAAGCGCCGGTGGAGGCGCTGACAATTCACCGAGTTTTTCGATCACACCCGGACTGACGTTGACGAGGCCGGGTGTAACCCCATGGGTATAACACTCGATGTCCGTGGGCAGCTGAAGCACCTTCGCCGGAGGAGAGTAGTTTTTTATTTCACTGCTGCGAACGGTTGTGTTTAAAAGGTTTTCCTCTTGGATAAGCCCTGCCAGCCTGGTGTTCTCGCGACAGGTTCCGTGCAAGGTGAATAATTCGTAACACGTCACTCGGCCTTCATAGTGTGAACAGATGACGACACCGTAGCGACCCTTTGCCTCATCGATGTCCTTATGACTTTCAGTGGGTTTGCGCCCGGTCACTTTCAGGACCGTTTCAATGGTCGACGCTATGGGATTCGTGGGAAGGCTGGTGATCGAGTGGAGTTTCGCGACTGGCGGTCTTACCGTGAACATCGTCACCTTGCCTTTTAGCAGGCGTGTCCGATCAGGCAGTGGCATTGATGAAAAAGCCTGCTTCAAATGCATGTTCATTGCTTTTACATGCGTCACATAGTCGCGATTGAACTGACGGTGGAACTCACCGTCAGGAGGAATCAGGTTGGGGAGCATTTTGGGAAACGCTTTGTAAATACTTTCGCCATTCTTCAGATCCCAGTCACCGGTCCGCAGATCATTGGACATGTGCAGTTCTACAGGCGATACGGGAAACGGGTTGGCGTAAGCGTCCTCCAGCGGTCGATTTTTCCGTTGGTGAAGGACGTCACTTTCAAGATAGGTACATCCTTTGGCGACCTGCTTGAGCATGTCCAGTGCGACGCTTTTGCGAGTCGGCAGGGGGCGAGACAATGTTTCAGCGGTTTCGGCAAGCGTCTTGGCATGTCGGGCGTACGCGCCTAATGCCACTTCAAGCGAGTCCGTGACCGACTTCTCTACGTCATCCGGCGTGATGATTTTGTTGAGCAGCCCCCAATCAATCACCGGGTCCACGGCAGCCAAAGCGTCAAGCGTCTTTCGCGACTCGGAGACCGAGTCAAACTTCGACATATGGTGTAGCTCTGCATAAGTCATCGAGCGCGTCGATCCCGGCGCAATGATTTCATGCACCGAGACGATCCGGCAAAATTCGACCCATTGCGGCGTGCCCAGTAACAGGGTGGAAGGCAGATCTCTTAGCAGAAATTCCGGAGCGGCCTCTGCCAACAACAGGTGAGCGGCCAGTGCCGCATTTCTTTCGGTGATCCGGTGGTTCTCGATCAGGTGCCTTTCGAATTCTGTTTGAATGTCGGCGAAGGATTTTTCCATGTGCTCGACAGCATACAAGTTGAAACCTGCCACATGATTGCGAGGCTCTTGTTCGCCGACGCCCGGATGCAGATCGAGCAAGAGCGAAGTCAGCATTATTTGCTTAAGCGACTCATCTGATTGGGGTTGGTTTTCTTGCGCCCCATACCAGCCCAGATCCCGCACGTAAGCGTTGGCCCAGTCAAAAGCGATGGGACTGGAAACAAGTTTTTCAAGAACGCGCTCAGCCTCCGAGCGTTTGAAAGGGGTAGACCGTCCGCCCAAAATGCTATTGACCAGATGCTCCAGTAACGACTGATCCTTGATGTAACTGGTGATGAGTTTGCGGAATTCGCTGCGCTGAACGGCAGAAAGAGTGACTGAGTTGTCTCCCCCGTCTTTGATCATTTCCCAATAGTTACCAAGCGGTGGACTCACTGGAGGCTTCAGTTCCATGAATTTTGTCAGCCTGGAACCTTCGGCGGCGGTTCGGGGAATGATGTAACCATGAAATTTCAGCCATTGCGCCAACTCGACATGGTCAGCGAGAGAGATGACGCCACCGGTCAATTGCGCCATTTCAACCAATGCATGAAGATCATCTGTCAGATCCGGTGCAAGTTTGAATGCGTTCGCAAAGCCAACTGTTTTGCCAGAGTATCTTGCGTTTACTTCGCCTTCGGAAGTTACTTCGAACAATGAGTGCTCGGGAATATTGAAGGTGGCCATTAAGTTTTTGAAAGAGTTTTGTTCGGACATTTTCTGCAGCAGGTCCCTACCGGGTTGCAGAGCATCATCAAGCGTCGACCCTGACTCCAGGGAGATGACGGAACCTTTCAGGTTGATGGCTTGCGAAGGGCTAAGTTCTTCTCCTCGCTGATTTAGTTTGTATACAACTTCCATTTGTTCATTGAGGTCGCATTGAGCATGGCGATATTGAATGGTGGTGTCGGGGACGGCTCGGGATAAGTAACGTTGAGCTGGAAAGTTTGCATATTTGAGGGTCATGATTAAATTCATCGTTTTTGGTTGTTGTTTGAGAGATCCTCTTTTGTTATCTTGCATTAATCAAGAGTTGGTATGTAAGTGCGTTTTGCTAGTGTTGTTAGTTCTGAGCTGTGTTATTTATAACTTGCCCATGGAAGACAATCCCTTCATTGCCATTTGAAGGGATTTTATTGTCGATATACTTATTTAATAATGCTCTTTACTTTGTCCCGCAACTGATCAATGGAAAACGGCTTGCCGATCACCTGCATGCCCGCCGGCACATCAATGCTCTCTGCATACCCACTGGCAAACAGAATCGGCAATTCAGGACGCAGCATCCGGGCCTGTGTCGCCAATTCACGGCCGTCCATCACTGGCAAACCCACATCGGTCATCATCAAATCGATGTGCTGGTCTTCATCGTTGAGAAACTCGAGCGCCTGTTCGCTGCCATCGGCCTCAAGGACCTTGAACTCCAGTTCCTCCAATACGTCGACGATCAGCATGCGCACGATGGCATCGTCTTCTACTACCAGGATGATGGACGGGGCGGAGGACATAAGAGGGCTCTCAAGTGAAATTCAGGGTCGCCGGTCGATCGAAATCGCCGGGCTCTAGCATGAGTAAGTGGCAGATCCCGACAAGTTCCCAACGCTGTGCAAAAAAGAATAGCTGTACAAGAGGCGGCAGGATAACCGCTCCTTTGACCGAGAGCAGCTAAATGCAGGGATTTGCCCGTATCCACGTCAGAAAAATGGATCAATGTGCCAGTTTTGGGGCAAACTCCTTGGTTTTGAACAGTTCGACAAGGCCTTCCCATGACCCCTGCGTCTTCGGTTGATGAGCAACGATTCCGTAAACTCCTGAGCCGCAATATCAGCCTGCCGTTGGGTGTCGGTGTGCTCAGTGCAGTGTTTTTTGTCGCGCTGATCACATACCTGCTGTCGGTGATCCAGTGGGTCGAACACACCGACCGGGTGATCAATAACGCCAACGAAGCCGTAAAGCTGACCGTTGATCTGGAAACCGGGATGCGCGGTTTTTTGCTCAGCGGCGATGAGCATTTCCTCGACCCCTATGAAACGGCCAAGCCGAGAATCGCGGTCGCCCTCAAAACCTTGCTCGAGCTCACTGCCGACAACCCGGTTCAAACCGACCGTCTGCACCGGCTCCAGGCCTTGCAGCAGGAGTGGGCCAACTACGCGCAGTCGCTTATCGATCTGCAGCGCGCCAGCGGCGATTATCGCAGTGTCGTCAAGGCCGGGCGGGGCAAGCGGCTTACCGATGAGATCCGCAAGCAATTCGAAGACGTGATCGACATGGAGCAGCAGTTGCGTACCACGCGCAACGAGGACGTGCGCCGCACCACGATCTGGAGCATCACCCTTTACCTGTTGTTCATTCTCGGTATCAGCGGTTTGCTGGCCTATATCGGCCGTCGTGATTTGCTCAACCTTTCGCAAAATTACAGCGCCAACCTCGCTGCGCAACTGGCCAGCGCCTCGCGTCTGGAACAGCAAGCTTGGTTGCGCAATGGCCAGACCGAATTGGCCGAGCAAGTGTTGGGGCAACTGTCCCTCAATCTGTTGGGGCGCAACATCCTGCAATTCTGTGCTCAATATCTGGGCTCGGCCGTCGCTGCTATTTATGTGCGTGAAGAACATGGTGGCCTCAAACGTGTGGCGTCATACGGTTTTTCTCGCGAGCAGGAAGAGCGCGACCAGCAGATTTACAGTGATGAAGGAATTGTCGGTCAGGTGGCGCAACAGGCTTGTCTGATTCGTCTCGATAACGTGCCAAGCGACTACTTCAAAGTCAGTTCCGGCCTGGGCGAAGGCCTGCCGCATAGCGTGCTCGTGGTGCCAACCAGCGACGATGACCGTGTCAACGGTGTGATCGAACTGGGCTTCCTGCGCCCCCTGAGCGACCGCGACATCGAGTTGCTTGAGTTGATTGCCGGCAACATCGGTACGTCGATCGAGGCCGCTCGTTATCGTCAACGCTTGCAGGAAGTACTGGCCGAAACCCAGCAACTCAACGAAGAGCTGCAAGTTCAGCAAGAAGAACTCAAGACCGCCAACGAAGAACTCGAAGAGCAGTCGCGGATTCTCAAAGAGTCACAGGCTCACCTGGAAACCCAGCAAGTCGAGTTGGAGCAGACCAACGAACAACTCGCCGATCAGGCTCAGATCCTCGCCGACCAGCGCGATGCGATGGACCTGAAGAACACCGAGCTCAATCAAGCCCAGGTCCAGCTTGAAGAACGCGCCGAAGAACTGCAGCGCTCGAGCAAGTACAAGTCCGAGTTCCTCGCCAACATGTCCCACGAACTGCGCACGCCGTTGAACAGTTCGTTGATCCTGGCCAAGTTGCTGGCAGAAAACCCTCAGGAAAACCTCAGCGCCGAGCAGGTGAAGTTCGCTGAGTCGATCTACTCCGCCGGCAATGACTTGCTCAATCTGATCAATGACATTCTCGATATTTCCAAGGTCGAGGCCGGCAAACTGGAGATGCGTCCTGAAAACACCAGCGTTGCGCGCCTGGTGGACGGGCTGCGCGGGATGTTCGAACCAATGGCCGCTGACAAGAAGTTGAAGTTCGAGGTCGACCTCCAGCCAGGTTCGCCGATGATGCTGTTCACCGACCGTCAGCGTCTGGAACAAGTCATCAAGAACCTGCTGTCGAACGCGGTGAAATTTACTGAAAAAGGCACGCTCAGCCTGACGGTGGCGTCCCAGCCAAACGACGGCATCGCCTTTATCGTCCGCGATTCCGGGATCGGCATCGCCGCCCACCAGCAGGAAAGCATTTTTGAAGCGTTCCGCCAGGCCGACGGCACTACAAATCGCCGTTATGGCGGCACGGGTCTGGGCTTGTCGATTTCCCGGGATCTGGCAGCGTTGCTAGGCGGTTCGATCAGCGTCACCAGCGAACCGGGGCAGGGCAGTGTGTTCACCCTGGTTCTGCCGCAGCAATACGTTGAACCGGGCGATGTGCCGGTGGCGCCGATGCTGGTCACTCCGGTCGCCTTGGCGCCGAGAGCGGCAACGCCCGCGCTGGTGCCATTGATTGCCGAAGTCGACATACCGCGTTTCGACGATGACCGCGGCAAGGCGCCATTTACCACCCGTTGCATTCTGGTGGTGGAAGATGAGCCGAACTTTGCACACATCCTCTACGATCTGGCGCACGAACTGGGTTACCAGTGCCTGGTTGCCCATGGCGCTGATGAAGGTTACGACCTGGCCAAAGAGTTCATTCCCGACGCTATTCTGCTGGACATGCGCCTGCCGGATCATTCCGGGCTGACGGTCTTGCAGCGTCTGAAAGAGCATGCCGAAACCCGCCATATTCCGGTTCATGTGATTTCCGTCGAAGACCGGGTCGAGGCCGCCATGCACATGGGCGCCATCGGTTATGCGGTCAAGCCGACCACGCGAGAAGAACTCAAGGACGTGTTTGCCCGCCTCGAAGCCAAGCTGACCCAGAAGGTCAAGCGGGTGCTGCTGGTGGAAGACGACGATTTGCAGCGTGACAGCATTGCTCGCCTGATCGGCGACGAAGACATCGAGATCACCGCCGTCGGCTTCGCCCAGGAAGCGCTCGATCTACTGCGCACGACCATTTTCGATTGCATGATCATCGATCTGAAGCTGCCGGACATGCTCGGCAACGACCTGCTCAAGCGCATGTCGACCGAAGATATTTGTTCGTTCCCGCCGGTCATCGTCTACACCGGACGCAACCTGACCCGGGATGAAGAGGCCGAACTGCGCAAGTATTCACGATCGATTATCATCAAGGGCGCTCGCTCACCGGAGCGCTTGCTGGATGAGGTCACACTCTTTCTGCACAAAGTCGAATCCAGGTTGTCCCATGAACGCCAACGGATGCTCAAGACCGCGCGCAGCCGCGACAAGGTCTTCGAGGGCCGCAAGGTGCTGCTGGTGGACGACGATGTTCGCAACATCTTCGCCCTGACCAGCGCGCTGGAGCAAAAGGGTGCAGTCGTGGTCATCGGCCGGAACGGCCGTGAAGCGATTGAAAAACTGAATGAAGTCGAGGACATCGATCTAGTGTTGATGGACGTGATGATGCCGGAGATGGATGGTTTCGAAGCCACCATCGAGATCCGCAAGGACCCGCGCTGGCGCAAGCTGCCGATCATTGCGGTCACGGCCAAGGCCATGAAGGACGATCAGGAGCGCTGCCTGCAAGCCGGCTCCAACGATTACCTGGCCAAGCCCATCGACCTGGATCGCCTGTTTTCGCTGATTCGCGTGTGGTTACCGAAGATGGAACGCATTTAGTGGAACGCATTGATTCAATGGAGCGAAACAGCGAAATCGAATTGCGGTTGTTGATCGAGGCGATCTACCTCAAATACAGCTACGACTTTCGCGACTACTCCGGCGCTTCGATCAAGCGCCGGGTCAAGCATGCGTTGGTGCAATTTGAGTGCAACACCATTTCCGCCCTGCAAGAGAAGGTGCTGCACGATCCGACCGCGTTCATGCAGTTGCTGCAATTGCTGACGATTCCGGTCAGCGAAATGTTTCGCGACCCTTCGCATTTCCTGGCGATCCGCAAGGAAGTGGTGCCACTGCTCAAGACGTATCCGTCGATCAAGATCTGGATTGCCGGTTGCAGCACCGGCGAAGAAGTCTATTCAATGGCGATTCTGCTGCGCGAAGAAGGCTTGCTCGATCGCACCATCATTTACGCCACTGACATCAATCCGCGCTCGCTGGAGAAGGCCAAGCAGGGGATTTTCTCCATGGAGAACGTCCGCGCCTACACTCATAACTACCAGCAGTCAGGTGGCCAGCGTTCGTTCGCCGACTACTACACGGCAGCGTATGGCTACGCGATTTTCGACAAGACCTTGTGTGAGAACGTGACCTTCGCCGATCACAGTCTGGCGACCGATAGCGTGTTCTCCGAAACCCAATTAATTTCGTGTCGTAATGTTTTGATCTACTTTAATAAAAAGCTTCAGGATCGTGCGTTCGGTTTGTTCCATGAATCCCTTTGCCATCGTGGATTTCTGGTGCTGGGCAGTAAGGAAACCCCGGATTTTTCGGCCTTCGGCAACCAGTTTGTGCCCTTGGTCAAACAAGAACGGATCTACCGTAAATCATGAGTAATGCAGAGGAATTGCCTTCTTTGGAGGCTATCGTGATCGGTGCTTCGGCCGGTGGCGTGGAGGCGTTGTTGGGTATCCTCAGCCCACTGCGCGAAGGCTTCGCACTGCCGATCATTGTGGTGCTGCACCTGCCTGACGAGCGTCGTAGCCACTTGGCCGAAGTGTTCGATCGGCGCGTGGCCATGCGAGTTCAGGAGGCCCGTGACAAGACGCAGGTCGAAGCGGGAACGCTGTATTTCGCGACGCCCGGCTATCACTTGTCGGTGGAGCATGACCGCACCTTTTCCCTGAGCCTAGAGGACCGCGTGCATTATTCGCGGCCCGCCATCGATTTTCTGTTCGAGTCGGCCGCCGATGCTTACGGCAAGCACCTGGCTGCCGTGCTGCTGACCGGCGCCAACCGCGACGGCGCCAGCGGTCTGGCTCAGGTAAAACGTCGCGGGGGCCTGACCATCGTGCAGGACCCGGGCGAGGCCCAGGTCGCAACCATGCCTCGGGCAGCGTTGGCTTTGCATCACCCGGATCACATTCTCCCTATACGCGGCATCGGCCGTCTGCTTGTCGAGCTGGAACGAATAGCATGCTGAGTAACATCCAAGCCAAACTGCTGATTGTCGACGATCTGCCGGAGAACCTGCTGGCGCTTGAGGCATTGATCAAGCGTGAAGACCGCATGGTCTATAAAGCCTTGTCCGCTGACGAAGCCTTGTCGTTGCTGCTGCAACACGAATTCGCCATGGCCATTCTCGACGTGCAGATGCCGGGCATGAACGGCTTCGAACTGGCCGAATTAATGCGCGGCACGGAAAAAACCAAGAACATCCCGATTGTCTTCGTCAGTGCCGCTGGCCGCGAGCTGAACTACGCGTTCAAGGGCTACGAAAGCGGTGCCGTGGACTTCCTGCACAAGCCGCTGGATATTCATGCGGTCAAGAGCAAGGTCAACGTGTTTGTCGACCTGTATCGCCAAAGCAAGGCGATGAAGCAGCAGGTCGAAGAGCTGGAACAGGCTCGCCGCGAACAGGAAGCGCTGCTCAAGCAATTGCAGGCCACACAGAATGAGCTGGAACAAGCGGTGCGCATGCGTGATGACTTCATGTCGATTGTCGCCCACGAAGTCCGTACACCGCTCAATGGCCTGATCCTCGAAACCCAGTTGCGCAAGATGCACCTGGCCCGGGACAACGCGTCAGCGTTCACCCTCGACAAGATGCACGCCATGGTCGACCGAGACGAGCGGCAGATCAAAAGCCTGATCCGTCTCATTGAAGACATGCTGGATGTTTCACGCATTCGCACCGGCAAGCTGTCGATCCGCACGACCCGATTTGACCTCGTGCAATTGGTCAGCAATTTGTTGCAAAACTTCGCGCCGCAGGTCGACGCCGCCGAGTGTTCCGTTGCGTTTACGGCTGAACAGCCAGTGGTCGGCAACTGGGACGAATTTCGCATCGAACAAGTGATTTCAAATCTGCTGACCAACGCCTTGCGTTATGGTGGCAAGAGCCGGATCGATGTGAGGGTCTACTGTCACGAGGGTCAGGCACGGGTCGAAGTGCAGGATCGCGGGATCGGTATCAGTGAAGAAAACCAGAAGCGTATTTTTCAACAGTTCGAACGGGTGTCAGCCAAGACCGTGATCGCGGGGCTGGGACTGGGGCTGTTTATTTCCGAACAGATCGTCGCCGCCCATGGCGGCTCCATCGCCGTCGAGAGCAAGATCAACGAGGGCGCCTTATTTCGCGTTTGTCTGCCGCTGTAGGAAAACAGCCCGATAAACGCAACCTCTGATCGACCCTATGGTCGTATCAGCAGCTATTGACCGAACAAAGGCTTCCCATGAGTGAAGATGCACAAGATGTAGTACTCATCGTCGAGGATGACCCCTCGATTCTGATGGTATTGTCCGCTTACTTGTCGGGTGAAGGTTACCGGGTGCTGCAGGCCGAAAACGGCGAGCAGGCTTTTGAAATACTGGCGAGCAAGCCACACCTGGACATGATGATCACGGACTTTCGCCTGCCCGGCGGGATTTCCGGCGTGCAGATCGCCGAGCCTGCCGTGAAGCTGCGACCGGAACTCAAAGTGATTTTTATCAGCGGTTATCCGCAGGAAATCCGCGAGACCGACAGCCCGATCACGCGCAAGGCGCCGATCCTCGGCAAGCCGTTCGATCTGGATGTGTTGCAAGAGATCATGCAGGAAATGCTGTCGTAAAAGGCCCCGCAGCCCCCAGTTGTGGGGGCTTTCAGATTCGGATCATCTCCCGCACCTTGGCCGTCAACAGGTCGAACGTGAACGGCTTGGTGATCATCTGCATGCCAGGGTCAAGGAAGCCGCCGCGCACCGCCGCGTGTTCGGCATAACCGGTAATGAACAACACTTTCAGATCAGGCCGGTACTGCCGACCGATTTCTGCCAGTTGCCGGCCATTCATTCCAGGCAACCCCACATCGCTGATCAACAGGTCGATACGCTGGCCCGAGTCGAGAATCGGCACTGCGCTATCGGCATCGCCCGCTTCGACGAAGGCATAGCCCAACTCACTCAATACTGCACTGACCAGCACGCGTACCGCCGGATCGTCCTCGACGATCAGCACGGTTTCACCGTTCTGGGCGTAAGGCGCGTGTGCGATATCGATCAGTGTGTCCTCGACCAGATCACCGTTGTAGCGCGGCAAATACAGACTCACCGTCGTGCCGTTACCCACTTCACTCTCGATGGACACGTGACCGTGGGACTGCTTGCTGAAACCGTAAATCATCGACAAGCCCAAACCCGTGCCCTGGCCGATCGGTTTGGTCGTGAAGAATGGATCAAAGGCCCTGCTGATAGTGCCCTCCGGCATACCGCAGCCGGTATCGGTCACGCTCAGTACCACGTAATCACCCGGTTGCAGGTTGCTGTGGACCCGGGTGAAGCCATTGTCCAAGTGTTGATTTGAGGTGTTGACCACCAGTTTTCCGCCTTCTGGCATGGCATCTCGGGCGTTCAGCACCAGGTTGAGCAGGGCGCTTTCGAGCTGATTGGGATCGGCCTCGGCCACCCACAGGTCTTCGCTTAGCTGCATGTCCAGATGAATGCTTTCGTTGATGCTGCGCTGCAAGAGTTCACCCATCGATACGACCAGGGTGTTCATTTCCACGGGTTTGGAATCCAGCGACTGGCGTCGGGAAAAGGCCAGCAGGCGATGAGTCAGGCCTGCTGCACGATTGGCGGAGGTCACCCCCAGATCGATCAGACCGTCCAGGTCATCGGTGCGACCCCGGGCCAGGCGGCGACGCAGCAGCTCCAGGCTGCCGATGATGCCGGTCAGCATGTTGTTGAAATCATGCGCGATGCCGCCGGTGAGTTGGCCGACCGCTTCCATTTTCTGCGACTGCCTGAGGGCTTCTTCGTTGTGTCGCAGTTGGGCGGTGCGTTCCTCGACCTGTTGCTCGAGGGTTTCCAGCGTGTTTTGCAGGCGCAGTTCGCTTTGGCTCAGGTCAATCAACCGGTCCCTGGCTTCATACTGTCGTCGTCGTCCACGCAACGCGGTGGTGACGAGGCTGATCAACGTCACCGGATGAAACGGGCGCTCGAGGAAGGTTACGTTGCCCAGTTGCGGGCCGAGACGTGACGCGGGGTTCTGTTCCGGGCCGCCGTGGTGAGTCAGCAGTACGATCGGCAGGTCTGACCAGGTCGGTTGTTGCTCGATCAAACCCAGCAGAGGCGCGATATCACAACCCATCAACGCTTCCGAAGAAATCACCAGCAGGCCGGCGCCTTGCGCGAGTTCGCCGCACAGCGTGACCAGATCCCGGGTAACGAGGCCTTCGAATCCCGCCTCATTGAGCATCATCAGCGCAATCTGGCTGTCGCGTCCCAGCGGCGCGAGAATGATCGCGCGCTCGGACATCACCTCGATAACCCTCACCGGACATTTTCCTTAAGGAGTGGCTGGCTGGCGCCCAGATAAGTCGGCACGCCGCGCAACACGCCCTGGAAAGCATCCAAAGGCTCACCGATCTTCATGCCTGTGTTGCCGATGCGGTATTCGCGAATAGTCGATTCGTGGCTGCCGGTGCGTTTCTTGATAATTGAAATGGCCCGGCGAACTTTGCCCAGGGCTTCGAAGTAACGCAAAAGAATCACCGTGTCTGCCAGATAAGTAATGTCGACTGGCGCCTGCATGTCCCCGACCAGCCCATGTTGGGCCACCGTCATGAACGTCGCGGCACCTCGGCGGTTGAGGTACAGCAGCAACTCGTGCATGTGCAGCACCAGCGCGTTTTCCTCGGGCATCGCGGCCTGATAACCGTTGATGCTGTCGATCACCACCGTTTTGATCTCGCGCTCATCGACACAACGACGAACCCGGTGAGAGAACTCGCCGGGGGACAACTCGGCGGCGTCGACTTGCTCGATCAGCAGGTTGCCGGTGTCTTGCAGCGCCTGCAGGTCGATGCCCATGTTTTTCATGCGCTCGAACAGCAGTCCCAGTTCCTCGTCGAAGATAAACAGCGCGGCTTTCTCACCCCGGGCGACGGCGGCCGCAGCGAAGATCATCGAGATCAGCGACTTGCCGGTACCGGCCGGGCCGAGAATCAGCGTGCTGGAACCGGTCTCGATGCCGCCGCCGAGCAGGGCATCCAATTCGTCGATGCCGCTGGTTAACTGCCGGCGCGTGTAACCGCCGCGGTGTTCAGCCGCGACCAGACGAGGGAACACGTGAACGCCGTCGCCCATGATGGTGAAGTCATGAAAACCGCCACGGTACTTCTGACCGCGGTATTTCACGACGCGGACCCGCCGGCGTTCGGCGCCATAGTTGGGCGTCAGTTCTTCGAGGCGAACAACACCGTGCGCCACGCTGTGGACGGTCTTGTCGAGGGATTCGGTGGTCAGGTCATCCAGCAAAAGAACGGTGGCGTCGTAGCGCACGAAGTAGTGCTTGATCGCCAGAATCTGCCGGCGATAACGCAGTGAACTCTGGGCCAGCAATCGGATTTCGGAAAGGCTGTCGAGGACCACCCGGGTCGGCTTGACCCGTTCGACCACATCGAAAATCTGTTTGGTCGCTTCACCCAGCTCAAGGTCCGAGGAATACAGGAGGCTCTGCTGATGGTCGGCATTGAGCAGGCTTTCTGGCGGGGTCAACTCGAAGATGTGGATGTGTTCATCCAGCTCCCAACCGTGGGACAACGCCCCTTGGCGCAGTTCGCGCTCGGTTTCTGAAAGCGTGATGTACAACGAGCGCTCGCCGGCACGAGCGCCGGCCAACAGAAAATGCAACGCGACGGTGGTTTTGCCGGTTCCGGGTTCACCCTCCAGCAAAAACACATGCCCGCGGGACAATCCACCGGCCAGGATGTCATCCAGACCTTCGATGCCGGTGGCGGCTTTTGCACTGAACAACTCGTTAGATGTAGACAAAAAAAACCCTCTCATGACTAGGGGAAGCGAGGCTGCAGGCCTGAAGTGCCTGAATGGACTGCCTGATCACTTGACCTTTTGACGTTGCGACGGTTCAACCTTTTTGTTGGCGTGATGGCGGGGGGCGTTACAAGCCTTGCTGCAACGCCGGATCATCGGGATTGAGCTGTTCCAGCTGCGCCAGAAGGATCTGCACGTTCTGCAGTTGTCCGCTTTCCTTCCAGTAATTGATCAACAGCACCCGCGCCTTGCGGTCGGCGGGATGGCGCTGAACGATCTCCTGCAGCTGCTTTTGCGCTGCTTCCAGTTCTTGCTCGCCATGCAGGGTAGTCGCCAGGTCATAGCGGTAATCCTTGTTGTTCGGTTCAATCTCGACCGCTTTGGACAGACCGAGCAGGGCGAACTCACTTTGCCCGTGATGCAGCAACCAAAGCCCCAAGGCATGTTGCAGGTAGGCCGAGTCGGGTTGCGCCTTCAGCTGTTTCGCCAGCAACTGCCGAGCGGCGTCGCTTTGGCCTTGCTTGTCCAGCACTTCAATCTGCATGACCAGCGCCGGTAAATTGACCGGGGCCAGCTGCAACGAGCGTTCCAGCGCCTGCTGTGCCTCTTTCAGTTCGCTGTTGTGCAGGTGCAGGCGGGCCAGTTGGTATTGGGTTTCGGCGCTTTCCGGCTGGCTCTTCAGGACCTGTTCCCAGGCATCGATGGCTTGCTCCAACGGCCCGAAATACAAGCCCAGGTCATCCGGCGACAAGCCCAACAGCGCGTTGATCGCGGCAGACCGGACGCTTTGTTCGCTGTCATCCAGCAACGGCCCGATCAGCAGACTGCGCTGCCCGCTGGGCACCAGTCCGCCGATGCTCTTGATTGCCGCAATGCGCACGTCGGCCGAGGAGTTTTGCAGGTCTGCGGCCGCCAGTTTCAGGGCTTGTGGGCTGGGGTAATTAGGCAGTTCGGCGTGCAGCCAGACACGACGTTTGGGCGACAGGTCGGGGCGAGCCAACTGTTGGTACAGAACTCGTGCGGCCCCCGGTTGCCCGGCGCGAGCCTGGGTCAATGCTTCGCTGTAACCGCGCTTGATGGCTTCCGGCACCACGGGTGTCGTGCTGCGCAGGAAAAACCAGGCAAGAGCGAAGGCGAACAGGACACAGAGGCTGATGAGCAAGTAGCGGCGGGACTGGGGCATGCAGGAATCCGGGGGCTGGCGGCTTTTGCAAAGCTGTCAGCTTCGGTCAGGTGGGCGTGTGAGTCAAACCCTGACTCAGTTCAATGCCGGTGAATTTGCCTACAGGTCGCGTCGACATTGAAACCCATCGAAGCCATGAAGCAGTGACTACGCTTGCTGGAGATGACTCAAAGAGTATTCCCATGCAACCGCTGCTCCAGTACTTCAAGGCAATACTCAAACCCGGACAAGGGGTGTTGTTGTTCGCCTAGGCCGATTTGCTGCGCAACCAGGCCAACCTGATAGCTGCGGGCGGGGACGACGGCCACGGTGACGGTCCAGGAAACCAAAAAATCTCAAGATCGCCGGTAACCCTATGGGAGCGAGCTTGCTCGCGATGGCGGTGAGTCTGTCGACAATAATTCTGAATGATCCACCGCTATCGCGAGCAAGCTCGCTCCCACAGGGGATTCAGAATTGTGCAGGCAAAAAAAGCCCCGCGACCGAATGAGGCGCAGGGCTAAAAAATTGGTCGGTTGCGGCCAACCAAAGGAGCTCTTTAAAAACTTACTTGCTGGCGACCGTCTCTGGTTGCCAGCCACCGCCAAGGGCTTTGTAAATCGCGACAATGCCGCGATAAAGATCGGTTTCGGCCAAGGCTTGGGTATCTTCGGCTGCCAGGCGTTCACGTTGGGCATCCAGCAGGACGAGGAAGTCCACGGTGCCTTCGCGGTAGCGAATTTCGGCCAGGTCCGCTGCGGCACGACTCGCTTCGCTCTGACGGATCAGCGAGATCAACCGTTGCTGACGTTTACCGTAGTCGCTGAACGCGTTTTCCGACTCTTCCAGCGCCAGCAACACTTGTTGCTCGTAGGTCGCCAGCGCGCCTTCGGCATCGGCATCGGCGCCGCGCAGTCGGGCCCGTACACTGCCCAGGTCAAACGCTGCCCAAGTGATGCTTGGGCCGAGCGCCCAGGCATTGGCCGCCGCCGAACCGATTTGCGAACCACGGCCGGCGGTGAAGCCAAGGAAACCGCTGAGGCTGACCCGAGGGAACAAATCAGCCTTGGCCACGCCGATACGGGCGGTGGCGGAGGCCAGTTTGCGCTCGGCGCTGAGGATGTCCGGACGACGTTGCAGCAATTCACCCGGATCACCGATCGGCAACGCCTTGGCGATAGCCGGCAAGTCTTTTGGACTCAGGTTGACGGTCAGCTTGTCCGGACGCTCACCCAGCAGGGTGGCGATACGGTTTTTCTGCCGAACCTGTTCAGCCTGCAACTGCGGCACGCTGGCTTCGACCGAAGCGAGGCGTGCATCGGCACGCTCCACGTCCAGTTGATCGCCGACGCCGGCATCACGCAGGCTTTCGGTGATCTTGCGCGATTCCTGCTGGTTGTTCAGGTTGGCCAAGGCAATCTTTTCACGCAGTTGTGCACCGCGCAGTTGACCGTAGGCGTCGACCAGTTCGGCAATCATGGTGACTTGCAGTTGGTACAGATCGGCTTCGGCCGCTTGCTGTTCGGCGTCACTGGATTCCAGGTTGCGCTGGATACGCCCAAATAAGTCCAGTTCCCAGGCCATGTCCAGGCCCAGGTCGTAGCGTTCGCTGTTAACCCGCTTGGTGGTCTGGCCTGGAATCTGACCTTTACCCAAATCACTGCTGGCGCGGCTGGTGATGGTTGGCATGGCGTCATTGCTGACGTCATCGCGGATCGCCCGGGCCGCTTTCCAGCGGGCGAAGGCTACGCGCAAATCACGGTTGCCTTGCAGCGATTGAGTCACCAACTGGTTGAGGGTCGGGTCTTCGAACTGCTGCCACCAGATGCCTTCGAAACGCGTACGGTCGAAGTTCTTCTGGCCGGCTGCACCATCGGTAGCGGTGGTGATGTTCGCCGGCTCAGTGGCTGGGGTCTTGTAGTCCGGGCCGACGGCACAGGCGCTCAGGGCCAGTACCAGAAGGCTCGGCAGGAAGGCTTTCAGGCTCATTGTTGCGCCTCCAGTTTCAGGGCCTTGGCCGCTTTGCGTTTTTCACCGCGCTCCACAAAGTTACGAATCAATACGTAGAACACTGGCGTCAGCAACAGACCGAAGAAGGTCACCCCGAGCATCCCGGAGAACACCGCCACACCCATGGCATGACGCATTTCGGCACCGGCACCGCTGGAGAACACCAGAGGCACGACACCCATGATGAACGCGAAGGAGGTCATCAGGATCGGCCGCAGACGCAGACGGCAGGCTTCCAATACCGCGGCGAGCGGGCTGAGGCCTTCGTCCTGCTGTTTATCCTTGGCAAACTCGACGATCAGAATCGCGTTCTTACACGCAAGTCCCACCAGTACGATCAATCCGATCTGGGTGAAGATGTTGTTGTCGCCTCCCGAAGCAATCACACCGGTGATGGCCGACAGCAGGGTCATCGGTACGATCAGGATCACCGCCAGTGGCAGGCTCCAGCTTTCGTACTGAGCCGCGAGCACCAGGAACGCCAACAATACGCAGAGCGGGAACACAAACAGCGCGGTGTTGCCGGACAGAATCTGCTGGTAGGTCAGGTCGGTCCATTCGTAGGTCATGCCGTTGGGAAGTTCTTCCTTCAGCAGTTTCTCAATGGCTTTTTCGGCTTGGCCGGAGCTGTAGCCGGGGGCTGCCGCACCGTTGATTTCAGCGGTGATGAAGCCGTTGTAGTGCATCACGCGGTCCGGCCCCGAGGTGTCGCTGACCTTGATGAAGGTCGCCAGCGGGATCATCTCGCCTTTGTTGTTACGCACTTTCAACTGACCGATCTGGTCCGGTTCGAGACGGAACTGCTGTTCAGCCTGAACGTTGACCTGGTAGGTACGACCGAAGCGGTTGAAGTCGTTGGCATACAGCGAACCCAGATAGATCTGCAGGGTGTCAAAGATGTCGCTGACGGCCACGCCATGAGTCTTGGCTTTTTCCCGGTCGATAGCCGCATCGACCTGCGGCACGTTCACGGTGTAGCTGGTGAAGAGGGCGGCCAGTTCCGGCACGTTGTGGCTTTTGTTGATGATGTTCATGGTTTCTTTGTACAGCTCGTCATAGCCCAGGTTGCCCCGGTCTTCGATCTGCAGGCGGAAACCACCGATGGTACCCAGGCCTTGTACGGGCGGCGGCGGGAAGATCGCCATGTAGGCTTCCTGAATCCCGGCGAACTGGCCGTTCAACGCACCGGCAATCGCACCAGCAGACATGCTCGGGTCTTTGCGCTCGTCGAACGGTTTCAGGGTGACGAACACGATGCCGGCATTAGGGC
Organism: Pseudomonas sp. BGI-2; assembly: GCF_004310295.1. Lineage (GTDB taxonomy): Bacteria > Pseudomonadota > Gammaproteobacteria > Pseudomonadales > Pseudomonadaceae > Aquipseudomonas. The sequence goes on along the minus strand of NZ_SISB01000001.1, from coordinate 89,763 downwards.
TGTTGGTGAAACCGTTGATCGACAGACCTGGGAACGCGACGGCACTTTCCACGCCAGGCTGTTTCAGGGCCAGGTCGGACATGCGTTTGATCACGTCTTCGGTACGGTCCAGGCTCGAGGCGTCCGGCAGTTGCGCGAAAGCCACCAGGTATTGCTTGTCCTGGCCGGGTACGAAACCGGTCGGGGTGCTGGAGAAACCGAAGAAGGTCAACACCATCAGGCCTGCGTACAGCAGCAGGGCAATACCGCTGCTGCGGATAACCCGGCCTACAGTGCCGACATAACTATGGCTGGCCTTGTCAAAGAAACGGTTGAACGGACGGAACAGCCAGCCACCGAAGATCTTGTCGAGGACCCTGGAGAAACGGTCTTTCGGTGCGTCATGGCTTTTGAGCAACACAGCAGCCAGTGCAGGCGACAGGGTCAGCGAGTTGAACGCCGAGATCACGGTCGAGATCGCAATGGTCAAAGCGAACTGCTTATAGAACTGACCGGTCAAGCCGGAGATGAACGCCGCCGGGATAAACACCGCACACAGCACCAGCGCGGTTGCTATGATCGGGCCGGTCACTTCACGCATGGCCCGCTTGGTCGCTTCGACCGGTGTCAGTCCCAATCCGATGTTTCGCTCGACGTTTTCCACCACCACGATGGCGTCATCCACCACGATACCGATGGCCAATACCAGACCGAACAGTGACAGGGCGTTTAACGAGAAGCCGAACAGGTGCATCACGGCAAACGTACCGATCAGCGAAACCGGTACCGCCACCAACGGAATGATCGAGGCGCGCCAGGTTTGCAGGAACAGGATCACCACCAACACAACGAGGATCAGCGCTTCGAAGAGGGTGTGAACCACCGCCTCGATGGAGCCGCGCACGAAGATCGTCGGGTCATAAACGATGCTGAAGTCCATGCCTTCCGGGAAGTTCTTCTTCAGTTCGGCCATTTTGTCGCGAACTTCGTTGGAGATCTCGATCGCGTTGGAACCAGGGCGCTGGAAGATCGGGATCGCCACCGCCGGCTGGTTGTTCAGCAGCGAGCGCAGCGCGTATTGGCTGGAACCCAGCTCAATGCGAGCAATGTCTTTCAGGTGCGTGATTTCACCGTTGTCGCCGGAGCGAACGATGATGTTCTCGAACTCTTCTTCAGAAACCAGACGGCCCTGAGTGTTGACCGACAGCTGGAACGCAGTGGCATTCGGCGCTGGCGGCGCACCGAGGGCACCGGCAGCGACCTGACGGTTCTGTTCACGGATCGCGGTCACTACATCGGTCGCGGTCAGGTTGCGCGAAGCGGTTTTGTTCGGATCAAGCCAGACCCGCAGTGAGTAGTCGCCCATACCGAACAACTGCACGTCACCGACACCGCCCAGACGCGCCAGCTCATCCTTGATGTTGAGCAAGGCGTAGTTGGACAGGTAGAGCATGTCGTAGCGTTTGTCCGGCGAGGTCAAGTGCACAACCATGGTCAGGTCGGGCGAAGCCTTGTCAACGGTGATACCGATGCGCGTCACTTCTTCTGGAAGTTTCGGCTCGGTACGGGTCACACGGTTCTGAACCTGCACCTGTGCGTTGTCTAGGTCGGTACCCAGGGCAAAGGTGATGGTCAGGGTGATCTTGCCGTCAGCGGTAGACTGCGAGGACATGTACAGCATGTTCTCGACGCCGGTGATGGCTTGCTCCAGGGGAGCGGCCACGGTTTCACCGATGACTTTCGGGTTGGCGCCCGGGAAGTTGGCGCGAACCACAACGGTCGGTGGCACGACTTCCGGGTATTCGCTGATCGGTAACTGGAACAGCGAGATGGCACCGGCGATCAGGATCAGCAGCGACAGTACCGCTGCGAAGATCGGCCGTGAAATGAAGAATTGGGAAAAATTCATCGGAGTCGTTGTCCCTTAACCGCGTGGAGACGCAGCAGCCAGTTTCACAACCGAACCCGGCGCGACCTTGGCAGGTGCGACTTGGGGCAGGTTGCTGGCTTCCAGCGCTTGTCGTTGTTGAGCGAGTGCCGCGATGGTTTGTTCGCTGGCCATCGGGATCACTTCAGGGGTGACTGGCGAACCGGGACGTACCCGTTGCAGACCCTTGACGATGATCGTGTCGTCCTTGTTCAGGCCGTTGCGCACAATGCGCAGACCTTCGATTTTCGGACCCAGCTCGACGGCGCGGTACACAGTCTTGTTGTCGGCATCCATCACCAGCACGAACTTTTTACCCAGGTCGGTGCCGACGGCTTCGTCGTTGATCAGCACGGCGGAGTAGGTGCCGCTGCCGACCAGCTTCAAACGGGCATACAGGCCCGGGGTGTAGGTGCCGTCGGTGTTGTCGAACACGGCGCGACCACGAATGGTGCCGGTTTGCGGATTGACCCGGTTGTCGACGAAGTTCATCACGCCCTGGTGCGGGTTGCCGTCTTCGTTGGACAGACCTAGGTAAACCGGGGTGGTGGCGCCGCGTTTGCCCTGACGAGCGAGCTGGGTGTATTTGAGGAACACACGTTCGTCGGCATCGAAGTAGGCGTAGACCTTGTCGGTGGAAACGACGCTGGTCAGCGCGGTGGTATCGGCGGTCACCAGGTTGCCGGCGGTGATTTCCGCACGGCTGACGCGACCACTGATTGGCGCGGTGACACGGGTGAAGCTCAGATTCAGCTTGGCCAGGTCCAGTTGAGCCTGGATCGCACCGACGGCCGCGCGGGCTTCCTGGGAAGCGCTGGTGCGCGAGTCGGCGAGTTCAGCAGAGATTGCGTTGCTGGTGCGCAAGCGTTCGCCGCGCTGGGCTTCATTTTCGCTGCGGGTGGCGTTGGCGCGACCTTGGGCAACCAGTGCTTCGAGGCGGCGGACCTCGGCCTGGAAGGGACGTGGGTCAATCTGGAACAGCAAGTCGCCTTTCTTGACCAGCGCACCTTCAGTGAAGGCCACTTCATCAATCTGGCCGGAGACCCTTGGACGAATTTCTACGGTTTCTGGCGCTTCAAGGCGCCCGGTGAATTCGTCCCACTCGTTGACCGGTTGTTCCAGTACCTTGGCGACACTGACTTTCGCCGCAGGCATGGTAGCGGCAGACTCCGGAGCCTTGCCGCAGGCGCTCATCACCAGTACGGCCAACATGGCCAACGGGAAGCGCAAATGTTTGAGTGACTGTTCCATGGATGCATCCGCCAATGTATTGAGATGGGCGGATGATGAGCGGCGGGGTGGTATCGCACGAATCGAATGAAGCGAAGGTAACTATCATTCGGAATGATATGAGTCTGAAGCAAGCCCTCTAGCATGCACCTTGCGTTGAGGAGCAATCAATTGGATTCATGACAATTCAGTGTTGCAGGTAATGCAAAGGAATGGCTTGAAACCGAGTTGCGCCCTTCGCGGGCAAGCCTCGCTCCTATAGGTGGGCGCGATCGACTGTAGGAGCGAGGCTTGCCCGCGAAGGGGCCATCAGCCCCAACACAGGGTCAGGATCAGGCCAAGCTATCCGGGTCACCAAAAAACATCTGAATCCTGGACCGCAACCAACGCTCACCCGGATCATTGTCCTGCGACCCACGCCACGCCATGTGCAATTCAAAGCTGCGCACCGGCAACGGTGGGTCTTCAGCCCGCACACCGCCAGCCGCTGTCAACGCGTCAGCCGTGTAATCGGGCACCGTCGCGACAATGTCGGTGCCGCTGATGAGCGTGCTGAGCCCGTTGAACTGCGGCACCGCAAGTACCACGTGACGTTTGCGCCCGAGCTTTTCCAGTTCTTCATCTATAAAGCCGCTCAGGTCGCCGGCAAACGACACCAGCGCATGGGGGCGGTCGCAGAAGTCATCCAGGCTTAACGGCCCTGGTACCGTATCGGCACGCAACAGCTTCGGCATGCTGCGACGCAGCACTTTGCGCTTGGCGTTGGCCGGCAGGTCGGCGGTGTAGCTGACGCCGATGGAAATCTCGCCCGAGGCCAAAAGGCTTGGCATCAGAATGTAGTTGGCCCGACGCACCACCAGTACGATTCCCGGCGATTCGGCGCGCAAGCGTTTGAGCAGCATCGGCAACAACGCGAACTCGACATCGTCCGACAGGCCAATGCGGAATACCGCCGTACTGGTCGCCGGGTCGAATTCCGCCGCACGGCTGACCGCGGTGGAAATCGAATCCAGTGCCGGAGAGAGCAGGGCGAAGATTTCCACCGCGCGGGCCGAAGGCTCCATGCTGCGCCCGGTTCGCACGAACAACGGATCATCGAACAGCCCGCGCAGGCGCGAGAGCGCCGCACTGATGGCCGGCTGACCGAGGAACAGTTTCTCCGCAGCACGGGTCACACTGCGTTCGTGCATCAATGTTTCGAAAACGATCAACAGGTTCAGGTCGACACGACGCAGGTCATTACGATTCATCTGGAGTCCTGGCAGAGTCATCAAGCTTGACGAGAGCGGCCATATGAGAACAATGGCCGGCATGAATCTTACGGGGAAAGGCTGCTACTCTGCACCGAATAATTCAGTTTCCCTGGAACGGCTACCCGGATTTTTACGACAACCGTTGATCCTGTGGATGCTGCGGAATCAATGACAGGCATGTCGACTATTAATAGCCACTGATAGTCTTGGGTAGAAAGCCCAGATAGAGTTCAGGGCATTAGAGGTTTCTTTGACGAGGTTTGCGATGTCCCGCACGATTCGTTTTCACAAGTTTGGTCCAGCCGAGGTGCTCAAATGCGAAGAGCATGCGGCCGCTCTCCCTGCACCGGGCGAAGTGCAGGTGCGCGTCGAGGCGATTGGCATCAGCTGGTACGACATTCTCTGGCGCCAGAATCTGGCCTCATCACACGCTCGTCTGCCTTCTGGCCTTGGCCATGAAATGTCCGGCGTCGTAACGGCGGTCGGCGAGGGTGTCGATGACCTGGCAGTCGGTGACAAGGTCGCCAGCTTCCCGGCTGAAAGCCCCAACGACTATCCGGTCTACGGCGAGCAGATTGTTTTGCCGCGCTCGGCACTGACCCGTTATCCGGACGTGCTCAGCCCGATTGAAGCCAGCGTGCACTACACGCCACTGTTGATCGCCTACTTCGCTTATGTCGATCTGGCACGGGTCAAACCCGGGCAATTTGCCTTGGTGACCGACGCGAGCCACTGTGCCGGTCCATCCTTTGTGCAACTGGGCAAGGCGCTGGGTATTCGGGTCATTGCCGCGACCAAGACGTCGGAGGAGCGCGAATATCTGCTGTCCCTCGGCGCCGAGAAAGTCATCGTCACTGAAGAGCAGGATCTGCTGATGCAGATCAACAAGATCACCGACAACCGCGGCGTGGACGTGGTGTTCGATGGCCTTGGCGGCCCGCAGATGTCGCTGCTTGGTGATGTGCTCGCGCCTCGTGGCAGCCTGGTGTTGTACGGCCTGCAAGGCGGTAACCAGACGCCGTTCCCGGCCTGCGCAGCGTTCCAGAAGAACATTCAGTTTTTCGTTCACTGTATCGGCAACTTCACCGGCAAGCCGGAACTGGGCATCATTCAGGACCAGGTCGCACTGCAACGTGCCTTGCGTGACATCAACCAGCTGACCGCTGACCGCGTGCTGCTGCCGCTCAAGACTCGGGTCTTCCCGTTTTCCGAGTTTGTCGAGGCGCACCGTTACATGGACGAATGCCCGTGTCGCGAACGGGTCGCCCTCCAGGTCGAACCGGCCTGATACCCCTGGAACAGTCCGTGCTTGCACGGACTTTTTCATTCCCCCTCCGAAAATCCGAGACGTCCCGTCCACCTGCGATGGGTCAGTTCAGCAACTGAACTGGTTTTTGCTCTCAATCTGTATCTTCTAATCATTATGTAAGCCACGATAATTGAATGATTACTTTCATCTCAAGGAATGAGCTATGGCTGGGTATCGGATAGATACTGTTCATCGCGCTCCGGCAATACAAACTCAACAAATAGTGCGTTATCGATCAATTGCCGAAAAACTAAAGACGACTTCTTTCTTTATTTCTCGTGCTACATGTCTGTGGGACGCTGTCGGATATTTCCTAGGATCTCGCGGATGGTCGCAAGACGCCCGCTCTGCGGGGCTTTGCAGCGATCGCGCATTGGCGGGATCACAAGTAAGCTCGATTCATTTCAAATAATTACCAAAAACTAAGTGTTAGCATTTGAAATCAAGCACAACACTTTAATCATGACAGGCGGCCGTTTGCGCAATGCATACAGTTGTTTGCGTGACATCGAACCTATGCGTAACAGGTAAACAATGATGACCCATACCCATGAGCAGGCAATGAACTATGTTTATCAGCAAGTACTGCAGCGTTTGCTGAGTTTTTTCTCACGCGCCGAGCGCACCGCATTGCAGCTGATGATTCAGCGCCTGGTGGTCGCCGCGGGTGGCATGGAGCGTATCGGCGAATACAAGGTGTTGGCGATCCAGTCAGGAAGCCGCGACAGTTGCTACACGCTTGCGCTGCTGCGTGCCGCGCAATTGAGCATCGCCGGTCGGGCGCCTGCGACGTTCCAGCTGCGAGTGGCGACCTTGCGCACGAACGGGGCAAGCGCGACGGCCCTTGAAAACATCCATCACAGTTGCAGTGCGTTGTTTCTCTACGACGATCCTCGGGTCGAAGTGGTGATGGTCGATAACCGGGAAGTCCTGCCGTTCAGCCACCTGACGCCGGTTTCCGAAGCCGGTCGCGAGTCGAATCGCCTGAATCTATTGATGGTTGGCCACCGTCGAGCCTGGAACGGACCGCTCGACCTATGGGATGACGGGTACCTGGCAGCCGGCGAGTTTTATGGGCAAATCTCCCGTTGGGAGCGGGGCGTCGATGCGTTGGTCAGCAGCGATACCCCTCGTCAGCAAACGCAATTCATGGATGGGTTGAACCGTGCGGCTCGAAAGGCTGGTCTCAAGGCGTCGAGTTACCCTGAATCCGGTTACGAGGCGCTGTTCGCACGACTGGATGAACTGGGCAGTGATTGCTACCGCGAGTTTTATCCTGAACATACACAGGCCGAGTGGCGCCCGGCCGAATGTTTTGAGGCGTGTCGGCGCACGACCTTCATCGATATTCACGACATGCTGGTCAGCAACCTGGAAGATCGCTGGCCACTGCTCACCGAGTTTCTCGGGTTTAAACCTGACGAACTGGCGGCTCAGCTCAGCGATAACGAATTCGTCAGCCTTTCGATTTTCGCGCACGTTCGGGGGCTGGAAGCCTGTTTTGTTCATGGCCGCACGTATGAAGCGGGCTTTGCCGAACACGTGCAGCGAGCCTTGGTCATGATGCGTCGCAAACAGATTCCCGAGCGCTTTTGCGAGCAGGCAATGGAGGCGTTCGGCATGCCGTCGCCAATGTCCGATCAGCGTGCATTGGTGACGGCCGAGGCCCAGAAGCACCTCGGTTTGAGCGAGGCTCAACTGGTGTGCTTGTTGTTTGCACCCTTCGTCGAGAACGGCGCCTCGCTTGAGCGTTTTCTACGCCAGTGCCATCCCGGCATGCTCGTGGCGTTGCCTGACCTGCACCGAGCGATGCAGGGCAACCCGGCGCCCGAGCAAGTTCTGCAATGGATGGTCGACGTCAGCGGGTTACCCGTCAGTTTGATCGGCACGCTTTACCGCATGGGGCCGGTGGCCAGGGGCGAGGAACCTGGCACGGCAATCGATGATGCGGGAATGCAAGCGTCGGACATCGACGCGGGTGCCGCCGCGAATGGCGAACGGTCAATGGGTCGTTGAAAGTGCCCGGTTTTACTGCGTTCACCCCCAAACGCCGCGCCGTGCGTAGCGTATTCGGTCATTGTCCATGAAGGGCCCACGCGAAACCGACTTCGCATATCAGGCGGTGTACCGTTACCTGACCAACCTCATCAACGAGCCGGTCAGCGACACGCGAGTCCGTCTTCCTTCGTTGCGCCAGTTGGCGGACCGTCTGAGTGTGTCGATTTCCACTATCCAGTACGCCTACTCGCTGCTGGAAAAGGAAGGTCGGGTGTATTCGGTCGCCAAATCCGGTTACTACGCGCTGCCCGTGTCGTCCATTCGCCCGCTCAGCAGCGGCAATGACCTGCTCGAGACGGTCTATTTGAATGCCAGGCGTCCAGGAATGCTGGTGTTGAGCGCGGATGAGCCGGCGTTGTTACAGCCCCTGGACAGTCCGTTGCTGCTACTGGAAAGAGAACTGCTGCGTCAGTATCCGCGCCAGCCGCAACCGACTTCACAACCTTGCGGCGAACTGGAGCTGCGCGCCGCCCTGGCCGCGCGCTATACCTCCTCTCCGTCACGCTGCTGGCACGCCGATGATGTCTATATTGGCGCCGATTTGCGTGGGGTGCTGGAGATACTGATCGCGGTGCTTTGTCTCAAAGACGCCAAGGTTGTCGTCGAATCGCCCTGCGACTGGACGATTCTGCGCTTGCTCCAGGACGCTGACGTCCACGTCATCGAGCTGCCCTTGCAAGCCAATGGCAGCCTGGACCTTGAGCAACTGACGCAACTGCTGGAGACCGAGCCGGTGCGACTGATCATGCTTTCATCCGGTCTCAATATGCCGCGCGGAAGTATGGCTTCCCAGAGCAACAGGCAGTCAACCTCTCAGCTACTGGAACGTCATGGCAGTTGGGTGTTGGAGAACGACTGCTACGGCGAACTCGAATTCGAGCCAGACGGCGTGCGGTTTCGCGATCTGCTGAACCCGGATCGACTGATTGTTTTTTCCACCTTTGAAAAATCCATCGGGCCGGAGGCGCCCTATGGCTATCTGCTCTCGCGGCAACTGAGCGTCGAACTGCAGCGGCATTTCCTGTTGCGTTCGTTCCGGTTGTCGCCGATTCGCCAGAAAGCCATCGCACGGCTGTACAGCAACGGGCGAATCGATCAGCACCTGGTGGTCTTGCGACGGCTGCTCAGGGATCGCAAAGTGCACATGACTCAGCTGTTGCAGGAGCGTCTGGGCGATGCCTTGCACTTCGTCGAACCCTTGGGCGGTGCGACGATCTGGGCCCGGTCATTGCGCCAGGTCGATGTACGCCGGGTGTTCCATCGCCTGCTCAGACACCAGGTGGTGATCGCGCCAGGAGAGCTGTTCAGCCTTCAGGGGTTACACGCGCAACACCTGCGCCTGAGTCATACCTTCGGCGGCGACCACGATCTCGCGGCGGCCATGGGTTTATTGGGGGATGCGTTGCGACTGGAATCAATCGATTGAGCAGGGCCGGGGACTCTGGAGATTGATAACATTTCGCTCGGGATCGATAACGTCGCGCTGCGGTCAAACTGCCAGTAAACTGCGTTCCTATTCCTGAACCACTCTATTCCAGAGGTTTTGCATGACACTCAGTCCTTTTGCGGGCAAACCGGCACCGGCAGAACTGTTGGTCGACATCCCGCGACTGGTAACGGCCTATTACACCGGCCAGCCTGATGCCGCCATCTCTACCCAGCGCGTCGCCTTCGGCACGTCCGGACACCGAGGCAGCTCGTTCGACCTGAGTTTCAACGAATGGCATGTTCTGGCGATCAGCCAGGCGATCTGCCTGTACCGCGAAGCACAGGGCATCGACGGCCCACTGTTCGTCGGCATCGATACGCACGCGCTGTCCACTCCGGCCGGCGCCAGCGCCCTGGAAGTGCTGGCAGCGAACGGCGTCACCGTCATGATCGCCGAGGGTGACGAATACACGCCGACCCCGGCAATTTCCCACGCGATTCTTTGCTACAACCGTGGCCGAACTTCGGGCCTGGCGGACGGTATCGTCATCACCCCGTCGCACAACCCGCCGCAAAGCGGTGGCTACAAATACAACCCCACCAACGGTGGCCCGGCCGATACCCACATCACCAAGTGGATCGAGGCCAAGGCCAATGAGTTGCTGGGCAACAAGCTGGCCGGCGTCAAACGCATCAGCTACGAGCAGGCGCTGAAGGCCAGCACGACCCATCGTCACGATTACCTCAATACCTATGTCGCCGACCTGATCAACGTGATCGACTTCGACGCCATCCGTGACGCCAAGCTGCGTCTGGGTGTCGATCCGCTGGGCGGAGCAGGGGTGCGCTACTGGTCGGCGATTGCCGAGCATTACCGTCTGGACCTGGAAGTGGTCAACAAACAGGTCGATCCGACGTTCCGTTTCATGACGGTCGACTGGGACGGGCAAATCCGCATGGACCCATCGTCGAGCCATGCCATGCAAGGCCTGATCGGTCTGAAAGATCGCTTTGACGTAGCGTTCGGCTGCGACCCGGATCACGATCGCCATGGCATCGTGACCCCCTCCGGTGGTTTGCTGGCGCCGAACAGCTACCTCGCCGTGTCTATCGACTACCTGTTCCAGAACCGTCCGCAGTGGCGCGCCAACGCTGCCGTGGGCAAAACCGTGGTCAGCAGCGGCATGATCGATCGTGTGGCCAAGCGTCTGGACCGTCGCCTGTACGAAGTGCCGGTCGGCTTCAAATGGTTTGCTGACGGTCTGTTCGACGGCTCGCTGGGTTTTGGTGGCGAAGAAAGCGCCGGTGCCTCGTTCCTGCGCAAGGACGGTGGCGTCTGGAGCACCGACAAGGATGGCTTGATTCCGGCACTGCTGGCCGCAGAAATGACCGCACGCACTGGTCGCGATCCGAGCCAGGCCTACCGTGCGTTGACCGATGAACTCGGCGAACCGTTCTCGGTACGCGTTGACGCCAAGGCCAATCCTGAACAGAAAGCCTTGCTGAGCAAGTTGTCACCGGACCAGGTCACCTCGACCGAACTGGCCGGCGAAGCGATCCAGAGCATCCTCAGCCATGCGCCGGGCAACGACCAGGCCATTGGTGGTTTGAAAGTCATGACCGAGAATGGCTGGTTCGCGGCTCGGCCTTCGGGCACCGAGGACATCTACAAGATCTACGCCGAGAGTTTCGTCAGTGACGAACACCTCAAGCAGTTGGTTGCAGAAGCTCAGACCCTGGTGGATGGCGCTATTTCTGCGAAGTGATTGAGGGCCCCATCGCGAGCAAGCTCGCTCCCACAAGGATTGCGTGAACCCTGTGGGAGCGAGCTTGCTCGCGATAGCGTCGGCACAGTCACCCACATTTGTGTATGAAAAAAGGGGCGACCATAACGGTCGCCCCTTTTTTTTTCCTGCGTTTACTGCATCAAGCCAGATCCACCAACACGATCTCACTGTCCTCAACCGCAGTCACCCGCAACACCTGTTCATCAGCCACGGCCACACCGTCTCGAGCGTGTGCACGCAAGCCATTGACTTCTATGACACCGGTCGCCGGAACCAGGTAAGCGCGACGGCCACTGTCCAGGCGATATTCGGCGGACTCACCAGCCTTCAGGTTCGCCGCCACCAGTCGTGCATCGGCACGGATGCGCAGGCTTTGATCGTCCCCCGTCTTGCCGCTGGCCAAGGTCACGAAACCTTCGCGCTGGCCTTTCGGAAATGGCTTGGCGCCCCAGGAAGGAGCCAGACCGGACTCGTTCGGAATGATCCAGATCTGGAAGATCCTGGTTTCGCCCGCTTCCAGGTTGTATTCGCTGTGGGCGATCCCGGTACCAGCGCTCATGACCTGAACATCGCCCGCTTCGGTGCGACCCTTGTTGCCAAGGTTGTCTTCGTGGGTAATTGCACCTTCACGAACGTAGGTGATGATTTCCATGTCCCGGTGCGGGTGTTTCGGGAAACCGGTGCCCGAGGCAATCACGTCGTCGTTCCAGACTCGCAGGTTGCCCCAATTCATGCGTTTCGGGTCGTGGTACTCGGCGAACGAAAAGTGGTGATGGGCATCCAACCAGCCATGGTGGGCACCGCCCAGAGAGTTGAAAGGTCTGAGTTCAAGCATGATCGTCTCCTGAAAAGGTTCGTCATGGGGCAGAGCGCCTGGGCCACGAAACGAGAACCGGTGGTTGATGGCGGGCATCATCTATCAGACACCAATCGATAAAAAGCGTAAAAATTGCCTCAATACAATCGAATTAGTTGATGTTAAATAACCTCGAAACGTTCTCATCTAGCCTTCACTTCATCGTATAAGCCAATGACCTGTAAGCATTTCACTAGAACTCAACGGCAAATACGGACACCATAGCCCTCAACAGCCTCACACCCTGGAGTCAGTCCGCGTGCCGCAACACACCCCCGATCTTCCTCCCGAACTTCGTCCCCTGGCCGAGATGCCATTGCTCAAGCGCCTGGCCGCCCGGTTCTTCGGTCATGGCCTTACCCGACTGCGCGCGCAACACCGTGCGTCGTGGCTGCACGGGCAAGCCGACGGTTTTCGCAGTGGTCACAGTGCCGGGGTCGATTACGGCTATAAGGAAGGGAAAGCCGAGGGGTTGGAAGAAGGTCGGCAGGTTTTGTTGATCCGCGATTCGCGCTCAACCGAGCACCGGCCACCTAACGTTGACGACAACTTGTTCGACGATTGGCGCCTGCCATTGAGTGCCGAGTTGAAGAAGCGCATGAAAGCCGATGTCGCCCGACTGCTGCCACCGCACGCCCAGCCCAGCGCTGCCCAGTGGAAGATGATTTTCAGCGACACGCCTTCGACGTCAGTGATTGCCGGGGCCGGGGCGGGCAAATCGACGACTCTGGTACTGCGCATCTTGCTGCTGACCCATTACCTGGGGTTCGAGCTGAGTTCGATGACCGTGGTGACCTTCACCCGCGAGTCGCGCAAAGACTTCATTAATAAGCTGATCGAGTTATTTGCAATGTGGGGCCGTGCGCTGAGCCTCAAAGAGGCACGGGATCTGGTGCGCACCTTCCACTCCCGAATTTTGCCAATGGTTCGCAGTCTGCCGGGCTTCGAGCGTCTGCAAGCGTTCGAAAACCTCAGCAATCGCGCGCAGAACGGCGATGAGGAGGTCGACAGCAATCCCTTCGACCTGCGCATCAACGACGCCCAGCGTCAGCAACTCAATGCCTGTTTTCACAGCCTGCACACCCGCGATGAGCGTTTTCGCGAGCTGATCAAGCCGTTGTCCCGTCACGCTTTGCAGCTCAAGGAGTTGGAGCGCGATCACCCCGACGTGCAGAAGCGCATGGCAGTGACCGAGTTGGCGGCCAAACGTGACGAAGAGCTCTGCGACACTGTTGAAGATCTGTGGTTTCGCGCCGGCGCCTGGCCGATAAAAGGCATCGAGCCCAATCGGCAGTCCTTCGACATCAATGGTGCGACCTTCCATTGTCACGGCTACATTCCGACGCTGGACGCCTGGGTGGTGCTGGGATTTGATCCTCGGGAAAGTCCGCAAGTCAGCCGCCCAAATGCCAAGTTAACCGTTCGCGCGGAATGGGCTGTCAAGCGCACCCTGTTTCAAGCTTTCTGTCGTAAACCATTGATATGGTTAGATAGTTACGAGTCATCCAAGCGTGTATTGGCCTCCTTGGCGGGCGATGCCAGTGCCGGGCCTGGCTTCGATTACAAGGTCAAAGGAGAGCTGGGGTCGGCTCCCTTGCTGGACTGTTTTGTGGCTTCCGCCGGGTTTATCGAAAACCTGGGCCTGGATGTGCCGAATGCTGTCGGTCAAATGAGTTTCGCCAAGGATGACCCGGACCGGTTTTTCTTCGAGGCCTTGAGCCTGTTCTGGCGCGCCCTGGAAGATCACTTGCTTGACCAAAAACCACCGGTAATGACCTATAACCGGATGTTTGCCTTGTTCAGCGAGCATTCCCCGGAAAACCTGAAATTGCTGGGCGATGAACTGCTGAGGCCTTTGTCTCATCTGATGATCGACGAATTTCAGGACGTATCGCCGCAGATTGTCTCCTGGATTCGTGCCAGCCTGGCCGAGATCCGCAGTCGCGGCCCGGGAATGCACGTGGGGCGTGGCGCGCAACGGTCATCCTTGCTCTGCGTCGGCGATGACTGGCAGTCGATTTATGGCTGGCGCGGCAGTTCCCCGTCGTACTTCATGGAGTTCAACAAGGAATTCCCGTCTCCGAGCACGACGAAGGTGATGCTCAGCGACAACTATCGAAGTCATCAGCACATTATTGATGCTGCCGAGCATATCGTCCGCGCAGCACCATCGATCGCAGGAAAGAAGGCCAAGGCCAGCGGTGAACCCAAGGCACTGTTGCCGGTGAACGTCATGGATAGGGACGATCAAGGAATGGCTCAGCGTTTGATCCAGCATTACAGACAGGGCGATTCAATCTTGATGCTGTATCGAAAAAGCATCGATAAGTTATTGATAAAACAGCATATTCAATCTGTAGTTAATGTAGATTCTAGCCTGCCGTACGAAGCGCGCCGGATCAAACAACTGACCTATCACAGCGCCAAAGGCCTGCAAGCTGACGCGGTGTTTTTGCTCGGTGATTGCCAGCACCTGACCAGTTCTCCTTACAAGAACCAGGTCTATCGGATGGCCGGACTTGGCAAGTCGGGCGACAACGAGCCGTACGACAACGCGCAGAAAGACGAAATCCTGCGACTGGCTTACGTCGGCATCACTCGGGCGGTGAGTCATTGCTATTGGTATGTCGAGGGGCAGGACACTCAGGCTGCGAACATGCCCAAGGCTTCTGACCGGATTGGCAAGGACAAGCCGTTTTTCGCCGATCACCGCCAGGGTCAGAAACTGGCTTGAACCCGAGCCCCACAAAAAAGCCCACAGGATGTGGGCTTTTTTGTGGGGCGGTTGGCCTTCAGGCATAACTCTTGAGGGCCACTGGAGGAATGAAAGACTCAAGTTCGTCTTCCACGGCTTCGATTATTCGTTCTACGTCCGCAGCATTCATCACGGTAGCGCAAGGAATGCCTGCAATGGCGATCATGGTCTCGCCACTGGCGCGGTCAAACAGGCGGGCAATCATGCTGCCCGGTGCGTCCATGCTCGCCTCGAATCCCATGGGATGAAAATGCCAGCGCATCAGCTGGCAGGCGTTTGGAAACGTAACTTTACTGAAAGACCCTTGATTCATGTGTTGCCCGCCTTCTTCATCGAGCGCTTCCTTTAGCTCATGTTAGGAGGGAAGAGCCTTCAATGGCTCAACCGGTGACTGCTTTTAAAAGTAGCATCCAGATGTGAAAACCATGTGATATTTTTCAGTCCGTTTGGCGATTGCTTGCGTTTTTTTGATGTGGATCATGTGCCAGGCCTCGCTCGGCGTAGCGCCGATTCGTTCTGGTCATTGAAGCCGTGGCCGAACTTGGGCAAGCTCGATTTTTTTTGCCGAGTCCTTTATGCACGCCGATGATGATGGCCCCCTGCAAACCCAGGCCACGGGGGAGACGGTCATGCGTTACCACCTGTGCTGGAAACACCGGGATCTGGACGGGGTCATGGCGCTGTATCACCCGGACATCCAGTACAACGATTTTTTCCAGAACCGGGTCATGGGCCTGGACGAACTGCGCGAGTACGTGCGCGGCAGCATGCCGCGTAACCCGGATGAAGCGCTGGAGCATTCGGATCGCATACGCCTGGACGGCAACACCGCGTTCATCCAGTACCAGATGACGTTGCGCGGCGGCGAAGGGCTGGTGTCGTTCCGTTCCAGTGAGGCGATCACGGTGCGCGACGGGTTGATCTGGCGTGTCAACGAATACGCGTCCCTGGTGCGCGAACAACCGCAAACGAGCACTGCCACGAACCTGCGCCCGGCCGTCAGCCGTCTCGGGCTTTCACCACGGCAGCTCAGTTTCATGGCGCAAGACCTGCAACAGTACTTCCAGTGTCAGCAGCCTTATCTGGACCCCGAACTCGACCTGCAACGGGTGGCGAAGGAGTGCGGGTACAGCCGCAATCAGATTTCCTATCTGCTGAATCAAGTGTTGGGCCAGAGTTTCTATCGCTACGTGAACCAGGCTCGACTGCAGCATTTACTCGCGGCTCTGGAAGCCGCCACGCCACCGTTGCGCATTGATGAACTGGCGTTTGCCGCCGGTTTCAATTCGTTATCGGCGTTCTACAGCTGTTTCCGCCAGCACACGGGGCTATCGCCCAAGGCTTACGTCAAACAAATTTCTTTGCGTGCACGCGCGCACGACAGTCCCTGAGCCCACGCACTAGGATCGACGCCAACGAAGTTTGAGTGGCGGAGTCCTGCATGTCGGCGTGGCGCACTATCAGTTTGTGGATGGATCAACTCGACGAGCCCCTGTTGCCGCGCCCGGCGCTGGAACACGACCTGGACGTCGACGTCGCCATCATCGGCGCGGGATACACCGGGCTATGGACCGCGTATTACCTCAAGCGCCTGGCGCCAGGCCTGGACATCGCCATCATTGAAGCGCAAACCGCCGGTTTTGGCGCTTCGGGCCGTAACGGCGGCTGGCTGATGGGCAACCTGTTGGGCGAAGACCGTTTATTGGCCGGTTTGCCGGCGGACCAACGCCGCGAATCCTTCGATCTGCTGCACAGCATTCCTGATGAAGTAGAGATTGTTATCGAACGTGAGGGCATCGACTGCGATTACCGCAAAGGCGGCGTGCTGTATTGCGCCGCGCGCTATCCCGAGCAGGAAGCCAGTCTGCGGAGCTACCTCGACAAGCTCTACAGCCAAGGCCTGACCGAAAGCGATTATCGCTGGCTCAGCCCCGAGCAGTTGGCGCAACAGATCAGAGTTGCGAAGCCTTATGGCGGTATCTATGCACCGCACGTTGCGACCATCCACCCGGCAAAGTTGGTGCGAGGACTGGCCAGGACGGTGGAGCGCATGGGGGTCAACATCTATGAAAACAGCGCCGTCACGCAGTGGCAGTCGGGGAGTTTGCGCACTGCCAAGGCTCAGGTTCGCAGTCGCTGGATCGTGCCGGCGGTAGAGGGTTACTCGGTCACTCTGCCGCCACTCGGCCGCTATCAGTTACCGGTACAAAGCCTGATCGTGGCCACTGAACCGCTGTCTGCCGCGACCTGGGATGAAATCGGCCTGAGCCGCGGCCAGGCGTTCAGCGAAAGCAGCCGGCAGGTCACCTACGGCCAGCGCACGGCGGACAACCGCCTGGTATTCGGCGCCCGGGGCGGCTATCAGTTTGCCGGCAAGTTGCGCCATGACTTTGACTTGACCACCAGCGAAGTGGAATTGCGGCGTTATTTGTTCGGGGAACTCTTCCCGCAACTCAAGAATGTGCGGATTACCCACGCGTGGGGCGGCAATCTCGGCATGTCCCGCCACTTCAAGCCACACATGCTTTGCGATCAGGCCAGCGGCATTGCCTTGTCCGGTGGTTATGGCGGGGAGGGCGTGGGTGCCAGCAATCTGGGCGGCAGAACCCTGGCTGATCTGATTCTCGAGCGCGATACCGAATTGGTTCGCCAGCCTTGGGTCATGCCCCAGGGCGGTCTCGACAGGCTCAGGGCCTGGGAGGCGGAGCCCTGCCGCTGGCTCGGTTACAACGCGATCATCCGCAGCTTCGTCCACGAAGACCAGACCCTGGCCAACCCGGCCACGGCCCCCTGGCGCCGCAAACTGGCGAGCAAGGTGGCGGGGTTCATGGAAGGTTTCATGCAGTAAACGGCGCGCTCTTCATCTATAGGCTCAATCGACAGGTACTCCCATGGGCATCACGCAATTCAAGAACACCGCAGCATTGGAACTGGAGGAGTCGAACCCCGTCGCCGTGCCGCTGGGAACGCCGGTGGCGGTGGCTTCGACCACCAGCGTCGAGCGCGACGATG
The DNA here is from genome assembly GCF_004310295.1 of Pseudomonas sp. BGI-2. Classification (GTDB taxonomy): domain Bacteria; phylum Pseudomonadota; class Gammaproteobacteria; order Pseudomonadales; family Pseudomonadaceae; genus Aquipseudomonas. The sequence continues at coordinate 72,169 of NZ_SISB01000001.1, read as the reverse complement.
GCGTCGAAACCGGCGTCTGGGAATGCACGCCCGGCCGCTGGCGCCGGCAGATCGTTGCGCAGGAATTTTGTCACTTCATCCAGGGCCGCTGCACCTTCACCCCGGACGTCGGTGAAACACTCTACATCGAAGCCGGCGATGCACTGATGTTGCCGGCCAATAGCCTCGGCATCTGGGACATCCAGGAAACCGTGCGCAAAACCTACGTTTTGATTTTTTGATTTTTGATTTTTGATTTTTGATCCTTTGATTGCCTGCCAGCCCTCCAATAAAAAGCACCAACCGCATACAGGAATCGACTCATGATCCGAAAGACATTCACCCTGGCACCCCTTGCGCTCATCGCGTCCCTCAGCCACGCGGCCGAGACCGTCAAGATCTACAACTGGTCGGACTACATCGCCCCGGACACCACCAAAAACTTTCAGAAAGAAACCGGCATCGCCTTCAGCTACGACGTCTACGACAGCAACGAAACCCTTGATGGCAAGCTGATGACCGGCAAATCCGGGTACGACGTGGTATTCCCGTCCAACCATTTCATGGCGCGGCAGATTCAGGGTGGGGCGCTGAAGAAGCTCGACAAGAGCCAGTTGCCGAACTGGAAGAACCTCAATCCGGTGTTGCTCACCGCGTTGCAGACCAACGATCCGGGCAACGAGCACGGTTTCCCGTACCTGTGGGGCAGCACCGGCATCGGCTACAACATCGCCAAGGTCAAAGCTGTACTCGGCGACAACGCGCCAGTGGATTCCTGGGACTTGATCTTCAAGCCCGAGAACATGGCAAAACTGCAAAAGTGCGGCGTCGCCATCCTCGACAACGGCCCCGAACTGCTGCCAGCCGCGCTGAACTACCTGGGACTGCCGCATCACAGCAAGAACCCGGAAGACTACAAAAAGGCTGAAGCGCTGCTGATGAAAGTCCGGCCGTACGTGAGCTATTTCCATTCGTCCAAATACACCAGCGACCTGGCCAACGGCGACATCTGCGTGGCCGTCGGCTTCTCTGGCGACATCCTGCAAGCCGAGACCCGTGCCAAAGAAGCCAAGAACGGTGTCGACATCGGTTATGCCATTCCCAAGGAAGGCGCCGCGATCTGGTTCGACATGGTCGCCATGCCCGCCGACGCCCCGGACGAAAAGGCCGGCTACGCCTTCATGAACTACCTGCTGCGCCCGGACGTCATGGCCAGCATCAGCAACTACGTGCACTACGCCAACGGCAACCAACAAGCTGACAGCTTGATTGACCCGGCCATAAAGAACGACACGAAGGTTTATCCAAGCCCGGAAATGATGGGCAAGCTGTTCGCGCTGGAGGCGATGCCGCTGAATATTGACAGGATTCGGACGCGGGTCTGGAACAAGATTCGGACGGGGAGTTGACAGCAAAATCCGCGCTGCCAGTTCACGACCGAAGCGGTTTTCCTTGATCATCAGCACGGTACCCTGCGCATATACGGGATATTCAAGTATCCCGAGTCCCCGGGTAAAGACGTGGGCATTGCGGTTACCTTTAATACAAAAAATGAAGACAGCGGTAAATATGAGTTCGATCACGCTGCGGTGAAGCTCCTTACCTACCTCAAATATGACTGCGGCAACCCCAGCACGTGGTATTGGCAAGCCGCAATTGGCACGGCTCAGCTCAACAATGGCTATCCAGCGCTCGCGGCAAGCGGACGTCTTGTCTTCGAAACGAAATCTCTTACGCAATCCCGATATGCAGTAATCGTCACCTTCGATATTTCATGATTAAGAAAAGTCTCTGTTCGTGGCGACCGGTTCATCGAGCCGGTCGGCGCGATGTCAATCCAATGGCACTCATACTAATAAGTCCGAAAAAACGAGACGCCTTCGACAAAATACAACTTACCTCTATTTAATATTTAAATACGCAATTGTCAGACAATTAGTCCGAAACCCTCAACTTGAAACTATATTTCGACAGCGCAGGCATTGTTTTCGGGTACTTGCTGGAGTTGCACAATTTGACGTCAAAAAAAATGTAGACGTTTGATTTCGAATTGTGTCAGCTTTCTTTCGCCTTCATTGGGCGAGTGATAGGACGATCTCGCCAGAGATTGTCGCTATCAGACAAAAACTGTTCCATTGCTAAACAAGGAAGTGTGTTTATGTCGAAAGTTAAAAATAACGCTATTGATCTTGCCGAACAGGCCTTTTCGCCATTGCAAGCATTGGCTGCGCCCAGTTCTGCGTACAACCAGATCGACAGCTTCAGCCATCAGTATGACCGGGGTGGCAATCTCACGGTCAATGGCAAACCCTCCTTCTCCGTCGACGAGGCAGCGACCCAATTGCTGCGTGACGGCGCTGCCTACCAGGACAAGGACGGCAGCGGCAAAATCGAACTCACCTACACGTTCCTGACCTCGGCGTCGTCGAGCACCATGAACAAGCACGGGATTACCGGCTTCAGTCAGTTCAGCGCACAACAGAAAGCCCAGGCCGTGCTCGCCATGCAATCCTGGGCCGATGTGGCCAAAGTCACGTTCACCGATAAGGCCACGGGCGGCGACGGTCACATGACCTTCGGCAACTACAGCGGCGGCCAGGACGGCGCAGCGGCATTCGCCTACCTGCCTGGCACCGGTGCTGGTTATGACGGTACTTCCTGGTACCTGACCAACAGCAGCTACACGCCAAACAAGACACCGGACCTGAACAACTACGGTCGTCAAACCCTGACTCACGAAATCGGTCACAGCCTGGGCCTGGCCCACCCCGGCGACTACAACGCCGGTGAGGGCGCGCCGACCTACAATGACGCAACCTACGCGGAAGACACCCGCGGTTACAGCCTCATGAGCTACTGGAGTGAAAGCAATACCGACCAGAACTTCAGCAAGGCCGGCGTCGAAGCCTATGCGTCCGGCCCGCTGCTGGACGACATTGCAGCGATCCAGAAGCTCTACGGTGCCAATACCACCACCCGCACCGGAGACACCACCTACGGTTTCAATTCCAACGCCGGTCGCGATTTCCTGAGCGCGTCTTCGTCGTCGGACAAGGTTGTGTTCTCGGTGTGGGATGCGGGTGGCAAGGACACGCTGGACTTCTCCGGTTTTACCCAAAACCAGAAGATCAACCTCAATGAGGCCTCGTTCTCCGACGTTGGTGGCTTGGTAGGCAACGTGTCCATTGCTAAAGGCGTCACTGTCGAGAACGCGAATGGCGGTTCGGGCAATGACCTGTTGATCGGTAACAGCGTATCGAACGAACTGAAGGGCGGTGCCGGCAACGACATCCTCTTCGGCGCGGGCGGTGCGGACAAGCTGTGGGGCGGTACTGGCTCGGACACCTTTGTGTTCGCGGCCAGCAGCGATTCCAAGCCGGGTGTAGCCGATCAGATCCTCGATTTTGTCAGCGGCCTGGACAAGATTGACCTGACCGCCATCACCAAAGGCGCGGGCCTGCACTTCGTGAGTTCGTTCACCGGTGCGGCAGGCGATGCAGTGTTGACCTCTTCTGGCGGTAACAGCCAGTTGTCGGTGGACTTCTCCGGGCACGGCGTGGCTGATTTCCTGGTCAGCACCGTTGGCCAGGCGGCGTTCTCGGACATTGCTGCGTGATGTAAAGCGACAAGGAGGGTGGCGCCGATGCGCCGCCCTCTGTGCCAAAGGCCGCAAGCCGGAGTAGAACAAGCGATGGTTCAAAACGCTTTTACCCACCGAACAACCGCGTGGTTCCTGGCGACGTTGATGATTTTTTTTGGAGAGACAGCCATGGCGAGCAGCCTGAAATTAGCAGATCCCTCGGAACTGGCCGGCAAATGGCAGGCGACCCTGAGCGCCAAAGACGACTCGCCAGAGTCTCAAGCGTTGCAGGACAAACCGTCCAATGTATGCGTCATCGACTTTCAACAAACCCAAACACTGGGTGAGGGCGCCAGTTGCTTCAGCGCCTGGCTGAACGGCGAAACCGCTATCGGTTGGTTCCCGGAACCGGACGGCATTGCGATTACCGGCAACGAAGGTTCGAAGATTCTGTTTCTCAGCCGCCAGCGTGATGGCTCTTATAAAGCCGCATTGAAATCCACCCTGGTCATAACACTTGTGCGCCAGAAGCAGTAATTAACAGGCCGCGGCTAAAAGAGTGACGGTCATTATCGTTATAAGCACCAAACCAGATTAAAAGTTGTTATTGGTTTGTAAGCGCTAGTGCGCCAAACCTATATCCGCCTCTGCGCGGACAGTTAATGGAAACTTCGTCAGGTATGACGAGGAATAACACCTCAGGAAGAACCCATGAAGATGGCAAAGAGCCCGGCCACCGCACCGTTATTCAAGGCATTGGGTGACTATAAAAGCATCCTGATCAGCGTCGGTTGTTTCACTGCGTTAATTAACGTGCTGATGCTGGTCCCGTCGATTTACATGCTCCAGGTCTACGACCGGGTGCTGTCTTCGCAAAACGAAACCACCCTGGCCATGTTGTCGCTGATGGTGGTCGGATTTTTCGCCTTTATCGGTTTGCTCGAGATTGTGCGCAGCTTCATCGTCATCCGCATCGGCAGCCAACTGGAGCGCCGTTTCAACCTGCGGGTGTATCAGGCCGCGTTCGAGCGCAACCTGCTCAAGGGCGAGGGCAACGCCGGGCAGTCCCTCGGGGACCTGACCCACATTCGCCAATTCGTCACCGGTCCGGCGCTGTTCGCGTTCTTCGATGCGCCGTGGTTTCCGGTCTACCTTTTCGTGATTTACCTGTTCAATGTCTGGCTGGGCGTGTTTGCGACCGTAGGCGCATTGGTGCTGATTGGCCTCGCTTGCCTCAACGAGGCGATGACCAAAAAACCCTTGGGCGAAGCCGCCGGGTTTTCCCAGAAGTCCAGCCAACTGGCCACCAGTCACTTGCACAACGCCGAAACCATTCAGGCGATGGGCATGCTCGGGGTGTTGCGCAAGCGCTGGTTCCAGGTGCATTCGCGTTTCCTCGGCCTGCAGAATCAGGCCAGCGACACCGGTGCCATCATCAGTTCCCTGAGCAAAACCTTGCGTCTGTGCCTGCAATCCCTGGTCCTGGGGCTGGGCGCGTTGATGGTGATCAAGGGCGACATGACCGCCGGGATGATGATCGCCGGTTCCATTCTGATGGGCCGGGTCCTGAGCCCCATCGATCAGTTGATCGCGGTCTGGAAACAGTGGAGCGGCGCCAAGCTCGCTTACCGTCGTCTGGATTCGCTGCTGCAAGCCTTTCCTCCGAGTGACGAGGCCATGACGCTGCCGGCGCCGAAAGGCCAGATCACCTTCGAACAAGTCAGCGCCGGTCCACCGGGGCAACGTGCGGCGACCCTGCACCTGGTCAATTTCAGCCTGGGTGCCGGCGAAGTGTTGGGCGTGCTTGGCGCCTCCGGCTCCGGCAAGTCGACCCTGGCCCGGGTGCTGGTCGGCGTCTGGCCAACCCTCGGCGGCACCGTCCGGCTCGATGGCGCGGACATCCATCGCTGGAACCGCGACGACCTCGGTCCGTACATCGGTTACCTGCCCCAGGACATCGAATTGTTCAGCGGCAGCATCGCCGAAAACATCGCCCGGTTTCGCGAGGCCGACCCGCAAAAAGTCGTCGAAGCCGCGCAACAGGCAGGCGTCCATGAATTGATCCTGCGCATGCCGCAAGGCTACGACACGGTGCTGGGCGAGGACGGCAGCGGCTTGTCCGGCGGCCAGAAGCAACGAGTGGCATTGGCCCGCGCGCTGTACGGCAACCCGAGCCTGGTGGTGCTGGATGAACCCAATTCCAACCTCGATACCGTGGGCGAAGCGGCGCTGGCCAGCGCCATCGCGCACATGAAAGCCCAGGGCACCAGTGTGATTCTGGTGACCCATCGTTCCTCGGCGCTGGCCCAGGCCGACAAATTGCTGGTGCTCAACGACGGTCGCTTGCAGGCTTTCGGCCCAAGCCAGGAAGTGCTCAAGGCGCTTGCCGGTAACCCGTCAGGCGCCCAGGAACAGCAACGTGAAAAAACGCCGCAAGCACCGGGCGGGCTCAGCATGAGTCGCCAGTATCAGCCCACGACAAGGAATTCGGGTGTATGAGCAGCGCTCGCATGAACACTGAAAACGAAGCGACGATGGAGCACGATTATATCGCCGAACGCCCCGAGCGTGATGCGCGTTTCTTCGCCCGCATGGGCTGGATTCTGGCGATCGTCGGCGCCGGCAGTTTCTTCACCTGGGCCAGCCTGGCGCCACTCGATCAAGGCATTCCGGTGCAAGGCACGGTCGTGGTTTCCGGCAAGCGCAAAGCCGTGCAATCGATGAGCAACGGCGTGGTCAGCCGGATTCTGGTGCGCGAGGGTCAAGTGGTGAAGCAGGGCCAGCCGTTGTTCCAGCTCGACCAGACCCAGGTCGCGGCCGACGTGCAATCGCTGCAAGCGCAATACCGCATGGCCTGGGCCAGCCTGGCGCGCTGGCAGAGTGAACGGGACAACCTCAAGCAGGTGAATTTCCCCGCTGAACTGAGCAACGATCCCGACCCACGCTTGGCGCTGGTGCTCGAAGGCCAGCGGCAATTGTTCAGCAGCCGCCGCGAAGCGTTTTCCCGCGAGCAGGCCGGCTTGCGCGCCAGCATTGAAGGCGCCAGCGCGCAATTGGCGGGCATGCGCCGCGCGCGGACGGACCTGACGGCTCAGGCCAGTTCGCTGCAACAACAACTGAGTAATCTCCAGCCACTGGCGGACAACGGCTACATCCCGCGCAACCGCTTGATGGAGTTCCAGCGGCAACTGTCGCAGGTGCAGCAACAATTGGCGGAAAACAGCGGTGAAAGCGGCCGGGTCGAACAGGGCATTCTTGAGTCGCGCCTGAAGCTGCAACAGCACATCGAGGAATACCAGAAGGAAGTCCGCACGCAACTGGCCGACGCGCAACTCAAAAGCGTGACGCTGGAAGAGCAACTGACCTCCGCCGGGTTCGATCTGCAACACAGCGAAATCATCGCCACCGCCGACGGCATCGCGGTCAACCTTGGGGTTCACACCGAAGGGGCGGTGGTCCGCCAGGGCGAAACCTTGCTGGAGATCGTGCCTCAAGGCACTCGCCTGGAAGTGGAAGGGCACCTGCCGATCAACCTGATCGACAAGGTCGGCACCCACTTGCCCGTGGACATTTTGTTCACGGCGTTCAACCAGAGCCGTACACCGCGCGTGCCCGGCGAAGTCAGCCTGATCTCCGCCGACCAGATGATCGACGAGAAAACCGGCGCGCCGTACTACGTGCTGCGCAGCAGCGTCAGCGACCAGGCGATGGAAAAACTCAACGGCCTGGTGATCAAGCCCGGCATGCCGGCGGAAATGTTCGTGCGGACCGGTGAACGTTCACTCCTCAACTATTTGTTCAAACCGCTGCTCGACCGGGCAGGCTCCGCATTGACCGAGGAATAAGGATGTTCGGTTGTATGAATAAGCTTTCAATGCTCGCCGCCACCCTGGCGTTGCTGACGTGCAACAGTGTGATGGCCACCATGGGGCCGTTCGATATCTACGAGCAAGCGTTGCGCAATGACCCGGTGTTCCTGGGGGCGATGAAGGAGCGGGACGCCGGCCTGGAAAACCGCATCATTGGCCGGTCCGGGCTGTTGCCCAGGATCGGTTACACCTACAACAAGGGGCGGAACACCTCCAAGGTGACCCAAATCAATGAAGGTCGTCCGGACTTCACTGAGGACCGCAACTACAGCAGCTATGGCTCGAACCTGACCCTGCAACAGCCGTTGCTCGATTACGAAGCCTACGCGGCCTATCGCAAAGGCGTGGCGCAGTCGTTGTTTGCCGACGAAGCCTTCCGCGGCAAAAGCCAGGAACTGCTGGTCCGTGTGCTGGAAAACTACACCAATGCGCTGTTCGCCCAGGATCAGATCGACATCGCGCTGGCGAAGAAGAAAGCCTTCGAACAGCAATTCCAGCAGAACGAACAGATGTTCCGCCAGGGCGAGGGCACGCGCACCGATATTCTCGAGGCCGAGTCCCGTTATGAACTGGCGACCGCCGAGGAAATCGAGGCGCGCAACGAGCAGGACGCGTCCTTGCGTGAACTGGGCGCGCTGATTGGCGTGCCGGCCGTCGACATCTCGGACCTGGCGCCGCTGGACCAGAACTTCCAGACCTTCAGCCTGCAGCCCGCCAACTACAACTCCTGGCACGAGATGGCCGTGGCCAATAACCCGAACCTGGCCTCGCAGCGCCAGGCAGTGGAAGTTGCGCGTTATGAAGTCGAACGCAACCGCGCCGGGCACCTGCCGAAAGTCAGTGCCTACGCTTCGGTGCGTCAGAACGAATCGGAAAGCGGCAATACCTACAACCAGCGTTATGACACCAACACCATCGGCATTGAAGTCAGCGTGCCGTTGTATGCCGGCGGCGGGGTGTCGGCGTCGACCCGTCAGGCCAGCCGGACCATGGAACAGGCCGAGTACGAACTGGATGGCAAGACCCGGGAAACCCTGATCGAGTTGCGGCGGCAATTCAGTGCCTGCCTGTCGGGTGTGAACAAACTTCGGGCTTATCAGAAAGCCCTGACATCGGCCGAAGCGCTGGTGGTCTCGACCAAACAAAGCATCTTGGGTGGCGAGCGGGTGAACCTGGATGCGTTGAATGCCGAACAACAACTATTTACCACCCGCCGGGATCTGGCGCAGGCAAGGTATGACTACCTGATGGCCTGGACCAAGTTGCATTACTACGCCGGGACCTTGAGCGAGCAGGATCTGACAAAGGTGGATGAGGCATTCGGCCAGGGCCCAAGGAGTCAATGATTTCCTCAAGAAACACCACATTTTTACCAACTGCTACAGATTCATTGCGGCCCTTAATGGGCAACCAGAATTCTAAAAACGCCAAAAAAGCGAGAAGTGATGAACATGGATGTACAGATCAAGCCGATGTCGGTCGGCACGTTGTTGCTCTGGATTTCAGTAGTGCCCGGCTCGGCTCAGGCGCTTTATCAGGAAACCGGCACTCTGGGTGATGCGGGCAGTTGGCGTACCACAGAATTCCAGCGTGACTGGGGACTGGCCCGCATGCAGGCCGACCAAGCCTACGCCGCCGGCATCACTGGCAAAGGCGTGAAAATAGGCGAGCTCGATTCAGGCTTCGATGCGGCCCATCCAGAATTCGCCACCGACCGTTACCACGCGGTGCTGGCCAGCGGCAGTTACGTCGACGGTTCACTGTTCAAAGTGGATGGTACCCTCAACACAAACAACGATTCCCACGGCACCCACGTCGCCGGCACCATCGGCGCCTCCCGCGATGGCACCGGCATGCACGGTGTGGCGTACAACGCGCAGGTCTACGTCGGCAACACCAACAAGAACGACAGTTTTCTGTTCGGCCCCCATCCCGATCCGCGCTACTTCAAAGCGGTCTATAACGCCTTGGCCGACGCTGGCGTGCGGGCGATCAATAACAGTTGGGGCAGCCAGCCACCGGATGTCAGCTACCGAACCCTCGGCGATCTGCACGCCGCTTACGCGCAGCACTGGAACAAAGGCACCTGGCTCGACGAGGCGGCGGGCGTTTCCCGGCGCGGCGTGATTAACGTGTTCAGCGCCGGCAACAGCGGTTACCCCAACGCCAGCGTGCGTTCGGCCTTGCCGTATTTCCAGCCGGACCTGGAAGGTCACTGGCTGGCGGTGTCGGGGCTGGATCAAAGCAACCAGCAGAAGTACAACCAGTGCGGGATCGCCAAGTATTGGTGCATCACCACCCCCGGCGCGAAGATCGACAGCACCATTCCCGACGGCGGTTATGCGATAAAGTCCGGCACGTCCATGTCCGCGCCGCATGCCACCGGCGCCCTGGCGCTGGTGATGGAACGCTATCCGTACATGACCAACCAGCAGGCGCTCGAAACCCTGCTGACCACTGCCACCCAACTCGACGGTTCAATCACCCAGGCACCGAATACCCGCGTCGGCTGGGGCGTGGCCAACCTCGAACGGGCGATGCGTGGGCCGGGGCAATTGCTCGGGCGCTTCGACGCCAATCTGGGGGCAGGGCAGAGCGATGTCTGGAGCAACGACATCTCGGACAACGCGCTGATCCGGCGTCAGAGCGAAGACGCGGCCGAACGCAGTGCCTGGCAACAGACCTTGAGCATTAAAGGTTGGCAGAACGGTGTGCCTGCCGGTGCCAGCCAGCAGGATCAGACGGATTACGCCGTCGGCATGGCTCGCGATTCAGCCGCCGCCAGCCGGATCTACGAAGGCAGCTTGATCAAGTCCGGTGCCGGACGGTTGATGCTGACCGGTGACAACACCTGGCGCGGCTCGACCGCGGTGAATGGCGGACTGCTGTCGGTCAACGGTTCGTTGGCATCCAGTGTGACCGTGAATGACAGCGGCACGCTGGGTGGGTCGGGCCGAATCGGCGCTCTGACGGCCAACCGCGGCGCTACGGTTGCGCCCGGCAATTCCATTGGCACCTTGCAGGTCAGCGGCGACGTCACGTTTGCGCCGGGCTCGACCTACGCGGTGGAGCTGTCGCCGACCGCTAGCGACCGGATCATCGCGGGTGGCACGGCCACGGTCAGCGGCGCGACGGTCAGCCTGTTTCTGGAAAACAGCCCGACCTTGCTCAGCGCTCAACAAGTGCAAAGCCTGCTCGGTCATCAATACAACATCCTGCAAGCGGCCGGCGGAATCCAAGGTCAGTTCGGCGCGGTGCTGCCCAATTATCTGTTCATGGGCGGCAGCCTCGATTACGCCGCCACCGGCATTCAACTGAGTGTGGAGCGCAACGACACGACCTTCGCCAGCGTCGGCCAGACGCCGAATCAGCGAGCCGTCGCCTCCGCCGTGGAAGGGCTTGGGGCGGGTAATCCGGTTTACGAAAGCCTGTTGCTGTCGCCGTCTGCGGGTACCGCGCAGCAAGCGTTCCAGCAGTTGTCGGGGGAAATTTATCCTGCATTGGGCTCGGTGCTGATCAACGACAGTCGTTACCTGCGTGACGCGGTCGGCGAGCGACTGATTGACGCCAAAGGCACTCAAAACAATGGCTGGATCAAGGCGCTGGGTGCCTGGGGCAAGACCGATGACCGCCATGACACCGCCGGTTACACCACCTCGATTGGCGGCTTGCTCGCCGGTGTCGATGGCGTGATCGACGAGCAAACCCGGATCGGCCTGGTCACCGGCTACAGCGACAGTTCGGTGAGCATGGGCTCGGGCACGCATTCATCGGCCAAGGTCGACAGCTATCACCTTGGCGCTTATGCCGGCCGCGAGTTGGGCGCCTGGCGCCTGAGTGCCGGCGGTGCCTACAGCTGGCATCGCGCCGACGTCAAGCGTGACCTGCAATACGGCGACGTCAGCGCCAAGCAGAAGGCCAAGGTTGATGCCGGCACCACTCAAGTGTTCGGCGAGGCGGCGTATCGCCTGAACCTGCAACCGCTGGCGCTCGAACCCTTCGCCAACCTGGCCTACGTACACCTCGACACCGAAGGCTTCACCGAGAACGGTGATGCCGCCGCACTGAAAAGCAGCGGCGACACGCGTGACGCGGTGCTCAGCACGTTGGGTGTGCGCGCATTGAAAACCGTGAACCTGTCCGCTCAGCAGCAACTCGACCTGAGCGGTAGCCTCGGCTGGCAGCACAACCTGAGCAATACCGATGCCGAACAGCACCTGGCGTTTGCCAGCGGCAGCACGGCGTTCTCGGTGGAGGGTTCGCCCATGGTGCGTGATGCGGCGCTGGTCGGCGCCCATGCCAGCCTGGCCCTGAGCCGCGACATTCGCTTGAACCTTGATTACACCGGCCAACTGGCCAGCCGCGAGAAGAGCCATGGCGTAGGGCTGAGCCTCAATTGGCAGTTCTAACGCGTGTTTCACAACATAGAAGTGTGCTTTTTAAGGCACAGGGATTTTGGCAAGACAACTAAGGATGGTCGCTGGATGAAAGTTAAGAACAACAACCTATTCGCCTTGAAAACCCTCAACCGCGCTCTGCTCTGCGCATTAACCTCAATAGGTACCGCACAAGCAGCGCCCTACGTGGAAAACGGCAGAGCAGGCGACCCCAACAGTTGGCGCAGCGCTGAGTTCAACGCTGACTGGGGCCTGGGCGCCATCAACGCTCAGGAAGCCTACGCTGCCGGTTACAGCGGCAAGGGCGTGAAGCTGGGAATCTTCGATCAACCGGTTTACGCCCAGCACCCGGAATTTTCCGGTGCCAACAAAGTGGTGACTCTGGTCACCAGCGGTATCCGCGAATACACCGACCCGTACATCCCGGTCAAAGCCGGCGATGCGTTTTTGTATGACGGTTCGCCCTCGGTCGGCTACGACGGCAAGCTCGGTTCCCACGGCACTCACGTCGGCGGGATTGCCGCAGGCAGCCGCGACGGCAACCCGATGCACGGCGTGGCGTACAACGCGCAAATCATCAGCGCCGACAACGGCGACCCGGGCCCTGAAGACGGCATCATCCTCGGCAACGACGGTGCGGTGTACAAGGCCGGTTGGGATGCGTTGATCGCCAGCGGTGCGCGGATCATCAACAACAGTTGGGGCATCGGCATCACCGATCGCTTCGATCTGGGCGGGCGCGACCCGGCGTATCCGCATTTCACCGTGCAGGACGCGCGACTGCAGTTCAATCAGATCCAGCCCATCCTCGGCACCCGCCAGGGTGGCGCGTATGACGGTGCGATTGCGGCCGCTCGCAGCGGCATCGTGACGATCTTCGCTGCCGGCAACGACTACAACCTGAATAACCCGGACGCCATTGCCGGCCTGGGCTATTTCGTCCCGGAAATCGCGCCGAACTGGATGACCGTCGCGGCCTTGCAGAAGAACCCGGACCTCAACAGCCCGGACCTCTACAACATCAGCATCTTCTCGTCGCGCTGCGGCTACACCGCGAGTTTCTGCGTGTCGGCACCGGGCAGCAAGATTTTCAGCGCGGTGATCGGCGGCACCAATGCCGATAACATGACCATCGGCTACGCCAACAAAAACGGCACCTCCATGGCAGCACCGCACGTCGCGGGTGCGGTGGCGGTGTTGATGGAACGCTTTCCGTACATGACCGGTGCCCAGGTTGCCAGCGTGTTGCGTACCACGGCCACCGACATGGGCGCACCGGGTGTCGACGCGCTGTACGGCTGGGGCATGATCAACCTGCGCAAAGGCATCGATGGCCCGGGGATGTTTGTCACCGAGCAAGACATTCCCGAGGAGTTCCGCATCCAGGGGGCCTACGGTTCCAGTCAGTTTGTGGCGGACTTGCCGGGCATCGGCGCGATTATCGACGCGGGCAAACCGACCGAACGGGTGTGCAACGATGTGCATTGCGGACTGGACGTCTGGCGCAACGACATCTCCGGCCATGGCGGCCTGACCAAGCAGGGCGTCGGCACGCTGGTGCTGACCGGCGCCAACACCTACGCTGGCCCGACGCTGGTCAATCAGGGCCGATTGGCCATCAATGGCTCGCTGCTCTCGGCTGTCACCGTCAACGACGGCGGGATCCTCGGCGGTAACGGCCGCATCGGCGCATTGACCGCGAAAAGCGGCGGCACCGTGGCGCCCGGCAATTCCATCGGCACCCTGCAGGTAGCGGGCGACGTGACCTTCGAGCGTGGCTCGACTTACGCCGTAGAGTTGTCGCCAACCAGCAGCGACCAGATCATCGCGGGCGGTAAAGCCGTGATCGACGACGCCACCGTCAGCCTGTCCCTGGAAAACAGCCCGACCTTGCTGACCACCAGCGAAGTGCAATCCCTGCTTGGCAACCAATACAACATTCTGCAAGCGGCCGGCGGGATCGAAGGCCGTTTCGGTGCGGTGCTGCCGGACTACCTGTTCATCGGCGGCACGCTCGACTACTCGGCCAATGGCATCCAACTGGCGGTAGAACGTAACGCCGCATCCTTCGCCAGCGTCGGCCAAACCCCGAACCAACGCGCTGTCGCGGCTGCCGCCGAGCAATTGGGCGCGGGCAATCCGCTCTATGAAACCCTGCTGCTTTCACCGACCGCCGCCGTCGCGCAACAAGCGTTCCAGCAACTGTCCGGTGAGATTCATCCGGCGATCGGCACGTTGCTGATCAACGACAGTCGTTACTTGCGCGACGCTGTTGGCGAACGTCTGCGTGAGCGTGAGCTGTTCGATGCCGCGGCACCGACCGATGACCGCAGCAACGCTTGGGTCAAAGTCCTTGGCGCCTGGGGCAAGAGCGATGGAGGGCATGACAACGCCAGTTCCAACAGCTCCATCGGCGGCTTACTGGCCGGTGTTGACGGTCTGATTGCTGAAGATACGCGGTTGGGTTTCGTTACTGGATATAGCGACAGTTCGTTGAGCATGGGCGATGGCACGCATTCATCGGCCTCCGTCGACAGCTACCACTTGGGTGCCTACCTGGGCCATGAAATCGATGCACTGCGCTTGAGCGTCGGCGGCGATTACAGCTGGCATCGCATCGACGTGAAACGTGACCTGCAATTCGGAGACGTCAGCGGCAAACAGAAATCCAAACGCGATGCGACCACCGCTCAACTGTTCACCGAAGCCGCGTATCGCCTGGACCTGCAAACGCTGGCACTGGAACCGTTCGCCAACCTGGCTTACGTGCACCTCAACCGCGACAGCTTCACCGAGAAGGGTGATGCCGCAGCGCTCAAAGGTGGCGAAGACAACCGTGACGCCGTGCTCTCGACCCTCGGTGTGCGGGCGAGCAAAGCCATTGCGCTGTCGGATAAACAGCAGCTGGAACTGTCAGGCACCCTGGGCTGGCAGCACAACCTGAGCAACACCCGTTCCGAAGATCATCTGGGCTTCGTGAATGGCAACACCGGGTTCAGCGTGCAGAGCGTGTCCCTGGATCGAAACGCCGCCGTCATTGGTGCGCGCGCGGGTCTGGCGGTGGCTCAGGATGTGCGGGTGAGCCTGGATTACAACGGACTGCTGGGCTCCAACGAGAAAGACCACGGTGTAGGTCTGACACTCGACTGGCAGTTCTGATTTCACGCAAAGGAAGCAAACAACATGGGACTGTTTGATTACAAAAATGCGGACGGCAAAGCGTTGTACAGCGACGCCATCGCGCTGACGCTGTATGCGTACACGCCAACCGGCCAGCCGCTGCCGGCCACCGGTTGGGCGCCGATTGGCGCCAAGCAGCTGGGTTATCAAGGCAAGGTCGGCGCTCAGGGCACCTTCTATGGCGAGAAGGACGGCTTCACCAGCGCCGAAGCTGAAGTCCTAGGCAAGTACGACGCGGCGGGCAAGCTGATCGGTATCGGCATTGCCTTCCGTGGCACCGGCGGCCTGGGTTACAGCGACACCTTCGGCGACATGAAGAACAACCTGCTGGCCGCCGTCGGCCCGGTGGATTACGCGACGAACTATGCGAAAAACGCCTTCGACAACTTGCTCAAGGACGTTGCCGCGTTTTCGATCGCCCATGGTCTGAGCGCCAAGGAGGTGATGGTCAGCGGCCATAGCCTCGGTGGGCTGGGGGTCAATAGCCTCGCCGAGCTGAGCGGCAGCAACTGGGGCGGTTTTTTCAAGGACGCCAACTACATCGCGTTTGCCTCACCAACCCAGAGCGCCACCGGCAACAACGTGCTGAACATCGGCTACGAAAACGACCCGGTATTCCGGGTGCTCGACGGCACCACGTTCAGCAGTGGTTCCCTGGGCAAGCACGACGGCCATCAGGAATCGGCGACCAACAACATCGTCAACTTCAATGACCAGTACGCGTCCACCTCGCAGAACCTGGTGCCGTTCAGCATCCTCAATCCGCTGAACTGGTCGGCTCATGGCTCGTTGGGCTATGCCGACGGTTTGAACCGGGTGATCGACTCGCGTTTCTACGACCTCACCGACAAGGACTCGACGCTGATCGTCTCCAACCTGGCGGAATCGTCCCGGGGCAAGACCTGGGTCGAGGACCTGGGTCGCAGCGGCGAGCCCCACACCGGCAGCACCTTCATAATCGGCACCGACAGCAACGACCTGCTCAAGGGTGGTGCCGGCAATGACTTCATCGAAGGTCGCGACGGCAACGACCGGTTTCGCGATGACGGCGGCTACAACATCCTGCTGGGCGGCAAGGGCAGCAACACCTTCGAATTGCAGAAGCCGTTGCAGAACTTCAGCGTTGCCAACGACGGCGACGGCACGCTGTACGTGCGTGATGCCTATGGCGGTATCAGCATGACCCGCGACATCGGCGCGCTGGTCAGTAAGGAGTCGGGTTCGTGGTGGGGAAGCAAGGAGGTGACTTACAGCGTCACCGCCAACGGCTTGCTCAACGGCAATGAACTGACCCACTACAACCACTCGCTCAGCGGTGACGCCTACGGCAACACACTGGTGGCCAGCGTCGACGGCGACTGGCTGTTCGGCAATGCCGGCGACGATCTGCTGCGCAGCGACAAAAGCCAGGTGACCTTCGTCGGTGGCGCGGGCAATGACGTGATGCACACCTCGGGGGGCAACAACACGTTCCTGTTCAGCGGCGCCTTCGGTTTCGACGCGATCAATGGCTACCAGGGCAACGACAAACTGGTGTTTTTGGGCGTTCAGGGCGCGGGGCAGGGTTATGACTACAAGCAACACGCTTCGCAGTCGGGCCATGACACGGTGCTGACGGTGGGCGATTTTGCCGTGACCCTGGTCGGGGTGGGACTGGACGGCCTGTCGGTTTCAGGCATCACGTTTGCGTAAAGGCTGCATGCACTAAATGCTCCGGGGCGCCTCGTGAACGAGGCGTCCTGGTTGTGAGCTATCTCTGACAATTCCAACAAAAGAGAGGCAATACCCATGGGTGTGTATGACTACAAAAACTTCGGCACAGCCGATTCCAAAGCGTTATTTACCGACGCGATGGCGATCACGCTGTATTCCTATCACAACCTCGACAATGGCTTTGCCACGGGTTACCAGCACAACGGCTTCGGCCTTGGCTTGCCGGCCACCCTGGTTACCGCGTTGCTGGGCGGCACCGATTCCCAGGGCGTGATCCCCGGCATTCCGTGGAACCCCGATTCGGAAAAAGCCGCATTGGAGGCCGTGCAAAAAGCCGGCTGGACGCCCATCACGGCCTCGCAACTGGGCTATGACGGCAAGGTCGACGCCCGCGGAACGTTCTTCGGCGAGAAGGCCGGGTACACCAGCGCGCAGGTCGAGATCCTCGGCAAGTACGATGCCCAGGGGCACCTCACTGAAATCGGCATCGCCTTTCGCGGCACCAGCGGCCCGCGGGAAACCTTGATCAGCGACTCGTTCGGCGACGTGATCAACGATCTACTGGCAGCGTTCGGCCCCAAGGATTATGCGAAAAACTATGTGGGCGAAGCCTTCGGCAATTTGCTCGGCGACGTCATGGCATTTGCCCAGGCCAATGGCCTGTCGGGCAACAACGTGCTGGTCAGCGGCCACAGCCTCGGCGGGTTGGCGGTCAACAGCCTGGCGGACTTGAGCACGGACAAGTGGTCCGGGTTCTACAAGGATTCCAACTACATCGCCTACGCGTCCCCGACCCAGAGCAGCACCGACAAAGTGCTCAACGTCGGCTATGAAAACGACCCGGTGTTTCGAGCCCTCGACGGTTCATCCTTCAACCTGTCGTCGGTGGGCGTACACGATGCCGCCAAGGCCTCGGCGACCGATAATATCGTCAGCTTCAACGACCACTACGCCTCGACGGCGTGGAATGTGCTGCCGTTTTCCATCCTCAACATCCCGACCTGGATCTCGCACCTGCCGACCGCCTATGGCGACGGCATGAACCGGGTGATCGAATCGAAGTTCTACGACCTCACCAGCAAAGATTCGACGATCATCGTCGCCAATCTCTCGGACCCGGCGCGCGCCAACACCTGGGTTCAGGACCTCAATCGCAACGCTGAAACCCACAAGGGCAGCACGTTCATCATCGGCAGCGACGGCAACGACCTGATTCAGGGCGGCAAGGGGAATGACTACCTGGAGGGGCGCGACGGTAACGACAGTTTCCGTGACGGTAGCGGCTACAACATCCTGTTGGGTGGCAAGGGCAGCAACGTGCTGGACTTGCAGCAGTCGGTTAAAAGCTTCGGCTTTGCCAATGACGGTGCCGGCAACCTCTACGTCCGGGATGCCAACGGCGGCATCAGCATCACCCGGGACATTGGCAGTATTGTCACCAAGGAGCCGGGGTTCTTGTGGGGGCTGTTCAAGGATGACGTGACGCACAGCGTCACGGCCAATGGCCTTGCCGTCGGCAACAACCTGACCCAGTACGCGTCATCGGCGAAGGGCGGCGCGGGGGCCGATACGCTCAAGGCGGATGCGACGGGCGATTGGTTGTTCGGCCTGGACGGCAACGATCATTTGATCGGCGGCCAGGGCAACGATGTGTTTGTGGGCGGGGCAGGGACTGACCTGATGGAATCGGGGGGCGGGATTGATACGTTCCTGTTCAGCGGTGCGTTTGGTCAGGATCGGGTCCATGGGTATCAGGCGAACGACAAGCTGGTATTTCTTGGGGTTCAGGGCGTAACGCCGAATGATGACTATCGGGCTCATGCCACGACAGTGGGGCAGGATACGGTGCTGACGTTTGGCGCGGATTCGGTGACGTTGGTGGGGGTTGGGCTGGATAGTCTGTCTGGCTCAGGGATTGTTATTGCCTGACAGTGATGTGGCGCCGGCGAGGGCCTCTTCGCGGGCAAGGCTCGCTCCTACAGGGGTGTGCGATTCCTTGTAGGAGCGAGCGGTTCGGCGTCCCGACTTGCCCGCGAAAAACGATAACGCGGTAAACCTGCCTGAACACGTGACCCGACAGTCACCTGCGGACTCCAATACCTTGCAACAACAGGATTGAGTACTGGATCAGGAGATTAAAGAACGTGAGTAACAGCAAGAGGCACATCATCGGTTTGGCACTGGCTCTGTTATCCACAAGTGCCGCCGCAGAATTGCCTCACAGCTCGATTTTGAGCCGCTATGGCATGACGCCAGATCAACTGCCGGCACCTGCATCGCCGGAAACCGTTGAACCCCTGGAAGAGAAAAGCCGTTTCCAGCTCCAGCCGGAAGAACCCTTTTTGACTTTGCGTTCGGGGGAAAAGCAACCGGAGATCACTGGCAACATCAGCATCGATCACGCGATGCAGCAGGATTACGAGCGCTGTAAGAAGATTCATGAAGAACTGAGGTTGCGGGGAGGGAAGTTCATCTCCTGCGATAACACTACGCCGTGGATGCCGTAGATTTCCGGTGTTTGTGAGGGCCTCTTCGCGAGCAAGCCCGCTCCCACAGGGATTTTGTAAACGCTGAAAATCCCCCTGTGGGAGCGGGCTTGCTCGCGAAGAACGATGACGCGGTCCTCAGTCTTCCTCGCGAACCGTGGCCACGTCGTTGGCATTGACCTTCACTTTCGCGCCAGAAATATCCTCAAACTCGTAAAACCCGTCCTTGGTCTTGGTTTTCGGCATGTCCTTGGTCAAATACTGGGTGCCGTTCTGCAGGGTCACGACCGTTGGCGTCGAGCAACCGGCCAGGGCCAGGAAGGCCGCCGCTGCCAAGGGCAAACCCAGAGTCTTGATATTCATACCCACCTCTCAAAAATGCTAAAAAAAGCCGCTATGCCGGTTGGTGCCATGGATCGGCAGAAAGTTCGATGGCCACGCGAAAATAGCCAAATAGCGTCGCCGCTTATCCTTTTCCGTTTGCACCGGATGCGCCGTAGCTGGTATCTGTACGCATAACCAGTACTCGCTGCCATGGCCCTTTTTTCCTGTGACTGTAAATCCTCTCGACGACCCGTTCTACTACTTGAACAACTTCATGCAAGTACTTGATTGGCTTGAGCATCGCTATGCCGATGTGCTGAGCGTCGAGGAACAAGCCTTCATCCGCGATTTCAGTCAGCAACCCCGTGAGTCCCGGGCACTGCTGGTCAGGATGGTGATGCGCAAGGGTTTGCATTTCAGGGCCGGTAAATTGAGTTACATCGAGATCGGGGACATCGCCAGCGCCGCCGAGCCGTTGCGGGCGGCAGGCTGGATCTCTGATCAGTCGCCGCTGCAGATCGAGGAACTGTTCGACGTTCTGCTCAAGGCCGAGATTCTTCACTGCTTCGGTGCTGCCATCGAGCAACCGAAAGGCAAGAAGACCGAATGGCTGGCGTCCCTCAGCGAGCAATTTTGCGAGGCACAAAGCTTCGCGCAATGGTGCCCGCAACTGAGCGACCGGCTGTTCACGCTGACCATCAAGGAGCTGTGTGACCGCTTGCGTCTTATGTTCTTCGGCAACCTTTACCAGGACTGGTCGGAGTTCGTGCTGGCCGATCTTGGCATCTTCACCTATGAGAAAGTCGAATTCTGCGCCGAGTCCCGGGGCTTGCGCTGCCGCGAAGACGTGGAGGCCTGCCTGTTCCTGCACCACTGCCAGCAGCGTTTCGAGGCCGGCGAGGCGGTGGCGACCATCGTCGAACAGATCAACGGGCTGGTACTCGACAACCCGTGGCTGCAACGACGTCGGGGCAAGTTGTTGTTCCAGATCGGTCAGCACTGCGAACGCATGGCGGATTTCTCCACGGCGCTGACTATTTATCGCGATTGCGCCTACCCCGGCGCACGCGTGCGCCTTATTCGTGTGCTGGAGCGCTGCGGTGAATATCAGTTAGCCCTGCATCTGGCCACGCACGCGGAGCAATCGCCGGAAAGTGCCACCGAGCATCAGCATGTGCTGCGTGTGTTGCCCAGACTGCGGCGCAAGCTGGGCGGCCCGGCGATGAAGCGGCCATCCCCTCGGGAAATGCTGCGACTGGACCTTCAATTGCCCAGGACCGATCTGGCGTTGTCGGTTGAGTTTTACGTCCAGGCGCATCTGGCGGAGGATTCGGCGCCCGTGCATTACGTCGAGAACAGCCTGATCAACTCGCTGTTCGGGCTGCTGTGCTGGCCGGCGATCTTTGCACCGTTGCCGGGGGCATTTTTCCACCCATTCCAGCGCGGACCGGTGGACCTGCTCAATGAAGATTTTCATGCACGTCGGGCGGATGTGTTTCAGGCTTGTCTGGCCGAACTCGATGACGGTCGCTATATCCAGACCATCCGCGAACGTTATCTCGCCAAGTGGGGCGTGCAGTCACCCTTCGTGTTCTGGGGCGCGCTGAGCGAAGAACTGCTGGACCAGGCCCTCGATTGCCTGCCGGCCGAACACCTCAAGCACTGGTTCAATCGCCTGCTGCTGGATATCAAGGCCAACCGTGCAGGCATGCCGGACCTGATCCAGTTCTGGCCGCAGCACAAGACCTACCGCATGATCGAAGTCAAAGGCCCCGGCGATCGCCTGCAAGACAACCAATTGCGTTGGCTGGAGTTCTGTCACGAACATCAGATGCCGATCGCCGTCTGCTATGTGCAATGGGCGGAGCAGAGCGCTTGAGCTATAGCATTGCGGTGCGGGCGCTGTGTGAATTCACCGCCAAGGTCGGCGACCTCGACCTGCGATTTACCCCGTCGCCGACCGCCCTGGAGGGCATCGTCGGGCACCGCACCGTTGCCTCGCGTCGATGTGAGGGTTATCAAAGCGAAGTCGCCCTCGAAGGCCTGTACAAAACCTTGAAGGTCAAGGGCAGGGCGGACGGCTATGACCCGGCGCAAAACTGCCTGGAAGAAGTCAAAACCTATCGCGGCGACCTGAGCAAGCAACCGGCCAACCACCGACAACTGCACTGGGCGCAGGCGAAGGTCTACGGCTGGCTGATGTGCCAGAAGCTGGAGGTGGCACAAATCAATCTGGCGCTGGTCTACTTCGATATCGTCAGCGAAAAGGAAACCTGCCTGGTCGAGGCCTTCAGCGCCGGCGAGCTGGAGCAGTTCTTCGAGCATCATTGCGGGCTGTTCCTGCAGTGGGCCGAGCAGGAAATGGTTCATCGCGAAGGCCGTAATCGTGCGGCGCAGCAATTGGCGTTTCCCCATGCCGACTTCCGTCCAGGGCAACGGCACTTGGCGGAGTCGGTGTTCAAAGCGGTCAGCACCGGTCGTTGCCTGATGGCCCAGGCGCCGACCGGCATTGGCAAGACCATTGGCACGCTGTTTCCGATGCTCAAGGCCCTGGCGTCGCAGCAATTGGACAAGGTGTTCTTTCTCACGGCGAAAACGCCGGGGCGCAAACTGGCACTGGACGCCGCGCAAGTGATCCTTGAAAGCGCCAATGCGCCGCCGCTGCGGGTGTTGGAGATGATCGCCCGGGACAAGGCCTGCGAGCACCCGGACAAAGCCTGTCACGGAGAATCGTGCCCGTTGGCCCAAGGTTTTTATGATCGTTTGCCGGCCGCCCGTCAGGCCGCCAGTGAGCTGAGCCTGCTTAACCAGAACGCTTTGCGCGAGGTGGCATTGGCGCATGAGGTTTGCCCTTATTACCTGAGCCAGGAAATGGCCCGTTGGGCAGACGTGGTGGTCGCCGACTACAACTACTATTTCGATTTCAGTGCGCTGCTGTTCGGGTTGGCTCAGGCTAATAACTGGAGGGTCGCGGTGTTGGTGGATGAGGCGCATAACCTCGTGGAGCGCGGGCGGCAAATGTACAGCGCCACGCTCGACCAATCGACCCTCAACGGGGTGCGAAAAACCGCCCCGGACGCGCTGAAAAAACCGTTGCAGCGGGTCAATCGAGAGTGGAATGCCCTGCACAATCTGCAACTCGCCGCGTATCAGGCTTATGACAAGGCCCCGGAAAAACTCCTCCAGGCCCTGTCTTCGTGCAGCGCGAGCATCGGCGATTATCTCAACGATCATCCCCAGGGCCTGGACAGCGCCTTGCAGAGTTTTTACTTCGACATGCTGCAGTTTTGTCGCGTGGCCGAGCTCTTCGACGAGCAGTTCCTGTTCGACATCAGCAAGCGCGACCTCGAACGCAAACAGAACCTGTCGCAACTGTGTCTGCGCAACGTAGTGCCGGCCGGTTTCATCCGCCCGCGCCTGATCGCTGCGCGCAGCACGGTGCTGTTTTCTGCGACGCTAAGCCCTCGGCATTACTACGCGGATCTGCTGGGTACGCCGTCGAACACGGTGTGCATTGATGTCGAATCACCGTTCCATGCCGACCAGTTGAAAGTGCACATCGTCAGCCAGATATCGACCCGATTCGTTCACCGCCAAGCGTCCCTCGAACCAATTGTCGAACTGATCGCCCGGCAATTCAGCCAACGCCCCGGCAACTACCTGGCGTTTTTCAGCAGCTTCGACTATTTGCAGCAAGTGTCACAGTTACTGGCCGAACGACACCCGCAGATCAACTTGTGGTCGCAGTCCCGGGGAATGGCCGAAGGGCAGCGTCAGGCCTTCCTCGATCAGTTCACCGCGCACAGCCAAGGCGTTGGTTTTGCGGTACTGGGCGGAGCGTTCGGTGAAGGCATCGACTTGCCCGGCGCCCGCCTGATCGGTGCGTTCATTGCCACCCTGGGGCTGGCGCAACTCAATCCGGTCAACGAGCAGTTGAAGCATCGAATGGCGGCGATTTTCGGCGCCGGTTATGACTACACCTATCTTTATCCAGGCGTGCAGAAAGTGGTGCAGGCGGCAGGAAGGGTGATCCGCACTCAGCAGGATCAAGGGGTGGTGATGTTGATTGATGACCGGTTTGGCGACAGCAAAGTCAAACAATTGCTGCCGCGCTGGTGGTCGGTTGAGCAGACGCATTTTCACTCTGTTACGTAGGATCTTTTACTTTTTAAAACAGTGACATACCTTGAAAAACACGCTCATTTGAACAACTGGCGAAACACCGCTTTATTAAAAGGACAGGCAGTCACTTTCTGCCAGTTCTTTGATAAGGAAATCAAGGCATGTCCCCCGCACCGAATTACGCTTACACCCCTGAGCAGGTCACTGCAGCGTTCAATGAAATCAAAACCACGCTGTTCCGTGGTATCACGGCCGAGGTAACGCCCAAGATTCTGGTGGTTGCCGGGCTGCAAGGGTCGGGCAAAACCTTTTTGCTGGAAAACAAACTCCTGCCGACCCGGCGCTACGACAAATATGTTCGTCTCTACCTGCCCGAATACCGACAAAAACACCCCCAATACGCGGAGATGATCAAACTCGGCGTCCTGCATGCGTATGAACATACGGAAGCCTTCGTCCGAGAAGTCAGCGCCAAAATCTTCACCGAAGCCTTTACCCTCAAATACAACATCATTATGGAGTGTGCGTTCGATAGCCTCGATTTCGCTGCGTTTCCACCGCTGGCGACAGCAGCCTGTTATCAATTCGAGACGCATATTGTCGGCTGCACGCTAGAGTTTGCTCACGTATCCAGCATCAAAAGAGCCTTCAAAAGCCTGGAAAATTGCGAACTCGAGAGGTTTGTCCCGTTATCGGCGCTGGAGGCCGGCATGAGTAATGTGCAAGCGATCATCCTGGGCTTCGAAACCGCCTCGAAAGCCGTCAATGGTTCGCAAATCACGGTGTATGAACGTGGATTTGGCGCGCTGAAAGAGCGAGTCTCCCGTGCTCATATCTCCTACACCACAACCGCTGACGTGACGCCATCAACGGCGCCGACGGTATACAGCGCCTATGGCAGCATCATCAATAATCAGGTCGACACCCTGAATGATCGTGATGAGGTGGTAAAAGAATGCCACTTGGCGTTATTCAAAACTCAAACGTACGCCCAGGTTGTCCCTGACTTTGTCTACAACGATCTGTACGCCTACATCGTCAAATACGTGAACCGCTAAGCAGGCGTACCCATTCGGCGGCGAAGAGATGACAGTCTCCCGGCCAGCGAGCGGTCAGCAACTGGCCATCGCGGACGACGAAACCTCGTTGTGGCTGTTCCGCCGAATCACGTACCGCCATGGCGGGACCTCGCAGGAAATCCATCGGGCTGGACAGGGCGGCGGTGACTTCCGCTTCGACGGTTTGAGGATAGGTTCGGTAGTAGCGCCCGAGCCAGGCGGCGGTAGTTACCCAGGCTGGCAGCTCCATGGTGTTGGCCACCAGTGCGGTGACCTTGCAACACCGAAAGCCCGAAATCGGGGTCGAGCGTGCGGGCGAGCAACAGCACGCCATGACAGACCGCTGCCACCGGTTTGTCGGACGTGAAAAAGTGCAGCGCGATCCGTCGGGCCTGCTCGGACTCCAACAGACTGCGCATGCCCTTGGCATGCCCGCCAGGAATCAGCAGCCCCTGGAACTCGCTGGGGTCGATTTCGTCATAGGACAGCGGTTTGCGAAATGACGGGTCTTCGGTCATCCGGGCGTAGCTTGCAAGGTCGGCCTTGCGCGTCATCAGCAACGGGGTCAATGGACCGAAGCCGATATCCACCAGGCGCGAGTCGGCGTAGGCGGGCAAGCCCTCGGGTGACGCGAAACACACCTCGATGCCGGCCTGGCGCATGGCTTGCCATGGAACGCTGCTCTCAGTGGGATCGTAGTCAGAGGTGGGCAACAGAATCAGGATCATGGGCGCCTTGAATCGGCCAGAAATGGCGATTGGCGTCGAGAATAGGTGGTCTGAGCGTTATGCTCCAGTGCACGACCGTTTTCTGGCTTTCCAAACCGACGGTTTGTCGCATACTCCATAAAAACAACAATCACAGGTGTGATCGATGAGTGATAACAAGTCCAAAACCTACTCCATCGAGGAAATGCGTTTTCGCCTGCTGATTGATGCCGTGGTGGACTATGCGATCTACATGATTGATCCCGACGGCATCATTACCAGTTGGAACTCCGGCGCCAGGCGTTTCAAGGGGTACGAGGAGGCGGAGATTCTCGGTGAGCATTTTTCACGCTTCTATACCGAAGAGGATCGCCGCGCCGGTAAGCCCCAGTGTGCGTTGGATACGGCGATTCGCGAGGGTCGTTTCGAGGGTGAAGGCTGGCGGGTTCGCAAGGACGGTACGCACTTCTGGTGCCATGTGGTGATCGATCCGATTATCGATCCGTCGGGCAAGTTGCTGGGTTTTGCCAAGATCACCCGGGACCTTACCGACCGCAAAATGGCCGAAGAAACCCTCAAGCAAAGCGAGCAGCAGTTTCGGTTGCTGGTTCAAAGCGTCACTGATTACGCCATCTACATGCTTGCCCCGGATGGACGCCTGACCAACTGGAATCTGGGGGCCCAGCGGATCAAGGGTTACCGTCCCGAAGAAGTCATTGGTCAGCATTTTTCAATCTTCTACACCCCCGAAGACCGCGAAGCCGGTGAACCGCAACGCGCGTTGGAAACGGCTATGCGCGAGGGGCGCTTTGAAAACAAGGCCTGGCGCGTGCGCAAGGACGGAACGCGGTTTTT
The DNA here is from genome assembly GCF_004310295.1 of Pseudomonas sp. BGI-2. Taxonomy (GTDB): domain Bacteria; phylum Pseudomonadota; class Gammaproteobacteria; order Pseudomonadales; family Pseudomonadaceae; genus Aquipseudomonas. Next base: position 45,899 of record NZ_SISB01000001.1, on the reverse strand, counting down.
TGCCCATGTCATGGTCGATCCGATCTGGGGCGAAACCGGCACGTTGTTGGGCTTCGCCAAGATTACCCGTGACATCACCGAGGCCACGCAAGCTCAGAAGGATCTGGAAAGAACTCGAGAGGCGCTGTTCCAGGCGCAGAAGATGCAGGCGATTGGACAACTCAGTGGCGGGATCGCCCACGACTTCAATAATCTGCTGACCGTCATCCTTGGCAACCTGGAAATCGTGCGCAAACGCGTGGGAGAGGATCCGAAAGTCACTCGATTGGTGGACAACGCCACCCAGGGTGCCTTGCGCGGTGTATCGCTGACCCAACGCATGCTAGCGTTCGCCAGGCGTCAGGAACTCAAGTCCGAATCCGTCGAGATACCCGCGCTGGTAGAGGGGATCACTGGACTCTTGCGCAGCTCCCTCGGACCTGCCGTGCAGCTCGAAACACGCTTTTTCCCTGACCTCGTACCGGTCATGGCTGATGTCAATCAACTCGAACTGGCGGTGTTGAACCTGGCCACCAACGCCCGGGATGCCATGCCCAACGGCGGTAAAATCGTCATCAGCGCCAGGACAGAAGACGTCCTCGACCAATCAATTTTGCTGCTGCCGGCTGGCCAATATGTCTGCCTGAGTGTCACCGATACAGGCGAGGGCATGGATGATCTCATCCTGGCTTCGGCGATGGACCCGTTTTTCACCACAAAAGGGGTCGGCAAAGGCACGGGGTTGGGGTTGTCGATGGTTCATGGCTTTATCGAGCAGTTGGGCGGGCGATTCATTCTCAAGAGCCAGAAGGACATCGGCACTGTCGCCGAACTGTGGATACCTGTCGCTACGGCTACTTCGGTCGCCAAGCCCGCTGCAGCGGAAGTAGAAGCGCCGCCGGTGCCTCAGTTGTGCGTATTGGTTGTGGACGATGACACCCTGGTGTTGACCAGTACCGGCCTGTTGCTGGAGGACCTCGGCCACCGGGTGATCAGCGCGGTGTCCGGTGCACAAGCGCTTGAGCAGTTTGACGTCGAGCAGAATATTGACCTGGTCATCACCGATATGGCCATGCCACAAATGAACGGCGCGCAATTGGCGCAGGCCATCCGGACCTTGAAACCCGACCTGCCGATTGTCCTCGCCACAGGCTATGCCGAGCGCCTGGAAGGTTTCGCCACCAAGCTCCCGCGCTTGTCCAAACCCTTTACCCAACTCAATCTGGTGGAAGTCATTGCCTTGGCCATGAAGTGAGCGGCGTTTCGCTCAACCGTCCGCGTTCTTCTTGAAACCGCGCAGGTTCATGGCACACAGGCAAAACTGCAACACGATCAATGCATAGGCGTTGGTGTGATAACCCCAAATCACCCACAAGAGGTTGCTGACGATAAAGCAGCTGAAGCCCCATACCCTGCGCGAAGGTTTTTGCGAGCCGATCAGCCACGCCGCCAGCACTGTGATCAGCATCGCTGGCCATTGCACCCAATCGAGATGGTCCATGCGCAGTCCTTGAAATCTGCCTCTGTCTCTGGAGGACCACGGCGGAGGGGCGCCGTTCGAGGTTTTTTTCTCCGACCGGAAGCCATTGGAGGCGCATTAAATCCAGCTGAACTTTGCCCAGAAAGGTTTCGTCAGATGCTTTCCCAGTCCACGTGTGATGCTTGTGCCCAGAATACTGACCGAACACCCCGCCGAAGAAGCCATGACCGAACACAACGCCAAGATGTTCGGATCGCCCAAGGAGCGCCTGGATTTCTACCGTCGTGAAATCCAGTACGAAACCAGCATCCTCGCAAATCGAACAGATGCTTACCTGGCCGCGCAATCGTTTTTGGTGATTGCCTTCGCCTCCTGCATGTCCAACCTTAATCCCGAGTGGGGAAAACTCTTCACTCTGGTGGTGCCACCGTTCCTCGCGCTGCTTGGGTTGCTCAGTTCGCTGAACGCCTGGCCGGGTATTCGTGCGGCCTACGACATCATCGATCACTGGCACTTCAAACAGAGTGAGTTATTGCGCAGCGAGCCATGGATGGGGCTGGCGTACGATGAATCACCGCTGTTCAGTGAGATGGAATCGTCCCACAAGGGTTACCGTAAATCGCTGCTGTTTTCGGTGCGCACGCCGTGGATTTTCGCAACCTTCTGGGTATTGCTGGGCAGCTACGCGGTTTACATCCAGGTGACCAACCCGGGCGGCTGACACGCAAAAATAAAAAGCCAGGCACCAGGCATCTGCCGTAATGCTGTTCCCTTATCTTCAGGCGAACATCTGTGCCTAAGTGAACAGTGTTGCGGCATTTGCCGGGCTTTTTTACATCAGCCAACCGAATCAAGCCGCCATATTGGGTGTGCTCATTTCTTTCTTGTACTGCGCCTTAAGCGTTTCCATCTGCGCCCCCAACTCTTCCAGCGTGGCTTTGCCCAGCAGCTTTTTGGCTTGAGGGAACATTTCTGTTTCCTCTTCTTCGATGTGGTGTTCCAGCAGTTCCTTGACCACTTTCACTCGGCCGGCGAACTCCGGGGTGGAAGGGTCGGTGACTTTCAGGTCCGGCAGCACCAGCGAATCCACGGTGCGGTGCTCTTCCTTGGCTTCGTAATACATGACGTCCTGTTCCTTGCCTCCCGCCTTTTTGTACGCCGGGTACAAGACTTCCTCTTCGAGGCGAGTATGAATGGCGATTTCCATTTCAAGCTTGGCCAGCAGCTCAGTGCGCTTTTTAACACCACGCTCGGTGGACTCGCTCAACTGATTCAGGATGCCCTTTACGCGTTCATGGTCGGCTTTCAACAGGTCGATGGCGTTCATGGTTCGAATCTCTCAAATAGTCACGGGGATGGGCGCAAACGGTCTCATGGCCGTAGGTCGCTCATAGACCTGGAGCATTTGTCGTGCCGACTACGGGGCTTTAGTCAGCACCTAAAAAAACAATGAGTTGAGATGGCTGATGGCGAATTGAGGTCGTGCAGGCTGCATGAGTCCGGAAGTTGATTCATGCAGTTCGCGGCGTGGTGTTTTTCCTTACTGAGGCGGGACACTCTGTGAACTGTGAACTGTGAACTGCGACCTGTGGCGATGGGGTTTAGCGAAACGTTGCACCGCCCCGTTCGGCTGCGTAGCAGTCGTAAAATCACCGCGTGCCGTGTGCCGACTCATCGCGGTCGCAGGTTTTGGGGCCGCTTCGCGACCCAACGGGGGCAAGCCCCCTCGCCACAGGTTATGTGCCGCTTCTGAACCACTGGCATCAGGAGCAGCCATGTTTTCAGGCTCAAACCCGGTCTTCGAGCGGCTGGCGCAACCGGTGAGAGTTGTTCACGGACATCGGGATCGGCGGAAAGTCTTCGTTGAGCAATCGCACGTGCTCAATCGCTTCCTGGAATTTCAGATCAGCCTTCCTGCGCATCGCCTGATAGCGATCAAACAGTTCCAGGTCCATTTCGCCGGCCTCAAGCATTTCAAAGGCGCAGCGGCTCAGTGACTGGGCTTCTTCGAACATCTGGCGGTTGGACTCCAGGGCGAACGCCCGGCAGGCTTTGATTTGATCGGGGGTTGAACAGTGAATCATGACCGGCACCTTAATTTTTCCGAGGTCCCTTTTAAACGGCGTCGTTGCCACAGTGGAACCGAACCTGTCGGGTCCCGCCGTGCAAGAAAACCAGGCGGAATTAAAGTTGTGACTACTTGGTTGCGCAGAGATTTCAAATTTTTGAAGGCAAAAATTCGTTTGATACGCCGATAAATGCTTAGGAAGGAAATCAAATAACCTGTTTCTTGCGCCGTTCATAGTAGGCGAGGGTGGGTTGCGTGCTGATTCCGTGGATCAGAATGCTTAACGCAACCACGGACAAGGTCAGGTCGGTACACAGCGTCGCCACCGACTGACCCAACCCGTGATTCAAGGCATAGAACAGGTAATAAAGGCTGCCGATGCCGCGTATGCCGAACCAGCCAATCAACATTCGCTGACGCCAATCGAGCAATCGACCCCACGGCAACACAGCGACACTCAAGGGGCGAATCAGGCAAAACAAAACCCCACCAACCAGCAGGGCGCGCCAGTCCCAGTGAGCGATCAGCACGATGCCGAGCAGGGTGACCAGAAACACTTCCATGGCCCGCTCCACGAGACTGCCGAAGGCGAGCATGTCACCCATCATGATGCCCGCAGCGACCTGGGTGTCTTCAAGGTTGTCGGTATCGCCATGCACTGCGTGCTGCGGTTCGACGTTCTGGTGTCCGACGACAGGTTGGACCAAATGCTCGGCCGGTAGTGCGTCATTGCCCGTGGAGCTGACCTCTTCCTGACGCAATCCGAGGCCGGCGGCGAACACCGACAGAAACCCGTAAGCGTGGATTGACTCGGCCCCGACGTACGCCAAGGCAATCAAGGCGAGGGCGAGGTAATCGTTCGGCGACAGCGTGCTGTCATCGTTCTTGATACGCAAAACCAACGTAAGACGCCCAATGCCGCGTCCCATCCAGTAACCCGTCAGTAAACCGGCCGGAACGGCCCAGAGCAGACTGCGCAGTACCCAGTCGCCAAACCAGCCGGGGTTGCCATCGTGTTGCAGCAGGAGCAGGCCAAGAATCACGAACGGAAACGCAATCCCGTCATTGAGCCCGGCTTCACCGGAAAGGCCAAACCGCACGCTGTCGTCATCCCGCGCGTCGTTGACCTGGACCAGGGCGGCGAGCACCGGGTCGGTAGGCGCCAGGATCGAGCCGATCAGCATTGACGCGCCCCACGACAATTGCAGCCCGTAATGCAGCAACAGGCAGATGCCGCCAATGGTCAGCAGCATGACCGGTCCGGCCAGGCCGAACGCGACCCGCCAGTTTTTATGCTTGAGCGGGGAGCGCAATTTCAGGCCACAGACAAATAAAGAAAAGAGCACCGCGACTTCCGTCAGGTGCTCCATCCAGATCGAAGCGTCAGCGATGTCCAGCTTCAACAGCCCGAGCCCGGCCGGTCCGATGCCGACACCCAGCACCAGGCACACCGCAGACGTGGTCACCGGCATCCAGCGCAGGTATGACGAGGTCAGCGCCAGCGTCAGCAGTACAGCACCCAACACGGCCACCCATAAAATGAAACTCATGCTCGGTTCTCGCTGGGGGTGGGCCGCGTTTGTGGGCCAGACATGACGACCTCCTCGAGCGGCCCGCGGTGGGGCGCTAAAGGTATTGAGCGGGGAAAATTGTCAGGGGTTCATTATTTCGTGGGTTCACCAGCTGCTACAAGGGCGATCACATCATCGGTTTGACGCCGTTTACAATACCCGAAACCACCCAAAACCCTTGTAGGAGCGAAGCTTGCTCGCGAAGGCAGTGTGTCAGTCATACATGTGTCAACTGGTACGCCGTCTTCGCGAGCAAGCTTCGCTCCTACAGGAATTTGTTGTGTTATCAGGCCTTGAGGGTGCGCAAGCTTCGTTCCATACGCGCCAGACCTTCTTCGAGCAACGCCCGCGGGCAGCCGAAGTTCAGGCGCACGAATTGCCGGGCGTTGTCGCCGAAATCCAGGCCGGGGCTCAGTCCGACCTTGGCCTGTTCCAGGAAGAACTGCTGCGGATTGTCCAGCTCCAGGGCGGTGCAATCGAGCCACGCCAGATACGTGCCTTGCGGGATGTTGATCGTCACACCCGGCAAACGGCGGCGAACCGCTTCCACCAGGTAATCCCGATTACCTTGCAGATACGCCTTCAACCCGGCCAGCCACGGGCCGCCTTCGCTGTAGGCAACGCGAGTCGCTTCCATGCCCAGCGGATTGACGCTGTCGACCATGCCGCAACGGGCGTGGTTGACCTTCGCTCGCAAAGCCGAGTCCTGAATGATCATGAAGGAGGTTTTCAGGCCGGCAATGTTGTAAGCCTTGCTCGCCGACATCAGGGTGATGGTGCGCTTGGCGATCTGCGGGCTGAGGGATGCCGTGGGGATGTGCACGCGCCCGTCGAAGCACAGCTCGGCATGAATCTCGTCAGAGATGATCCAGGCGTTTTGTTCCAGGCAGATATCGGCCACTGCTTGCAGTTCTTCCCGTGGAAAGACTTTGCCCAACGGGTTATGCGGATTGCTCAGCAGCAGCGCACCGCCGCCGGTCAGTGCCTGGCTCAAGGTCGCGAGCGGCGTGTCGTACGTGCCGTCAGCCGACGCGTCAAATTCGAGTTCAACCTTGTTCAAACCCCAATGACCCGGCGCATGACGCAGCGGCGGGTAGTTCGGCACCTGAACCACAACGTTTTGTTGCGGCTCGACCAGCGCCTTCAGGGCCATGTTGAAACCTGACTCCACGCCCGGCAGGAAGATCAGTTCTTCAGGTAATACGCGCCAGGCGTATTTGTTCCAGAGGTCGGCCACGATGGCGGCGCGCAGATTTTCCTGAGGCACGCTGTAGCCGACCATCGGGTGTTCCAGGCGTTTGCGCAGGGCTTCAAGGATGACCGGCGGCGCGGCGAAGTCCATGTCGGCGACCCACATCGGCAACACGTCGGCCGGGTAGCGGCTCCACTTGGTACTGCCGGTGTCGTGGCGGTCGAACACCTGATCAAAATCGAAGGTCATGCTCAGTCTCATAAAGGCCGGTTGGAGATGGCGCTCATGATAATCGCCCAGCCTTGTGGGAGCGAGACGGTAATGGTCCGAACAGCACAAATCCCTGTGGGAGTGAGCCTTTGTGGCGAGGGGATTTATCCCCGTTGGGCTGCAAAGCGGCCCCAAAATCGAAAACCGCGGTGTATCAGGTCTACCGCAAACAATGGTTTTGCGACTGCTTCGCAGCCGAACGGGGATAAATCCCCTCGCCACAAAGGCTCGCTCCCACAGGTTTTGTGTGGTGGCTGATATCCGGGTGTTGCCCGATGGTCGGTTTTCACGCAGTCACTTCTCCCATTGGCTAAAGTTTCAAAGGTCGGTAGCCACGCTGCCGCCACCGTGATCGTCCAGAAAAACCCGGCAAAAGTACCGGGTCTCCACCTGATCAGGAGTGCACGATGGACCTCAACCGTCGTCAGTTCTTCAAGGTCGCTGGTATCGGCCTTGCTGGCTCGAGCCTCGGCGCGCTGGGCATGCTCCCGGCGCCAGCCTTCGCCGAGCAGGTACGCCATTTCAAACTCGCCCACACCCATGAAACCCGCAACACCTGCCCGTACTGCTCGGTCGGCTGCGGATTGATCATGTACAGCCAGGGCGATACCGCCAAGAACGTCGCGCAAAGCATCATTCACATCGAAGGCGATGCCGACCACCCGGTCAACCGCGGCACCCTGTGCCCCAAAGGCGCCGGCCTGCTGGACTTCATTCACAGCCCCGGCCGCCTGCAATACCCGCAAGTGCGCAAGCCGGGCAGTACGGAGTGGACGCGTATCTCCTGGGATGAAGCGCTGGATCGCGTCGCCGACCTGATGAAGGCCGACCGCGACGCCAACTTCATCGAGAAGAATGACAAGGGCCAAACGGTGAACCGCTGGTTGACCACCGGTTTCCTCGCGGCTTCAGCGGCGTCCAACGAAGCGGGTTACATCACCCACAAGGTCATTCGCAGTCTCGGCATGCTGGGGTTTGATAACCAGGCGCGTGTCTGACACGGCCCGACGGTGGCAAGTCTTGCCCCGACGTACGGCCGTGGTGCCATGACCAATCACTGGACCGATATCGCCAACGCGAATCTGATCCTGGTGATGGGCGGCAACGCAGCAGAAGCGCACCCGTGCGGTTTCAAATGGGTGACCGAAGCCAAGGCGCACAACAAGGCGCGGCTGATCGTGGTCGATCCGCGTTTTACCCGGACCGCCTCGGTGGCCGATTATTACGCGCCGATTCGCACCGGCACCGATATCGCCTTCATGGGCGGGCTGATCAATTACCTGCTGACCGAGGACAAGATCCAGCACGAGTACGTGCGCAACTACACCGACGTGTCGTTTATCGTCAAAGCCGGGTATGGCTTCGAGGATGGCATCTTCAGCGGTTACGACGCCGCCAAGCGCACCTACACCGACAAATCCGGCTGGGGTTATGAGCTCGGTGAAGACGGCTTTGTCAAAACCGACCCGACCCTGCAGGACCCGCACTGCGTCTACCAACTGATGAAGCAGCATTACAGCCGCTACAACATCCAGTTGGCCAGCCAGATTTGCGGCATGCCGGTCGATGCCATGCAGAAGATCTGGGAAGAAATCGCCACGTGCTCGCAACCGGGCAAGACCATGACGATTCTTTATGCTCTGGGCTGGACACAGCACTCGATCGGCTCGCAGATCATCCGCAGCGCCGCGATGGTGCAATTGTTGTTGGGCAACGTCGGCATGCCGGGCGGGGGCGTCAATGCCTTGCGTGGGCACTCCAACATTCAGGGCCTGACCGATCTCGGCCTGCTGTCCAACTCGCTGCCGGGCTACCTGACCCTGCCGGGCGACGCCGAGCAGGATTACACCGCGTACATCACCAAGCGCACGCAAATGCCGTTGCGTCCGGGGCAGTTGTCTTATTGGCAGAACTACAGCAAATTCCACGTCAGCCTGATGAAAGCCTGGTACCGCGACAACGCCACGGTTGAGAACAATTGGGCTTACGACTATTTGCCGAAACTGGACATTCCCAACTACGACATCCTCAAAGTGTTCGACCTGATGGGTCAGGGCAAGGTCAACGGCTACCTGTGCCAGGGCTTCAACCCCATCGCGGCGCTGCCCGACAAAAACCGGGTGATGGCGGCGTTGGCCAAGTTGAAATGGCTGGTGGTGATGGACCCGCTGTCCACCGAAACCTCGGAGTTCTGGCGCAATGTCGGGCCGTACAACGATGTGGAAACCGCGGGTATCCAGACTGAAGTGATCCGCCTGCCTACCACCTGTTTCGCCGAGGAGGACGGCTCGCTGGTCAACAGCAGCCGCTGGCTGCAATGGCATTGGAAAGGCGCCGACGGACCGGGCGAAGCACGCACCGACGTGCAGATCATGAGCGAGCTGTTCCTGCGCCTGCGCCAGCGTTATCAAGCCAAGGGCGGCGCTTATCCCGACCCAATCCTCAAACTGTCGTGGCCGTACAAGATCGCCGACGAACCCACGCCGGAAGAACTGGCGCGGGAAATCAACGGTTATGCCACCGCTGACTTCACCGATGCCACCGGCGCGACGATCAAGAGCAACGCGCAACTGGCCGGTTTCGGTCAGCTCAAGGACGACGGCAGCACGGCTTCCGGTTGCTGGATTTTCTGCGGCAGCTGGACCGAGACCGGCAACCAGATGGCCCGGCGCGACAACAACGACCCTTATGGCATGCATCAACATCAAGGGTGGGCCTGGGCCTGGCCGGCCAACCGACGGATTCTCTACAACCGTGCCTCGGCCGACCCGCAAGGCAAACCGTGGGACGAGAAAAAGCGCCTGGTGTGGTGGAACGGCAAAGCCTGGGGCGGCACCGACGTGCCGGACTTCAAGGCCGACACGCCACCGGAAGCCGGGATGAATCCGTTCATCATGAACCCTGAAGGCGTGGCGCGGTTTTTCGCCGTCGACAAGATGAACGAGGGACCATTCCCCGAGCACTACGAGCCGTTCGAGACGCCGATCGGCATCAACCCGCTGCACCCGGAAAACAAGAAAGCTACCAGCAACCCGGCGGCGCGGATCTTCGATTCGGTGTGGGATTCCCTTGGCGTAGCCAAGGACTATCCGTATGCGGCGACGAGCTACCGCTTGACCGAGCATTTCCACTTCTGGAGCAAGCATTGCAAGCTCAACGCGATCTCCCAACCCGAGCAATTCGTCGAAATCGGTGAAGTGCTGGCCAAGGAGAAAGGCATCGTGGCCGGCGACCGGGTCCGCGTCAGCTCAAAGCGCGGGCATATCGAAGCGGTGGCGGTGGTGACCAAGCGGATCCGTCCTTTGCAGGTCAACAATCAGGTGGTGCACCAGATCGGCATCCCGCTGCACTGGGGCTTTACCGGCCTCACGCGCCACGGTTACCTGACCAACACCCTGGTGCCGTTCCTCGGCGATGGCAACACACAGACCCCGGAATCCAAGTCATTCCTGGTCAACGTGGAGAAAGTCTAAATGGCCAGCCAAGACATCATCGCCCGTTCGGCCACCACGACAGTGCCGTCCTCGGTGCGCAATCAAGAGGAAGTGGCCAAGCTGATCGACACCACCAAGTGCATCGGCTGCAAGGCCTGCCAGGTCGCCTGCTCGGAATGGAACGAGTTGCGCGACGATGTCGGCCACAACCTCGGCACCTACGACAACCCTCAAGACCTCAGCGCAGAAACCTGGACCTTGATGCGCTTCACCGAGCATGAAACCGACGCCGGAAACCTTGAGTGGCTGATCCGCAAGGACGGCTGCATGCACTGCGCCGAGCCCGGTTGCCTGGCGGCGTGCCCGAGCCCAGGGGCGATCATCAAGCACGCCAACGGTATCGTCGATTTCGATCAGGACCATTGCATCGGCTGCGGTTATTGCATCACCGGGTGCCCGTTCAATATTCCGCGGATCTCGCAAAAGGATCACAAGGCCTACAAATGCACCTTGTGTTCGGACCGGGTGGCAGTGGGGCTGGAACCGGCCTGCGTGAAAACCTGCCCGACCGGCGCCATCGTGTTCGGCACCAAGGAAGACATGAAAGAACACGCAGCCGAACGCATCGTCGACCTGAAAAGCCGCGGCTTCGATCACGCCGGCCTGTACGACCCCGAAGGCGTGGGCGGCACCCACGTCATGTACGTGCTGCATCACGCGGACACGCCGACGCTCTACGCCGGTTTGCCGAGCAGCCCGACGATCAGCCCCTTGGTGGAATTGTGGAAGGGCGTGAGCAAACCCTTGGGATTGTTGGCCATGGGCCTGGCGGTGCTGGCCGGGTTCTTCCACTACGTGCGCGTCGGGCCGCAGTTGGTTGAAGAGGATGAACTGCCGCCGCTCAAGGACCCGGCGGTGCATGAAGTCGACCCGTCGGTGCACACCTTTGATCCGCGTGGGGAGGACAGACCATGATCCGCAGACAGATCCTGCGCTACACCTCGAACCAGCGCACCAACCATTGGCTGGTGGCGATCCTGTTTTTCATGGCGGCCCTGTCGGGCCTGGCCTTGTTCCATCCGGCGCTGTTCTGGCTCAGCAACCTGTTCGGCGGCGGACCGTGGACACGCATCCTGCACCCCTTTATGGGCGTGGTGATGTTTGTGCTGTTCCTCGGCCTGGTGATTCAGTTCTTTCGGGCAAACTTCTTTATCAGCAATGACCGTTTGTGGCTCCGGCGCATCGGGCGGGTCATGCGCAACGAGGAGGAGGGCGTGCCGCCGATTGGCAAGTACAACCCAGGACAGAAGTTACTGTTCTGGATCTTGCTGCTTTGCATGCTGGTGTTGCTGTTCAGTGGTTTGGTGATCTGGCGTGCGTACTTCAGCGAATACTTCGGCATTACCTCGATTCGCTGGGCGATGCTGCTGCATGCCTTGGCCGGTTTTGTGCTGGTGGTGAGCATCATCATCCACATCTACGCTGGCATCTGGATCAAAGGTTCGGTCAGCGCGATGGTGCATGGCGGGGTCAGCAGCGCCTGGGCGAGGAAGCACCATGAGCTCTGGTATCGGGAAGTGACCCGGGACGAAAACCCTGATCACCCAATCCGCAAAAAAGGATGACCCCTTGGCAACCATTCTTGAGCCTGGAGAGATCGAAGCGGCGGCCGGTTCACCGCCGTTCCTGCACCTGCCACCGAACAACCTGTTCGCGTTGCGGGCGCTGCGTCTGGAAAAACTGGCGGACGGGCACCCACTGGCCGATTACCTGCGACTGGTGGTCGACCTGTGCCGCGTGCAACAGAATCTGTTGGACGATCCGCCGGAGGCTAAGCCGCTCGATCCCGAACGCCTGCGAGTGTGCCAGCAACACGGCTTGCCACCGTTCGCCGCCGATAGTCTGGTGCGCGAGGACACCTGGTTGGTGTACCTCGACGCCTTTTTGCAGCGATATTCGCCCCCGACAAACGCTGCCGTAGAGAAAGCCGTCGCATCCTTGCGCAACGCCAATTACGGCCAACGCAAAGCCTGGGCGATCGCCTTGGTCAGCGGCCAGTATTCATTGCTGCCGGCGGCGCTGGTGCCGTTTCTCGGCGCGGCGTTGCAGGCCGCCTTCAGTCATTGGTTGCTGAGCACGCCAGGCCTTTCACTAAAACCCGGTGACAGTCTCAGCCAATGCCCGGCCTGTGGTTCACCTGCGATGGCCGGGGTGATCCGCCATCGCGGCAAACACAACGGTTTGCGTTATCTGGTGTGCTCGTTGTGCGCCTGCGAATGGCACGTGGTGCGGGTCAAATGCGTGTATTGCGAACAAAGCAAAGGCCTGGAATACGTCAGCCTCGATGACGACCGCCACGCCGCCAATCAGGCGCCGTTGCGCGCCGAAATCTGCCCCGGCTGCCACAGCTACCTGAAACTGCTGTACCTGGAAAACGACGCCGAGGCCGAAGCGCTCTCGACCGACCTGACCAGCCTGATGCTGGACATGCGGCTGGAGCAGGAAGGTTACGTGCGCCCGGCGCCGAATCTTCTGCTGGCACCCGGAGGCGAGTAAGGACAGCGGCTACACTCAGGCGCGACGGTCAACGTTTGCGGGAGTGCCTGATGTCTGCCAGATCCGCCAGCCCAGCCTTGCGGCTGCCTTCCATCGACAGTTTGCTGCGCCATCCGGCGTGTCAGCCGTTGGCCGAGCGCTATGGGCGTGACGCGCTGCTGGCCAGTCTGCGACAACTGCTGGATGACCTGCGCGAACCGGTGCTTTTGAGCCAACTCGACGCCGTTGAAATTACCCATGACGTATTGGCCGGCAGGGCGGGCGAGCGCTTGGCCCTGCAGCATCGCAGCCACGTGCGCCGGGTGTTCAACCTGACCGGCACGGTGCTGCACACCAACCTCGGTCGCGCGTTGTTGCCGCAGGAGGCCATCGAAGCAGTGCAAATGGCCGCCCGCTACCCGCTCAATCTGGAATTCGACCTGCAAAGCGGCAAGCGAGGCGACCGCGACGACTTGATCGAAGGCCTGATCCGTGAGCTGACCGGCGCCGAAGCGGTGACCGTGGTCAATAACAACGCCGCTGCCGTGCTGCTGACGCTCAACAGTTTGGGCGCGCGCAAGGAAGGGATCATTTCCCGCGGCGAGCTGATCGAGATAGGTGGCGCGTTCCGCATTCCCGACATCATGGCCCGGGCCGGCGTCCGGCTGCACGAAGTCGGCACCACCAACCGCACCCATGCCCGGGATTACGAGGCGGCCATCGGCCCGCGCAGTGGGTTGGTGATGCGCGTCCACGCCAGTAATTACGCCATTGAAGGCTTCACCGCTCGCGTGCCGACGGCCGAGTTGGCGGAGCTGGCACATAAACACGGGTTGCCGCTGCTTGAGGACCTCGGCAGCGGCAGTCTGCTGGACCTGACGCGCTGGGGCTTGCCCGCCGAACCCACGGTGCGTCAGGCACTGGTCGATGGCGCAGACATCGTCACCTTCAGCGGCGACAAGTTACTCGGCGGTCCTCAGGCCGGGTTGATCGTCGGCCGCAAAGACCTGATCGCGAAGATCAAAAAGAATCCGCTTAAGCGTGCGTTGCGGGTCGACAAACTGACCCTGGCGGCGCTCGAAGCGGTGTTGGGTTTGTACCGCGATCCGGAGCGGCTGGCCGAACGGCTGCCGAGTCTGCGCCTGCTGACCCGACCGCAAGCCGACATCCTCGCCCAGGCGGAGCGCCTGCAACCGTCATTGGCGCAGGCCTTGGGCGAAGGCTGGAACGTCAGCGCGTTGCCTGCGTTGGGCATGATCGGCAGCGGCAGCCAACCGGTGGCTCGGCTGCCGAGCGCGGCGTTATGCCTGCGGCCAGACGTGTCTAAACGTCTGCGGGGACGGCAATTGCTGGGGCTGGAGGCCGCGTTTCGTCAGTTGGCCATTCCAGTACTGGGCCGAATTGACGACGACGCGCTGTGGCTGGACTTGCGTCAACTGGATGACGAAACCGCGTGGCTGGCGCAACTCGGTCAATTGCAGGTGCCAGGGTGATTGTCGGCACCGCCGGGCACATCGACCACGGCAAGACTGCGTTGCTCCAGGCATTGACCGGCCAGGCCGGCGACCGTCGGCGCGAAGAACGCGAGCGCGGCATGACCATCGACCTCGGTTATCTCTACGCGTCGCTGGAACCGGGCGCGGCACTGACCGGTTTTATCGACGTGCCCGGTCATGAACGCTTTACCCACAATATGCTGGCCGGGGCCCAGGGCATCGATCTGGTGTTGCTGGTGGTCGCCGCGGATGACGGCGTCATGCCTCAGACCCGCGAGCACCTGGCAATCGTCGAACTGCTGGGCATCCCTCGGGCATTGGTGGCGATCAGCAAATGCGACCGGGTCGATCCCGCCCGAGTACAAGCCGTTCGCGAGCAGATCGAAACTTTGCTGACGCCCGGACCGTTTGCCGGCGCGCCGCAGATCGCGCTGTCGAGCGTGACCGGGGAGGGCGTCGAGACATTGCGACAGGCGTTGCTGGACGCGCAGCGTAATGTCCTTTCGCGCAGCACGAGCGGCGGTTTCCGTCTGGCGATTGATCGTGCGTTCAGCGTGGCTGGCGCCGGCATTGTGGTGACCGGCACGGCGCTGTCCGGGCAGGTTGCCGTGGGCGACACACTGATGCTCGGTCCGCTGGGCAAAACCGTGCGGGTGCGAGGCTTGCATGCGCAGAATCAAGCCGCAGACACCGGGTTTGCAGGTCAGCGAGTCGCGTTGAATCTGAGCGCCGAGCGCTTGGCACTGGAGCAGATTCACCGTGGCCACTGGCTGGTGGCCGAGTGGCTGTATGCACCGACCCAGCGCCTGGATATCGAGATGCAGTTGCTGGCCAGCGAACCCAGGCCCTTCGAGCATTTTCAGCCAGTGCATGTTCACCTCGGCACCCAGGATGTCACGGGGCGAGTGGCGCTGCTGGAGGGTTCCAGCCTGGCGCCGGGTGAGCGGATGCTGGCGCAGATCCTGTTGAATGCGCCGGTGCAGGCGGTGAAGGGCGATCCTTTGATTGTGCGTGACCAGAGCGCCCAACGAACCCTCGGCGGTGGTCGGGTACTCGACCCGTTCGCGCCGACCCGACACCGCCGCAGTCCCGAGCGATTGGCGCAACTCCAGGCACTCGCCACATGCAGTGATCTGGAAGCCGTGTTGCCCGCGTTATTGGTGAACAGCGAAACCGGGCTTGATCCGCAGCACCTGGAGCGACAGTTCAACCGGCCGCGTGACACCTGGGGCCTGCCCGCCGATGTGCGCTTGATCAGCACACGCCAAGGCCCATTGCTATTTAGCGCCGAGCGTTGGGAATCCCTGAAAGCGCCGTTGCTGGAGCATCTGGCACGTTTCCACCAACTCGAACCGGATCAGATGGGACCCGACCGGGATCGCCTGCGCCGCTTCGCCGGGACCGCGCTGGACCGGCCGACGTTCATCAGCCTGCTCGACGAACTGCTCGCCAGCGGCACTCTAATTGCCAGCGGCCCGTGGCTGCACTTGCCCGAGCACCAAGTGCGCTTGAGTGAAGACGATGAAGCCTTGTGGCAACAGCTGCAGCCGTTGTTCGAACAAGCCGGTTTCAATGCGCCGTGGGTCCGCGACCTTGGGCATGAAGAAGCGGCGGTGCGCCTGCTGCTGCGCAAAATGGCGAGGCTGGGGCTGGTGCATCAAGTCGTCCGAGACCTGTTCTACACCGACGCAATCATCCGCCGATTGGCGGCTATGCTTGTGCAACTGGCCGCGCAGGACCCGGTGATTCAGGTTGCGGCGTTTCGCGATGCGGTGGGTCTGGGGCGCAAGCGCAGCATCCAGATTCTCGAATACTTCGACCGGCTGGGCCTGACCCGACGCTTTGGCGACAAACGACATATCCGCCTCGACAATGCCCTGGCCCAAGGATCAGAACACTGACTTCAAGGAAGGCAATCGCGCCCGGTGGCGCGGCCGGGCTTCAAACCCGGTTGGGGACGGCATCCGTTCCCGGGCAGGTTCGACTCCGGCTGCCTTCCGCCATTTTTTCGTTAGAGATGCCCGAAGTTCAGCGGGTACTGGACGACCACATACACCCGATCGATATCATCGCCCGCCTGCGCCGTGTTGGCCCGATGCGACACATGGGACAGTTGCAAGGACAAACCCTTGGCCGCTCCGGACTGCACGATGTAGTGCAGGTCGATGTCGCGCTCCCAATGCCGGCCGCCATCGCCTTGTTCAGGCACGTATTCACCGGCTGACTCATCGAAAGGGTTGTAGGCGCCGCCCTTGGGCGCATGGGTGCCGTCGATCTGGCTGCCCATGACGTAGCGCGTCATGAATGTCAGGCCGGGGATCCCGAAGATGCTCAAATCGAGGTCGTAGCGTGCCTGCCATGAGCGTTCGTGGGCGCCGTTGAAGTCGGCGTACTTGATTGAGTTGGCGAGGTAGATCGAGTCTCCGCCGACAAAAACGAACGGCGTGTCGCCATTGATTTTTTGATAAGCCAGGGTGAAGGCATGCGCATCGACGGTGTACTTGCCCGACAGGCTGAACGCGGTGGTGTCGATGGCACCGGCCAGCGCTTTGCCGGTGTCCTGCGTGCGGTAGAGATTGGCGTCGAGTAATACCCCGGACTGCTTCAGGTGCAGGTTGGCGTAGTACTGATGCCAGCTGTCGCCGAGTTCTGAAGCATAGAGCGCACCGCCGACAGGGCTTTGGGTGAACAGGTCGGTGCCGAGAAACGTAATGCCGCCGGCCTCCGTGTTGGCGCCGTAGCCGTAGAAGTTGCCTTTGCCCGAAGAACTGTCCTGGTTCTTGAACGCTGTGAAATGACCGGCAACCAGATTCATGCCATCGATTTCATGGCTATTCAGCAAAAAAGCCTGTGGCGTACTCCGGTTGCAGGCATTTGTCCGCGGTGTCGAATACCGGGGTTTCCACCATCATTTCGCCGAAGGCCAAGGTGGTTCGGGAGGCACCCATCTGGATCATGCGCTGCATGGCCATTTCATGGGCTTCGGTGCTGACGTCGCCACAGGCATCGGCAATCACGTAGACCTCAAAACCCTGGTCGATGGCCGACAGCGCCGGGCCAACAATGCACACCGAGGTCCAGAGGCCGGCGAGGACGATTTTCTGTTTGCCGAAGGCGTTGACTTCGACGGCAATGCGCTCGTCTTCCCAAGTGTTCATGCTGGCTTCTCGGCGACGGTGGTCAGGATGGTCGACACCTTGAAGCCCCGTGCAGCCTTGGCCACGAGCGCAGCGTTGTTGCGCAGGGTGACGGCGTCGATCGACTTAGTTGCAAAGGACATCTGCGACTGGTGATCGATCATGATCAGGGTGTGGTCGGTCGGGGTCAGCAGGGTTTGATGGCCATGGCGGGGTCCTTACGGGTGAGTGAGGAGGCCATGGTTGCGTAGATTCGCTCGGGGATATTGAGTCGGTGTGCTGTGTTTAAGGATTTTTGCGAGGACGCTTGAAGGGCGAAGCCCCGCGCAACATTGCGCGGGGCAGACGGTCATTGCATCACATAACGTCCGGGTGCCGATTCCAGCGCCGGGTAGTGCGTGTTACCGGTGTGCAGCACCGAAGGTTGGCGCTCGCCGGCCTGGTCTGCCAGCCAGACGAACCAGTCATTCCACCAGCTACCGGCATGCTCCTGGGCATTCATGAACCAGGTTTCAGGATTCTTCGAAACCCGATTGTTGGTCCAGTAATGGCGTTTTTCCCTGGCCGGCGGGTTGATCACCCCGGCGATATGCCCTGAGGCACCCAGCACAAAGCGCTTGGTCCCCGAGAGCAATTGGGTGCTGGCATAAGCGCTGCGCCACGGCACGATGTGATCGTCATGGGTGGCCAGGATGTACGCCGGTGCATCGATGGCGCGCAGGTCCAGCTTGACCCCGCAGCAGTCCAGCTCGCCGGATTTCAGGTCGTTTTGCAGATAGGTGTGGCGCAGGTACCAGCAATACATCGGCCCCGGAAGGTTGGTGCTGTCGTTGTTCCAGAACAGCAGGTCGAGGGGGATCGGCTTCTGACCCTTGAGGTATTTGTCGACGTTGTAGTTCCACCACAAATCGTTGGGGCGCAGCAGCGAGAAGGTATTGCCCATGTCCTCGCCCTTGAACAGGCCGATGGGGCCATCCTGGCCGCCGATGGAGCGTTCGCGGTAGGCCACCAGTTGCTCGTCGACGAAGATGTCGATGGGACCGGTGTCGAGGTAGTCGAGGAAGGTGGTCAACAGGCTCACGCTGGCGATTTCCTTGTCGCCGCGCGCCGCCAGTACGGCCAGCGCCGAACTCAACAGCGTGCCGCCGATGCAGAAACCCACGCAGTTGGGGCGTTGCTCGCCGCTGATCTTGCGGGTCACTTGCAGGCCTTTGATGATGCCGGTTTCGATCAGGTCATCCCAGGTGGTGCCGGCGTGGGCCTGATCGAAGTTGCGCCACGACATCAGGAACACCGGGTGGCCCTGTTGCAACAGATGGCGAACCATCGAGTTGTCCGGGCGAAGGTCGAGGATGTAGTACTTGTTGATCGACGGCGGGACGATGAACACCGGGCGTCGGTACTGGGTTTCGCTTTGCGGGTAGTACTGAATCAGCTGGAACAGTTCGTTCTCGAATACCACTTCGCCGGGGGTGTTGGCCAGATCGACGCCGACCTTGAAGGCGCCGCTGTCGCACTGACGCATCTTGCCTTCCTGCAGGTCGCTGGCCAGGTGCAACAGACCCGTGAACAGGCTGCCACCCTGAGTGTCGACGACGCGCTGCAGGGCATCGGGATTACTGGCCAAAAAGTTACTGGGGGCACCGGCGGCAATCGCTTGTTCCACCAGGTACAGCAGGCGCTGGCGGGTTTTCTTGTCTTTGATCGGCAGTTTATCGAGCAGCTTCAGCAGGAAACCGGCGTTGAGCAGGTAGAACGCCGCGAGGGAACCGAACAGCGGCGTGCTCCAGTTGCCGCTGGAAAAACGCCGATCTTCAAAGGAGAACGGCTGACCGGTCAGCAGGCGCTGGCCCAAGTCACCCCATTGGGTTTGATACTCGGCTTGCAGGCTTTCAAGGGTGGTGCGCGGCAGGTCGAACCACTCGTCGTATGCCTGGCCGGTGAACCACGGATTGGTGCTGACCCACAGGCGTAATTGTTGCACTGCAAAGGAGGCAATGAACGGTACCTGGCCTGACCAGAAGGTGTTGAAGGTGTGCGCGTTATTGTCCATGGAACTCCTTGCCCACATCGGAAAACCGGGCAGAAAAAATCGCGGTGCCG
Organism: Pseudomonas sp. BGI-2; assembly: GCF_004310295.1. Classification (GTDB taxonomy): domain Bacteria; phylum Pseudomonadota; class Gammaproteobacteria; order Pseudomonadales; family Pseudomonadaceae; genus Aquipseudomonas. The sequence goes on along the minus strand of NZ_SISB01000001.1, from coordinate 26,634 downwards.
GAATTCGGCACCGCGTCAGCAGCCAAGCAAGCAGTTCTTTTTTCTAGCGTTCGATGACCAGACTGACGCCTTGGCCACCCCCGATGCACAACGTGGCCAGACCCTTTTTGCCGTCACGACGAATCAGCTCGTGCACCAGCGACACCAGAATCCGCGCGCCCGAGGCGCCGATCGGGTGCCCCAGGGCAATGGCGCCACCGTTGACGTTGACCTTGCGGGTGTCCCAGCCCAGTTCTTTGCCGACCGCCAGTGATTGCGCGGCGAACGCTTCGTTGGCTTCGATCAGGTCGAGGTCGTCCAGGCTCCAGCCGGCTTTCTCCAGCACCAGGCGGGTGGCCGGGACCGGACCGATGCCCATGATCGACGGGTCCACGCCCGCGCTGGCGTAAGCCTTGATGCGCGCCAGTACTGGCAAACCGAGGGCCTGGGCCTTGGCGGCACTGGCCAGCAGCAATACGGCGGCGCCATCGTTGAGGGTTGACGAGTTGCCGGCGGTCACGCTGCCGTTTTTCTGGAACGCCGGTTTGAGGTTGCCCAAGGCTTGCAGCGTGCTGTCCGGGCGCGGTTGTTCATCCGTGTCGAACACCAGCGGGTCGCCCTTGCGCTGGGGAATCAGGATCGGAGTGATTTCACGCTTGAAGTAACCCGCTTCGATGGCGGCGGCCGCTTTCTGTTGCGAGGCGGCAGCGAAGGCGTCCTGAGCTTCGCGGCTGATGCTGTACTGATGAGCCAGATTCTCCGCGGTGATGCCTATGTGGTAATCGTTGAAGGCGTCCCACAAACCGTCCTGAATCACGCTGTCTTGCAATTGCGCATGACCCAGACGCAGCCCGGTGCGTGCCTTGGGCAACACATAGGGCGCCAGGCTCATGTTTTCCTGACCGCCAGCAATCACCAGTTCGGCGTCGCCGCAACGGATCGCCTGAACGGCCAGCTGCACAGCCTTGAGGCCTGAACCACAGACCTTGTTCAGGGTCAGGGCAGGGGTGGTAAACGGCAGGCCGGCCTTGATTGCCGTCTGGCGAGCCGGGTTTTGCCCGGAGCCTGCGGTGAGCACCTGGCCAAGAATCACTTCATCGATCTGCGCGCCGTCCAGACCGGTCTCTTCCAGCAGACGGCGAATCACCGCGACGCCCAGTTCAGTGGCCGGGATTGCGGACAGGGCACCTTGAAAACTGCCGATGGCGGTACGAGTAGCGGCAACGATTACGACTTCGTTCATGCGTGACCTCATTAAAATGTTGTCGAGCGGGAGCAGGGCGTCCTTGCCCTGATCGATCTACTGCATGTTCATGCCGCCGTTCACCGAGAAGTCGGCGCCGGTGCTGTAACCCGATTCATCGGACGCCAGCCAGGCGACGATCGAGGCGATTTCCTCGGGTTGGCCGAGGCGTCCGACGGGGGTGGCCGCGATCATGGTGTCGAGGATGTCCGGGCGGATGGCCGCGGTCATGCTGGTCTGGATGTAACCGGGGGAGACGGTGTTGACGGTCACGCCCTTGCCGGACACTTCCCGCGCCAGTGCCATGGTGAAGCCATGGATGCCGGCCTTGGCCGCGCTGTAGTTGGTCTGGCCGAACTGGCCGCGTTGACCGTTGATCGAGGAGATGTTGATCACCCGGCCCCAACCCTTGGCCAACATCCCCTCAATCACCTGTTTGGTGGTGTTGAACAGGCCCGTCAGGTTGGTGCCGATGACCGCGTTCCAGTCTTCGGGCGTCAGCTTGCGAAAGGAGGCATCGCGAGTGATGCCGGCGTTGTTGACCAGCACATCGATGGGGCCGAATTGTTCACGCGCCATCTCGAATGCCTTGCGCGTCGACTCCCAATCGGTGATGTCGCCGTAGATGCACTCGAACTGATAACCCGCCGCCAGTTGAGTGGCAATCCAGTCGTTCTTGCGGGCGGAATCAGAGCTGCAACCGACGATGACCTTGAATCCTTCCTTGTACAGGCGCTGGCTTATCGCCGTGCCAATTCCACCCATACCACCCGTGACCAACGCAATACGACCAAGCGACTTCATAAGCTCCGTTCCTTTTATATTTTTGCGTTGCAAGATGGAAGGATTGTTCGGTATTGGCGGGGGATGCGGAAGTGTTGGGAGGTGACGGCGTGGTGTCCATCGGTGCCATGCCCGGATTAGGAGCTACAGGGCGACGAATGACCGGAAACAGTGGCTAAAAATGAGAGTTACCTATACTGGGATCAATCTTGGCAACTGAACCCCCCGTTAGTATTTGATTCACCGCAGATCAGTCATGGCTCCGGACAGGATGTTCGGTTCCACAGGTCATTGAGGACGCCATGTATAGAATGAGTTCAGGCTATGCCAGCGTGCTGGTAAATACGCTCTCGGCCCAAGGACTGGATGTTGCCAGTCTGTGTCGGGAGGCTGGACTAGACATTAAACTCGCGGACAAACCAGGAGCGTTTTGCGAGCGAAAGGCCATCTATCGATTATGGGAACTGGCCGCACAGGCCTCGGGCGATCCAGACATTGGCTTGAGGGCCTACGGCAGCTTCCACCCCGGCAGCTTTCAAATCGTCGGATACACCATGATGTCCAGCCTGAATCTGAAAAAAGCCCTTGAACGACTGGTCCGTTTCAGTCCGTTGATTGGCACCGGGTTCAGCCTTTTCTTTACCTCGGAACAGCAGCATTACCGCCTGTCCGGGCTCGACCATCAGCAACAGGGTTCGGTCAAACCGCGCCAGTACACCGATGCCGGTTTGGCGTCATTGCTGGGTTTCTGCCGCAAGCTGTTGGGCGGCGACGCACCGCATCCCTTGAGTGTTGAGTTCACTTATCCCGAGCCCGAAGACATCTCCGAGCATCGTCGGCTGTTTGGCTGCAATCTGCAGTTCGACGCGCCATACGACAGCATTCTGTTTGACGGGCAGGAGTTGATGCGGCCGTTGAGCATGGCCAATGAAGCGTTGGCGGTGCTGCATGACAGTTTTGCCGAGGCGCAACTTGACCTGCTGTTTGGTTTTTGCATTGTCGGCAGGATTCGCGCGCTGATTACCGAGCGCTTGAGTCAAGGCCAGGGACAGTGCGACATGGAGTCGATCGCCGCGGCGTTGAACATCAGCAAGCGCACGCTGCAACGCGCCCTGGAAAAAGAAGGGACGCAATTCAAGGACGTGCTGAACGCGGTGCGCCGGCAATTGGCCGATTTCTACCTGCGCCATTCTCACTTCAACATGAAGCATGTCGCGTATCTCCTTGGTTTTCATGACCACAGCAGCTTCAACAAAGCCTGTAGCCGCTGGTTTGGCATGACACCGGGTCAGTATCGCTCCGATGAATCGTTTGAAATCGAGGAAGCCGCGCCGGTGTGACGCGGTTCTTGTCAGAGTTTGAGCCTGCTCCACTATTTTGTGAGCAGCGAATCCCCTGTAGGAGCGGGCTATGTGGCGAGGGGATTTATCCCCGTTGGACTGCGTAGCAGTGCCATTATTGGGGCCGCTTCGCAGCCCAGCGGGGATAAATCCCCTCGCCACAAAGGCTCACTCCTACAGGTTGTTCATCATGGTGCAGGAGGTTTCTTCGCACCTTTTTTGCCCTTGGCGGTTTTGCGCGGTTTTGTCGGCGTTACCGGGGCAATCGGCTCAGCGACGAGCACCGGAGTCTTTTGTTGCACAGGCGCTGGTACGACGACCGCAGTTTTCGGCTTCGGCTCCGGGGTTATCGCCGGGGCTTTCTCCTCGATAACATCGGCTTCACCAGGGAATTGAGTCAGGTTAAAACCCGGCAGCGGAACATCGAGCAGCGTGTGCAGCTCACACCAGAACGGATTGTCTGCGCCGCTGGTCAGCAATTCCGGCAGCAAATTGGCGACGGCCGCCAGCACTTGTTGGCGTTCTTCGACCTCGGCCAGCATCAGGGGCAGGCTGTGCAGGCTTTCCTGCGGGTGGGTGGCGACCAGCAGTTTTTGCAGGCGCAGGGTTTCGCGCAGGTCCAGCGGCTCGGCGCTGTAGTCCTGGAGCAGCACCTGCAATTGCAGGATCAGTTTCTCGACGCTTTGCTTGCCCGGTTCATCGCTGTCACGGCCCAGCAGGAACAGGATCCGGATCAAGGCTTCCATCAGACCGCCAAGGGGCAGGGCGTCCTGAAGACGTTCGATCAGGACTTTGTCGTGCTGTTCGGCATGCGCCTGAAGATTTCGCCCAGGAGCATCGCCGGCAAGGCTATTGAGCACGCCATACACGCCGTAAAAACACATTTCCTGCGCGGCATCACGCAGATCCCGATAGCCGTTCAATGCGTCCTGTATCTGGTTGGCAAACAATGCCTGCCAGGCCAGCAAGGGATTGGCCGGGCTTGCGGGATGTCGATCTTTGCTCACTTGGGCGGCACTGCCTGCCAGCCACCACAGCGCCGGGTTCAAACTGTTCCACATCACCTGCTGCTGGTGAAACGGATGGGCCTTGCGCATCAGTTCGGCGGCCGGTTCGTTGATCAACTGACGCAACCACGGCCGTACAAATCCGTCGTAGAGACTGTTGTTGATGTCAGAGGCACGCTCGACCAGCGCGAATTCGCGATCGTCATCACGGGGCGACTGCACTTCACCATGGATGTCGGCGATACGCCGACGCTCGAAGCGCACGGCGTACGGCGTTTGCGAGTTTTCCGGCAGGTCTTCGATGAGCATTTCATACAGCCCGCCCGGCAGTTCATTGATCGCTTCGACCGCGCCCAACAGCTCTCGGTGTTCACGCCGAGCGACTTCGCCGGACACGAAGATGCCCAGATGACCGATACTCGCGTGCCGCAAGTAAACGATGGTGCGACCGGCATTTTGCAGGGCCAGATCGCTGGGGTAGACGTCGGTGATCCAGTCCAGCGCTTGCTGCGGCGAGGTGATGTTGTCGCCATAGGAGCAGAACACCACCACCGGCACTTCGATGCGCTTGAGGTCAAGCCCGCTGCTCTTGCGCCCGAGGCCGCCGGACAGCTGATTACCGATGAACAGGTCATCGACAATCATCTCGATTTCTTCGCCATTGAGCAGGGTCGGGCTGCCCCACCAGCGTTCGAAGTCCATAAAGCGCGGGGCCTCGCTGTCGACTTCGCTGAACAGGTGGTAGTACTTGCCCCACCAAGTGTTGGCCGGGTCGAGGCTTTCGAAATTGCAAACCAGCCAGGTGCCGTCGAAACGGTCATTACCCAAGTCGCTGCCCAGCCGCGCCATCCAGCCGCCACCCAGCAAACCGCCGGTGTAGCGCATCGGATTGCGGCCATTGACGCCGGCCCAGTACGACAACGGCGCGCCATTGACGATGATCAGCCCCGGCAATTCCGGGCGGGTGGCGGCCAGGCCCATCAATGCCCAGCCGGCCTGGCAGTTGCCGATCACCACGGGTTTGGCGCTGGCGGGATGTCGCTCGCTGACCACTTCGATGAACCGCGCCTGGGCTTCAACGATGTCTGCCAGGGTTTGACCCGGGCGCGGCGAATGGCTGAACGAGATGAAGTAGGTGGGATGGCCGGCTCGCAGGCTTTCGCCGATGACCGAATCCTGTTTGAAACCGCCGATCCCCGAGCCGTGGCCGCCCCGTGGATCAATGATGATCACCGGCTGTTTTTTGCTGTCGAGCCGTTGCCCGGGACTCGCGAGGATCTGCAGCAGCGAGTAGTTGACCGGGCGCAGCAGGTCTTCGCCGGCAATCAGGGTTTCATGATTGAACTTGAGCAGCAGCGGATAGCCGGCGCGTTCGTGGGCCAGGGTATTGTCGCCGCGCTGACGCAAGGTGTCCCAGAACAGCACGCTGCGTTGACCCACATCCGTGAGGTATTCCTGCCAGTCAGCGGGCGTCGGCTGCCTGAGTTGCCCAAGGCTTGAAGGTGCGTAGGTTTTGGCCTGGCGCTGCTGCACGGCGTCGAGCACATTGCGGGTATTGAGGCGCTGCAGATGGGTCAAGTGTTCGAACAAACCGGACGGAGACGAAAGCCCTTCATCTTGCAGCGCAATATTTTCTTCCTGACCCATCGTGAACTCCTGACGCCATGCGTGGGAACGTCGCCCTGACTAATAGAAGCTAGGCCGGCCATCCGATTGTCACGAGTGTATAGGGATTATCAGCCGAGGAAGGAGTTTTGTTGTGCACTGCACAAAATAGACGTTGCCAAATGATTTTGTGCACTGCAATATCAGGGCTAGCGCGATGTCTGGCAGGATCGCTATCGCGTCCTCAGGTCCATCCGGGCCTTTCAGTACCAGGAGATTCAAGCATGTCTTTTTTCAACTCGGAAAAACTGCAAACCGCGCAGAAAGCCAACCTCGATCTTTTGCAGCAAATCAGCGGCAAAGTCTTCGCCAGCGTTGAACAGCTGAGCCAGTTGCAGTTCAAGGCACTGCGCGACTCCACCGAAGAGCATTTCGAAGGCGTGCGCAAGCTGCTGGCCGTGCGTGACCCACAAGGCTTTGCTGATTTGCAGGCGTCGTTCACCCAGCCGAGCGCGCAGACCGAACGTCTGGCCGAGTTCAATCGTCAGGTTCAAGCGCTGATCGTGGGCACGCAGTCGGACATCGCCCAACTGACGTCGAGTCAGGTCGAGGCGGGGACCCAGCAGGTGAATGAGTTTGTTGAAGCGATCAGCAAGAATGCACCGGCCGGCTCCGAGCCTGTAGTGGCTGCGTTCAAGTCGGGCCTGGCGAATGCCGGCACGGTGTTTGAAAGCGCACAGAAAGCGGTGAAACAGGCGTCTGATGTGGCTCAGAGCAACTTTGACACCGCCACTGCCGCAGCCGCCAAAGCAGCGCCGGAAGCGGGCGCCAAGGCAACCAGCGGTAACAAGTAAGTCATATCAGGCCGGCGGCACAAGAAATGGCGATGGGTTTATTCCCCGTCGCCATTTTTTTTCGGCCCGTTATCGGTGCCGGGTTTGGCGCCAAACATGCCAAACAGGTTCTGGGTATTGAGGTACAACGCCTTGGACTGGTCGACATACTGGCGCATCAGGTCCTGCATGACCGGGGCCTGTTGATGCATGAAGTCGCTCCAGGCTTCGGAGGACTGCGCGCCGGTCTGCGACTGAATGTCGATGACGGTCTGGATGCTTTTGTCCAGGTAGCTGCCGAGCACGCCCTGGTACGGACCATAGAACTGGATAATCCCCATCAGCATCTCGCTGGTGAAGATCGGCTCACCGCCGCTTTCGGCGTCCAGAATCACTTGCAGCAAAATGCTGCGCGTCAGGTCTTCACCGCTCTTGGCATCGACCACCTGAAACGCAACTTTATCGACGACCAATTGGCGGACGTCCGCCAGCGTCAAATGACTGCTGGTGTGCGTGTCATACAGTCGGCGATTGGGGTATTTCTTGATCAGGCGGGGCGTGTTCCGACTGTTATCTGGCATGCGGGGCGTCTCGTGGCGAGCCTGGTTTGCAGGCATCTTAACCTACTCTCATCTTTGGCGCCTTTGAGGCCTACAGGGGACTTGTGAGCACTGAAGATCCAGTGTAGGAGCGAGCCTGCTCGCGATGAGGCCCACCAACACACCGCAAAACCTGAAGAAAAAAAGGGGACTGCGCCGTCAAACGAGTCCCCTTGTGAAGCCTGAATCGGCTTACTAGATCGGCAACGTATAACTGACGATCGCCGCGAAGTTGTAGTCGTAACGCGCCTGCCAGGATTTTTCATCCTTGCTGGCGAAGTCGCCGATCTGCACGAAGTTCACCAGGGCGCGTGATGAAGCGCATGCAGGCCAATACCCTGCCGGACCTGGTCGGCATGGCCATTGCCGCCGAACTGGTCGACCCGCTGAAACTGCGATGACGCCTCGCGCCGGGTATTGAGCGTCTATGCTGGGCTAACCGATCCGCTACCGTTGCAGTGATCTGCAAGGAGGCATCCGTGGAGCCCGCGTCCTCTTCCGAGAAAACGCTCACTCGCACACTGCTCGATGTGCTGATTCGTGCCGGGTTGATCGCCGTTCTGGTGCTGTTCTGTTTCGAGATATTCAGCCCGTTCCGCGACTTGATGCTGTGGTCGCTGATCCTGGCGATCACCCTCTATCCGCTGCAAGAGCGGCTTCGGGGGATGCACAAACCGGGGCACGTCGCGACGCTGATCATCCTGGTCGCCATCGTCATCCTGATGGTGCCGATCTACCTGCTGGGCACCTCGATTGCCGACTCCGTCGAGCATGCGATGGAAATCGTCAAGGGCGGCGGTTTTCACATTCCGCCGCCGGCCGACTCAGTCGCCAATTGGCCACTGGTGGGCCAGCCACTCTCTGATTTATGGCTGCAGGCCTCAACCAATCTTCCCGACCTGACCGCGAAGTACGTACCGCAGATCAAACACGCCAGCCTGGGCCTGTTGGGTAAACTGGCCGGCGTCGGCATGGGTTTCCTCACGTTCATCTTCGCCTTGATCATTGCCGGGATTTTCATGGCCCATGGTAAAGGTGGCAGCCGCGCCGCGGTCCAAATTGCCTCGCGCGTCAGCGGTCCGGCCCGTGGACCTAAAATCGCCGAACTCTGCACCGCCACGATTCGTGCGGTCGCGCTGGGTGTGGTTGGCATCGCCTTCATCCAGATGCTGCTGGTGGGCCTCGGTTTTGTCTTCAAGGGCATCCCCGGTGCCGGTTTGCTGGCCTTGGCGGTGCTGCTGCTTGGCATCATGCAGTTACCGGTGACGTTGATTACGCTCCCGGTGATTGCCTTTGTCTTCGCCACGGAAGGCGCCAGCACCACGACCATCATCTTCGCTATCTACGTGTTCATTGCCGGCCTGGTGGATAACGTCCTCAAACCTTTGCTGTTAGGACGCGGTGTCGACGTGCCGATGCCGGTGGTGCTGATCGGCGCCTTGGGTGGCATGGTCACCAGCGGCATCATCGGGCTGTTCATCGGCCCGGTAGTGCTTGCCGTCGGCTATCAATTATTCTGGCAATGGGTGCAGGATCGACCGCCGGAGGGAGGAGGACCGCCACTATGAGTGCGCAGTATCATCAACTGCTGGATCAGGTGCTGACCGCCCATGGTGGTCTGGACCGCTGGAACAGCTTCGACACCGTCCGCGCCACGCTGGTGACCGGTGGTTCTCTCTGGGGCGCGAAAGGGCTGACGCAGGACAGCGCCCCCCGACAGATGACTGTGTGGCTGCACGAACAGAAAGCCTCGGTAACCCCCTTCGGTGGTCCGGACAAACGTACGGCCTACACACCCGACAGAATCGCCATCGAAACCACCGACGGAAAGGTGATTGCCGAGCGCCAGACGCCGCGGGAATCCTTCCGCGACCACGACCAAAACACCCCTTGGGATCCACTGCATCGCGCGTACTTCAACGGCTATGCGCTCTGGTCCTACCTGACCATGCCGTTCCTGTTCACGTTGCCGGGTGTGGTGACCGAGGAAATCGAACCCTGGCGAGAGTCCGCGCAGCGCTGGCGCCGCTTGCGGGTGCACTTTCCCGAAAGCATCGCCACCCACTGCGCCGTGCAGGATTTCTACTTCGGCGAAGACTTCCTGTTGCGTCGACACGACTACAACGTCGACGTCAGTGGTGGCATGCCTGCCGCCCAATATGTGTCTGACTACATCGAAGCTGACGGGTTGCGCATGCCTGGCAAGCGGCGTGCCTACCGACGCGCAGAGGATGGCCAGGCTAACAAGGATGCGTTGCTGGTGGCTATCGATCTCAGCGAACTCGGCTATTCGTAATACTCTTCGGAAGGATGAATCATGACCGTACATTCCTGGGAAAAACTCTACCTCGATGACCTGAGCCTGGGTCAGCAGTTCGAAAGCGACAGCCTGCGTGTTCATCGAGCATCGATGCTGGCCTTCGCTCAGGAGTACGACCCGCAACCGTTTCACCTCGATCCCGAACTCGCCGAGCTGAGCCTGTTCCGCGGCCTGGTCGCCAGCGGCTGGAACACCGCCGCCCTGACCATGAAGCTGCTGGTGGAAAGCGTGCCGTTGGCGGACGGCATCATCGGGCTGGGCATCGAGCTGAGCTGGCCGACGCCGACTTACCCGGACGACCTGTTGCGCCTGCAATGCACCGTGCAGGCCATCGACCCGTCCAGCACCAAGCCAGATCGGGGCGTGGTGACGATGTTCATGGAAACCCTCAATCAGAATGACAAGGTGGTACAACGAGCCACTGGCAAACTGCTGGTGTTCAGAAGACCACCGCCTGACTGAAAAGTAGTCAGGGGTGCGTGGGGCGCGCGCATGATGGCTGAGGCCCAATTCATGAGTCAGTCGAGCGCGTGCTCTCTCGATGGCAGGGACCGGAGGAGGCGTTTTGAAACCATTTCTGCCCAGGCCCAGCGCCTCAACCATGAACATGCTGCGTGAGGGCTGCCTGCAACGCCGTGACGCGGTGCCGCAAGCGCTGACGGAACAAGCGGTCATCCCGGGTATCCCGAATGCGCGCTACTGGCTGGATCAGGACCTGACGCTGTTCATTCGGGACGCGACTTTAGCCAACGATCGAGAGGTCGAGGCGCTCGCCGACTCAGCGTTGCCGCCCGATATGCTGCCACGGGGCTATTACCTGGCCATTTCGGGGGGCGGCGACGCCGGCACCTTCGCGGCGGGCATCATTGCGGGCTGGACCTTGCATGGGAGCCGGCCTGCGTTCAAGGTCGTCACCGGCATCAGCGCGGGCGCTCTGGTCGCCCCGTTCGCTTACCTGGGACCTGAGTACGACAGCGTCATACTGGGGATCTGCAGCGCAATCGGTCCAAAAGACGTGTTCCATTCGCGAAGTGTGCTGACCCGCCTGGCCAGCGACGGCATCGCGGACAGCAAGCCACTGGCGCGGCTCATTGCCAAATACATTACCGCCGACGTGCTCGCGGCCATCGCCGCGCAATACGCCAAGGGACGACTGCTGATGATCGGCACCACCGATCTGGATGCCGGGCGTCCCGTCACCTGGAACATGGGCGCGATTGCGTCCAGCGGAGCACCGGGAGCGCTGCACCTGTTTCGCAACATCATGATTGCGTCGATGAGCATTCCCGGCGCCGTCTCGCCGGTGATGATTGATGTAGAGGTCGACGGCAAACAGTTTCAGGAAATGCACGTGGACGGAGGCGTCCTCACTCAGGTTTTCCTTTACCCCCCGGGCACCGTGGTAGCGCTGAACAGCGTGACCGGCGCGCGTATACGCCGGGAACGGCATTTCTATGTCATTCGTAACGGCAAACTGGTGCCGCAGTGGTCCGGCACCAAGCGCCGTACCTTGAGCATCGGCGGGCGCGCCATCAGCACATTGATCCAGACCCAGGGGATCAGCGACCTCGATCGCATTTACCGCATCGCCCAGCAGGACGGGGCGGACTTCAATCTGGCGTACATCGGCGCCGACTTTCATTTTCCGCGCAATCAGAAATTCGATGGCGAGTACATGAAACGTCTGTTCGATTACGCCTTTCAACTCAGCGCGAAAGGCTATCCCTGGCATAAATCGCCGAACGCGTGAAGGTGAGCTTGGTCACTCAATGTACTACCGCACAACTTAATTCCTGGTTAGATGGCTGTGTCCCAGTCAATGGAATACTTGACGTGCATTATCCGACCAACGGTACTTAAAGCGCTGAAAAACTGTTATTTCTAACAGTAGCCATGCTGCCGGTCAGGGAGGACGATTGACGTTCAACTTCAGTAAAAAGGACGCTGAAATGACAAGTCAAACGGTGAATCTAAAAACGTTAATTGGAAAGGAAGTTATTTTTGCTAACGATTCTGAACAATATTCTGGAGTGATTGAGTCTGTTAATGCCAGCCAAATCATATTCGATGGCGCGGGATTTGGTGACGGGTCGGAGTTGGACGAAGCCGTTCGTGAACTAGAATTACCTCCTGAATTGCTGGCCGCATACTTTGCTGAAATCAGTACTTGTGTAGTATCTTTCCAAGATCTCAACGGACATTATTTTTTAGATGTTGAAAGTGGTGTCGAAGGGGTGGTGACAGATTGGAATGCGGCCTTGGGGTCTATCAATATTGATGTTACAGACATTGCTCCTGAGCCCAATGTTCCCTACACCCCGGAACCACCTCAAGTCTACCGTCCTAAACCTGATGGGGACAACACTCCAAAATGGATTTGGGATAATTATAAAAATGGTGGCCGTTCAAGCTGATAAGTTAGCATTCAAAGATAAAAAGATGTCTTGCAGCTAATTTGTTGTCTGTATAAATATAAAACCTCGCGCAGACGAGGTTTTATATTTTTATTTGCCATGAAGATCCTTTAAGACGGCGCCCCGCCGTTCCCCATAGCAGTCGATATAGTATGAACGAAATGCTGAGCCGCCTCCCAGCAACTTATTGCGGACGGTTATGTTGGTGAACATCGTTGAAGGAGCGCGTAAACGCCCAAAACGGAACCGTAGTGGTCCGGAACCCAGCGCCGTACCTTGAGCATCGGCGGGCGCACCATCAGCACCTTGATCCAGACCCAGGGGATCAGTGACCTCGACCGCATTTACCGCATCGCCCAGCAGGATGGGGCGGACTTCAATCTGGCGTACATCGGCGCCGATTTTATTTGCCCGCGCAATCAAAAATTCGACGGCGAGTACATGAAGCGTCTGTTCGATTACGCCTATCAACTCAGCGCGAAAGGCTATCCGTGGCATAAATCGCCGAACGCGTGAGTTGTCCGAATGAAATTTATGCTGTAGTTTTTCATGAAATTATAAAAAGATAATTTCATGAGGCTTGTATGTTTCAGCAGTCCACGCAGCATGTCGCCAGCTATTACGCCCACAGTTGCGCTGATCGCCTGACCACCCGACCGGCGCTTGCCGGTGAGCAAAGCACTGAGGTTGTGATCATCGGTGCCGGCTTCAGCGGCCTGCATACTGCGTTGCGCCTGGCGTTGGCCGGCAAACGCGTGACGCTGCTGGAAGCCAGCCGGGTGGCGTGGGCAGCGTCGGGGCGCAATGGCGGTCAGGCCATCCTTGGCTGGTCGTGCGACATGCCACCGCTGGAAGCAGCGCTGGGCTACGAACGTGCGCGACGGTTGTGGGACGGCATGCGCTGGGCCGCGCAAGAGCTGCGTGAGTTGCCGGCTCGCCATGGTTTCGACTGTGACTATCGCGCCGGCCATTTGTGGACCTCGGTCATGCCCCGTCGGGTCAGTCTGCTGACCGAGTGGCAGCGCGAAGCCAGTCACAAGTGGGGCCACGATGACTTGCAGTTCATCAGCCGTGAGCAGTTGCCGGAATGGGTAGCCAGCGACCGCTACCAGGCAGGCCTTTATGACCCCGAGGGCGCTCACCTCAACCCGCTGAAACTGGCCCTCGGCCTAGCCGCCGCCATCGAACGGGCGGGCGGCCGTATCCATGAGCAAAGCAAAGCCTTAAGTTATCGAGAGGAGGGCGGTCAGTTCCTGGTGAACACCGAACGCGGTTCGGTTCGCGCGGATGTGCTGGTGCTGGCCTGCAATGCCTACCTCGATCGGCTTGACCCGCAACTGGCCAGTTGCGTGTTGCCGGTGGGGACTTATCAAGTTGCTACCGCACCGCTGACACCGGAGCAGGCCACCGCGCTGCTGCCGAGCAATGTCTGTGTCACCGACAACCAATTCGTCCTCGACTATTTCCGTCGCACGCCGGACAACCGCCTGCTGTTCGGCGGTGGCTGCACGTATCTAGGCGGCATGCCCCGGGACATTGCCGGCGCGACCCGGCCATTTCTGGAACGGGTTTTCCCGCAGATCAAAGGCATAGAGCTGGAATTCGCTTGGGGCGGGCACATCGACCTGACGCTCAAACGCACGCCTGACATTGGCCGGTGGGGTGATCGCTACTGGCTGCAAGGCTACTCCGGACATGGCGTGCTGCCGACGCTGGCCGCCGCCCGCGCCGTGTCCGACGCGATTCTCGGCCAGACCGATGAACTGGCGTTGTATCAGGGCTTGAGTAACCCCAGCTTCCCCGGCGGTAAATACCTGGCGGCGCCGCTGGAAGCCATCGGCAAGGCGTGGTATCGACTGCGCGACAGTATTTGATGAATTACTTGGCGGATATCCAGGCATGAACAAGCAAGAAGAAATCGCTGCGCTGGCGATCCTTATTCACGATCTGCGCAAGCACAAGAAATACACCTTGAAGGACCTGGCCGACCAGATCGGTCGTTCAGTCGGCTTTCTCTCGCAAGTCGAACGCGGCCTGTCACGGCCCACCGTGGCAGACCTGACGGCGATCAGCGAAACCCTGGGCGTGCCGACGACCTACTTCTACAGCCTGCCAAAACCCAAGGAACTGCCGTGGGTCACCCGGCCGGATGAACGCCGCACGTTGTACTACGCCAATGGCATCACCGACATTCTGGTGTCGCCGAAAATGCGCGCTTCGTTTTCCATGCTCGAAAGTCACCTCGAAGCCGGCGCCAGCAGTGGCGAGCGGCATTTGACTGACAGCTCGGAGCAGGGTGGCTACGTGCTCGAAGGCGAGTTGACGCTGTGGTTGGGCGATGACGACGCCGTCACCTTGCAAACCGGCGACAGCTTTCAGTTCGACAGCCATACCCGTTGCCGTTACGGCAACCTCACCGAGCACCTCACGCGAGTGCTTTGGGTCTACACCTGATAATCACAATAGGACCAACGATGATGGACGCTGATCTGCTGGCCGAGGTGCAAGCCTTCCGCCAACGCTACCCTGATGTACGTTACGTCGACCTGATTTCCCTCGACATTCCGGGGCACTTCTACGGCAAGCGCTATCCCGTGGACATGCTGGAAAAGGTCGCGGCCGGCAGCGCGCTGAAACTGCCGCAAAACTGTGTGCTGCTGGGCGTGCAGGGCGGGTTGTTCAAGATTGGCGATTACTGCTTTAACGACGGTGACCCGGATGCGCTGCGCCGGCTGGTGCCGGGCACACTCAAACCGGTGAGCTGGGAGTCGCAACCCTTGGGGCAGATGCTGATCACCTCGGACGGCACCGAAAACCCGATCGTTTTCGAGCCGCGCCAGGTCCTGGCGCAGGTGCTGGACAGGCTCGCGGGCAAAGGTATTCATCCGGTGGTGGCGTTCGAGCTGGAGTTCTATCTGTTCGATAAAAAGCTGCGCGACGGGCTGCCTCAATTCCCCCGGGATGGCCTGACCGACGATGCCGATGATCAACCGAACATGCACATCGAGCGCCTGTCACGCTTTGCCCCGGTGCTCGATGACATGGTCGAGGCGTCACGGGCTCAAGGCATCGATTCCACGGTGATCACCGCCGAGCTCGGTCCGGGCCAGTTCGAGATCAATTTCGGTCATCTCGATGATGGTTTGCGTGCGGCGGACTGGGCGGCCCTGTTTTGTCGCAGCAGCCGTGGCGTCGCGCTGAAACACGGTTACCGCGCCAGTTTCATGGCCAAACCTTACTTGCAGCACCCGGGCAGCGGCATGCATGTGCATGTCAGCCTTTACGACGCTGCCGGCAACAACATCCTGGCGGCGAACCAGCAGCAATCGTTGCGTCATGCCGTTGCAGGTTGTCTGGAATTGCTGCCGCATTGCATGCCGATTTTCGCGCCCAACCAGAATGCATTTCGCCGTTTGGGCGGCACGACGAACATCGCCACGCGGGCGAGCTGGGGGTTTGAGGATCGCGATGCGTGCGTGCGCATTCCGGAATCGGATGCGAAAAACCTGCGCATTGAACATCGCCTGTCCGGCGCCGATGCCAACCCATACCTGGTGTTGGCGGCGATTCTGGTTGGACTGGAACATGGTCTGGAAGCAGGCAACGAGCCGATCCAGCCGCTTAACGACGACCGCAACAGCGGGGTCGACTTCCCGCTGGAAATGCTCGAAGCGGTGCGCGCCATGCAGTATCAGCCACAGCTGCGCGAAGGGCTGGGCGCGGAGTTCGTGGACGTGTATTGCGAGAACAAGCGCCAGGATCATCTGGCGTTCATGCAGGAGATCAGTGCGCGGGAGTATCGCTGGTATCTGTAATCCAGGCATGCCGATGCACTTTAATAAAGCTTTCGTGCGGCGGCATGCACTAAGCCAAGGCAGAAACTGCAGAGTTCATACCCTTTAAGCCCCGGCGGGAGCCGTAAAACCGCGACAATCAGCGCTTGGCACAATCGCTGCATTACATCGACCAGGCCCACCGTGAACGCATTCGAGTGGGCAGCCCCCTCGGTCAACGACGATCGATTCGTGGGCAACATCGGTGGATCAGGCAGAGACGTCTGGTTTCAACACCGCAAAAGAACAGGCAAAGACGCCTGGAACCGCAAGGTTTCAGGCGTTTTTTTTTGCATTTTGAACCGTGATGGGCTTAGCCGGGTGCTTCTTATGAATTCCAATGTGGCCGCGTTGAACAAGCTGCAAACGCTGATCGTGATCGGTAATGGCATGGTCGGACACCATTGTGTCGAACAGCTGATCGAGCGCGGCGCCCTTGATTACTATCAGCTGCACGTGTTCAGCGAGGAGCCGATGCGTGCCTACGACCGCGTGCACCTTTCCGAATACTTCACCGGCCGTGATGCCGAGTCGCTCGCCTTGGGTGAAGCCTCGCTGTACCAGACCCCGGGTGTCACCTTGCACCTGGGGGTGCCGGTGCTGGAAATCGACCGCGTCCGGCGCGAGGTGATCACCGCGCAAGGGTGTGTCGCCTACGACAAATTGGTCCTGGCCACCGGGTCCTATCCATTTGTGCCGCCAATCGAAGGTGCTGAGGGCGATTCGCGTCTGGTGTACCGCACCCTTGAAGACCTCGATGCGATCCGTGCCGCGGCGGCCAACGCCCGACGTGGCGTGGTGGTCGGCGGTGGCCTGCTCGGGCTGGAAGCCGCCAACGCCCTGAAAAGCCTGGGCCTGGAAGCCCATGTGGTGGAATTCGCCCCGCGCCTGATGCCGGTGCAGCTGGACGAACAGGGCGGTCGTGCGCTCAAGGCACAAATCGAACGCCTCGGCGTCGGTGTGCACCTGTCACGCGGCACTCAATCGATCAGTGCCGGCGAGGAATATCGCTACCGGATGAATTTCGCCAATGACGAATTTCTTGAAGCCGACCTGATCGTGTTCTCGGCCGGTATCCGCGCGCAAGACACATTGGCCCGCCAGTGCTCGCTGGAAGTCGGCCCGCGTGGCGGCGTGGTGATTGACGACCAATGCCTGACCAGCGATCCGCACATCTATGCCATCGGCGAGTGTGCCGCGTGGAATGGCAGCATTTTTGGCCTGGTCGCCCCGGGATACCAGATGGCGCGCGGTGTTGCTGCCCTGCTGTGCAACGAGGCTGCCGAGCCGTTCATGGGCGCGGACATGTCGACCAAGCTCAAGCTGTTGGGCGTTGATGTCGGCTCCATCGGTGATGCCCATGGCAGCACGCCGGGCTCGCGCAGTTATCAATTCATCGACGAAACCACCGCCAGCTACCGTCGGTTGGTGGTGGATGCGACCGGCAAGCACGTACTCGGCGCGGTGCTGGTCGGTGACAACAGCTATTACGATACGCTACTGCAATACATGCAGAACGCGATTGCGCTGCCAGCGGAACCCGCCAGCCTGATTCTGCCGTCGTCCGAAGGCGCACCGACCCTGGGCCCGGGCGCGTTGCCCGAGTCGGCCACGGTGTGCTCGTGCCACAACGTCACCAAGGGCTCCATTTGCTCGGCCATCGACGGAGGCTGCACCGACCTCGGCCTGCTCAAGTCGCAGACCAAGGCCTGCACTGGCTGCGGTGGTTGTGCAGGGCTGCTCAAGCAGGTGTTCGAGCATGAACTGATTGCCCGTGGCGTCAGCGTCGACAAAAGCCTGTGCGAACACTTCGCGTACACCCGTCAGGAACTCTATGCGCTGGTGCGGGTAGAAGGGGTGATCACCTTCGAAGAATTGCTGACCAAGCATGGCCGTGGCCACACCGGTTGCGACGTGTGCAAACCGGCGGTGGGCTCGATCCTCGCGTCGTGCTGGAACCAGCCGATCATGGACGCCTCGCTGGTGCCGCTGCAGGACACCAACGACACCTTCATGGCCAACATGCAGAAAAACGGCACCTATTCGGTAGTACCGCGCATTCCCGGTGGCGAGATCACCGCCGACAAACTGATCGCCATCGGCGTGGTAGCGAAGAAATACGATCTCTATACCAAAATCACTGGCGGCCAGCGGATCGACCTGTTCGGCGCGCAGTTGCATGAGTTGCCTGACATCTGGGCCGAGCTGATTGAAGCGGGCTTCGAAACCGGGCATGCCTACGGTAAATCCACCCGCACGGTGAAGTCCTGTGTCGGCAGCACCTGGTGCCGTTACGGCGTGCAGGACAGCGTGAAAATGGCGCTGGCCATCGAGGATCGCTACAAAGGCCTGCGTTCGCCGCACAAGCTCAAATTCGCCGTGTCCGGTTGCACCCGCGAGTGCGCCGAAGCCCAGAGCAAAGACGTCGGCGTGATCGCCACCGAGAAGGGCTGGAACCTTTACATCGCCGGCAACGGTGGCATGCGCCCGCGTCACGCCGAGCTGTTCGCCACCGACCTGGACGATGAAACCCTGATCCGCTACATCGACCGTTTCCTGATGTTCTACATCCGCACCGCCGACAAATTGCAGCGCACTTCGGTCTGGCGCGAAAGCCTGGATGGCGGCCTCGATTACCTTAAGGATGTGATCATCCACGACAGCCTCGGCCTGGGTGAAGAGCTCGAATCGCAGATGCAGTTGGTGGTCGACCGCTATGAATGCGAGTGGGCCAACGCCCTCAAAGACCCGGAAAAACTCAAGCGTTTCCGCACCTTCGTCAACGATAAACGCCCGGACCCGGACATCCACTTTGTCCAGGAACGCGGTCAACGACGCCCGATCATGGCCGCCGAACTCAACCTTATCCCTGTTACCGAGGAGATTGCCTGATGAGCCAGTCCACTACCCACCGCATCGCTTCCCTGGAAAACACCGATGCCTGGCAAACCGTGTGCGAGCAACAGGACCTGGTCAGCAACTCCGGCGTCGTCGTGTGGCTCGACGGCGCACAAGTGGCGCTGTTCTACCTGCCCGGAGCCGAGGGCAAGACCCTGTACGCCATCGACAACCACGATCCGCAATCCGGGGCGAATGTCATCGGTCGTGGCTTGATCGGCAGCATCAAGGGCGACCTGGTGGTTGCCTCGCCGATCTACAAACAGCATTTCCGGCTTGCGGACGGCAGTTGCCTGGAGTACCCGCAACAGCGTTTGCGGGTCTGGCCGGTGCGGTTGAACGGTGGGGTGGTGGAAGTCGGGGTTGTTTGAAGGTCATTAACAGCATCGCGCAACAGCATCGGAGCCACATATGAAAACAGCCGCACAGCTGCTCAAACTAAAGGTCGTGCAAAACCGTCAGGTGCATAGCATCGCGCCGGATGAAATGGTTCTGGAGGCCCTGAAGATCATGGCCGAAAAGAACGTCGGCGCACTTCCCGTCATCGAAAAAGGGCAGGTGGTCGGGGTGATCAGCGAGCGCGACTATGCCCGCAAGGTCGTGTTGCAGGGGCGTTCTTCGGTGGGTACGCCGGTGCGCGACATCATGAGCGCGCCGGTGGTGACTGCGCCGAGTCAGCAGAGCATCGAACGCTGCATGGCGGTCATGACCGACAGTCATTTGCGTCATCTGCCGGTGGTGGACGATGGCGAGCTGATCGGCCTGTTGTCGATTGGTGATCTGGTCAAGGAAGCCATCGTCGAGCAGGCCGATCTGATTCGGCAACTGGAACACTACATTCGCGGGCACTGAGTTGCGCCAAAGCCATCAACCAACCGGCTCGACCGTACAACTCATTTCCCTTGAGCCAGGCTTCTGGAAAAGCACTGCGCCACCGTCTTGCCAGAAGCTGTAGTTGCCCTGGTTATCCTTGCCGGTGTATCGGGCACCATAGTCACTCTGTACTTGGCTCAAGGTGATCGCGGTGTTCGCCCATTTCATGTACACGACACCCGGCTGCGTGCGGAAGAAGGTGGCAGAAATCAGCGCGTTAAACCCTTCGCAACGGAACGCCAGGGGGCCTTCGGTGAGTCGGTCCGGATCCTTGGTTCTGACAATGGCCGAGCCTTGGCGTAGCTGGTGTGCGCGCTCGACGTAACCTCGGATGATGCACGTCTTCAGCTCCGGCCCGGCGGCGCAATCATTGCGGGCATTGATCCAGAACTGCTGGTCGATGATAACTTTGTCCGGGGGCGGAACTGAATGCGCATCCGTGAGCGCCAGGCGATAAAGACGCGTCAGTTCAATATCCATCTGCGTCAGTTGCGGATCGCGACAGATCAGCTTCTCGACGGATGCCTTGGCCTGAGCGCAGTCGATGCTGGGAGGGGACGTTGCATTCGCACAGAGACTCGCCGCCGCGCAAAGGCTGGCAGCGAGCAGACGGGTGAAAGGGGTCGTGACCGTTTTCATGCTGGCTTCACCTAGATCATTACGTGATGCCCGGATTGCCGTGGACCTGGCGATCCGTTGAACAGTCATTCGTGTGCATTGGGTGTACGCAGTGTAAGTCAGTGCTCAGAACTTGCCATGTCCGCTTGGCGGCGGATGTCGCTCAAAGTCCTATGTCACGCCGCTGACCACTCCGCCCGGAGATGGCTGGATGGCAGGAGGAGGGCACGCAATGTTCTCCCAGCAGCTATGCTTTTTTTACCGATTTCAAGCGCCATGACCTTTCTTCAACCGTCTCAGGCTTATCCGACACGGAGGCCAAACCTATGAACGGTTCCAATAGTTCACCTCCGGAGCCGGGTCGGATTGCTGTGCGAGTGAAGGCGGGTGACCAGACGAGGTGGGGGCGCTGGATGCCGGGTCTCCATGCGCTGCGCGAATACCCGTTAGCCTGGTTGCGGCACGACATCGTGGCCGGCCTGGTGCTGACCACCATGTTGGTGCCCGTCGGCATCGCTTACGCGCAAGCTTCGGGCATTCCCGGTATCTATGGGCTCTACGCAACCATCGTCCCGCTAATCGCTTACGCATTGTTCGGGCCGAGCCGGATTCTGGTGCTGGGGCCGGACTCTTCATTGGTTGCAGTTATTCTCGCCGTCGTCCTGCCTCTGTCCGGTGGCGATCCACAGCGTGCCGTAGCGCTGGCGGGCATGATGGCGATTGTCTCAGGGACGGTATGCATCCTGGCCGGAGTGGCACGTCTCGGCTTCATCACCGAGCTGCTTTCCAAACCGATCCGCTACGGTTACATGAACGGGATAGCGCTGACCGTGTTGATCAGCCAACTGCCCAAGCTCTTCGGTTTTTCGATCGAAACCGACGGACCACTGAGAAACCTGTGGGCGATTGCCACCGCGATCATGGAGGGAAAGACCAACGGGGTAACGTTCATGGTCGGTGCTGCCACTCTGGCGGTCATCCTGCTGCTCAAGGGCTACAAGCGCCTGCCGACCATCCTGATCGCCGTGGCAGGGGCGACCATCGCGGTGGGTGTGCTGGACCTCGCTGCGCGCGCAAACGTTTCGGTCCTCGGCACGCTCCCGCAAGGCTTGCCGGCGTTTGCCATCCCCTGGATCACCACCGCCGATGTTGTCCCTGTGCTGGTCGGCGGTTGCGCCGTCGCCCTTATTTCGTTCGCGGACACCAGCGTGCTTTCCCGTGTCTATGCGGCACGGACTCGTACTTATGTCGACCCGAATCAGGAAATGGTAGGGCTTGGCATTGCCAACCTGGCCGCTGGATTTTTCCAGGGCTTCGCCGTTTCCAGCAGCTCTTCACGTACCCCGGTGGCAGAGGCCGCCGGTGCCAGAACCCAGGTAACTGGAGTCGTCGGCGCGCTTTGTGTCGCCTTGCTGTTGTTAGTGGCGCCGAACCTGCTGCAGCATCTACCGACAAGCGCATTGGCTGCGGTGGTGATTGCATCGGCGATTGGCTTGATCGAGATCAGCGACCTGCGACGAATCTATCGCATGCAACGCTGGGAGTTCTGGCTATCGATCGCCTGCACCATTGGCGTGGCCGTTTTCGGTGCGATTCAGGGCATCGGGCTCGCGATCGTGATTGCCGTCATCGAATTTCTATGGGATGGCTGGCGACCGTATTCGGCGGTGCTGGGTCGCGTCGAGGGCATCAAGGGTTACCACGACATCCAGCGTTATCCCAACGTGCACCTCATTCCCGGGCTGGTGCTGTTTCGCTGGGATGCACCCTTGTTTTTCGCCAATGCCGAATTGTTCCAGGACCGCGTGCTGAATGCCCTGGCAGCATCTCCAACGCCTGTGAACTGGCTGGTCGTCACGGCGGAACCAGTGACCAGCGTGGACGTGACGTCTGCGGACATGCTGGCCGACTTGGCGGATACCCTGCAGGCAGCGCAGATCAAATTGTGCATCGCCGAAATGAAGGACCCGGTCAAGGACAAGCTCAAGCGATTCGGCTTGTACGCGCGACTTGGCGAAGAGGCATTTTTCCCCACTATAAATGCCGCGGTCAGCAGCTATCTGATGACGTATTCGATGGGTGGGGAGGAGGAAGATCGCTGAGCGATTTAGCCAATCTCGATCGCGTTGAACCAGCGTGACAAGCGTGAAAGCACCACCGAGTGCGTCATCCGCCGCCGGCGCGTAGAGGACACGCCGCCTGTCATGAAATGAAAAGCCATTGTTGTCTGATGAGAAGCGGCTGGTCAGATCGGTCTGAACGTCATCGGCACCGTATCCATCGAGGTCAAGGGCGAAATTGCCAAGGCCCATGGCTGCGACCATGTCATCAACTACAGCCACGAAGATGTCGCCCAGCGCGTGCGCGAGTTGACGGACGGTGTGGGCGTCAACAACGGCTCGGTCACCGCCCCCGACGGTTTTGCCGAGGCCTATCAAGCCTTGCCCGTCTGCTGCCGCGCATTCACTCGTTGAGCGCCTCGGCCAAGGCAGGCAGCGAGTGCCTTTATGCGTTGTAAGCCGAGCAGTTCTGACAGGACGAGGACCCCCACCATGACGGCGACAACAATAATTCCGCCCGCCGACGGCGCCTATGCCTATCCGTTGCTGATCAAACGCCTGCTGCTATTCGGGATCTATTTTCACCGCCTTCCAACTGTCGTCTGGATCGAAGCGTTTCATCGACTGGGCCAGTTTGCCGCCATTGGGTCCCAGGGCTTTCTCAAATACTTGTCCTTCATGGCTGATCATGAAGATCATCACCCCAGTGTCGTCGTACTTTGCCGGCCAGGCGATCAGCGCAAAACCACGGCTCATCTTGTCACCGATGAGGTAGCTGAAGGCACCGCCAGGTGCTGAAGGTCCTTGGCCCTCAAGGATACGGAAGCGGTAACCATGCCAATCTTCACCGGCAATGGTTTTGCCGAACGAAGGCCCCAACGGGCTGATCTGGCCGCTATCGTCCTCTGCCCAATAGAGCCCGTCATGCTTGCCGGGCGTGCTAAAAATTTTCTGCGCATATTCGAGTGCGCCGTCACCGTCGCGATCCACTGATGCGTAGTCCATCTGGGCATCGTGATAAGTCAGCACCGCTTGCACCGCGTCGAGTTCGTTGCGACCGATTCGCCGAGCCCGGATTTCTGCGTTACCGGCCTTGATGTCGAAGCGCCAACCGTTGTCGACTTTTATCAGGGGAATGGGCAATGTCCAGTGGCTATTGCCAACCGACAGTAGCGCTTTTTTGTCGCTGGTTTTCTCAATCCGATGCTGTTCGCGATATTCCTTCAAAAACGCGTCGACATCGCTGCGCTGCACACCTTCGCGCGGGATGTAACTGTGCCATTCATCTCCCAGCAACTCGGTGAGGCGAGCCTGATCAGCGTGCTCCGTGCCCAGTGCCTCGACGAACGCTTCAGCGGCCTTTCCGGCGTTGGAAAGGATTGCTGCGCCGTAGCCATGCACGACCATGCCACACCGGCCGCTATCGCCAATAGGGGATAAAGCTTGCCCATGAGTGACTTGACTCGATACTGGTTTTTCAACGACGGCCCCCCCTTGAACGTGGTGCACTGGACGGCCTGCGGATCTGATGACCGGCAGATCGTGCTGCACTGGGGCGCTGGGCGGAAACCTGGCTGGCCCGGCCACGGCTGGCTTGTGCGTTGGACTGGGACGGCGAGCGCGCGTCGGCGAATGCATTGTTGCGGGCGCTGCCGGCGGAAGAGCGATTTTGCGCAGCCTGGCGCGGCTGTGCGGAGTCCTGTCTGAGTTGATTGACCTGCGCGTTTTGTCTGCCTGACGGCTGATTATCCCGAGTGTTTCTCGCAGTGCCTTGGCCCCTGTCAGGCGATCTCGATCTGTCCGTATCCGCCTGCATTCGATTGCTTGCCGAGGTTCCAGACTGGGCTGCGCGAGCTCGATCACGGGCTTCGCGATTAGTGGTGGCAGGTCTTTCGATACCGGCCCTGTCCATGGAACTACGGGCTTTTTCACGAGCCTGGGCTCGCTGTGCATTGTCACCCCGAAAGGCTTCGCGTTGATTGGCACCGTCCAGTTGCCGGCCGAATTGTTCGCGGCTGCGAGTGTCCCGATAGGGGACACCATCACGATGAGCGGCGTTGTGCTGCCACTTGTTATTGGTGATTTGATTGTTTCGATTGATGTTGTTGTAGCGGTTGACGTCGATGTCTATGTCGTTATTGCCCCAGTCACAATTACCCCACAACGAGCCGACGATCGCCACACCGGTACCAAACGCCAGCCCGGCCATCAAAGCCTGACCGGGGTAATACGCGGGTGGCGGTGGGTAGTACGCGGGACGGCGAAGCAGGGTAGGGCCAGGTGCCGTAGGTTGTTGTCGGGTTATAGGTGGGAACGTACACCACCTGCGGATCAGAGGGCTGAATGATGATGGTGGAGGTGCTATTGGCCGGGGCAGGGGCCGAAGTAGTGGGCGCGGGTGCCGCCTGAACGGTCACGTTCTGGTACTGGTTGCTCTGAAGGTTGCCTGCTGTTTGGGCCTGACGACGCAAGCGTTGCACGCCGTTCATGAGATCGCCGGTTGCGCCAGAAAAGCATCACCCAGGCGCTGCACCCAAACGGGATCCTGCCCCAGCGTTGCCAGGACCTGAGGGAAAGCGTCCAGCGCCTGAACGCTTGGATCCCAAGGCTGGCTCGCCACTTGTTTGACCGCATCATCGCCCTTGGCGTCCGGGTGAGCTTTTAGACCAGGTTACCGCTTCGGCGATTTCCCCGAGATACGTGGTCGCCATGAGGACCTGTGCAAGCAATGGATCGGGGTAGAGCGCAATGGGAGCCAGCATTTGATCAAGCTGTTCCTGGGTAAACACGGCGTCTTTGCCCGCTGTCGTGACGGGCGCTGTTTCAGCAACGTTTGCGGACGCCTCCAGTGCCTGCGCCAGACACAAAGGCCCAGTTAAAACCAGTACGACTGACACCGCGTAAAATAACGAAATACGCATTGCCTTACCTCTTTGTGGCCGGGCAGGTTTGGAATGACTGGGTCAATGTCGGGAAGGTGAAAGCAGGTTGCTTCAATGCCTCTCACTAAGGGTAGCAAACATATTTTTTCATGAGTTCAGCGCAGCCGCTTTATCGAGCGAAGTTTAGTTTTGGATCTGTTAGCCCATAGGCAAAGACCCGAGGAAGGAAACTGATGCGACCAGCGGTCCGTCTCTGGCGGCGGGTCGGGTTGTGGCAGAAGTTCCGCCCTGACACAGCATTATTCTGATGGACGATGACCGATGTCCATAAGTGGCTGTAACCCTGGATTTTGAGACCCGTTCGCCAGAAACCGGGTTAGAGTGTCATCAATGTCTGTTCATCAGGTCCCTCCACTCGATTCGCGTAGTCGCGCCAAGCGGTTCCAGCGAACGAACCGGGCAAAAAAACCATATATCAATCGTTGTTTGAAGAATGAATCGTCCGCTGTTTGTTTCTCTAGATGGGCCCAAGGGAACCGGCAAAACCACACTGTTGGAAGCCGTTACGAAAGTACTGAGGGCAGACAACAAAAAGGTGATCCGACTGTGCGAGAAAAAAAGCGATCCCTATAGGGGGGAAACAATGGCCCTCGTTAACAAGCTCGTCAGAAATCCCACCCGGGATTTGGAGTTGGGGGTTTGTGAGCGCTTTGCTGATAGCCGCACCTGGATTTCCCAGCACGTGCTGGCTAAACAGCCACCAGGCAGCATCATCCTGATCGATCGCTGGTACCCGTCTGATGCCGCGTTTCGCAGGATAGTCCCGTTTGCAGAGATTCTACAGTTGAACATCGATCGAAACGTGCGAGTGCCAGACCTGCATGTCGGGGTTGTCACTGCCCCTGAAATTTCATGGGCGAGGGCAGCGGGACGACGGCGTGGGCTGAGCAGTACTGTGATCCATAAGCTGGAAGAACATGTCGCTTGTACCAATGCGTTCGAGCGTGCGATTGCAGATCACGGCTGGGTTTTATGCCGTAATGAAGGAACGATCGAAGACGCAACGATGCAGGTGATTTCTGAAATCTATAGAGTCCTTCGTCTTCGGCCCGAGCTGGCGCCAGCCCACCGTTGAATTGATGGGGCCGAATCCAGTTGTACCTGGAAACATGCACAAGCATAGGAAGTTCCGCACAGACACATCGTTTAACATAATATACATTATGCGAACCTTCCTATACAGACGCGGGAGCGTCTGGTGGTCAGATTTGAAGCCTGACGCGCGGCTTATCGCACAAGCCTGAGCGATATCCTTCATCTGCTGGCAGATATCCGATCAGGCATGAA